>NZ_WIXM01000041.1 GCF_010993965.1 Gracilibacillus sp. YIM 98692 | reverse complement strand
ACTTTCACCAATTAGCAATGAACGGCTTGCTAGGCACGCGGCACGGCTTCAGCTTCCTCGGCAGAAACCCGCTGCCTGTGGGATCTTCAGCTCGCGCTATTCGGGGCCACTGAAAAAGTCCCTAAATTGTTTAAGTCAACTCAAACACCTACTATATATAAAGATTTAATAAACTGGAATAACTATATATAGTGGGTGAGTGTTGTGCGATTTTCAAAATAAACACTTTTTCAGTGGCTTCGCGCTATTCCCCCAGGAGTCTCGCATTTTTCCGCAGCTGATGTTACTTTCTTTTTATATAGAGAGACTTTCATCAGTGGGGGTTTTCTTCATCCCAACTCATGCTTTTTCATTATTCTAAATCTTGAAGCGGGATCTAACGGATGATTGTTCACCGTGTTAAATCAAACCAGCACTTTTCTTTTTATCCTATATGTAAAACCCTGTAACGTATATACGTACGCTACAGGGTTTGTTTTATTGATTAATTTTCCACTAACACTTCTATTGCTTTTTCTAGTTGAAGGTCGTCGTCTCCGTTTCTTATTTTTTCCATAATGGATGATTGTAAAACCTCGGCTGTGTTTTGATCGATTTGGCCAGATACGTTTATTCCTTGATCTGCTTGGAAAGCCTCTACTGCTTGCTTAGTTGCTTCACTAAAATAGCCATCTGTCCTGCCTGGATCGTATCCAAGTCCACCCAACATTACCTGAACATTTTCAATTTTTTGATCGCTTTGATTATACTCTAAAGGGTCTTCTAATTGGACTGGATTTGTGTAATAATAATCTGGCATTTTCTGCTCAACCGTTGGCTTCACACCTTCCTCATGAATCCAATTTCCTTCTGGAGACAGCCATTTAAAGCGGGTTATTTTGATCGTACTGCCGTCTCCCATTGATACGGTTTGTTGTACCGTTCCTTTACCAAAAGAAGTGGTCCCCACCACATCATAATCCACTGCTTCATTCAATGAAATAGCTAAAATTTCAGAAGCAGATGCACTGCCTTCATTAATTAAGGTAACAACAGGGTAATCTTTGGGCTCCTCTAAATTAGAGAAATGTCGTGATTTTTCTCCATTCGGATCCTCAATTTGTATATATGGAATATCTTCAGGAACAAATTCTTTTAAGATATCTTCTACTGCAGGAAGTAAACCTCCTGGATTACCTCTTACATCTAATACCAAACCATCCATACCTTGACTCTCTAAATCGGAAAGGGCATCATGAAACTCTTCGGATGTTTTTTCGGAAAAAGATGTCAGTTCAATGATACCAATCAGCTTATTGCCCACTTCTTTTGTATCCACATAAACCGTTTCTAATGGAATAGAGTCTCTCGTTATTTCTACTTCTAACGTTTCTTCTACTCCGGGACGGTTAATTTCTAATACGACTTGAGATCCTTTCTCACCACGAATTTTATTAACAGCTTCGTAAAGATCTAAGCCTTCTATGCTCTCTCCATCAACGGAAAGAACTTGGTCATTTGGTTTTAAACCTGCTTTTTCAGCGGGAGAATCTTTAATGGGCGCAACAATCGTCACATTTCCATTTGTCATCGAGACTTCTGCCCCAATTCCTTCAAAAGAAGATTCAATTTGTTCATTAAACTGTTTCATCGTTTCTTGATCCATATACACACTATACGGATCTTCTAGTGATTCCAACATTCCTTGTATAGCGCCTTCAATTAATTGCTTGTCCTCTACATCTTCTACATAGTTTTCTTTAATGATACTAAAAGCGTCTGCTACCTTTGTCATTTGTTCTAGATTCTCTTCTTGATTATCTTTCTGCTCTTCCAGATCTAACAACAAATCTCTATCAGAGCTGGCAGTTCCACCATTCTCATAAGTTGTCGTTTGCATAAAAAATGTCAAACTAAAAAATGTCACCACTGATCCAATAACTAATGCTAGAAGCATTAACAATACAATATATCTTTTTTTAATAGCCATCCTTTCACCCCAAACTACATATTAAAAAACGTTCTATTATTATATATTATGAAGGTTTAAAAAAGACATCACAAGTTTTTTTGTGATGTCTTTATATTTTCTCACGATGAACAAGCGTCCGTAAGACACCCACTTCAATAATGAAAGTAGTATAAGCGAGGGATAACGGACGCTAGCACCCTGATAAGTTTCGCTAACCATCAGTGGGATGAAGAAAATTCCCACTGATGGAAGTCTCTCTTTATATATTAAGGTAAATAATTCATTGGATTAACACCACTTCGGTAGTTCCATTCTCCTTTATGAACTTCAAAATGCAGATGATCACCGAAAGAGTCTCCAGTGTTCCCCATACCGCCAATTTGTTGGCCTTGTGATACTTCTTGACCTAGCGATACTCCTAAGCTATTTAAATGCGCATATACAGTTGTAAGATTTTTATCCAGATGGTATATGTAGACAACATTTCCATAACTGCTGGAATAATTCGCTCTTGTTACAACACCTGATGCAGTAGCATGTATTGGCGTTCCTTTTCCATTAGCAATATCAATGCCATAATGAAATCCACCACCATTAAACGAACGGTAACCATACCCTGAAGACTGTCTTCCTTGTGCTGGCCAAATTAAGCTTCCGCTTCCACCGGCTGACAGAGAAGGGGAACTATCGGAATTCTGTTGTTCTCCAGAAAACTGTTCTATCTTTTGTTTTGCTTTTCTTTTAGCCTCTTGAATAACTGCCTCTTGGTTATTTAATGTTTCTTGTTGTTCTGCAAGAGACATTTTGTGTTCATGAAGTTCTTCTTCCTCATGTTCCAACTCCGCTAACAATTGTTGCTTATTCTTCAACTGCTGATTCAATGTTGCCTTAATTTGATTTATTTCCTGTTGTTGAGCTACTAACGTTGCTTTGGTATTCTCTAATTTCTGTTTATTTTCCTCTAACGCAAGCTGCTTATCTTCTAATTCTTGTTTATTTGCTTCTAGCTGTGTTTTATTTGCTTCTAATGCTTCTTTATCACTTTGCTGTTGTTCCATAATTGATTTGTCTTGGTCCATAATCTTGGTGACTGCAGTAGCGCGTGATATAAAATCACCAAAATTTTGAGCACCAAAAATGATTTCCAAGTAGTTTATGTTTCCGCCACTTTGTTGAATAGAGCGCAATCGTTTCTTTAGTAATTCTTCTCTCGCTTCAATTTTTTCCTCTAATGTTTCAATTTCATCTTGGAGGATAGTAATCTCTTCTTTTAAAGATTGAATGTCATTTTCTGTATCTGCAATTTCTCCTTCAATCGTAGCAATTTCGTTATTAGTTTCTGTAATTTCATTTTGTTTTGCAGTCAATTCTGCTTGCGTATCTTCTAGGTCACTGTCGATTTCATTAATTTCTTCATTTGTATGTGCTTGCTCTTCTTGCACTTCCTGGATTTTTTGCTCTGTTTCACTTACTTCACTGTTAATGCTATTACTTTTTTGATTTAATTCTTGTTGTTCCCTTTCCAACTCATCTAATTTGCTGTTTAATTCACCAATAGATTCTGCAAAAGCTGTATTAGATGCAAAAATGAGGGTTAAAATAAAAACTATAGAGAGTGCTGCTTTGTTCCGCCACATTGCCGTTTTCCCCTTTCCTGTCAATCTACTAAACTTTTAAAAATTTCCGTACACTCATTAAGCTTCCCCAGACACCGATCGAAACACCAATTCCAAGTATTAAACCTGAAACCTGCCAAGCAAATGGATGGAATGGTAAAATTTCCACAAAGCTAAATTCCTGAATCATAATGACATTTTGAGATAGATAGTAATATCCGGATAGGATAATAGAAATCGGGATAATACTGCCTAAAATCCCTAATAACATACCTTCAATAAAAAACGGCCAACGAATAAAACTATTGGTTGCACCAACCAATTTCATGATGCCAATTTCTTTTTTTCTAGCTAAAATGGTAATTTTAATGGTATTTGAAATAAGGAATATAGCTGTAAAGACTAATGCTAAAATCAGCGCTAACCCTATGTTTCTTGCATATTCATTAAAAGCAAACAAGTTATCTACATAATCTTGTCCATAATTCACTTCATAGACATGTTCCATTTCACTAATTTGTTGAGCTACTTGACCCGTTTCTTGAGGGTTAGCAGCTTTTACAATAAATGCATCATTAAGCGGATTGTCTTGCTCATAAAGACTCCAAGCTTGACCTTGTTCCCCTAAACTATCTATTAAATTATCCAGTTCTTCATCTTTTGTTTGAAATTCAACCGATGCAACTTGATTAATAGATTTTATATTTTCTTCTAGTTGATCTACGGCAGCCTGTTCCGTAGTTAATTCAATCAATGCTTTAATCTGTACATCTTCTTCTAACTCACCTGCTATATGGTTTAAGTTCAGCATAAGGACAAGAAAGATCCCGACAAGAATTAAGGTGGTTGTAACTGCACCTACTGATGCAATAGTCATCCAACTATTTCTCCACGTATTTTTCGCACCTTCTTTTAAATGCCTTTTTAACGTACTAAATTTCATAACCATACTCTCCTCGATGCTCGTCACGTACAATCATGCCATCCTCCATCGCAATGACACGTTTTCGAATGGAATTCACAATATCTTGGCTATGTGTTGCCATAATTACTGTCGTACCTGAAGCATTAATATCTTCCAATAGCTGCATAATTTCCCAAGAGGTCTCTGGGTCCAAGTTACCAGTAGGCTCGTCTGCAATTAAAAGACCTGGATGATTAATAATAGCTCTAGCGATCGCAACGCGCTGCTGTTCCCCGCCTGATAACTCATCAGGTATAAACCGCGCCTTATTTTTCAAGCCAACTTGATCCAGTACTTTCATCACTCTTTTTCGAATATTACGAGGACTTTCTTCTATAACTTCTAGAGCAAAAGCAATATTTTCATAAACAGTTAATTTCGGGAGAAGTCGAAAGTCTTGGTACACAACTCCTATGTTACGTCTAAAGTGAGGCACTTCTTTCCACTTTAATGTACTCACTTCCTGATTGTTTACAATAACCTGTCCGTTGTCTGGAGTTTCCTCACGGAACATGATTTTCGTAAACGTTGACTTTCCCGCACCACTTGGTCCGACTATGTAAACAAACTCCCCCTGCTCAATGGATACACTTACTCCATTCAGCGCCACAACACCATTCGGGTATTTCATATAAACATTTTGCATCTCTATCATAAAATAATCACCTTTTTATTCTATTATCGGCTAATATCAGTCAAATGTTGATAATTATTGATACACTATTTACATTATAACATCTATTTCGATAAATTTTAGCTAAAATTTTATTACAATTATATTTCATTATGAAAAATGGATGTTATATTGTCGAATACAAGGGATTTTAAATATAGTGGTAATTATTTCTTAAAACCTTCTCCTAAAACTTCGGTTGCATTCATGGCCACTACAAATGCATGAGGGTCTATTTGTTTAACAGCTTGCGTCATCTTACTAAATTCTCCTTGCCCTACCACACACATTAACACTTTGCGATCTTCTTCCGTATAACCACCAGATCCATGAAAAACAGTGACTCCTCGATCTATATCTTTTAACAATACCTGTCGAACTTGATCTGGTTGATCGGTAATTACCATCACATTTTTAGACGTATTTAACCCAACTTGAACAAAATCAATTGTTCTGCTTGTGATAAAAAGTCCGATTAACGCATATAAACCTTGTTCTACTGAAAAAACAATTGTTGCTGTCAGAACAATGAGCCCATCGATCATAGCTAGGCTTATGCCTAATGGCAAACCGGTAAACTTATGTAAGATTTGTGCCGCTAAATCCATTCCACCTGTCGAAGCTTTTCCTTTAAATACAATACCAAGTCCCAGTCCGACAATCATGCCGCCGAAGATAGCTCCTAGCAGGGGGTCTTCAGTAGCTGGTGCTACATTTCGAGTTAGAAATACATAAAAAGGCAGAACCACTGTGCCGACGAGTGTTTTCGCACCAAAATTTTTACCTAATATCAGCACACCCGCAATAAACAATGGAATATTAATCCCCCATTGTACAAGAGATGGTTCCCAATCAAATACAGATTTCGTAATCGTACTAATCCCGGCAACACCACCAGAGGCGATATTGTTCGGAAGCAAAAACACATTAAATGCTACTGCTACAAAAAATGCACCAATCAACACAAATAGATAATCCAACACCTGTTGTAACGAGTAAGGTACCGGATTTCGCTTATATTTCTTTATCATAAAACAATTCCTCCTGCGTCCTTCGACAAAATTTTGACATAATACCATAAAAAGAGCGAGCGTAAGGCTTTCCCCTTTTTGCTCGCTCCTAATTAGTTCATTAATGATCTTAAATAGGCATCAATAAATCGGTCGATTTCACCATCCATCACTGCTTGGGTATTACCTGTTTCATGATCCGTTCGATGATCTTTTACCATCGAATATGGATGGAATACATAAGAACGAATTTGGCTGCCCCAACCGATTTCTTTTTGCTCTCCTCGAATATCTGCCATCTCTTGCTGTTGTTTCTCTATTTCTAATTGATATAATTTAGCTTTCAACATTTTCATGGCTTGGTCTCGATTTTTAATTTGAGATCTCTCAGATTGACACGTTACCACTGTTTTTGTTGGAAGGTGTGTAATTCTTACCGCAGAGTCTGTTGTATTGACATGCTGTCCACCTGCACCACTTGAGCGATACGTATCAATCTTTAAATCTTCAGTTTTT
Organism: Gracilibacillus sp. YIM 98692; assembly: GCF_010993965.1. GTDB lineage: Bacteria > Bacillota > Bacilli > Bacillales > Amphibacillaceae > Gracilibacillus. The sequence continues at coordinate 19,535 of NZ_WIXM01000041.1, read as the reverse complement.
ACATCTACATCGATATCGTCATCAAGCTCTGGCATTACTTCACAAGAAACGAACGATGTATGACGACGGCCAGAGGAGTCGAAAGGTGAAATTCGTACTAAACGATGAACACCTTTTTCTGCTTTGAGATAACCATAAGCATTATGACCTTTAACTAAAAGTGTCACACTCTTTACACCCGCTTCATCGCCAGGCAGATAGTCTAATGTTTCCACTTTGAAATTCTTCGTCTCTGCCCATCTTGTATACATACGAAGCAGCATATCCGCCCAATCCTGGGATTCTGTACCACCAGCACCTGGATGAAGTTCTAAGATCGCATTATTCTTATCATAAGGTTCACTTAGTAATATAAACAATTCAAACTGATTGAGTGACTCTGCTAATGAAGTGACTTCTTGTTCCAAGTCTTCTCTTAAATCTTCATCATTTTCTTCTTTCACCAGTTCATACGAAACTTCCGCATTCTCTAGTGATTCCTCATTACGATCAAAAGCATGTACTAAATCTTTTAATCCATTCACTTCACTGATGACTTTTTGAGCGGCTTGTTGGTCATCCCAAAAGCTTGGATCTGTCATGACCTCTTCTAATTCCGCAATTCGAGCACGTTTTGTCTCTAAGTCAAAGAGACCCCCTAAAGTCCGCTAATCGTTTAGCCATTTTATCTAATTCTTGCTTTATTTCTACTAATTCCATCTTTCCACCTCATTCTTACAATCTAAATCCTTCTAAGGAGGGTTAATCAGCCCCTTAATTAGCGTCCATGGCAATGTTTATATTTTTTGCCACTGCCGCAAGGACATGGTTCGTTTCGGCCAACATTTTGTGATTTGACAAATGGTTTCTTCACTTTTTTCTTTGACTGATCACCACCAGAAACGGCTTGAGTATCTTTTACAACTTCTTCTCTTTGTAAGTTCTGACGGATTTGTGCCTTCATCACGTATCGCGCCACTTCTTCATTGATGGCTGCGATCATTTCTTCAAACATGGAATAGCCTTCCATTTGGTACTCTCTTAGTGGATCATTTTGTCCATAAGCACGAAGATGAATACCTTGACGCAGCTGATCCATTTGATCAATATGATCCATCCACTTTGTATCAACTGTACGTAACAGGATAACTTTTTCAAATTCACGCATTTGTTCTGGTGTTAATTCTTGCTCTTTTTGATCATACTTTTCTTTTACTTTAGCTAAAATGAGGTCGACAACTTCCTCTTTTTCTTTTCCTTTTAATTCGTCCTCTGTAATCCATTCTTGTTCTAATAGGTTCGCATGCAGATATTCAGTTAATCCAGATAAGTTCCAGTTTTCCGGAATGTCATCCGTCATGTACGTATCCACAGCATTCTCAACAGATGTTTGAATCATTTGCTCTATAATTTCACGAATATTATCTGAACCAATGACATCGAACCGTTGTTTATAAATAACTTCACGTTGCTGACGTAAGACATCATCATAAGATAAAATGGTTTTACGTGCATCAAAGTTGTTTCCTTCCACCCTTTTTTGGGCAGACTCGACTGCTCTCGAAACCATCTTACTTTCAATTGGCTGGGTGTCATCCATGCCTAAACGCTCCATCATAGATCTCATGTTGTCTGATCCAAAGCGTCGCATTAACTCATCTTCCATAGATAAATAAAATTGTGTCACACCAGGATCTCCTTGACGACCTGAACGACCACGTAACTGGTTATCAATTCGTCTGGATTCATGACGTTCTGTCCCAATGACTGCCAAACCACCTAATTCCTTGACACCATCACCTAATTTAATATCTGTACCACGGCCAGCCATGTTTGTTGCAATGGTAACAGCACCTTTTTGACCGGCATTTTCAATAATTTCCGCTTCTCGATAATGGTTTTTCGCATTTAAAACATTATGCTTAACACCCGCACGTGATAATAGTTTTGAGATAAGCTCAGATGTTTCAACCGCTACCGTACCAACTAATACAGGTTGTCCTTTTTGATAACGTTCTTTAATCTCTTCCACAACCGCTTTAAACTTACCTTCTGTTGATTTATAAATTAAATCAGCCTTATCTTCACGAATGATTGGTTTATTGGTTGGAATCGCCACAACATCCATCGCATAAATATTGCGAAATTCCTCTTCTTCCGTTTTCGCTGTACCAGTCATCCCAGCAAGTTTTTCATACATACGGAAGTAGTTTTGGAAAGTAATAGATGCAAGGGTCATACTTTCATTTTGAATTTGCAGCCCCTCTTTTGCTTCTATTGCTTGATGAAGACCATCACTGTAGCGGCGTCCCTTCATCAGACGTCCCGTAAATTGATCTACAATAACAACTTGGTCTTCTTCCACCACATAGTCAGTATCTCGATGCATCGATACATGTGCTTTTAACGCTTGATTAATATGGTGGGTTAAGGTCACATTGTTTAAATCAAATAGGTTTTCAATGTTAAAAAAGCGCTCTGCTTTATTCATCCCTTCTTCGGTTAATTGTACTCCTTTTGATTTTTCATCGTACGTATAATCTACTTCATTCTTTAGTGTTCGAACAAACTGATTCGCTTGTTGATAAAGCGCAGCAGATTTTTGCGCTGTCCCAGAAATAATAAGGGGGGTTCTCGCCTCATCAATGAGGATAGAATCCACCTCATCAATAATCGCAAAATGTAATGGGCGCTGCACCATTTGTTCTTTATACAGCACCATGTTGTCACGTAAGTAATCAAAGCCAAACTCATTGTTCGTACCATATGTGATATCTGCTAAATAAGCTTCTCGTTTTTCATCTTTGGACATACCATTTTGATTTAACCCTACAGTTAAACCAAGGAACTCGTATAGCTCGCCCATTTCTCTGGCATCACGGTCCGCCAAATAATCGTTAACCGTAATAATGTGAACACCTTTACCCGTTAACGCATTTAAGTAAGCGGGCATCGTGGAAGCTAGGGTTTTCCCTTCCCCTGTTTTCATCTCTGCTATATTTCCGCGATGCATCGCCACTGCACCTATTAACTGTACAGGATATGGGCGCAATCCTAGCACTCTTTTAGCCCCTTCACGAACAACGGCATATGCCTCTACTAATAAATCATCTAACGATTCACCGTTTTGATATCTTTCTTTTAATTCATTCGTTTTATCTTGTAAACCTTGATCTGATAATTTTTCATAGGATGGTTCTTGTTCCTCAATTTCATCCGTTATTTTCTGTAACGTCTTTAATTGACGTTGATTTCCATCACCAATTATTTTTTTCAATAATCCACGCATTCTAGACGCACCTCTTTTGCTTTAACTAAACCTTCATATAATTATTTCATTCCTATATTATAGTCCAGTATTAATGATAACACTAGCTAGATGCGAATTACAAGACACGTCCTATAAGATAACAGGGATATAGAACGGTTAGGACAAAAGTAATGTGCATTTCTTCGATAAATAGAGGAAGAAAGAAGCAGACCGCTGTTTCTGGACTGCTTCTATGCTTGGGAGAAGGTGAGGAGAGGTGAAATTAGGATAACCTTCTCCGCGGGAGCTACTATATGTATATCATATGTTTGCGATTGGAAAAAATATGCATTTGTTGATTTCCAGAGATTTGTAACATACAATTTTGTGCAAATGACCAGAGGAAAATACCAAAACTTGATGGTACCAAGCATAGAAAAAATGAATTTGTATCTTTTTGTTAAAATGCATTTACACACTTCGACAAGATTGGAATGATGCAAAGGCGTGGAAAAACTCAATCGGTGAAATTTAATCAAGCTTCCACGGGTGTATTTCTGCAGGAGTCTACTGATGGCTATAGAACCGTTCTATTAGCAGTGTTAAAACATATACGCTAACCCATACTGTCATTAGAATCCCTATATCTGCAGTTTTTAACCATATATATGAATCATACTGCCATTAGAACTCCTCTATCTGCAGTTTTAAGCCATATATACGAATCATACTGCCATTAGAACTCCTCTATCTGCAGTTTTAAGCCGCAATCCCGACCCACACTTCGATTAGACACCCTCTAGAATCAGATCAAAACAGTGAACAAAGATTCCCACTAAAAAAGACTGCTGAGAAAAACTTTTCTCAACAGCCTTGAAAAGATGGCGCCCATCTTTTGGTTAAGTATTTTTAGCTTGGTTCGATTAGTCCATATCTGCCGTCACGGCGTCTATATACAACATTAGTTGTACCAGTATCTGAATTTTCGAATACGAAGAATGCATGCCCTAGCATATCCATTTGTAAAACAGCTTCTTCTGAATCCATTGGCTTTAAGTCGAACCGTTTTGTTCTTACAATTTCTATTTCGTCATCATCATATTCTTCTTGTTCTTTTAATAAAACCGCTTCCCTTTCCATCTCAGCAAATACGTGTTTGGGTGCACCACCCTGCTGACGGAATTTTCGATTCACTTTCGTTTTATGCTTTCTAATTTGCCTTTCTAGCTTGTCAACAACTAAATCAATGGCAGCGTATAGATCAAGGTGCTGTTCTTCAGCTCGTAATAACAAATTCGTCATCGGAATGGTAACCTCAATTTGCTGCTCATCATTATAGACACTTATATTTACATTCACATCGGAAGTGGGCGGTGTATCAAAATATCTCTCGAGCTTCCCAATTTTTCTCTCGACATATTCCTTAATCGCATTGGTCACTTCCACATTCTCTCCACGGATGTTATATTTCATACAAAAGTGTCCTCCTTTCAAACTATAAAGCTAAAAAGCTATATATCTATAATACCACAGTTATGCACCAATAAACGTAAAATTGTAAATAAATTCGGAAAATTTTTAACAAAAATTTAACCATAGATTCATAACCCGAAAAATGTCGAAAAAATAAGCCTAGCATTCCCGCCGCTAAGCTTATTTCTTAGAATCTAAAAACATCGCATCATAATTAGCCAGGTTTTTATATGGATTCAAATACTGCTGATTAGATTTATGCTGCTTTTTGGTCTCACGCATGTCCTTTTTTATTTTTTGAAAAATGATAGATAATTTATGTTGTAAGTGCTTATCTAACATTATCGCCTGTGCGCCTAACTCCTTTTCTGCCTCCGAATAAGGGGGCTGCACCTGCTTCATCACCGCCTGGCGTTCTTCCATTAAATCCATCACCTGTTCAATGATCGTATCTCTTTCATCCCCTTTTATAGGCTCTTCGACAAGTTGAATCATTTTTTTTGTAAGATCAATATATTCCTCGACATTTCTCATTAAGCACGTACACCCTGTCCATGCTGGCGAGCACGTTCTTGTTTTAATACTTCCTTCCATGTATTCCGAAAATCTAGCATAATATCTTCTACTTCTTGTAGTTTACTAGTATCGTTATGAATATTAGCTTGTGTTAACGTATAATAAGCAAAATCATATAAAGGCATAATCTCCTTAGCAATCTCAGCCTCTGGGTTTAATGTCACCATTAACTCCCGAATAATATCTTGTGTTCTTTGAATAGCATTATTTTTCTTTTGATGCTCTTCGTTTTCTATTGCTTTTTTGGCTTGTTTAATAAATTTTAAACTTCCATTATATAGCATTAAAGTCAATTCCCCTGGCGATGCGGTGTTCACTGAATTGTTCTGATATGCTTGATACTGCTGATAAGCCATTTTCAAACGCTCCCTCTTCGCTTCTTACTAAATCTGTTCATGGGTAATAAAACCCATCAACTCAGCCATGGACGCATAAACATCCAATAACTTTTTAGGTGGTATTTCTTTAATCACTTCTTCCGATTCTGAATCAATGATCGTCACATAATATTTATCCAATTTATCATGAAACTCATAACGAATATTGGTATTGGTTTCTTTTAAAAATTGATTGAGACCATCAACCATTCCCGCTGCTTCTTCTTTCGAAATATCTATGTGGTGCTTTTCTTCCCTCTTCGATTCCTGATCCCTTTGCTCTCTGTTTACGGATTGAGAATCAAATCCTTCTCTTCTTGTTGTACTGATAGGTTCACTAGCTAATCTACTAGTTTCCATGAGGTGACCTCATTCCCTTCCATGTACTTTAGTTTTTATTAATCACGGTGAATAATCGTCCATAAGACCCCCACTTCAAGAGTTAGAATAATGAAGGCAGTGGAAGTGAGGGATGATGAAAACCTCCACTGATGGAGTCTTTCTTTATATCGACTAAAAGAATCCAGTTTAAAGCTTTTGGGATATGATTAACCTTTTATATCAATATTACCGCCTTTATGAGGCTGTGCACTAGCTTCTAGCATTTTTACCATGTCACTAGACTGTTGCTCTGCTTGATTTAATGCTTTATCCATAAGAGATACACTAGCTTGTTGCTTTACTTGTGATTGACTCATAATGACAGACATTGCTGCAACATCCATGTGAACCCTCCTTTCTTATTATCCCATCATGCCCATGCCACCGCCAAATTGCTGTTGCATATAAGCAGCCTGTTGGTTGGCTTCTTGCATGGCTTTTTCCATTCTAGTAAATTGACTATAATAGCGATCTTCTATTTGCGTTAATCTGTCTTGAAAACTTCTAATTTGTTCTTGTACATCATTCAAATTTCGACCAATGGTAAATTGTTGATTAGTAGATGTAGTACGACCAGCCCGGTCATAAATACGATCCATCGTCCCATTTACCGTGTCATACAACCGGTGCACTACACCTTGCTGACCATATTCATCGCTCGACCCTCTAAATAAACTTTCTACAGCGCTAGGATCATCCTCAATCGCTGCCTTTAGTTTGGCTTCATCAATTTCCAGCTTTCCACCGTCCATATAATTACTTGTTGTTGTGATGCCAATGGAAGCTAGCTGGTTATAATCACTTGTCGTCCCTTCATTGTTTACAGGACTATAAAAATCGGTACGCATACTATTTAAGCCGCTCTGTAAAATCGAATCACGTCTTAATAGACCGCTTTTGGCTCTTTCTTCCCAGTCTTCTTGTTGCGTCTCTGTTAATGATTCGCGTTGGTCATCAGTAAGCGGGCCATAATCACGATAATACTCCTCATTCACTTTTCCATTGACCGCATCAATTAAAGTATTATAGTTTTCAACGAACTCTTTTATGTTTTCGAAAACCGCTCCAGAGTCGTTAGAGACATTAATGGATACCGGCCCCTCTGCCTCCGTAAATGTTTGTTTCAAATTGAAGGTGACACCATCGATTTCAAAATTATTGGAATGCCTCTCTGTGTCTTGGATGCCGTTTATCGAGAATACTGCATTATCGCCACCCTCTTCTGTACCGCTGCCGAATTTTAACATATTATTGATGAAGGTGCCGTTTCTCATAATTTCATTGCCAGCTTCATTAAAATTACCGGTTTCTGTTCTACTAATCGTCATTCTGTCTGTAAAGGAGTCGTACATCATTGATACACCTATATCTGCTTTGTTTACTTTATTAACGACTTGGTTTAATGATTCATCTCCTGTTACAAGAAAATTTTGATGGGTTTCGCCTTCATCAGTATGAGCTCCAACAGAGAAGGAAGAATAATTTTGCTGGTAGTTTACCGAAAGATTCGTTCCTTCAGAAAGTTCATTATCAAACGTTAGCCTTCCCGTATTCGTATTAATCGTACCTATCGTTCCCCCATCAGCATCTTCCAGGTTAAATTCGTTTTCTTCCCCAGTAGCACTTCCGATACTATAAGTCGTACCATCAATATCTAATTGAAAGTTGGCATTATTAACAATAGAACCTCCAGCTAATTGGTAACCGCTAATATCGGATTCTAACGTTTTTGACTCTGAATGCGCATCTTTTACGTATTCAACAGAAACTTGACTACCTTCTTGTATTACTCCATCTGCAAAAGTTAATTCTCCTGCACTTGAGACATACACTTCATCTTCTGCTAACGTTGCGGTTTCATCTGTCACAACTTTATAGCCTTGTCCATTGACTTGAACATTCATCGCAGCCCTATCTATGACGTCTTCTCCAAGTTCAATAACTTGTCCATCACTCTCTGCTGTAATCGTTTGTTTGTCAATAGCACCTTGTTTCCAAGTCTCTGTCGACTGATTATCAAATTTCCCAAATTGAGGGTATAAGCTTTTCGACTCATCGATTTCCTCTCCATCTGCCGTAATCGGACCAGCGTTTTTTAAAGTGGCAGATGAAGCTAATTGTTTTACTTCTGATATTTTAAAAGATGTTTCATTTGCTGCACTACTAGCCGTTGCTGTTACTTTCGATTCATCAGTAGAAGAAACTTCTCTTGATCGATAGCTGGTTGTGAGTTTCATTTGGGTAAGCTGGGATCTGAAATCTAGCAACAGTGTATTCATCTCACGGTAGTCGTCACGCTTCCATTGCAGTTCTTGCTTTTCCTTCTCCATTTTTTGTAGAGGCATACTTTCTGCCTTCATCAAATCACGGACCATTGAATCAATATCCATGCCACTTGCAAAACCATTAATTCTCAAGTCAATCACGTCCTCTTTATAAACATTCTTATTTCTATTATCGGTTTCTTTTATTTAAACTTTAGAAAATACCACAAAAAAACTGCCTTCTTTTAAGAAGGCAGTTTTACAAAAGTACACTCATACAGCAACTGGAATATGCGAGACTCCTGTGGGAAAGCGAGTATATTCCAATTGCGTGTACAGGAGCTGTCTTTTAGGTGCTTCTTTTACATTTCTTTATGCTGCTGCAGTTGATTCCATAAACGTTGTAATTCTTGTTCTTTCGGTTTATTTAATGACTGATTGGTGTATCGTATATGTTCATACCACCGCTTTAAATCTTGCAATTGCTCCTTTAAAGTAGATTGATCAATGACTTCTCGTGCTGTCATAGAGGGTTTCCACTTTTCTTGTTTTTTCAAATGACGAGCAATTGTTTTATATAGATAACGCACTTTCGCTTGATCCGAGAGTTCCTCAAATTTTGGCTTACGGCGAAACTTGTTGACTGCCTGCTTCATTCGTTCTTGGCTGCGCTCCTTCCAATCTTGCCAGTTAAACAAGCTCTCTTTTTCATCTAAATAATCTTCTGATTTGGTATGAGTACCTTGACCAGTCCCCGCCATTTTCATCCAACGAAGAAATAGTGCCCACGCTTTTTGAATGAAATGACGCCCTTTTTTAAATAAAATAGCAAATAACAAAAGAACCGCAACGATGATTAACAGAAACGCAATCACATAAAACACCTTTTCCATAAAAGCCGCCAATGCCGATGGTTCCTTCACCTCTTGTCCTGGTAAATTAGGAGCGAAATTGGCATTAGAAGGCTGCTCATTTATTGGTGCCTCTCCATCACCTGAACCAATCAACCCAATGATCGTTTGCAAAAAAGAACGTGTACCGTTATAAAGAGCAGATTGTACGACTTGAAAATGAGTAATGGCGAAACTGATAACTAGTGTAATCACCACAAAAACAAAATTGACCCGCTTCATCTCTCGGCTGATGCCTTTATTTTTTTGCTTAGTGAGCGACTCCTTTTGAAGATGCTGCTGGTTTGTCATAAAAAACATAGCAACTAAGAATACAAATCCAATGAGACTTAAATCTTCCCGATAAGGAGCTAGCGAGTCTATATTCACATAAACAATATAGCCGACTATATACATCGGTACACTCACAGACCAAAGGATTCGATTGGGCAGTACCTCTTCCGCTTCACTTTCTGTGTATTGTAAAGATCGATAGGTAACTGTAATCCCAAACACGACAAACAAAATCCCTGAAATTACCGAATCACTAATGAAGGATCCAACTGTGAGAACGATTGGCAGCAGAATCAAAAACACATGCCAACGTTTCTGATTAGCTAAAAACAATCTCATTAACACGCCAACAGCAAATAGAGCAACTAATGAAATGATCCACCCATATGCAAGCGCCCCACCATGCAATAAAATCGAAACACAAAAAAGCACAGGGAAAAAGGCTAAAAACTCCATGACACCATGCCCTAAAATCTGACCGTATTGTTTTACGTTAGCTGACATTTTCTTCACCGCCTTTTAACTTGGATGGATCAACAAGCGGTACGGTTTCCACCGCATTCCCCAACCGTTCCAACTGTTCGATTTGCTTCTCTACTTTTTCTGTTATAATTGGAGTAAAAATAATTACATCTGTTTTAGTCATGCCACGATCAATGTCTTCTTGTAAAAAGGCGCGAAAGTTACGACTGCGATCCATTTTCACTTTGGCAATCGCATCTAAGATATGAGTTACTTGCTGATTGCCATTGGACGGCTCTACTCGTACAGATGATTTTATCTTTTCTGTTTTATTCGTAAATGGCTCGACATAATAGCCGTTACACCCAAATCCAGTTGCCAATCCTTGTGAAACCGTATAATGCGCTAATGAAGCTGAATATGATAAACCTTCTTCGATTACTTCTGGATCATCAATAGGCAGTCTAATGTCTTCATTCCAATCAAAGTTTACATAAATCATTAAATGGTGATCTGCAGTGAAGTCTTTTTTATTGATTTGCAAATCTCCTGTTCTCGCTGTTGCTTTCCAATTAATCGCATTTAATGGATCACCGTTCTGGTATTCTTTCACCCCTGCATATAAAAACGGGTCCTCTATAATCCAGCGCTTTACCGTAATATCACCAAGCCAACTATGTGAGGGCAATGGAATGTCATCAAGGGAAACGAGCTCCGGATAAACGGTGATGGCCGTACTAGCATCAAATGAATCAAACACTTCTCCAAAGCCAACCGCATCCCCTGTCGTAACAGAAACAGTCCTTAACGGATAATGGCCTCGTTTTAGTGCAACTAATTGGTGTCTTCTCGTAATTTTTTGGTATGGCAATAAACTAAACAGTGTACGATGAAATACCTCATCCTCTTCACGTTTTTCGTCTTTTTCCGACTGAACAACTAAGTGGGCACTCATCTTGGACTCTAATCGAATCCACGGAACGGGCAGCCACTTTTGATTTTTAATTTCATCCACCATTTCTAACGTTTCCCCAGCATAAACCGTATCTTTGGTAAAGGCACGATGATACGTAATCCCTTTTAATCCAAACTTGCTGTAGATCATCCCTTGAATAAAAACGATGATCAAAAGTACGACAATCAACCACGCGATGTTCATCCTTTAACCAAATCCTTTTCCAATTCGGTCGGCACTGGAACATCTGCTAGAATTTCTTCAATTACCGCTTCAGCATCCCCTTGCTTCACACCGATTTTCTGAGCTAATACAATACGATGCCCTAAAACAGGAAGCGCCATTTGCTTAATATCATCTGGAATCACATACGTGCGTCCTTGCAATAACGCAAAAACTTGTACTGCTTTTAATAATGCTTGGCTCCCTCGAGGGCTGACACCAAGCGCAATATTTGTATGATTTCTCGTTTTTTCAATCACATCCATTAAATAAGATAAAACATCCTCATGTACCGATACTTGGCTGTAAATGTTTTGCATTGTCGTAATATCTTCTGTACTAACCACAGACTCCAATTGATCTAAAGGGTTAGCTTGCTTAAATCGAGTCAAAATATCTAACCCTTCTTCTTTGGAAGGATACCCCATATGTATTTTAAGCAGGAATCGATCTAGTTGCGCTTCTGGCAGAGGAAAGGTCCCTTGACTTTCAATCGGATTTTGCGTCGCTATAACTAAAAAAGGCTGCGCAAGTTTATGAGTTTCCCCATCAATAGTTACTTGTCTTTCCTCCATACTTTCCAACAAACTGGACTGAGTTCGCGGTGTCGCACGGTTAATTTCATCTGCTAATAAAATATTGGTAAAAATCGGACCAGGTCGAAACTCAAACTCTCCTTCATGTTGGCGATAAAAGTGTGTACCCGTTATGTCCGATGGGAGTAAATCTGGGGTAAACTGGATTCGTTTAAACTTTCCTTGTAATGATTTCGCTAATGACTTGGCAATCATGGTTTTTCCCGTTCCTGGTACATCCTCAAGCAGCACATGCCCCGATGAAATCATCGCTACTAATAATAAATCAATCGTTTCTCTTTGCCCTACTACCACTTTTTGTACATTATCCCTAACCTTTGCCGTGATCGATTGGATTTCTGTTAATTCCATTCCGTCCATTCCCTTCTTCTAATCTTGGTTACGCTTACATAACTAATTTAGTTATAACATGTTCCATTACAATAGGCAAAAATTTACGTTTTTTACAGATTACGATATTTATTTTTCAGAATTGTGGAACATTAAATTTACAGAGATTTTTTTATTGTTATTTCTAGTTTTATTGCCCTAATTTTGGTACTCTAAATATAGATAACAACGCATCAGAAGCTCATGATGATACGTAATAACTTTCGATAGACAGGAGTTTTGGAATCATGAAAAGGGTAGTTATAATCGGCGGTGGATATGGAGGAATGAATACGCTGCATCAACTTTTAGAACATAACATTCCTTCTGATGTTCAAATTACAGTAATCGATCGAAATCCATACCACTCTTTAAAAACAGAGTTTTATGCTATTGCAGCAGGAACAAAGTCCGATAAAGAAGTTCGGATTGGTTTCCCTGTACATGAACAAGTGTCATACATATTTGGAGAAATTGTAGCGATCGACATTGAGCAGGAACAAATTCGTTTAAAAGATAACGAAGTACCAGTGGAATATGATTATTTATTAATTGGACTTGGCTGTGAGGACAACTACCATGGCATTCAAGGTGCGATGGAATATACCGAAAGCGTTCAATCGATTGAAAAAGCACGCCAAGCAAGTATTAAAATTAATAATTTACCTGCTTATAATCAAGTTACTGTTGTCGGAGCAGGCTTGAGCGGTATTGAAGTTGCTTCAGAAGTGCGAGAAAGCCGACCAGACTTAAATATTCGTTTAATTGACCGTGGCGCTTCGGTATTATCAGCCTTTGATGAAAAAGTACAAAATTATGTAGAAGACTGGTTCCGCGAGCATGATGTGAATGTCGTGCATCATTCTAATGTGGAGTTAGTCGCTGAAGGGCTATTTTACAATAATGGAGAAGGGATCGAAAGTGACGTGATCGTCTGGACTGCCGGTGTTCGACCGCATTATCTGGTTCGCTCCCTGCCATTTGAAAAAGATCGTCAAGATAAAATTGTAGTGAATGAATTTTACCAAGTCCCGACACACCCACATGTTTATGTGGTAGGAGATTGCGCATCTTCTGAACATTCTCCAAGTGCTCAGCTAGCTGGTCAGCAAGGGGAACAAATTGGAGAGATACTAGCTGATGTGTTAAATGGCAATGAACCGAAAAAAACGAAAGAAATTAAATTAAAAGGACAGCTCGGTTCTCTCGGTAAATCGGATGGCTTTGGAAACATGTTCCGCAGACCAGTGACAGGACTATTACCGCGATTAGCCAAATCAGGGGTACTATGGTTGAATAAGAGACATTAATTTTAATAGTGGGATAGTGAAAACACTAAGCGATGGGTCGCTTAGTGTTTTTTTATGGAACATTATTGAGATATAAAATACTTTTATCGTTGATGATTGCTTATGCGACGATACTGGAAAGGTACTCGCTTTCCGCGGGCAACGCTTCAGCTTCCTCGGAAGCAAAGAACGCTTCCTGCGGGATCTTCAGCTGTTGCTTTTCCCGCTGGAGTCTCGCACCTTTCCGTAGCTGTTTCATTACCTTCACCTATAAAGTGAAACTCAATCAGTGGAGGTTTTACGGACAGTTATTCACCGTGATAAAAAGCCCTCTACTCTTTTGGTAGAGGGCGATTGTTTTCAGCTTTATCAGGGACTTCAGGAGTCTTTGATTCTAATGGTTTGTTGGATTCCGGTTCATCTTCTTGTTCCCTTGAACTTTTTCTGGATTCCGATTTATCTTGTTCTTCCTCAGATTCATTTTCCTCTTTTTGTTCACTCTTAGTATGTTGTTTATTACTTTCTTGCTTTTGACTTTTGGGCTTTCTTTTCTCCGGTTTACCTGAAGAAACATTAGAAGATTGACTTTTCTCCTCGTTAGAATTATTCGCTTTGTTATTTTGATTTGACTTTTTGTCGTCCGATTTTGGGTCTTTATCTACTTTCGGATTATTCTGTGGTTGGTTTCCTTTTTCAGAACTTTTTTGTTCTTGACCTGCTTGATTATTTTCTTTAGAGTGTCGATTTTGTTGCTCTGGTTGATGATTCGGTTTCCCTTTATCTTCGGCATTCTGATTCAATGAATTGTTACCTTGCGATTGGGAAGGGAGATCCTCTGGCTTTCCAGTATTAGAATTACCTTGATTGGACTTATCTTGATTTTGTTGTCCTTGTTTGTTTTGATTCTCTCCACTTTTATCAGCATTCTTCTTTTCTTGACCAGCTGCTTTTGACTCTTCTGCTTTTTCAGCTTGTTTTTCCTTCACCATTTCACGCAATTCTTGCATCGATTTCCCTTTCGCTTCCTCCACATCAATCGAATGATCATCTTGACTCACTTCTTGATAAAGTCGATACGCATTAACCGACAGTTCAGATTGCTTGGCCTCGTCATAATATGCTTTATTTTCCTGATACACCTCTACCTCACTATTTACCTGGTGACTCTCTAAAGATTGTTGAAGAACTTCTTCAACATGTAAGGCACTTTCCACTTCTTGCTCTGATTCCGTCAACTTTACAAGTGTCGTTGTAATTTCTGCTAATTCATTTTCTCTTACATACCCATTTTCTTTTAGTTTATCGATCAAGTCATCGATTGCTTGATCTAAAGGCTTATTCGACACATCCATTTCTTCCACCAAAGCTTCACCGTCAGTATTTAATCCATGAAGTTCAATCACTTGAAAGTCTTCATCTAGTTCAGCTTCTATACTGGGGTTAATGTCTAGGGCAAGTAAATAAGTCGATTGTGGTGCTTTTGAGGAAAATAATCCAAAAAACGTGATCAAGCAAATGGCGATAACGGATGCAACTGGAAAAATCATTTTCCAATTCCATTGTATAATCGGCGCCTTCTGCTTCGGAGCATAAATACGCTCTCCAATAATGGGCATTTCATTTTCAGCTCGTACGATATTACGAAATGTCCCGTCATCACACATCACGACTATTTTCTCTTCTTGCACCTCTATAACAACACCATTTGTTTTATTTTCCATGATCGCCCACACTCCCCACTTTTCCGCTGACAAAAGACTGTAAGTTCGGCCAGTCTGGATGCACCAATATTATAATAATCGTAATTAGGTATTTACGATGCTTCTCCACCGTTTTCAATCGATAACCCGAGATTTCGGCAAAATCCTTCATCGGAAATTTCTTGCGATAAAACAATTGCTCCACAAGCTCTCTTTCCGTGATAAACTCCTTTGCCATTTGTAACACTTTTTTACGTGTTCGCTTATGTTTCGGACTGTAAGATTCTAATTCTTCAAATTTAATATAAAAGGAAGACAACTCTTGATTTAAGGCCAAAATCTCTTCTGCCATTTGACTTTGACGCACTTCTTCCTGAAATTGATCGATCGATTTTTTATCATATGTTGTATCCACTGCTTTTTCCTTGTTTGTCACATACTTTTTATAACGATTTTCTTTACGAAAATAATCGACTAACTCACGATGTATCAAAAGGTAAGCATAATTCAAGAAAGTTCTGCCCTGGCTTTCTTCAAAAGTGTCTAACGCTTTATTAAAAGCAATCAGCCCAATACTTGCCTCATCATCGTTCCATGTCTTATATTCACGACAAACTTTTCCAACCACACTCAAAATGTACGGCTGGTAATATTGAATCATATAATTCCGTTCTCTCTCGTCACCTTGTTTTATTTTGGCGATCGAGTCTGACAATTGCTCCTCGTTCATAAAGCCCTCTCCCTCATCCATACTTCATCACTTCAAATTGCTAAAATATAGAAAGCTTTATCCTGCGATGAATGTCATCTATCGTCCGGATAAAGCTTTTCTATATCTAATGTAAGTGATAAGCGAAGAAGGGTAAATATCTTTTTGCTATTTTTGTCGAAAAAGATGTATTTTTGATACTTATTTACTAGTTTCCACGACCTTGACCATTGCCTCTTCCAGGATTTTCAGGCTTTTGTGGTTTATCACTAACTTGAGGTCCAGATTCATCTTCTTCCTCTTCTTCTGACTCATTTTCTTCTTCTGATTCTTCTGATTCATCTTCCTCTGCTTCTTGTCGTTTCTCTGCAGCTTTCTCACGCTTCTCTGCAGCTTTCTCACGCTTTTCTTCTGCTTTCTCACGTTTCTCTTCTGCCTTTTCTAAGGCTTTTTCTGCTTTTTCTAACGCTTGCTCTGCTTTGTCTTCCGCTTTACGCAGTTTTTCCTCTGCTTTCTCTTCTGCTTTTTCATACTTTTCTTCCGCTTTACGTTGCTTCTCTTCCGCTTTATCCTCTGATTCATCCTGTAGCTCAACTGATTCTACATCTTCTTCTGTGCCTTCTGTTGCTTCTTCTTGACTATCTTCTGTCGATTCTTCCTCTTCTACTTCTTCCTCAACATCTTCTTCAGACTGTTTTGCTTTTGCTCTTAAGCGATTCTCTTCCGCACGCTTTTGATTTTCTATTGCATTTGCAATACCTGCTTTCGCTGGTTCTGGTAAATCTTTACGCTCTAATAATGCTTCCAATTTTGCGATACGGTTCTTCAGGTTCTCGGACACTTTATCTTCTACTTCTTCAGCTGTTTCTTCATCGCTATCTTCCTCTGTTCCTTCTTCCTCTTCTGTCCCATCTTCATTGTTGTCTTCTTCTGTCTCTTCTTCCTCAATTGCTTCCTCATTGTCCTCAGAATCTCCTAGCTCCACTTGTTCCGCATCTTCGGATTCTTCGTTAGACTCTTCACTATCTGATTCTTCGCTTTCCGTACCTTCAGCAGCTTCTTCCTGCTCTTCTTGTTCTTCTCTCGCTTCCGCAAGCTTCTTCTCTATTTCCTCTACACTTTCATTATATTCTTCTAATAATGCTTCTGCTCCTTCTATATCCCCTTCATCTAATAACGCTTCTACTTCTATTAAACGATCTTCAGAAAACTCGTCTAATAGTAAAGCTTGCTGCAACTGATCCTCTGTTAAATTCAACTCAGTCATTTCTACAATACGAGACGTGTCATACAACTCACTATCTGGCGTAATCGTTGTATCCTCTTCATGTTCATCCGCATACACGGTGTGCCCTACTAACAATGCACTAATGGCAGAAATCGTTATAAATTTTTTCATGTATCTTCACCTCTCCTAAAATATTGTTATATTTTCATTAAATGTTTGAATAGATTCTTGATTTTCTTCCACTAAATTCTCCGGTGTCATAAAAATAATAATCACATTCTTGTCAGACCCCTCATGAAAATAAATATCCCCATAAATATTTTCTTTTCGATTGGTCTGAACCTGCATATAATGTTCTTCCTCGTTCACCACTTCTACCTGACTAGAAAAAGAAGCAACCACTTTCTCCTTCCAATTAGACGTCGAAACAGTGGAAACAATCGCATTTGTTTTATTATGAGTAAAAATTACATTTTGCTCATAATCAACCGTCGCATCGGAATCAAACTCCCAACCATCCATCGCACCAATCTGATAGATTTCATGTTCATATAAAGGAGTTTCCTCCTGCTCCTGTTGATCCGCTTGCTCTGCATCAGCACCTTCATCCTGACTGCATGCAAACAAAAAGAGAAGCAATCCAAATAAAATAACCTTTTTCAAACGTTCACCTCCAAAGCATAGGAATGCAATTTTCTATGTATAACATCCTTTTCACTTATCTATACGTAAAGGAATTTAAATTTAGGGGGGGAGACAGAAAAATTTTCAAATATAAAAATCCAGGCTTAAACCGCCTGGCAATTTTGGATTAGTATATTTAAATTCCTTGCTAGAGCTCCTTCTTCCAACTTTCTAATTTATCCATTTCTACCTTCGTAACGCGTTCAATCATATCCAATGATAAACCTTCACGCATCATCTGTTTCGCTATTTGCTCTTGTGTTTTTTGTGTTCCTTCTTTTTTACCTTGTTTGATGCCCTGTTCTATGCCTTGTTCTTTACCTTGTTTAATTCCTTGTTTAACCCCTTCTTTTCGCCCTTCTTTAAGACCTTTCTCACGTCCTTCTTTTAAGCCTTTATCTCGCCATGAATTTGGCAATTGATTAATGAACTCTAGCTCCTCTGGTTTAAATTCATGCATTTCCTTCATCAACTGAACCTCCTCTTGTTCACTTAAAGGTAAATAAGTCTCAAAAAAACCATTAACTAAATACATTTTAGCAGGGTCCACTTGCATGGTAACTAACATTCGCAGAAACTCTTTTTTTACTTGAATTCTCTCAGATTCATTATATCTCATTTTACTTAATAGAGCCGCTGCTACTGGATTCTGAGATTTCAAATATTTTCGCCAGTTTTGTTTTTTTAATTCAAATGTCAAAAAGGAAAGGACATGAAAAAAAGGAAAAGACATGGAGAATTGATTAGGTTCTTCTCTGATTTGATCATACGTAAATAAAGCTATGGGCAATATTGGTTTTCTATATTTATTATACAATAGACTGAAATAATGATACATGCGTTGATGGAAATTTTGTTGAGGGTAACTTTGAGGTTCAACATGAATAATGATCAGCGTATCTCTACCTTTTAGCTTCACTTCCATTACGATATCAGCTTTTCGGCTCTCCCCTTTCATCACATCGGTAAACACTTCATCCGACAATGGCTTCACTTGTGAAAAATCCATGTACCGATGTACCTGCGGGAAAAATAATTCGATAAACTCTAAAGAAAACTCGGCGATTGCCGAGCCCTAAGGCGACAGCAGAGCCGTAGTTACACTGATACTTCGCACCTTAAAATTTTTACTACGTCGAGTAACTTCTTGCTAAAATTTTATACTTTCCTAGTGTATGAAATAATGTATTTAAACACAAAAAGCCCCACTGACTATGCCACGATTGAAATACTTAACCAAGTTTACTCAATCACCCACCCAGCAAGGAGGACATAGTCAATGAGACTACTTAATGGTAAACAAGGATTAAGAAGAAGTCAATTTGCAAAAGAAATTCGCGGTATCGATTTAGAAAAAGTTTTAATTGTTCCAATCAATGTTTCTAAAGTTCTACAAAAGGCAATGATTTTAAATTATTATGGTGAACCTATAGAAACTTCTTTCTCTTTCATGGTTAGTAAAACTGGTATGAAAGTTCTAACGGATAAAATCGAAAGGGCTAAAAAGAGTCTTCAAACAGACAAAGTATTCATCGGAATTGAAGCAACAGGTCATCACTATGAAGACATTGTTCGTATCCTAATGGGGAAGGGATTTTCTGTTCATATCATTATGTAACCGTCAAGTTAAATTGAACACTTTTTGCTCATTAATTTTGAACAGTTTTTTCTTTGAATATCGTACTTCTATTCTTTAATCGAAGGCTGTCTCCTGATAATTGAATGATTTCAGCACGGTGGATTATCCGATCTAATATTGCTGCTGTAATTGCCGGATCTCCTAATAGCTCTCCCCAATCACTGGGTCCCTTGTTAGACGTTAATATAACGGATGATT
>NZ_WIXM01000040.1 GCF_010993965.1 Gracilibacillus sp. YIM 98692 | reverse complement strand
TTAAAAACATTGTATCCAAGAATTGACATGGCCCATTCTTTTTTTACACAATTAAACGGACTTAATCGACTGTTCCTTTCCCACAGGAGTCTCGCATTTTTCCGCAGCTTAGGTTGGTGCTCGTTTTGAATGAGAAAATATCATCAAACCTATGGAAAAATGAAATAAATCATAAATCGTACCACTCACTAGCGTAGACAACATACGGAGACTCCTGTGGGACAGCGAGAGCTGAAGATCCACTTGGTAAAGGGTTTTTCTTTACCAAGTTAGCTAAAAACCGCCCACGGAAAGCGAAGTATGTTGTCGGAGCGTATGATTACAGGCTTCAAAAATGAGGGGGACTTAAGCACTATATAAATATTTTACTGTATCGCAGTTTTGTTCAACTGTTTAATAAAACAAAAACATATCTCAACACTTTCTTTTGTTTATAAATAATAAAATTTGCGTGATGATTGCTAGTATAGGCAGTTCCAATAATGGGCCTATCACTAGTGTTAAAGCGATTAAAGGTTGGTTTGGGAAAGCTGTCATTGCTATTGCTAGAGCAATTGGCGAATTCCTAGCTAAAGTAGTTAAGCTTAAACTGGCTTTATCAGAAGTAGAAAAATTCATAATCTTTCCTATTTGTTGACTAGCGATAAAATTCACTGCGAAAAATAAAAGTATAGGAATAGTTATCTGCCACATTACATGTACATTATCTAGCAGCAATTGTCCTTGTGAAGCAAACATAGCAACAATCGCAAGACTTAGAAACAAAATTGGTAATACACTAAGTTTAGAAATAAGATCTTCTCTAAATTGTTGCTTATTTTCCAACAGCACTTTTGTTAGAAAAGCTAGAGCCAATGGGGTCAACAATACAACCAGAATACTTTCCGCCAAAAACGTAAGCTCTATAACCCCTGTTTGACCTCCAAAAATCAGGAGATAAATCGGTAGTAAAATAATTTGTAACATAAGATTTAGTGGTAAGATAGCAGCTGATAATCCCACATTTCCTTTTGCTATCCCTGTGAAAATTAAATACCAATCCATACAAGGCGTTACCATCAGCATAATAAATCCTAAATATAATGCTGGTTGGTCACCTAAAAATAACAATGCTAACATCCATGCTAATATAGGTGTCCAAACAAAATTAATAATAGCTGAAGTGAAGGTAAACTTAATATTTTTAAAAGATTTCTTTATTTCTTCTATAGGAATTTGTAAGAAAGTGATATATAACATAGCTACTAATAAAGGGACTATAAAGCTTTCTGAAATCGTTCGTAAGATTTCGAATTGTCCTAAACTTAAACCAATAAGAACTGCTAAAAAAATGATGAATGAATACCACTTCTCAATTAAACTCACTTCCGGATCACACCCAATAAATGTATTACAAACTGCCATTTTCGTTATGTACTAGGATACTTGATTAAATTTGTGAAGGAAAGTCCTTCTATCCTGCTACTCTCTCCCACTACAGCGAATTATATTAAAATAGTATCACATCAAATTAAAACGATGTTTGAATATTCTTAAATCTGTGAACATTGTGTCACTTATTTGCGTTACACTAAACCTCCATATAAATGTAAAGAAAGGGTATTTCCAATCATTGTTTGATCTTGGAAATACCCTTTCACATAGGAACATCTTTATTTGTTGGTTTTTTCGAACTCATGTTTATAATTGCCTCTCCCTTTTAACGATTGACCTTGTTTATTTTGGTTTTCTCTTAATTCGGTTGATAATTTTATAAACCATTCTTCGTCCTTTGTTGCTAAAGCTAAATCAATTAAATCTTGTAATTCCTCTTCTGTCCTAGTTGTTAAGTCTTCTAATAACTCCACATTTTTTTGGTCAAGCCGCGTCACTTGCCCTGTTACATTTTCATTATCGCTGAAAACAACTTTTACAGAGAGTTTAGAATGTGGAGAAGGGGTTTCTAATAGATAACCATGAACTAATTCCCCTCTTCTTGTTTTACCTCTTATCCAGTCTCCTTCCATAAATCTTTTTTGTTGTTTTTGTTCCATAACTTCCACCACCTTTATAAATTTTTAATCACAACATAAGGTATCTTTCTTTTTCATCTTATTTTTCCAGATGATCGACTTTACAGAGTAACCCTTTTGTAGATAGTGGGACAGTTCCTTTACTTCACCCCAAATGGTTCGCTGGTTATTTAAATAACGAGAATGGTCTGTTAAGTCATTCATTATTATCTTGGCCAATTCTGATTCATTATATAATAGTTGTTTGAATTGTTCATCATCAATGAATAGATATTCCGCAGAAGTGATCGTTTCGGCATATACATTTTCTGAATAAAAGGTGGAACGATCACCAAAGAATTCCCCTGGGCTAACAATTCTTATGGCATGTTGCTTCTCATTGACCAGCCTAACATAACCCTTTGTTAAGTAAAAAACACCATTTGAGGTTTTTTTCGGATGATAGACGAAATGCCCTTGTTTCTCCTGTACTTTCATCCCATAATCTTGGAGGTGTGTTCGGTCTAAATTGGTTGTTTTCATGACTTGATTCATCGTAACCCTCCTTCAAATGTAATGTTAGTTATTACATAGAGTAGTTTCACTACCTTCTGTAATGAAACATATTACATTTTAAATAGAAGAAAAGTCAATCACAGTGAATGTGAATGCTGTTGCACTTGATTTACCATGTCAGCAATGCTGTATTGCTGAAGAAAGGCTCCAAGATGACTTTCTGCATCAGTGAAAATTGTAGATAATACCAATTCCATGTTAGCCCCTACCAAGCATTGCTTATTTGCTTCAGAACATTTTGGCTGCAAGGAACCTTCTGAGGTGATTTGATAAATTTCCCACAGTGTCACTTGGTCTGGTTCTGCTGATAAGATAAATCCGCCACCTGTGCCTTCCTTTGTTTCTACTAATCCATGCTGTCTTAACATACTTAATACTTTTCGAATACGAACAGGATGCACGGAAGCACTTTCTGCCAACGCACTACTTGAAGACATTCGATCAGGCATTATCGAAAGCAGTGTTAAACTATGCACAGCTAGCGAATAGTCACTATTCATGTAGTAGTCCTCCCCAACAGTGATGTTACCCCCCACTTATCAATATAACCAGGTAAATGTAATTCTAAACATTACATTTATATTTGTCAATTGTTAGAAACTAAAAAATATATGATTTATTTTGTATCATTATATGACACGAAATAAATTTAGTTTGTAAGATATTAATCATTTTTTTTCAAAGAAATACTTCCCCTCAACCTTTCAAATTCCAACAATTTGACTATTTAATCTAACAATAAATACTATTCTTTTCTTCTCACAACAGCTATAATGATAAGGTATGTTTTTTCTTACGATACTCAGAAGGAGCAATACCTACCTTTCGTTTAAAAGCTTTAGAAAAAACAAGCTGATTATCATAACCGCATGAGCGTGCCACGGTTTCAATGGTATGAGAAGTGGCGTGTAATAAATCCTGCGCTTTCGCCATACGCAGGTCGGTAATATATTGTTGCAAGGTTTGTCCCACTTTTGATTGGAATAATGTGGACAGGTAACTCCGATTCACATTGATGGAAGCGGCTATATCATGAATCTTCATTGGTTGGTGATAGTGGAGTTGAATATATTGAATCGCTTGCTGAACATGATAATTGTCATCCAGCTTCAATTCCTCCAGTTTATGGCCAACTTCTAATGATAAGTTAGATAGAAATAAATAAAACAAAGCATATAACGAGTACATATTCGATTTTTCCTTATGCCGATATGCTAACATGTCGTATATGATTTTTTCTAAGTGACTTGTATCATTTATTTGAAAGGTAGGTGCTTGAAGATTCAAACCTAACCGATTCAAATGAAAAGTTACATTGCTACCATCAAACCCAATCCACATATAAGTCCAAGGATCATAAGGGTCAGCTTGATAATGTGTAATCACTTTCGGTTCAATAAGAAAACCTTGACCCTTTTCTAAATGATAAGTGGTGTGATTTTGGGTGAATGTTCCCTTTCCACCTAAAATGATATGAAGAATATAATATGGGCGAATCGCTGGACCGAATGAATGTCTTGGCTCACAATACGCTTGCCCACAAAATAAAAATGAGAATTCATCAAAATACTTTTCTGTTATATAAAGGACGGATGCGTTTTCCATACAATACGCTCCTTACATTAATTTCTCCAGGGAGGGAATCCAATGAACAAGATTAATTGGAGACGTTTTTATATGATGTTAATCGGGAATCTATTCATCGGAATTGCCGTTACACTATTGAGGATAAGTACATTAGGCACTGATCCTTTTAGCACCATGAACTTAGGTGTTAGCAGTTTTATAAATATGTCATTCGGTTTGTATCAATTAGTCATTAATATTGTACTTCTTGGCTTTATTTTTCTCTATGCACGTTATTCAATCGGATTAGGTACTCTTGTGAATATGGTTGGTATCGGGTTTATTTCAGACTTTTTAGTTTACAGCTATAGCTTATTTTTTGATGACATTTCGTTACTTGCCATTCGTATCATTATTGTTGCTATAGCAGTGATATTTGCAAGCATGGGAGTAGCTTTATATATTACACCAAACTTAGGAATGGCACCATATGACGCCTTAGCCTTTGTAATCGAAAAACTTAGTAAAAATAAAATTCCTTTTCCTGTAGCACGAATCACGACAGATATGACTTGTGTGTTGATCGGCTTCTCCTTTGGTGCTATTGTCGGTATTGCAACTGTCATCATGGCATTCTTCACAGGGCCATTTGTACAGTTCTTTCGCAAACATGTCGCAGAGCCAATGTTAGAAAAAGATCGCCCCATCCAGGTTCAACCGATACCTGCACATAAATAGAGAAAATGGATCTCCACCAAATCGAGGGTGGAAGATCCATTTTTTATTGCTTGTTTAAAACAAAAATTTTGGAATTAAAATCTTCGACAATATCAAAATTAGCATGTGCTTTAAAACGTTCATGATCTAATTGGATACCAATCTCCATTAATTCATCTCCATGATATATGCCTGGATACCCTTCAATTTCATAAGAGGATGCTTCATCTAATCCTTTAAGCAATAAACGGCTGAAACCTGGATTAGGTTTAGCTAATACTTGATAATCTGCTACAATAGCTTTTGATTGGTCTTTGGACACAACCATCCATGTCGTGCGGTTTCCATCCTCTGAAAACGGACTGTTAATACGATAGAATGTACCAAATTGGAAAAGCTCTCGATGCTGTTTAAAGAAAGTGATTTGATCTATCATTTCCGCCTTTTCTGTTTCCGACATCTTGGTAACATCTAGTTCATATCCGAATGCACCAAAATATGCTACATTTGCTCTTGTTTCCAAGCTTGTTACACGTCCCACTTGATGGTTCGGCACAGCTGATACGTGTGCCCCCATGGAGCTTACCGGGTATACAAATGAAGTACCATATTGAATCTTTAATCTTTCCATGGCATCGGTATCATCGCTCGTCCACGCTTGCGGTGCATAATAAAGCATACCCGGATCAAAACGACAACCGCCGCTTGCACATGATTCAAATAATACATCAGGAAAAACAGAAGTTAATCGCTCATATAAATCATATACGCCTAAGATGTAACGGTGCGCCACTTCACGCTGGCGCTCTGCAGGTAAAGCAGCAGAGCCAATCTCTGTTATATAACGGTTCATATCCCACTTCACGTAAGAAATCGGTGCATCATGTAATAGTTTCGCCATCATGTCAAAAATCGCATCAACTACTTCTTTACGAGAGAAATCTAGCACATATTGATTACGGCCGTGCGATCTGTTGCGGTTTGGAACATGAATAATCCAATCAGGATGGGCTTCGTATAACTCACTTACTTTACAAACCATTTCCGGCTCAAACCAAAGACCGAAATCCATGTCTAAGGCTGTGATTTTTTCAGCTAAACCTGTAATACCATTTGGCAGTTTATTATAATCTACAAACCAATCACCTAGTGAAGTTGTATCATCATCACGCTTCCCAAACCAGCCATCATCTAAGACAAATAGCTCTACTCCTAGTTCCTTCGATTGCTTTGCCATATTCAGTATTTTTTCTTCATTAAAATCAAAGTAAGTCCCTTCCCAATTGTTTGTAAGAACAGGACGAACTTGGTCACGCCATGTTCCTCTAGCTAACCTTGATTGATATAACTTGTGATAGGTTTGGCTCATCCCATTTAACCCTTCATTAGAATAGACCATGACAACTTCAGGCGTTTGAAAACTTTCTCCTTTTTCTAGTAACCAATTAAAATCAAAGGGATGAAGCCCCATGCTCACTCGAGACACATCTAAATAATCTACTTCCACCTGTGCTAAAAAGTTACCACTGTAAACAAAACTAAAACCGTAAACTTCTCCTTGCGATTCTGTTGTTTCAGGTCGCTTTAAAGCTAAAAATGGGTTATGTTGACTGCTGCTTGTTCCTCGTGTACTAGATATCTGCTGAATTCCTGTTTCGAGCTTTCTCGTTTTTACATGCCTTTCTTTCACCCATGCTCCTGAAAGCTGTACCATTTCATAGTTTGAATCAAAAAAGTCTACATTAGCACTCATGGCACGTAATAGATTTAAGTTTTCTTCGCCATGGTTTACAAATTGAACACTTCTTGTAATCGCATCATGTTCTTTAAACACCGAGTATAACAAAATAATTTCTGCTTGAATCAATTCATCATATAATGTAATTTCTATTGTTTCAACTTCATCATCCTGTTCTGTATAGGTTGCAGGAAGACCTTCTAATTTAGGTTTCCCTTTAAAGATACGATGATTTTTGTATTTAAAATCTGTGATTCTGCTTCCATTTTCCTGCAGAATCTGAAAAGCTGGCTCACGAAAATCCGTTGTACCATATGAAGGATATTCCTGTTTCGTTTGTTCAAGGGAGAAATTCATATCCCCCTCTTTTAAATACGTAATATTAGAGCGATGCCCTGTTACTAATAAGTGCTGAAATGAGTCTTTATGTCTTACTTTTTTTCCATAATACAAATGACCTAATTGCTCATTTTCAAGAATCGTCATAATATAACTTGCATTATTTGTTTGCAAATGAAATTCTCTTGTCTGATCGTTATAGATGATGGTCATAATTCATAACTCCTTTTTTCATCATTAACCTTTTACAGAACCGGATGCCAACCCTTTAATGAAGTATTTTTGTAAGAAAAGAAAAAGAATAACCATTGGCATCATAGCAATAATAGCTGCAGCCGCTACAAGGTTTAAATTGTTTGCATTCTCACCGAAAAAGCTAGATAAAGCAACTGTCATGGTTTGTACAGATTTATCTTGCAAGAAGAAAATTGCAAATTGATAATCATTCCATATAAATACACAAGCAATAATTAAAACAGAAGCTGTGACGGGCTTTAATAACGGAAAGACAATTCTAAAGAAAATTCCCATCGTACTAGCTCCATCGATTCTAGCTGCTTCTTCCAACGACTTTGGAATAGTCGAGCGAATAAAACCTGCATATAGAAATATCGTTAACGGCAAAAAGGCAGCGACATTGTTAAAAATGGCAATTTCATGTGTGTTCATCATGCCAATGTTAACTACTAATTGGTATAACGGAACTAATGCTGCTAGTGGAGGTATTACCATAATAGCCACAAAGAACATATACATAAACTTATTCAGTCTCGTTTGTCTTCTAGCTAATGGATAGGCTGCCATAGAACCAACAATGATCAATAATACCGCTGCAAAAAAGGTAATAATGGTTGTATTCCATAAAGCATTACCTAGATTTGCTTGCCCCCATGCTTCACTAAAATTCTCCCAACTCCACTCCTTCGGAAAAACCCATTTTGAACTGAAGTCACCCTTCGCTTTAAGGGATGTCGTAATTAAGACATAAAACGGAATGGTGTGAAACAGTGTAATGATAATCGCTACAATAGATAGAATGGTTTTCTTTTTTGTAGATGTGTAATTCATTATGCTTCGACCTCCTTACGTCGGAAGTAAACAAGGGCAGATAAACTTAAGATTAAGATGATTATCATCATTAACACACCTTGGGTTGCCGCATAGCCTGCATCTTGTCTAGCAAAATATAAATCATACATAAATGTTGACATAGATTGTGAGGAATTACCTGGTCCACCACCCGTTAAGGAAATGATGACATCAAATAATTTCAACCCGCCGATAATGTTAAGAACCATGTTAATCGTGATAGATGGCATTAATAGTGGAAGCGTAATATTTTTAAACTGCTGGAAAGAGCTAGCCCCATCGATTTCTGCCGCTTCATAAAAGTCTCTCGACACACTTTGCAAACCTGCTAAATAAATAATCATCGCAATTCCAACAAATTGGAATGTATTAACAAATACGATGATCCAAATATTCATATCCGGATTCCCTAATGCATTGATTTTGTCAAAACCTAACCACATTAAAACATCGTTTAGTGCACCGCCTTGATAAGCAAAGAAGAAATACCAAATATACCCCATAATTAACGGACTAATAATAACTGGTAAATAAACAACCGTCCTTGTTACCGCTTTAAATTTTATACTTTGATTTAATAAAAGTGCATACAAAAGACCGAGTGCATTTTGAAAGATGGTACTACCTACACCATATAACAAAGTATTGCGTACAACTAACCAGGTGTCAGGATCTGTCAGCATTCTTGTGTATTGTTGGAATCCAATGTAATCATAGGCTTGGGAAAAACCGTTCCAATTTGTAAAAGAGATGCGAATTCCATTTAAGAAAGGATAAACAATGAAAAAGGCAACAAACAGGAATGCTGGCAAATACATCCACCAAAGCGAAGAGTTCTTTTCTATTTTCGGTTTGCGAGATACTTTATGTTCCACTTGCTTAGCTGCTCGAACAACTTTTTCGCTCATTCTCATCAACTCCTATTTGTAATGAAGCTATCCTCAAATCCAGCTTAATGTACATACAACTGGAATGAAGAGACAGCTCCATTATCTAATTAATCTTGTTCTCGTAGTCTTGTGTATTCTTCCGCCATTTTTTCTGAAACATCTCCCGGTGTCATAGATTCAGATAATAATTCTTGACCTGTTGCTCCCATAACATCCCACATACCGCTTGGAAGATAAATGCGGTCAAAGTACGGCTCTACCATAACACCAGAAAACTCTTCATAATAATCAGAGTAATAAATATCTGCTGTCGCATTTGTTAGACCTGCCGGTAATGCTGTTCCTTCTGCTAGCTCTTTTACCATTTCATCTTGTGCTAAGAACTCAATAAAGGTTTTTGCCTCTTCTGGATGCTCTGTATCCTCCCATACAGCGAAAGTTAATCGTTCACCGCCAATCCAGCTTGGATCATCTCCTTCATGAATAGCTGGAACTGGGATAACCCCTAACTCTGTGTCAGGATTTAATTCTTTCACTGCACTTACAGGCACTGTACCCATGACAAAACCAATTTTGTCTTGTGCTAATAGTTGCGTCTGTTGGTGCATTTGTGCTGTTAAAGCATCTACATTTATTAATTCCTTCTCTTGCATTTCTTCTAATTTCTCAGGTAAGAAAGTATAGTTGGACCAATCAAATGATCCATCTAATAGTTCTTCACTATAATCATTTTCCTCGTCTGTTACGAGTAGTGGTGATGCAAATTGATCAAAATATTGCCCGAATTGACTTTTCTCAGATCCTGCTAACCAAAATGGGGTTACTTCCCCATTACTATCTTCTTTAATCGTTTCTAACGCTGCCATAAAGTCTTCAAACGTAGTAGGTGGCTTAATACCATATTCATCGAGCACATTTTTATTGTAAGTTAAACCATCTTTTGCTTGGTTTAAAGGATAAGCATATACTTTTCCTTCTTCATCTTTCAGGATATTATCAAGTGCTGGATCTAAATTTTCCACCCAATCCATATCACTTAAATCCATCGTATACTCACCATAGCGGTTCTTCGCCCAACCGTGTGTATCGAATAAATCTGGCATATCATCTGCTGCCATTTTGACACGAATCATACTTTCATACTCTCCAGCCGGAAAGTTATAATCGATATTGATGTTCGGATACTCTTCTTCAAATTTCTCTATTGCTGATTCAAGTGCTATTTGATCCCCTTCACTTGTAGCAGTAGAAAATAGTGATAATGTTACCTCATCTTCCGTATTTTCTTGGCCACTTGTATGATTATCATCTCCACTACCACATCCGATTAATAGAACAGTGATGAATGTCATAAAGACAAATGATTTTAAAAATTTTCTCATCTTTAAACCCCTTTTCTTGTGTATATATCATATCGCTTCATTGTTTTAAGCACTTTATTTCGTTATATATAGAAGTGTTCCGTCATTTGATAATAGTAGCTCTAAATATATTGGCAAAGTCTATTTAGCGCTGCTGTGCTTTATACTTTCCACCAAGGAAACAAGGTACATTCATTACTCTAAGCCTCACCTCCTAAAAGGAATAAATCCTTATGCATTTGCTCCACAACTCTCTCTAATCACAAAATCTGTTGGAATAGTGATTTGCAAAGGAATTTCGCGTCCTCCCAGTCTTTCCATTAAAAGTTTCACACCCGTTCTTCCCATAAACTCTGTGGGAACATGTACGGTGGTTAATGGACAACTGGCAAATTTAGCCATTTCCACATCGTCAAAGCTCACTATAGCAACATCACTTGGCACTTGAATGTTTTCTTCTTGTAAAGCTCTTAATGCACCAACTGCCATCGGGTCACTAGCGACAAAAAACGCTTCTGGTAAATTACCATTAGCAATCGCTTCTTTCATTAAACGATAGCCTTCTGTCATAGTAAATGCACCAATAAATACATGATCTTTTTTGTATTTGCCTAGTCCCGTCATTTTCTGCTTATAAAAGGTATATCTTTCATCATCAAAGGGTTTTTTATCGTTCCCTTTTGTATGCTCCGCTTGGTGTGCACCGATATAGCCTATTTCTTGATAACCTAGTTGCAGCAAATGATCCAAAGCTGTTTTGGTAGAATCTTGAAAATTAATCACTACTGAGTCGTATTTATTAGGATTTGGAGAATAATCGATATAAGTAAAATATTCAATTTTTTGCTGCAACAACTTCACTACTTCTGTATCAAGCTTACCTATGACAATTAATCCATCTAAATCTTCATTAACCTTGGACAATTGAAAGTTTTGGATTCGATATATTTCAGTTGTTTCGATGCCTAGATTTTGACATTCACTTTCTACTCCTTGCCTGATTGATAAAAAATAAGGATCACTTAACTCTTCCTCTAAGGATTGGCAAAGAAAAATACCAACTTTATAAGATTCATCCTGTTTATCTTGTTGTTTCTTTCGAACACGAATCGTTTGATAGTTAAATTTTTCAGCAGTCTCCATGATGCGTTTACGTGTATCCTCAGAAACTGAAAGCGTTTGATCGTTATTTAATACTCGGGATACCGTAGCTGGAGAAACCTTTGATTGTGTCGCAATATCTTTGATTGTCGCCATAGCCTCATTCCCCATCATTTTTAGTAAATAAATAATTATTTGTTACAATATTTACTAAATATTTATTTAATTAATTAGATATTAGCACAAAAAACAAACGCTTTCAATAGATTTAAGTAAAATATATCATTTATATCTATTATATTTAGTAAATTTCTTATAGTTTCACCACTAATAAAAGCTTGTGTCGCTCATACTTATCAGCGATATATTTAGTAAATAATCCATTAACCAAGTATCTATTTAAATGAAAATATTAAACTGACACTAAGGGCAAATACTCACATTCCCATAAAAGTCTTTGTATCTGCCTAAGCTTACAGTTTTGGAAAAGGCGAAACACACGAAACAAATTTTATAATTTCTTCCCTTTTAAAAAAAACGGGCTTAACCTGATAGGGATCTCTTACCAATTTAATGACTAATGAGTGCTAAATCCCCGCTGTGGAAAAACACTCGCTTTCCGGGGGACAGCACCTCAGCCTCCTCGCTCACCACACCCGTTCGCTGTGGGGCCTTTGGAAAGCGAAGTATATTTCTGAAGCGGTATCATAGCACTCAAGGGACATTTCAAAATTTTCCAAAGTCATGTCACAGTTTATGGATATTACGAACAAATTTTATACTTTCTGTTATGATAAAAAAGCTTACCCAACCGCTTTGGCGGCTGAATAAGCTTTTGTTTACTTATATTCTGGTAACCAATCACCATGTTCTTCGATTAAATCATCACATAACCCGATAATGTCATCGATAGATAGCTCTGCTGCAGTATGCGGGTCTAGCATCGCTGCTTGATAAATTTTATCTTTCTGTTTGGTAAGGGCTGCTTCTATCGTTAGAAGCTGTGTATTAATATTAGTACGATTTAATGCGGCTAGCTGTTCTGGTAAATTACCGACATAAGTTGGTGTAACTCCGTTTGCATCAACTAAGCATGGCACTTCTACTACTGCATTCTCCGGTAAATTGGAAATCAAACGACCTGTGTTCAGTACATTACCTCCAATTTTAAATGGTTTATTAGTTTCCATTGCTTCAATAATGTAAGATCCATATTCATGTGTACGCTCGTGCTGTAAGTTTTGGTCATTAACTAGGTCATCACGCATCTTTTTCCATTCTTCAATCTGATTAACACAACGACGCGGATATTCATCTAACGGAATATTATATTTTTCAATTAACTCCGGGTACTGACTTTTAATAAAATATGGATGATACTCGGCATTATGCTCTGATGATTCGGTAACATAATAGCCAAAACGTTCCATTAATTCAAAACGTACCATATCATCATGTTTTTCTTTTTGCTTCTCCCGAGCTCTTTTCTTGATTTCAGGATATAAGCCTTCTCCATTTCTAGTAATTTCCAACAGCCAAGCCATATGGTTAATTCCTGCAATCTTCCATTGAATATTATCTTTCGGCATATCAAGGGAATCTAATAATCCACTCGCACAAACTTGTACACTATGGCATAACCCTACCGTTTTAATCCCTTCTTTTAACATAATATTAGTTAAAACAGCCATTGGGTTCGTGTAATTAAGGAACCATGCATCTGGGCAAACTTCTTTCATATCGCGAGCAAATTCCTGCATCACTGGAATCGTACGCAAGTTACGGAAAATACCACCGATGCCTAATGTGTCTGCTATTGTTTGTCTAAGTCCATATTTTTTTGGTACTTCAAAGTCTGTAATGGTACATGGATCATAACCACCAACTTGGATGGCATTAATTACATATTTTGCACCACGCAATGCTTCTTTACGATCATGATAAGCTACTACTTTCACTGTAGCGTTTAAACTTTTCTTCAGGTTATTAAGCATCATCTCTGAATCCTTTAATCGCTCATGATCAATATCAAATAAAGCAAATTCAAAATCTTGTAATGCATCCACTGTCATACAATCACCTAGTAAATTTTTAGCAAAAACTGTACTACCAGCTCCCAAAAATGTAATTTTAGACATATCGTTCTCCTCCTATTATATTGCGGTATGTTGTAGTAGATATACTAATATCATACGTTGGGGAAAACGCTTTTACAATCGTAAATTCATTTGAAATAGGTAAAATATTGCTCTTTCAATCTAAGAACAAGCGGTCTACTGGCATAAAGGACGTTCCGTTTCTATATTGACTTGGTGAAATGTCTAATAAACTTTTAAACACTTTACTAAAGTAATTGCCATTGCTATAACCTACTGCTAGCGCTACTTCTTCAATCGTTAAGGCACGATGCTGTAATAGTTCCAGTGCATGATGCATACGTATTTTAGTTAAATATTGCATCGGTGTTTCCTTCATCGTTTTATGAAACAGTCTAGTGAAATGATACTTGGATAACCCAGAAACAGAGACTATATCTTCTAATCCCACATCTTTTTGGTAGTTTTCTTTTATAAAAGATAAAGTCTTTGCGATCGCTACTGGCACCTCGTCATCACTCTTTTGCACATGCTCTAAGTAATGCATACATTCCATTAAAAAGGTATAGGCATAATTAGATGCCTCATATCCGTTATGAATGCCTGTTGTCTCAATTTTTTCTAGTATTCGAAATATATGTTTAATAGGTTTGACATGAGATGGCATGGATAAAATATGGCCGTGTTTTTCTATTATTTTTTCATAAAAGTGTCTAGCCTCGTCTCCATATAATGTAAGAAAAATAAATTCCCAATGATGCGAATCCTCTGGTAAATAGTAGCAATGATCACTAGGAAGCCTGACAAAAAATGCTTCTCCTTTTGATAAAGTGTAAGTATGCGTTCCAATACGAATCGCTCCATTACCTCCTAATGTATATTGAAAAACAAACCTATCATTCTCACTACGCTTTAAACCATCCCATTTATAATTATAGTCTGTCCTATTTTCTTTGCCAATGACATGAATGCCTGCAATACGTTCTTGATGTTCTCCCCTGAATTTAAACCCATAGGTGTTATGACTCACATATCCCTTCATCATTTACCCTCCACAGCTTGGAAATTAGCACCTTTATTTTACCATTTTTAAAGGAGAAATCCTCTGATAATTGACTTCCAAGACTAAATCACTTAAGCTTGCTTTATGATATGAGATAATGGAGGAATTTTAAAGCATGCTACAAGCAACAAATGTTAGTTTACGTTTTGGAGATAAAAAGTTATTCGAAGATGTTAATATTAAATTTACAGCTGGAAATTGTTATGGCCTTATTGGTGCAAATGGTGCCGGTAAATCTACCTTTTTAAAAGTATTATCAGGAGAGATCGAACCACAAACTGGTAATGTATCTTTAGGTAAAGATGAGCGCTTGGCTGTTCTGAAACAGGATCACTTTGCTTATGAGGAATACCAAGTGTTGCAAACGGTCATTATGGGTCATACACGTTTATATGAAGTAATGAAGGAGAAAGATGCCATTTATGCAAAAGGTGAGTTTACAGAAGAAGATGGCATGCGTGCAGCAGAATTAGAAGGTGAATTTGCAGAAATGAACGGTTGGGAAGCAGAATCCGATGCTGCCATTCTACTCAAAGGCTTAGGTATTGATGAAGAATTGCATACAAAGCAAATGGCAGATCTACCTGGCTCACAAAAAGTAAAAGTTTTACTTGCTCAAGCATTATTTGGAAACCCAGATATTTTATTACTGGATGAGCCGACCAACCACTTAGATATTCAAGCCATTCAATGGTTGGAAGAGTTTTTAATTAACTTTGAAAATACAGTTATCGTGGTATCTCACGACCGTCACTTCTTAAATAAAGTGTGTACCCATATTGCTGATGTAGATTATGGAAAAATTGAAATTTATGTAGGAAACTATGACTTCTGGTATGAATCCAGTCAATTAGCCCTAAAAATGGCGAAAGAACAGAACAAGAAAAAAGAAGAGAAGATTAAAGAATTACAAAATTTTATTGCTCGATTTAGTGCCAATGCATCTAAATCCAAACAAGCAACTTCTCGTAAAAAGATGTTGGATAACATTACGTTAGACGATATTAAACCTTCTTCTCGCCGCTATCCTTATGTAGCATTCCAGCCTGGACGCGATATTGGTAATGACTTGCTCAGAGTGGAAGGAATTTCGAAGACGATCGATGGAGAAAAGGTGTTAGACAATGTTAGTTTTATCTTGAAGCCTTATGATAAAGTTGCATTTGTTGGCCGAGATGAAATAGCGAAAACAGCACTATTTGATATTCTTATGGGGGAAATGGAGCCTGACGAAGGCAGCTTCACATGGGGTGTGACCACCTCTCAATCCTATTTCCCAAAGGATAATTCAAAGTTTTTCGAAGGCAATGACATGAATTTGGTAGACTGGTTGCGTCAATATTCACCGGATGATCAGACGGAAACTTTCTTACGTGGATTCCTCGGACGTATGCTTTTCTCTGGGGAAGAAGCATTAAAGAAATCGAATGTTTTATCAGGTGGAGAAAAAGTTCGTTGTATGCTATCGAAAATGATGCTTAGCAATGCGAATGTGCTTGTATTTGATGAGCCGACCAACCACTTAGACTTAGAGTCCATCACATCATTAAATAATGGTTTAATCAAATTTAAGGGGTCTATTCTTTTCACATCACACGACCATGAATTTATTAACAGTATTGCCAATCGTTTAATTGAGATCACGCCAAGCGGCATCATAGATAAAGAAATCAGCTATGATGAATATGTATCCGATCAAGAGTTACAAAATAAAATTGAAGCAATGTATGAAGCATAATAGAAGCCGTCTTCTCTGATATGGAGAAGACGGCCTTTTTTCTTTGGTTCTAAATAATCTGTTGATCTAACAATAAAGCATAATCAGCTGCGGAAAGATGCGAGACTCCTGCGGGAAAAGCAACAGCTGAAGATTCCACAGGAAGTGGTTTTTGCTTCCGAGGAAGCTGAAGCGTTGCCCGCGGAAAGCGAGTATCTTTCCGCGGCGTCGTATAAGCACCCATCTACAAATCTTTTTATTCAAAGGTAGGTTCGCTCCAATGTTTAACATCATTATTTATTGTACTTTTGAAATTTGGGCGGAACTGATTAATTCTCTAATGGTATCATGTTCTCCTTTATGAAGTAAGTCGACAATTCTGCTTCCCACAACCACTCCATCACAGTTTTCCGTTAAGGTAACAACATGCTCTGGTGTGGATACGCCAAATCCAGCAAGTACTGGAGAATCGCATTGATCACACAGTGACGCTAAGTGCTCCCCTAGATTATCTTGGAAAGAAGCTCTTGCTCCCGTTGTACCCTTCACCGTTACAGCATATAAAAAACCTTCTGTACGATTCGCTAATTCTGTCAAACGCTCTTTGGTACTCGTTAAAGCCGCTAAACGAATAAGTGCAATGTTGTAATCCCTTAACGAAGGAACAACGATGTTCTCTTCTTCTAATGGTAGGTCTGGGATGATTAAGCCATCCACACCTGCTTCGTCACAACTTTTTGCAAAGTTTTCGACTCCATAGGAGTAAATAGGGTTAATATAAGTCATTAACACAATTGGAATGTTACGCTCTTCTTTTGATTTTTTTAAATGTTCTAGGACAGCATGTAAGGAGATCCCATTCTCTAATGCTCGAAGTCCCGCTTCCTGAATCGTGGGACCGTCTGCTACCGGATCTGAAAAGGCAATTCCTAATTCAACCACCGTAGCACCAGCATCTTCTAAAAGCTTGAGCTGCTCATCTAATTGATCAAGTCCTCCATCGCCTGCCATTATATAAGGTACAAAAGCTTTATCTCCTCGCTCTAACACTTGAGCAAATGCTTGATCGATTTTGGTCTTACCCATTTGCTTCACCCCCCAAAGCCTCTCTTACGGTTTCTACGTCTTTATCTCCGCGCCCAGAAAGGCAAATAACCATTGTCTCTTCCTCTGTCATTTCTTTTGCCAGTTTCATGGCATATGCTACAGCATGAGAGCTTTCTAATGCCGGAAGGATCCCTTCAGTCCGTGATAATTCCTGTAAACCTTCTAATGCTTCTTCATCTGTAATGTGTTTATATTTCACTCGATCGATCTCTTTTAAATAACTATGCTCAGGTCCTACACCGGGATAATCAAGCCCAGCAGAAATGGAATGAGCTTCTTCAATTTGGCCATGCTCATCTTGTAATAAATACGTCATAGTTCCATGTAAAATACCTTGTTTTCCATAGGTTAAAGTCGCCGCATGCTTGCCGGTGTCTACACCTGTTCCACCGGCTTCAACACCATATAGGGTTACTTCTTTATCGTTCACAAATGGGTGAAACATGCCCATCGAGTTACTGCCTCCACCGATACATGCTACAACAGCATCCGGTAAGCGACCTTCTTTTTTCTTGAATTGTTTTTTCGTTTCGGAACCAATCATACTCTGGAAGTCACGTACCATTTGCGGGAATGGATGTGGCCCTACGACAGAACCGATAATATAATGAGTATCCTCTACGTTACTAACCCAATAACGCAATGCTTCATTTACCGCATCTTTTAAAGTACCGCTCCCTTGATCGACACTCTCCACACGTGCTCCTAGCAATTCCATGCGGAAAACATTTAATTTCTGACGACGCACATCTTCTTTGCCCATAAAGATCACACATTCTAGTCCAAGCAAAGCACAAACGGTTGCCGTGGCGACACCGTGTTGACCAGCCCCAGTCTCCGCTACTACCTTTTTCTTTCCCATTCGTCTCGTTAAAAGGGCTTGGCCTAATGCATTATTAATTTTATGGGCACCTGTATGATTTAAATCTTCTCGTTTTAAATAAATTTTAGGTCCGCCTAATTTTTTGGATAATCGTTCTGCGTAATACAGCGGGGTTTCTCGACCAACGTATTCTTTCAAATAGTAATCAAATTCATCTAGAAAGTCAGGGTCCTTGATGGCTTCTTGATAGGCTTTATCCAGCTCTAAAACTGCTGGCATCAGTGTTTCTGGTACAAATCGCCCACCAAAGGCACCGAAGTGTCCTGTTTCATTTGGTGCATTATAAGTTCCCATTTTCATCACCTTTCTTTGCTGCTTGTATAAACGTCTTTATTTTGTTGACATCTTTTTTTCCTTCTGTTTCAACGCCACTTGATACATCTACGCCAATTGGACTTACTTCCTTAATGGCTTCTGCTATATTATCTGAATGCAGCCCCCCTGCTAGTATGATCTTCTTATCTAAGAAATCATGATCTTTTGTCATGGCCCAATCAAACGTTTCGCCATTTCCTCCACGATACTTACCTGCAGGGCTATCCAGTAAATAATAGGCACAGTCGTATAATACTATCTGTTCCAGGTCTGCTCTTGATGTTACTTGAAATGCTTTGATTACTGGCATCTCTATTTCTCGACAAAATGCTGGTGATTCATCACCATGCAGTTGCACATAGTCTAGCCCGACCTTATCTGAGATTTCTTGTATCGTTTTTAGCGATTCATTTACAAAAACGCCGACTTTTTTCACATGAGAAGGGACGGAATCGGCAAGCTCACTCGCTGCCTTGATTGTCAGTTGCCTTTTACTTCTAGCAAAAACGAAGCCTATAAAATCGGCGCCTGCTTCCACTGCTGTTTCTATCGCTTCTTTATTGGTTAATCCACAAATTTTGACTTGTACCATGATTTACTCTCCTAACGGGACACGTAACATGTCAAAAGTTTCCTTTAGGTCAACGGAACGCATCATTGTTTCTCCAACTAAAATACCTTTTGCACCTGCATTCTTTACTCTTTCAACATCCGCTTTTTGCTTCATCCCGCTTTCACTGATTAATAAAACTTCACTTGTATCCACCATTTTTGCTAAACGTTCGGTTACTGCTAAGTCTACTTCAAAGGTTTTTAAATTTCGGTTATTAATCCCAATAATTTTAGCCCCTATGGATTTGGCTATTTCCATTTCCTCTTCATTGTGCACTTCAAACAAAATCTCTAACCCTTTGTTCTCTGCATAAGCATACAACTCAGCGAGTCGCTCTGGAGATAGAGCTGCTGCAATTAATAAAATCACATTAGCGCCTGCATCTTTTGCTCGATCGATTTGTATTTCATCGATAATAAAATCTTTATTCAATACTGGGATATTAACTTCTGCTCGTACCGCTTGCATATCTGCCATGGTGCCTTTGAAAAAAGGTTCATCTGTTAATACAGAAATGGCTCCCGCTCCGCACGATTCATACAACCGTCCTTGTTCTGCAGGCTCCACTCCATCATTGATCAACCCCTTTGATGGGGATGCTCGCTTCATTTCGGCTATAATACTCATTTTTTCTGCCTTTATAAATGTTTCATACAAAGAAATATCTAATTTATCGGCTTGTAAATCACCAGGCTGATAGTTTTCTTTTAATTGTGCAACTTCTTTTTCCTTCTCTTTTAGAATTTTATCTAATATGGTCATGTTACACCTCTTGTTTCATTTGATTGCTATAGTCTACTAAACGGTTTAGTTTTTCTAATGCTGCACCAGAGTCAATGGACTGTTCAGCAAGCGATACACCTTCTTGTACCGTCTTAGCCTTTCCATTGGCGAAAATACCTAATCCTGCATTTAATAGGACAGTATCGCGATGAGGTCCCTGTTCCCCTTCTAGTACTCGACGAAGAATATTAGCATTTTCCTTGGCATCCCCGCCTTTTATCGCATCATTATCAACTTCTGGCAAACCTACTTCTTCTGGTGTTAATTTAAACTGCATTAATTCTCCATGCTCTAATAATACCAAATGGTTCTCTCCAGCTAAAGAGGCTTCGTCCATATAGCCAGCTCCATTTAGAACAATCGCTCTTTTCCTGCCAAGCTTATTAAGCGCATTAGCCATAATATTTAGAGAATCCCGACGATAAGTCCCTAAAATTTGTGTTGTTAAATCAACTGGATTTGTCAAAGGACCAATTAAATTAAAAATAGTTGGTACTCCTAGTTCTTTCCGTACTGTCATGACTCTTTTCATTGCAGGGTGGACATTTGGAGCAAATAAGAAAGCAATTCCGTTTTCTTTTAAGATGTCATGTGTTTGTTCTGCAGTTAAGTCGAGTGATACACCTAATTGTTCTAAAACATCTGCACTGCCTGTTTTACTTGAGATACTGCGATTTCCGTGCTTCGCCACTGTAATTCCTGCACCAGCAATAACAAATGCTGAAGTCGTACTAATGTTAAAGCTTTGCGACTGATCTCCTCCAGTACCACAATTGTCCATGACACCAGTCAATTCAGTCGGCAATGTAAATGATTTTTCACGAATTACTTTTACTAATCCTGCTATCTCATCTGATGTCTCTCCTTTTGCTCGTAATGCAGTTAAAAATGCACCAATAGCAATATCACTTGTATCTTCTTCAAACATTATTCTTGCCGCTTGTTCCATTTCTTCTATCGTTAAATTTTCTTTATTCAACACTTTATTTAAATAAGTTTTCATGACATTGTCTCCTTTCTAATAGCATTAAAGAAGTTTTGTAATAATTGCTTTCCTTTCGACGTCCCAATAGATTCTGGATGAAATTGCAGACCATAAACCGGTAAGTAAGTGTGTTTTACTGCCATCACTGTTTGATCATCCATTGCTGTTGCGGTTATCAGTAACGGATCAGGAATGGTTTCTTGATCAATAATTAAAGAGTGATAACGCATCACCTCAAGTGGTTGTTCCAAATAATTAAAAATCTCATCATTTTGGTGACGAATCATCGATGTTTTGCCATGCTTGATCTGGCCAGCATGTGTGATATTTGCCCCATATGCAGCACCGATCGCTTGATGTCCTAGGCAAATACCTAGTATAGGGAACTTACTAGCAAGCTGTTTGACGACATCAATACAAATACCTGCATCTTCTGGAGCCCCTGGACCAGGAGATAAAATAATGGCTTCTGGATTTTTATTTTCTATTTCCTGTAATGTAATTTTGTCATTACGCACCACTTCTACCGTTTTACCAAGTTCTGAAATATATTGAAATAAATTATAAGTAAACGAATCGTAATTATCGATAAGAAGTATCATTTTTTACTTACCTCCAATAATGATTTGGCTTTGTTTAATGTCTCTTGGTACTCCGATTCGGGATCAGAATCATATACAACGCCTGCTCCTGCCTGAACATATGCCTGCTCCCCTTTAATTACCATTGTTCGAATCGCTAAGGCGAGGTCTAAGTCACCGTTCATATTAATATAGCCAGCAGCTCCTGAGTAAACACCACGTTTTTTGTTTTCTAAATCATTAATAATTTGCATCGCTCTAATCTTCGGTGCTCCGGAAACCGTGCCAGCTGGTAATGTCGATACTAATGCATCCAACCCAGAGTAAGAGGATGTTAACTGCCCGTGCACCTCTGATACGATGTGCATCACATGCTGATATCTTTCAATCGCCATATATTTGGGAATGATAATGGATCCGACTTCACAGACTCTGCCAAGATCATTTCGTCCAAGGTCCACTAACATTTTGTGTTCTGCTAACTCTTTTTCATCGGCTAACAGTTCTGTTGCTAACTGTTGATCTTCTTCCTCTGTCTTTCCGCGAGGACGCGTTCCTGCAATTGGATTTGTTACAACGTGATTTCCTGTTGTCTTAATTAAACTTTCCGGTGAAGCACCAAGAACAATATAATCATCAAAGTCAATAAAATACATGTATGGCGATGGATTTGCGACACGTAATTTCCGGTAAAAAGTGAATGGATCTGCATCAAAAGTTGCTTTCATTCTTTGTGATAAAACAACTTGGAAGATATCACCGTCAACAATATGCTTTTTCGCTGTTTCTACCATCTCTACGAAAGATTCCTTGTCAATGGATGGAGCGAACTGCACATGTAACGCCTCATCTGTCATGGTCGCATCCGGTGTCCAAATTTGATCCTGCATAGTGTGTAAATCATTTTCTAATTGCTTTTCATCTCTCGTTCCATCAAGGTTAATGGTTAACATGGTAATGTTTTGTTTTCGATGATCAAATACGATGATGTCCTGATAAAACATCATGTGAACATCCGGCATGTCAATTTCATCATCAAGTAATTCACCAATATACTCATATTGACGAATGACATCATAACCGATATAACCTACGGCACCACCATAAAACACATATGGTAATGGTAATGATTCATTCGGAATATGTGCTTTCACCACTTCTAAAGGTAGCTGTTTCACGACTTCTTTTGTTTCGGAAACATGATCGATTACTGTTGTCTCTTCTTCTGACCCGATGATTTCTTTGTACGGGTTAACTCCAATAAAAGAAAATCGACCTTTATCACCATGGCTTACAGAACTCTCTAATAGAAATTTCTTCTTTCCTTTCAAACGATTAAAGACAGAAATCGGAGTTATCGTGTCACCATTTAACGTTGTACTTTTATAATCCACCATTTTTCATCGTCTCCTTTATTAGGGTTTCCTCTCGTTTTAGAATTTTTATTTATAAACTATGCCTGTAGGGCTTGTGTTCTTTTCTCACTAAAGCCTTGTACGCCTTTCAACTGATATAGGAAAAATTTGGTTGACACCAAGTCTTTTACAAAATGAGCGCTATGTCTCCGCTGTGGAAAAATACTCGCTTTCCGCGGGCGATGGTTCAGCCTCCTCGCTCGTCCCTCACTGCGGGGTCTTCACGCTGCCACTGTTCCCCCAGGAGTCTCGTATTTTCCCACAGCTCATATATACTAAAAAAGTCCCTATATATACCTAGTAGTATATATAGGGACGGTTTGAAAACCGCGGTGCCACCTCTATTTGAAGTACTGATTATTACAGCCTCCCGCTCTTCCATCCGATAACGCAGATGACGCGTTGCTCTATACTAATATTCCAGAGCACTCTCGAAGGTCCATTCCAAACGCTGTGTATACCGGATCTCAGCAACCCCGGCTCTCTTTTATACAGGAAGCATTTGTACTCATCCTTCTCACCGATTTATCGATCATATATTCTGATTTCATCTTTCTCCGTTCATTTTATACATATACAAAAAGGGTTTCCACATCCCAAAAAGGACGAGGAAACCCGTGGTACCACCTTAATTAACTGCATCCAAAGCAGCTCACTTTTTACGTCTAGCTATTTACGCTAATAAACGCATCCCATTTGCAACGAGTGGGGCTCTCGCCAAAGCCTACTAGTAAACCGTTCGGTTTGGAGCTCTGAAGTCCATTCGCTTATCACACACACTGGTTCACACCAACCACCAGCTCTCTTTAGTGCTTTGATCAAGCTACTATTCTTCGTCATTGCCAAGTAATTTGAATTGTTGATACTATCATAGTACGCACTTTCCTTTTTGTCAATGACCTATGTTGTTATTTTCAGAAAATTTACAAAAACCTTATATCAACACAGAGTACTATGTCAAACTAAAAATTATATTTCTGTTATATCTTCTTCTATTTTATCACCAAGGTGACGTCCAGGATCATCTGTAAATACTAAAATACGGTCTCCTTTTTCCAGTGATAAAGCTTGCTTTTCTTCACCACCTTCTGTTACTACATGGACACTATCCGCCTCCTGTAAGGTTGCTGAAATTTCTTTGTCTCCTACTTTTGTTACGATTCTTATTAATGGGCGCTTTTCCATTTTAACTCTTCCAACTGCAAGCTGACGAGTTTCACCTGTTATTGAGTAAATGGTTACTCGATCGCCTGGTTTAATCTCTGCTAAATATGCTGTTTTATCTTCGTCTTTCAGTAAATAATGATGGATCGCCCCGCAATTTATACGAAACGGACGCGCCGGATATGTATCAGTGATTCTATTCTCCGCCAAAACAAAGAAATATCCATGACCTGTATTACCTAAAAGGATTCCCTCTGTTGGAGCTAATCTATCCACAAAATCAAGGCAAATTCGGGACCCCTCTCCTATCAAATCTGCACTCACTACTTCTGCCTGCTGCCATTTTTCTTCCATATTTTTACCCCCGTTCAAAAAATTGTACTTTTTTACACAATTATAGCATAGCTAATCGATGGATAATCGTTTACAATATATTTGGATGAAATATGGGAGGGATAACAAGTGAGAAAATTTTTAATGATGTTATTTCTTCTATTAATTGTTGGCTTCAGTGTATTAGGTTATAGCAATGCGAACCATGCTGTAAATGATGATATAATTGAAATGAAGCAGGAGCAATAGAAGAAATGAATAAAATACGACTTGGTTTTCTCAATTAAGAGTGTATCCAATGTCAAGAGATTATTTCTCTAGCTGATCAACACTTTATTTATTACGTTTATAGTAATTCTTTCTTTCCTTATACTTTCAAAAAGGCAGCCTATTCTATCATGAATACGGCTGCCTTTTTTTGATTATTTGCGTTTTAAATCTACTAATTCATCTACTTTTACAGCTTGGCCTGTCCGTAATGACTTATTACCTGCAATACCAGTTAATATGGAAATCGCACCATCTATATGAGAAGCAGCACGGTTGAATTCATCTTCTTCCGGCACCCCAAATAAGTCATTTAATAATACAGGGTCACCACCGCCATGTCCTCCTTCTCCTTCTTCTACTTCTACTTCATATGGTTCACCGAACATAGGCAGTACTCTCAGCACTTTTTGATCCAGTTTTCCTTCGTCTCCTTTTTCCCCGCCAGAATTGATATAAGATTGTTCACGCACCTGTACTTCGATGCGTCCTTTACTTCCGTTAAAGGCGATTTGAAATCCTTCCCAAGGTAAATAAGCGTTTAATGAATAAGTTAAAATGGATTTATTTTTATACGTTACGACAACACCTAAAGTATCCTCTATACTAATTCCATCACCAAAAACACTCTGATCTCGTTGAT
Organism: Gracilibacillus sp. YIM 98692; assembly: GCF_010993965.1. GTDB lineage: Bacteria > Bacillota > Bacilli > Bacillales > Amphibacillaceae > Gracilibacillus. The sequence continues at coordinate 2,362 of NZ_WIXM01000040.1, read as the reverse complement.
AACCATCTTCTTTTTCTGCATCTAAGTACATTTGTTTTAGATGCTCATTTTTCTCTAAGTCTATTGCAAACGGATCATCTTTCGCATGCTCACTTCCATGTGCTCGCTGATAAAATTTCGTCTCACCACGACGTTCAGCATTTTCTTTCCCATAGAAACGCAGGCCGCCCGTTGCATAAACTGTATCCGGCTCTGAATTCAACCAGAAGTTTACCAAATCAAAATGGTGTGTAGATTTGTGAACTAGCAAACCACCACTATTTCGCTTATCACGATGCCAACGACGGAAATAATCTGCTCCATGCTGTGTATCTAGTGCCCATTCAAAATGTACAGAATTCACTTCCCCAATCACACCATCACGGATTAATTCGCGAATTTTTGTATTGTGTGGTGCATATCGATAATTAAAAGTTACACGAACATTTTGGCCGGTGCGTTCAATTGCATCAATAATTTCTTGCGTCTTCTCTTCATCAACGGTCATAGGCTTTTCTGTTACCACATCACAGCCCAATTCCATAGCTCGAATGATGTAACGGTGATGGGTTCGGTCAACTGAAGTTACAATCACAATGTCTGGCTTTTCTTCCTCGATCATTTCATCAAAGCGATCCGATGTATACGTGTTTATTTTAGACACAGAATACTTTTCTTCTAATAATTTGTTTGCATAATTTAAACGGGTTTGATTCGAATCACAAAATGCCACTAAGTTACAAGTCTCTTGAAAGTCACGAACAATCGCTCCATAAAAGAACTCTGCACGCCCACCAGTACCGACTAATACATATTTTTTCATTACGAAACACTCTCCCCTAAAATAAATGAAATCGCTATCAATAAATACAATAATAACAACGTTGTTAAAATTATAAGTGATCTTTAGAAAAATAGCAACTATTAATCTGTGATTTTTTTTGTTTTTATTTGAATTCTTGCTAAATCTGCAATTTTATATCTTAAATAAAAGAAAAACCTTCTCACCTCAAGGGAGAAGGTTTTTAGTTTAATCAAGTATCGTTACTTTTACTTCACGTACACCCCAGTTATACGCCTCTTGTTTTGTTGGGACATGTACGTCAATTTTATTTCCTTTAATGGCGCCACCAGTATCGGCAGCAATTGCTTCTCCATATCCTTCTACATGTACTCTAGTTCCTAGAGGGATAACACTTGGGTCAACGGCGATCACTTTTTTGTCGCGATCTTCCAGCAAGTTGACACCTGTTGCAGTAATACCAGAACATCCATCACAAGTAGCGGTATATGCTGTTGCCGTAACAGCCATGGTTTGTTTTGAAGATTCCGTACTTGTTGATACAGGCTCTGCTGATTGAGCAGTTGATTCGGCTTGCGTTTGTACTCGTTTGGTTTGTTGTGCTTCCACTACTCTTTCAGGCGGTATTTCTTGACCCTCAGGTAATATAATCTTTAACTCGTCTCCCGTGATAATAAGGTTAGACTCTAAACCATTCCAACCTTTTAAGTCATCAATGGTAACACCATGCTCTACAGCAATACCACTTAATGTATCACCCTTTTTAATCCGATATGTTATTTCTCTATCTATCTTTAAAACTTGTTCAGGAAAAATTAAGTCTGAATCTAGCCGGTTGATGTCTTTTAAACTCTTAACAGTAGTTTCATGGTCTTTTGCTATTTTCCATAAACTATCTCCTTTTATAACTTCATATTCTGCAGCGGATAGCGGGATAACAAATAGAAAACTAGATGCGACAAAAGCAAATGACAAGAATACATTTTTCATCATTGTTGCCTCCTTTCATGTTGACAAGCTGTATCATAACATAGCAAAGTAACACTTGTGGTTACAGCCAAATTAAAAGTTTGTAACATTGATTACATGTAACGAATCAGCTTGTCATATTTGTCATTATTGGGCAACAATGATGTTTTTTATACGTATTCTTGTAACATTTTTCACTTTTCTACTAAACTTTTATTTTTCTTACATGTTTACTACACAGTAGAACAAAACTGTGCAATAGTATGGTGTGAGTGTATAAACACCGCTACAGAAATATACTTCGCTTTCCGCGGGCACGGCTTCAACTTCCTCGGCAGAACCCCGCTGCCTCCGGGATTTTCAGCCCGTGCTGTTCCCGCAGGAGTCTTCGTATATTTCTTCCGCTAGTGAGTAGTAAGAACTATGATTTTTCTCACTTAAAACGAGCACTAATCCAAGCTGTGAAAAAATGCGAGACTCCTGGGGGAAGAGCAGGAAGCCACTGAAAAAGTCCTCCATTTTTTAGGAGGACTTTTTTGTGTTCTATTCTACTTAAAACATGAGCTGCCCCTATCGCTCCGGTAGAACACTCCGCGTCTAGTGGGGACGGCT
>NZ_WIXM01000004.1 GCF_010993965.1 Gracilibacillus sp. YIM 98692 | reverse complement strand
CGTTTTCGTACCTCGGATAAACGTGAAGATGATAATGCCACACGTCTTGATTTCCAGCAGGCTCATTTGTTGTCGAGTAGAAACACCATCACACTCATAAGTATTTTTCATAGCAAACGCTGTCATTTGAGCAGCACGATGAATTTCAGCAGCCATTTCTGAAGTAAGTTCATATATGTTTTCGAAATGTTCATTAGGAACTACAAGAACATGCCCTTTGTTGTTTGGCCACCATTTACTTGCAATAAATGCAGTCACATATTTATTTTGATAGATAATGTCTCTTTGTTTCGTTCCTTTATTATTTTTCTCAATACCTGAAACAATACGACAAAATGGACACTCGTACCCTTCAGGTTTATGCGAATATACATTCATTTCACCAGCCATTTGTCTAAGTTTCAAATTCTTCCCCCCCCTATGCAAAGTTATAGGTTCTTTATATGTAAAACCTTCATATAATAACTGCGTTTAACTTAATATCTTTACATTTTATATTAACATAATATTCTAATAACTTATCAAAAAAGAAAAGACCATCAATAGCAAAGTTTGTCTTGTTTAACTCTTGCTCACCGTTAGCTTAATAGCTTAGATTATCATTTATTATTTTTTGAATTCCGTACTTCTTCTTCAAGGTTATCAATTTTTTGTTGTAATTCTTTTTTTGGTTCTGAAATCCTTCGACCCAAGATAACTATGAAACCGATTATAGCTACAATTCCACCTGCAAAAGCAATAATAAATAACAGTGCAATATCAAAAATAAAACAACAACTCCTAACTCCTATATTTAATAGCCTTTATGTTCGTATACGAAATCGTACCTCTGGAAAGTTTCACTTCTTCTTAAACATTACTGCCCTTTAGTTTAAGTGTACCATTTCACAATCCAATAGAGGCTTTTTATCATTTTCATATTCTTTTATGATTTTATAGAACGAACTTTTTTTAAATCAAGCATATCCATAAATTCTACGCTTTTAATTTCTTTGTTCTTCCAAGCAACATAATATTTATGTAATTTTTCTTTCTGTTCAGACGATAATGTTTCTAAACTTAATCGTGGTCTGCCTAAATGTTTCCCTTTTGACTTTGCTACTGCAATGCCCTCTTTCTGTCGCTTTCGTATGTTGGCTCTTTCATTTTCTGCAACAAAAGATAATACTTGTAATACCAGTTCACTCACAAACGTTCCTAATAAGTCTTTGTGTTGTCTAGTATCTAACAAAGCATATCTAATACAACAATGTCTGCATTTCTTGTGTAATTTCTTCCCACTCTTTTTTGATTTCTCTCGAATTTCTGCCAAACCGATCAATCGACTTAATATATAATAAATCCCCTTTTGTTGGCTATCGCCAAGCCTATAGGCACAGTGCGGTAGCCTAGTTGCTCTTATCTATTTTCCTGAAATTTTCCACTACTTCGAGATTGCTTCCTTACTTTCCTATACGGTAAAAAATCCAGTCTTATTTCTCACGTCTTATTAAGTATACACCCTTAACTACTTTGCGACATCGTAACGTTTCACTATTATTTTGACTAACAGTTAACTCATCTCTTTTATAGTCCGTTATAACCACATTTCCATTTAAATCTTTATAAACTCTAAAACCTAAAAGAATTAATAGTATATTTATATATAGCAAATCACTCTTCACGTAAACAATACCTATGATTAGGAATAATAAAGCATTAACTAAAAGGCTGTTTAAACTGTTTATATTCATTTCAAGTAACGGAATTACATATGGGATTAAGTACGTAAGAACTCCCTCATTTATTGGTTTTAGTCCTGGTACCTTCCTTCTTTCATTTAAACTAATAAATTTAAAATAACTAACCGAAAGGATAGAAATAAGGAAAAGAAAAATAATAACAATCCAAAAAACTAAATGTTGAATATTATCAGTTACCTGTTTTATATAGCACATCGGTGTTATATTAAAATTATAGTTATTAATTGCTAACAAAAGATAGAGAGGGGCATACGAAGATATGAATAATAACCATTTATAAAAATTCGTCATAATCAACCCACCCTCCATCCTAATTTAAGCTAATTCATCTACTCCAAGACGTTCATTAATAAAAGATTGATAATAAGCATCCCGAATAATTAGTGTAATATTTTGTAATTGGTCTTTTCTCTCATACAATAACTTACTATCATCTTCGGAAAATTTTATATCTAAATCGACTACATCAACTAGTTCTTTCACTTTTTCAATGTTTTCCAAACTTCTTTTAACTCTTTCTGGGTCTTGTAAGAGCTTTGTAAGTCCTCGGATAACCCTTCCATCGTTGATACTATCTTCTTCAAACTGCTCAAAATTTTCTATTCTATTTGTTTCCTTAATCATGGCAAGAGTTTTCTTCGCACTTTCTTGATATTGAGTTTTTATATCAAAGATTCTTTCCATAGAAATATGATTTGCAACAGTTAATTCTGAATCATATCCGATTATGTCAATTTGACCATCAATACCAAGAAGGTCAGAATCAATTTGTTCAAAATCACCTGATATAAATCTTCCTACTATACCCTTCTGTAACTTTTTAAACTTAGTTAATCTTCTAAAAATTAAAAGCTTGTCATCATCCTCTAATTGAATAACTAAACAATAAAAAGAAAACTTAGAAATATCATCTGGAATACTTTCTAAGAGTCTGTCACCATCCAGACTCTCTAATATATGCCAAAGGCTGTCAACGGATGAATAATCACAATATTCAATTGTGTCATCTAATGAACCTGAAGGATTGAATGGAAGTACAGTTTTATTATTCAATCCCTTCATTGCTTCCACTACAATTTTTGTTAATTCTTTCTGGAGAGGTGTGGATATCCCTGGTTTATATGAAGTATATCTTCCTTTATAATCTTTTCTAGTGAAATATAAAGCTACTTTACCCTCTGGATTCTCAACTATTCCTCCCAGTTTGCCGATTACACTATCAAATGACATACTTTACTCCTCCCCGTAAACGTATAATTATTTATACTAATTAGTAAAATCATGTATGTTGGAGTGTGTCAATAATTTTGTGTAAATAACCCATTTCTAGTAGAAAGGTTAGTCAGTTTTTTTAGGCCAAACTTCTTTTTCATAGATGCTCTTAGCCACAGCGGTAGCTGCTTGTCCTTGACTGTGTACCTCTTCTTCGTGATTCGCTGTTTTTACTTTTGCATCTAGCAACTCCCTAAATTGCGTTTGTTCTTCTTCTGAGAAGAATTTCGCAATTGGTCCAGTTAAAGAATCTTCCTCTACTTTTAACCAAGCAAGCCCTTTTGCCCCATAAATCTTAGCAAAGTCAGTCATCCCATCGAGATCCTTACAGGTTAATACCACTTTCGTTTCCAAACCAAAAAACAAAAAAACCGCTAAACCCTCATTGTATAGGGATTTAGCGACTTTTAAGAACATATGTTCAGTATGGTTAATACAATTTTAACGAATTATTGTTGAGCAATTACTCTTGAATAAGAACACCTAATTTAATCTATTTGATTTTCTGATTCCAATTATTAAAAGCAGTATGAATGCTACAAAAAATATAAACAATGATATAGATATTACTTTAACACTGGAAAAAAACAAGTTTATAATTAATGTTATAAAAATAAACGGAATAATAATATAACTAATTGGTTTCAATTTTTTGATTTGATACATATCAATAACCATAGGAATTAAATAGACTAATACTGATATGGTGAATACTTTAACACCCTTAACAAATCCAATATCCTCGGTTAATAATATACCCACAAATATGCTAGTAATTATTACAGTAATTATCGTGTTAATGATTGGAGTCACAATATCTTTAATTTTGATTAAAAATTTATCTAGTTGGTCTGTCAAGCGATTGAAATAAATAATATTTTTATTCTGAATATTCAAAGTATCAACTTCAGCATGAATCTCTTTACAAATATGGTCTATTTTTTGATCGTCGTCTAAAGCTGAATTATCAAAAATTTTGCAAATGCTTCTATATAAATAATAATCAATATCAGAAAAAGAGCTTCGGATAGCTATAAATACATCATTTTTATCTTTTTTAACCCCCTTCTTATATTGATATTCTTCAATTATAATATTGTTTAAAGCGATTAAACTGTTTTCAATTTTTTTACTTCTTTCTTCTTTTTCCTTTAGATGCTGTGTTTTAAATTCTTTATATAACCATAATATTAAAGCAACAAATATTAAATATATTGCTGCTTCACCTATTTTAACATCATAGCTTTCTAATAGTTTTTCCAAATTTTTATAAAACACCTTTGTAACACCGCCTAATTTTATATGGACTAATTCGTTCTTTCCAAGCTATTTTTCATTATCGACATTATATCCCCATGCCCAAAATACATCATCAATCGATATTTGCAGCTCTATTCTAAATAAATTCTTTATAATTAGAATTTATAAATAAATCAAGGTAATCTTTAAATGAGATCTCAAGCAATTGTCTATCACTATCCCATTCATAGTAACTAAGGTTAGACAAAAAATCATAGAATTTAGGTTCTTTCAATAATTCTATAACTAGTTGGTGTTTTTTTGCTTGTCCTTTTATCTTCTTTTCTTTGTACTCCTCATCAGTTAACCCTAAGGGGATAGGAGGATTAATTAGTATTAAACGGATAATACCAAGAAGTAGATCGACCAATTCTACACCTATCATTTCTTGTTTTGGGACCATTTTACAATTATTCACCCAATATTGCTGTGCTCTATATAAGGATTGTGTATTTAAGTTTTCCTCAAGACGCTTTTCTAAATCATACTTTTCGTATTTACCTTCTTTTTCAATGAAAATATCTGTTTTGATATATACGTCTTTTCCGAAATGCCTAAGAAGTCCATAGAAAATACGTTCAGGTATTTTGGTGTAAATCATTAATGTTGCATAATTTAATGCTTTTTTATCACGTTTCTTCTTTTTAAAGCTACCAGCATGATTTGATAGTTTATAACGCGATTCAAGGGTAGAAGTATTATAACTAATAACATTCATACGACATAAACTAGCATATTTTGAAAATAGATTAATGACATCCAATATATCTTGTCGCATTTTAATATCGCCCGTATATTCAGTCCAATGTAGCTTAATAGTCTTTTCTTGCAATGCTTTATTAAGATCATCAAAATCCGATGAATCATATATTTTATTAGGCATTAATAAACCGCCCATAGTAGCAGGTCTTTCCGAACCCGATCCTTGTCCGCTTTCATCAAAGAAAATTTTTGTTAACTCCGTTTGTAAAGGCTTAATATGGCTCATAGACACCCCCTGTTGACAAAATAATAATAATAATATATATTAATATATACATTACAACCCCGTATCAAGATGCGGTTAATGTAATGTAGGATTGCAGAGTACCCATATCAAGATATGGTGAAAACAATCTGATCAAAATAAGATATATAATAAAGATAGTTTTTTCTTGCTAGTACTCGTAAGAAAAAGCTATCTTTTTTTATTATACCATATTTTAACTTATTTGAATATGTATTCGTTAAATCAGAATTTCACGCAAATACATTGAAGTGAAAAAATAAGCAGGGATAGTAACAAGTTTTTATAGTTCCTCCCCCACTTCTCTCAAATGTATTTTTATATTACCTTATTTTACAATATATTTAAGGGCTTTACCTGGTTTAAATGCAGGAACTTTACTTGCTGGAATTTCGATTTCCTCTCCAGTTTGAGGGTTACGCCCTTTACGTGCAGACATTTCTCTTACTTCAAAGTTCCCAAATCCAATAAGTTGAACGTTATCGCCAGACGATAAGCCATCTTTTATAGAATCAAATACTGCATCTACAGCTTTTGAAGCATTCTTCTTAGAAATTTCAGACGAATCGGCTACTTTTGTAATTAGTCTGTTTTGTTCATTATTTCCACACCTCTTCTTTAAGATAAAATCTAATGTATTTTGCCGTCATAGAGTATATCGGCATTTACCAAGAAAAATTTAAAAGTTATTAAAGCAATATGAATAAGGCGTTAAATTCCAAACGTTCTATCCTTGGTCCTCACCCAAAGTTATTTAGGGTATTCGGATAATCGTGTTGAATCGTCTTCTCTTTACATACACAAAATAAAACGGTGATAGCCTATTAACTAAGTTATCACCGTTCTTTTTATCTCTAATGTCAGTATCAAAATCAAAGAAATTATCAATGTGAAAACATGCGTAGTTTATAGATATAAAAAGCCTCCGTGAAAAGTTATATCTTCACGGAGGCTCTGCCTATTTTCTTATCAATCTTTTTCAGATACCAAAGTTGGGTAAGACACCTGCAATTAAAACATTCCTGTTGAATATTCACTTAATCATCAGATTTATAATCTTTGTCTTTTTGGAGTAAAATATAATAAGTTTTCATTATAACAATACCTACTGGTATTGCTAATAAAAAGCCTTGATGGGAGTCCTGAAGCCTTTATGGCTAGTTATTTTTTTTTATATTATTTAAAATAGTAACAATGATAAAGCTAGTAACCCCAAGTAAAAAATACTGAAATATTCCTCTTGGGATAATAAAATAATATAAAATACTAAACGCTATTATGGTTGGAAGACCAATTAATATACGATTACGTAATTTCAATTTAATGTCTCCTTACAACTGTAATTTTAATCTACTATCTCTTTACTATTGATAATAAGCATATCTTTTAGTCAAATTCCAATGCATTCCTATTACTACTGGTTTTGCGAATTTAATGTCATAAATGATAGTAAGAAGAATAGAATGAGCTAAAAGAGCAAAAGCCGTCCCAACACCAGGAAATATTAATCCTAAAATAGTTGCAGCTGCACTAATACCACCACCGACTATATAGGATACTGTCGATTGGCTCAACCATAATTCTACTCCCCACCATCTCCATATTACTTTATTGACTCCTTCTTTACTATGTCCTGTTGGATCTACATACATTACTGGATTATTAGTTGTATATGCATATTGATTAATTGTTAAAGGATCAATAGTTAGTCCATGAAATGAATCTCTTGTAATAAAACGTCCAATTTTTGAATCATAGTAACGTGCCATTAGGTAGTACAAGCCCGTTTCCTCGTCATAACGGTATCCAGCATAACGATATGGATTTTCCGTTACCATTGTACCAGATTGAGAAAGTATATTCCCCCATGCATCATATTGATATTCAGCAACAACATTTCCACTTTCATCCGTTAATGCTGTAACATCACCATGACCGTTGATATGATAGTAATACGTTGTACCACCTTTTGTCATTGTCACTGGTTGACCTTGTTGATCATACGTGTATTCAGCAACAATATTATTGTTCGCATCCGTTTCATAAAGGACTTGGTTTGAATCCCCATCATAATGATAGTTAATCGTTTCAGTCGATGTTGTTTTACTGATACGTCTGCCTTGTCGGTCATATTCGAATGATGAAAGTGTAGTACCTGAATCCTGTACCTCTATAAGACGGTTGTTGTTATTATAGATAAATGTCTTCTCGCCATTATCGGTTAAATTACCATTGGCATCATACGTGTACGTTTGTCCATCTACATCTGTTAGTTGATTGGCATCATCATACGTATATGATGTTGTCGTAGTGGATGTTCCATCATCGACGGTTTTCGTTGTACGATTACCAACACTATCATATTCATAAGAAATCGTTGTACCATCTGTTAGCGTTTCTTGTGTTAACTGGTTAAGTGCATCATATTGATACGTGATAGTGCCATCTTGTGTTTCAACGCTTGTAATATTCTTATTCGCATCGTAACTGTATACAAAGGAATTTAAGACATTCCCATTCACATCATAGTTTTTAATCGACTGCATTTGATTGGCATCATTATACTCATAAGCCGTATACGTATTATTTGCATTCTTAATCGATGAAATATTTCCTCTTTCATCGTACGTGAAGTTGGCAAGGTTACTGCTGTTTCTTGATAAAGCAACCAGCTGTCATGTCAATCGACGTCACATTTGAGTTATTGTCATAACCGTAGGCAATTGAATTGGATGATCCTTCATCTATTTGCGTGACACGGTTATTTTTGTCATACGTGTACGTTGTTGTATTACCACTGTCATCCGTTATAGATGTGACATTACCGTTCGCATCATAAGCAAGATCCCATTTTGTCACACCATTATAAGCCACAGAAACTAAACGATTCAGATCATTATACGTGTAAGATACAGTATCTTCATTTTCATAAGCCACTTTTGTTAGATTTCCGTTTTTATCATAGTCAAATGATGTTGCTTGATTTAATGGGTTCGTAAATCCAGAAACCTGGTTAAATTCATTATAATTGTACGTTGCCGTATTATTCTTTGCATTCGTAACCGATGTACGATTGCCTTCGCCATCATAACCATAGGTTGTTTCATTTAGGTTCGGGTCGGTTACTTTGGTTAATTGGTTATTCGCATTATAGTCATAAGAAGTCTGATTTCCTTTTCCATCCGTTACACTGGTTTGATTTCCTACTGTATCATATCCGTAAGAAAAGGTATTTCCATCCGGATCTTTCACTTCTGTTACATAGTTTTTATTCGAATCATACGTATAAAAACTATGTGAAGCGCCAACTTCTAATCGCATTGCATCAAACCATGATGTACCTGTTTGGTCGTAATAATAATAGTAGACATCAATCGAATCAAAGGATTGAGTTGGATTTACTTCCGCAGCCACGTGTTGTCAACCCGATTTTGTTTTACTAAAGTCGTGCGCATTACTCCAATCCGTGGTTCCATCACTATTATTAATAGCGACTTGAAGTAAATAATTACCACCATTTGGATCAGCATCACTTTGTTTAGACCAACCAGATAAGGTAAGTTTCGTTGTACTGTCACCAGAGATATCAATGTGTTGTTTAATAAATTTATCTTTTTGTGACTCCCCGGTTAATTTGAATGAATTATTCCCTACATAAACTTCCGTTGTATCTATCTCATCATTTGTAGATAAGTTCCCACTTGTCGTCCAATTATCAGGGATGTCATTTCCATCACTATCACGTTCAAAACTGGAGTTTTCTACGAGATTATAAGCACTTACAACCGTACCTTTCTCTAACTGAATACCGTCAAAATAAGTAGATCCAGTGTCTGCAGCATTTACCCCTACTTTGACAAGGATTTCCGCAGTGCCTGTCGGTGCATTATCAGCTACCAAATGCAATCTTGTCCAATCGTGTGTCCCCGTAATACCATACGAGAATTTCTGATCTAAAAAGCTCCCCTGGCTATCGTAATACTCGACTTTAATAAAGGATTTCGAATCAGCTGCTGATGTTTTGACATAAGCACTTGCTACATGAGTTGATCTATCATAAGACACTTTTTTAGAAGCAACCGTTGCCCAACCAGTTGTGTCAGAGATCTTAACTGCTTTACTTCCAAACATTCCTGCATCTACCCATTCATAAGTAGCTGATTCCCCTGATTCAGTTACTTTTGACCAATGATCAGGCCAATTGTCAGCATCCTCCTCCCGCTCAAAGCTAGAGTTACCAACAATGTTATCAGCGGTAGACATTGAATGTGATAACTTTTTATGAGAAAAGCAAAAAGAAGGGGCTTACTGTTTCAGAGGTAGCGCAACAATTAAATGTAACAAATGTAATGGTTCACCGTTATATTAAAAAGGGAAAGCTAAAAGCATAATGATTTTGCTACAATATTAAATGATCATTGTCAGTCAGGAACGGTTGAATTGCATCCAAATGGTATTTTATTAAAATCGGACTATCATTATATCTCTTCTTATGTTCCCTCTGATTTAAAGATATGGATAGAAAGAAAAACACGAGTCGTTGGGCCTTCTTGATTTTCGTACCCAGAATGACGATTAATTTTTTCTTTACTAGATGACATACTTTATCACCTCCTCTATAAGAAAATGTATTATAAAAATTATAAATCCCCAAGTCAGCAATCTTAATCCTAATTTGTAAAACTTTAATTTCCCTTCTATTTTCTCCCTATTAAGTTCAATCGCATCTTTATACGTAGCAGCTATATCCATTTTTGCTACATTTTCATATTCTCTAGCAAACTCATAAGCAACCACTGTCAGAACTCAGCACTACTCTGTCTTATGATACCTTGGTAGAAAAACGTCATCGAGCGGATGAAGAAGGGAAATCTGACTTCTTTTATTTTAACGATCAAGAAATACTTGCCTACTATCTGCAGCGTCAAAAGAACTTAGATGAAAAGAAAGGAAAAGCGGAACGAACAATTGTCGCTTATAAACAAGAACTGTTATCCTTCATTTCACATTTGATCGAATACCAGGAATTCATCGGTATATATTTTGGCCATATCCAAGACGGATCTCTATTTAAAAGTCTTACAGCTTCCCACATGGAAAAATACCAAACATGGCTTTCTCAAAAATACCCATATTTAATAGTAAGAAACTCGTCATATTCTCCAGCTACGATCGCAAGAAAAAATGCTATCATAAAACACTTTTTGCGTTTTTGCATCAGGTTGATTACATTAAACATGATGTAACAAGATTTATGAAATCTACAACAGTAGATCGAGATGAAAGACCAAATCGTGACTTAGGAGTCTATGAAGTAATGGATCTGTTAGACTTCTTCTCTGAAAAGATCGATCAACCTGTCATTTTTGGTATCATTCATCTACTCCTAACAACTGGTATGCGAAATGAGGAATTATGCCAGGCGAAAGTTGGAGATATTGAATATGACCGTGATCGTGAGCGGTACTATTTACACATCACTGGAAAAGGGAATAAAAAGCGGATTGTACCATTGCATGATAAAGTAGTCGAAAGTATTAACCGCTTGCGATCTGCTCGTTTAGTACCGTCTATTGAAGAGTCAGAAGCAGATATGCCACTCGTGGTAACTTCTACTGGCAAAGCGTATAGTCCGTCATATTTATCACAATACTTTACTAGCGTAATGAAGCGGGTACGTTTACCATCACTAGAAGGAAAAACGGTTACCCCTCACTCCTTCCGGCACGCTTTTGCGATATTATCTTATCGTGAAGGTGTTGATGTATACACTGTGATGCGCTCGCTAGGGCATGAGAAAATTGAAACGACAGAGATTTATCTGCCTAAAGAGATGGAAAAAGATGAACATGCTGCGTTACATTGGAAGAAAACGTTGATTTCGAAATATCTATAAGAAGTGTTTTTACGGTAGCTTTTAAACGCTCAAATTTCCTGAGCGTTTATGCTTTTTTTGCTACTAACTCCTTATATTTATCAAATTCCGCTTTAAGTTCTTCTTGTGTATATCTCTTTTGAAAAAGCTCTATTAAAAATCATTGATTTTTTCGACTTTATCTAATTTTTTGGATAAATCTTCTTTTTCTAAACTTATCTTTTTAAATTTATTTTATTGTAATCCTAGAAGCATAATCACGGATGAAAAAAAAGGGTAAATCTCCACGAAATAGAAACACGAATAGCCCGAAAGTGGCATTTTTTTATAGGGTCGTATTATAACTGTAATCAGAGTAGAACGGAACCCCATTACTAAGGGAAATAATCACTTCTTGGCACACGAAAAACCTCATACAGTACAAATCATTCGTTTTACATGGAGAAGCGAATTTATGATAAAAAACTAGAAGAAGGAAACTCCTTCAGAGTAGCTGTCATTGCCAGTTCTTGAGTGCTGAAACTTGGATACACTTTTAAAATATTTTTTGGGAAAATTGGAGGAATTTACTAATAAACGCAGAAAGTGTATTTAAGGGACTATCCAAATAATAATGTTAGGAGGAAAACTAAAGAAATTTAATCACTTATCAAGTCCTTGTCTATTCCTTTACAGCTTTCCATTTAGGTTTCCTTAATTTCCTTAACTTTTATGTATTTAAATATTATTTTTTTAGAGGAGTGGTATGATGAAGCGAATGACAAAAATGATTCTTACTGTGTTATTGACTTCTATTATTTTTTGGAACCAAACTGAAAATATAGAAGCTACAACCGTTCTTGAAAATGAACAAAAATCTATAAAATTTAGGCAAGAATTTGGACTTAACTATTCAACTGATTATCTTAGAGAAGTAGTTAAAAACAAGAATAATGAATCGAGTGAGAGAAAATATGGAGTTTTACTAACTGAAGAAGAAGAAAAAGAAATAGATAGGCGTATGGAAATTCAGACCGTTTATTTATCAAAAATTAAAGAAAAGATAAAAGAAATTAAGGAGGATATATCCTATGGTGGTTTGTATATAGACCAAAAGAATTTAGGAACTATTTACATTGGAATAAAAAAAGATTTATCACAAGCAGAAAAAGAAAAATATCTCAAATATCTAACGAAGGATTACCCGTATAAAAAGCATGTGGAATTTTTTAAAATAAACAATACAATAAAAGAATTAGACGAAAAAAAAGAAATATTAATCAATTTTATAAAGGAGAGAACAAATAATCAAATAGTGATTGTAGCAACAGATTACCCAGGTCAAAAAATTTTACTAACTGTAAAAAAATTAAATAGCTATGATAAACAATTGGTTAAGGAGTTTGAAAAGCTACATAATGTAAAAGTTGTCTTGCAACAAAATAAAAATGAAGCTGAACCCGTTTCAAGTCGAACAGATTATCATCAAGATATAATAGGTGGTCTTCGAATTTTAAATACTGATCAGGGTTATGGAAAATGTACAACTGGGTATGCCGCACGTTCATCAAGTTATAATTACTATGCTGTTACTGCAGCTCACTGTGGTTATGCCGGTGAATATTTTTCACAGGGTGGATCTACCATGGGATATGCATCTTCCTCATATAATCAATTAGGTGGGTCCGTAGACGCTATGGGAATTTACCTTGGTAGTCATGGAAGAGGGGTAGATAATCAAACTTTTGGATCAACCTATTTATTAAAATATCTTGAGCAGTGGTATGAAGAGGATATTGGCCAAATGGTTTGTTTTAATGGAGCAACATCAGGTGCGAGCTGTGGGGTACTAAAATCAAAAAATATAACTCTCGATTACGATGACGGTGCTAAACAGGTTTCAAATCAACGAGCTGTTGATGGTGTGACTGTAGATGAAGGGGATAGTGGAGGAACAGTATATAATAGAAATACACTAAATGGTATTGTTGTAGCAAAAGGAAGTATGTATGATGGGTATTATACTCATGCTAGAAACATTTATGAGGAGTTAGGATTGTACCCAATATTGAATTAAAATTTGAAAGATGCTGACTCAAAAGGTCGTTGTTTTTTACTCGACTCTTTCGAGTCAGTTTTTTTGGATCCATAATACTTTGTTGGGGGTAGACACAATTTAAATCGCAAAAAAAACTATTGATTTATAAGATTGTGAGAAATTATATCAGCATAATTTTTTATGATGTTTCTATGGTTGTTCTTGAATCTAATACACATTTTAAGAATTATTCTATATTTTAAATGGCGGTATGTTTTACAAGAAGTGCATAATTAGCTGTATAGTGAAAGTCTTTTAATTACTTTAGCGCCCCGATTTAATTAGCATCGATTATTCTTATTTCTTTTGCTATCACATTTCTACTTTTTGCATCTTCGTTAATGTCCTCGGGACTTTGAAGTACTACCTCAACATATTGTTCTATTTCTATTTGTGTTTTATCTACTTGTTCATTATTCTCGCCTATAAACTTCGTTTCACTTTCGAGTGTAGTTGAACAAGAGTAACCGATTGAGGGTATAGGTCCAGTTTTAGCTCTATTCACTGCATCCGAACAATCAACATACATTTTACCATTTTCAATTCTATCAATAGTCCCTTTAAAGGAAATTATAGGTTCTTTTTCGCCCGTTTTGTTCTTTACATAAATTTCCTGTTTATCGTTTTCAGTTTCTTCTTTATTTGCATCATCAATGTTTCTATAAAACATCCCATCATACTTGGTTAAATCAGGAGATAAAGGAACCATTAAAGACTTTGTAAAAAAATTTTGGCTAGAAGAAGATTCAGCTAAGAAAGTATTCCGATTAGAATCATTTTCTTTAGGTGTACTTTCTTCATTAATCTTACATCCCGTAATAAAGAATGCAGTGAGTACTAATATCAAACACAATTTTTTCAACTATATCACCTCTGATCCCTTTGAAATTCTAATCTGTATTTGTTAAACCTATATGCCTCTTTAAGTTTAAGTACAACTTTTCACAATCTTATACTTATTTTTACCCTGATTTAGAAAAATAATACATTTTGAAGGTAGAATCTTTTTTATGTTGGGGTACAGAAACGATTCGCAGATTGAGGGGCCATATGTAAAAAAATTCCAATAACTATGAATTATCTTTTTCCATTTCTTTTAGTTTACGATAAAACGCTGCCTGACTGACTCTTGTTATTGCACAAATCTCCTTTACTGTTTTATCTGTTGTTTTTCGTAATTCCATGGCATGATTCATCCCTGGATGTTTATCTGTATATTTTTTTACCCTTCCTCGATATTCCCCCTTTTGCTTGGCTAATTTAATTCCTGAACTTTGTTTTTCTTTAATCATTTGATCAAGCTCACTAAAAGCTGCCATTATCGATAAAAACCTTATTCTATGTCTTCCAACCTCTCGATTAATTGACCAATTACTTTCTGAGAAGATCCATTTACATATTCATTCAAAAAATCATTGAATAACGATTGGATAACTGCTTCTACCGTTAATCCATGATTAGGTATCCGGCTCTCTAAATCACGTAAAAATATCTCTCCACGAAGTACGTCTTTCTTTTTCATCGCCACATTGAGGTACTGTACAGACTTCATATCCTCTTTTACACTATAAAACCTCTCTTGGATATGTAATTTACTATCGCTCTCAATCCTAAGAAACATCATTTGATAGATCGAAACAGGATCATCATATTCTTTTACCGATTGTAAAAAATCTCTATAAAGAAGATAAACAATCTCTTCTACTTCCATAGAATAACCGGATAAATCATACACATCATCGCAAAGCACTTTAGCACGAATATAAAGGTAATTGGGAGTCTTAATGCTGAAAGAAAATCCACCTATGAATTTATCAAAAAAGCATTCCACTATATCTAAGAAAGTCCTCTTTTTACCTATGTTATCTAAATTCGAGATTTCGTTAGCGATTAAGTTATATTTGCTAAATGATTTCATTTTATTTTCACCTCGTTACTTAGAAACTCTAACATCCCAATCAATATACGATGTGCTGTTTTACGCATGCTCTTATAATTCCACATTAACGAATAAGAGAATAATTGTTCATGTTGCTCTTTTGATAGTTTTGCATGAACCGTATTTGACGCATTGTAATAATTGACTTCTTCAAATTCAAGGTTATAATCCATCCCTTTTATAACAAGGAAAGCTGCAAACGATGTACAAGACATCCCTCTTTCGTAAGCCAATCTTCGAAAGGTCCGCTCTTGATTCGCAGTTAAAGGGATTTTAATATCTTTTTTCTTATCCTTTCGAGTTTTTCTTTTTGTTCCCTTTTTAACCGTAGGAACAGGTCGACTATAAGAAGTGGTATTTTGATTCTGTCTAAACATGGGATTTAAATTGCTGGAATGATTCATCATAATCCCTCCTTCAAAAAGATATTTTCACGACATTAAAACAGGGTAAGTTGGTCATTTGGTAAGATGGTAAAGCTTATGACAGAAGGACGGAGGTTTAGAACCGTATAAAAGAAGTTATTTTTGTTCATAATGCTAACAAAATAGTTTAATAGGAGAGAAAAAGATGTTTTTAACAAAAGGTAAGGAAAAAACACGGTCTGGCATCACAAAAAAGCAGGCTAAAGATCTAGGTCGGTTAGCGAAAAAATTAAAGACAAAAGAAAGTATTAGGAGAATAAATAAGGAGCATTAGCAAGATTAAAAACATCTGTAAAAAGAGAAGAACCTTTATCATTTGTTATCAAGGTCTAAATTATAAAAGGTAAATAAAATAAAGGACATAACATATTTTATATGACTAATATGTTATGTCCTTTCTTATTCAATTGGTATATAGGTCTGTTTTGTTTAAAATCTAAATAGTACTAAGAATAAGAGAGTGTAATCTAAACTGTGTAAGCAGAAGAGCGTACGGCTTCTACTTGCCAGTTTAGGTTATACTCTCCTTACCGTTGAATTTTACCACATTTCTTAATCGGTACTTTTCTAACTTAATTCAAAATAGCCAAAATATTTAGCCTTAGCGTGTATTTTCTGTTTGGTTATAAATAACGGTAGATATAGCACCTACCTTTTGGTTAGAAATACTATTATATTTCTTTTCCTGTTCGCTTGTAGTAATCAAATTATCCTTGTTTTTTTAGACTATAAAAACCTTGCCATGTGTACGACCTAAAGCCATAGCGATATCTGCTTTTTTCATACTGGCCCACATCTCGCACATATACGCTTTACCATCTTCCGAAAATGGCTTCCGTTCTAATCGTTCCTGAGTTACTTTGATCGAACTATTTTCCATCATTGATAAATATTCGTGTCTTTTTATGAGCACATAACAATTGATTACTCTAATTCTTCAAGAACGCGCATGAATTCTTTAATATTATTCAAGCCCTTTTTGTATGATGCTTTGGCGTTTTCTGGGTTATCACTAAGTAATCGTTTGGATTCTTCAAAATAACTTATAGTTGAATTCATCCATTCAACAATTGGTTTATATGAATCGGAATAACTTTTAAGCCTGTATAACTCGTCAATTTTATGATCGATATTCGTTTGATACTCAGTGCTAAAAGGAGCTTCCATATTTAAATTATTTTTATCTCGTAATGCTCCTATGTTCCCTTTTATTGCAGCTAAGATTTGATCTTTAGATGGTGTTATCCTGTTTCCCTTCTCATCAACTGGCCAATGAGCGATTTGTTTTACTTCTTTTACAATTGAAATACCATTATTATAATAGATAACACCAAACTCCTCGTCGATATAATCTACTTCTGTTCCTTCCGTTACGGGTTGATAATTATGATAAATCTCCACAATCTCTTGATATTGTTTTTCCTCAAAATTAACAGTTGTATCTTGTCTTTCTGGCTGGTCTGTCCTAATTTGTTCACTATCCTTTACATCTTCATTATCATTTGCGAACTCTTCCATTTCTTTTCTATTTTGGCTATCCAAATCTGATGCATTGTTTTTATCATTATCTGCAATGGATAAAGTAACTATAGTAAATATTAGACATGCGACAACCCCTGCAAATCCAGCAGTCATTCGCTTCATAATCATCTTTTTACGTTTCTTTTTGCCGTGGGATCTGGAAAAGTTCATTAGATTATCATGTATTCTTTTTTGTTTTCTGCTATCAAAATCTACTTCGTAATTTGGTTCGGGTAGTGAATGTATTTCATCGATCAATTCTTTAAAACGCTCTTTCTCTTCCATTATAAAATTCCTCCCTTTTTTTCTCCAAAGTTTTTAGCGCTCGATGATATGTGATACGTACTTTGTTTTCAGTCCAATTAAGCGTCTGTGCTGTTTCTCGTACAGTTAATTCCTTAATTGCACGTAGAATAATAACCTCTCTGTAGGTAGATTTTAATGAGTTAATAACTCGGTATAAATGTTTTTTATTTTCGTCTAAGTAAAGAAATAGATCAGGTGTTTTCTCGTATTTTAATTCATAATTTGCTTTAGCTATACTGTTTTTTATGCGTTCTCTTTTTCTTTTTCTTAATTCATCAATTCCAACATTTCTGGCAATAGAAAGAAGCCAAGTTTTTGGACTAGAATTCCCTTTAAAATTATCAAGTCCTTTTATAGCTCGTATAAATACTTCTTGGACCATATCTTCTATGTCTCCAGATCCAACATAATAAAGCAAGAAGTGGTAAATATCCTTATTGTATTCATAAAACCATTCGGAGATTTTACTACTTGTCGTCATCCATTTTCCTCCTTTTAATAATTAGTCGATTTGAACTTTAAATTATTTCACTTTTTCACACTCGAATTCATATTTTTTTATTTATTTGATATGAAATCTTATTGGACCTCTTTGACATACCATAAGGGATCTGACCTACCTAACGACATAAGATTATTATTCAGATAGGTTTAATGTTTTCAGGTGAGTATACCATATGAAAGTCTTGTCATCTCTACCTCAACATAAAGCAGCTTAATTAATATTTTGTGACTTTCAAATTTAAATTCTGTAGATCTGGTAAAAAAACAATTCTAAAATTCATTCTTTTTAATGTTCAAGTTAATTTTCTATTCATTAGAATTTCTATGTAAAAACATTTATAGTTCATAGCAATTAATATTGTAAAACATAATACATTCTCGTTTTGTATGTAAAGTGGAATTTCACTATCGATACAGTTGTGTAGTGCAAAGTAAAAGTCGAAAGTATTGCAAGCGCCATAAACCGTTGCAACTTTATACGGAGAAGTGAGCATGATACCCTTATTAACTTAACCAAGTCTTTATATAGCTGGCTTTTTGGCTAATTAGTCATGCTCACAGAGGCTCCGTGTCAAGTTGCAACATTCTCGATTTTTGGTTGCAATATTCTAAGGTTTCACATTGCAAAATACAACAGTTGTATTAGTTGATCTTTCCACATAAAAACCACCTTCAACATAGTACTTTGTACTATGTCAAAGATGGTTTTATATAACACTAATGATTTTTTAAACCCAATTACCATCGATAGTGACCGTATTATACATAGTGTAACCTATTTCTATGTCTACATCGCACCAACCATTGGTTAGTAAATGAACGGTATCACTACCTTCATGTTGGTATCCATTAATACTTAAACGATATGGGTGACTACTCCCACCTTCTGATTGCCCATCGGTATAAATATAACCTCCGGGTTGTACTGCAGTAATTTGATTTTCATCATCAAAAATTCTTGATTGTCTATGAAGTACTTTAAACTGATACCCGCTATCTCTTAACCAACCATAGGAATATTGCCCTTGATAAGCTGGTGTCGTTAATGAATTATAAACATCCTGGGTTCTTATACAACCCCACCTGTAACCTGTTGGTGAATAGAATTCAATAAAAAGAGCATCGTTATATCCAACTAAGATGAATAACTCGTTATTGTAAATCGTTCCTATTTGGTTTCCGTAGTTCCCGTCGTATTCACCATTTCGTTCGTACACTGGAATACTTCTTCCTGACTTATTAATATTAATTTCTGGTTGCATCCTCTTAACTCCTTCCTTTTCTAAAAAAATCAATCTTTATGAACCCTAGCTAGGTATACTTCAATAATAGCAAGGGATCCATATTCGAAAGTATTTAATGAGTTACTGAAAAATTAGAGAAAAGTAAGGAATCAGAGAAGAAAAAGTAAACAGATAGAATAAATTCTGTTTTTGTATATATCAGAGATGATATTTATCGCGACCTTTCTTTTCTTTATATAGTAGTTTTTCGATACTTAATATTTCACTTTAAATGGGAGAATATAAAGCAAGAAATATATTGAATTTTGTGGAAAATACAAGTATAATATTCTTATAAAATAGAACAAATGTTCTCTTTTGATTAGGAGGAATCTAATAATGTTTACAGCTCTTAGCAAAACAGAAAGAAAAAAAATTATTAAAATTATTGAAAAACACCTCAAAAATTACAATAGTTACAAGATAGCAATAATTAATATAACAGATCAACTAGAACATCTTAAATCTAGGGTAGACCCGAAAAAGAAAACGCATTCCGAACAAATTAAAGATCAAGAAAGACTAGAAAACGATTTGATGGAATTAAAATTATTAGTAGAATCAATTGATAGATCTTTAGACGATCTATCAGATCTAGAAGTTCATTTTGTTCATTATCGTTATTTCAAAAAGTGGTCTATTGAGAAAAGTGCATTAAATTTAGGTTATAGTGATAAAGCGATGTTCTCCATTAGAAACCAAATTATGGACAAGTTAATTATCAGTTTAAGTTCAATTTTAGAGATTGAAACTCATCGCTTAAAAATCATTCCAAAAACAACCTATAGTTGAATAACTTATTTTAATTTCACTAACAAATATGATGAATGATAAAAGTATCATAAGCACCTTAATTCAATAAGTCTTATTCATTAAATTCAAAACTATCATTAGTCTTGAGCCGAAAATAACCTCAAGACTTTTGAATGAATACATTTTGGTGGAACGTTGAAACGAGATATTTGATTAACGAGCATCTTTAAATAGTTGACCATATTTAATGAAACTGATTTTTACAATCGTGATGGTTGGTTCACCTTTCGTATTCATAATCTATTAGAGGTAATAAATAATGGATTATATGGAGAGAAACCCATGGTTTTAGACCATGGGTTTTTTGCTACTCTTATAACAACAAACATAGTAGGAGGATTTTAATATGGATTTTTCAGTATATGATATAGCTATTATACCGATCATCACAGGTTTAGTTCAGATTTTGAAAAACTTGGGTTTACCAATCAAATACTCTCCCTTGTTTGCTTTATTATTTGGTGTGCTGTCTGGCATATTTTATATTTGTCCCCATAATATAGCTGCGGGTATTTTAGTTGGTATAGTCGCAGGACTTTCATCTAGTGGTTTTTACAATCAATCAAAAATTTTAAGTAAAGAAGGGAAATCAAATGACAATGGGAATAATTCATGTTCTAGGACATGAGGTAAAAATAAAAAAAGTAGCGGGATTTAACTATACTAAAACCTATGTTTTCCGTTCCTGTATCCACCATTTACCATGTAAATGAATGCATAATAAACGTTGGGGATACCTTATTTATCTATCGTCTATCACTTGAGTCACATTAAATTATTAAGAATTGGATCAACACGTTCAAACCATACACGATTATTGTGATATACAATTGATGATGTACTGCCTGCTCACTTTTATTATAGAATGGTAGGGTGCTTTATAAAATCGCAAAACCGTGTCGGAAGGAGTGGGGGTGACAGTTTTTCCTTCTAATTATGGTAAATGCAATGCACTCCCTTGGCCATGAAAAAGATTGAAACGACTGAAATTTATTTACCTAAAGAGATGGAGAAGGGTGATCATGCTGCACTACAATGGAAGAGTACGTTAATTAAGCAATATCTCTAAAGAATAGAACTTGTGAATCGGTTACACTTGATTGGACAGTTTTCGTTAAGGTCCGTTAAACTAAACAAAATACTTGAATTGAGGAGATTAAAAAATGACTAAACGAAAACGTCGGACCTTTACAGCTGCATTCAAAAAACAGGTGGTGCAATTATACGAAAACCAAAAACCGAGAAAAGAAATTTTGAAAGAATATGATTTAACTCCTTCAACATTTGACCGCTGGGTAAGTCAATATAGCCATTCTGGTTCTTTCAAAGAGGAAGACAATCGATCTGCCGAAGAAAATGAAGTCATCCAGTTACGTAAAGAAATAAACCATTTAAAAATGGAAAATGATATTTTAAAGCAAGCCGCGCTGATTATGGGACGAAAGTAGATGTGATTCGGAATAATACTCACAAATAATCGGTATCAGCAATGTGTAACGTCCTGCAAATCTCTAGAAGTACGTACTACTATGAATCAAAAGAACGTGAAAATAACGACCATGAAGTCACGGACTTAGTGATAGAAATCTTTAAAGAGAGTCGTAACAATTATGGACAACGAAAGATCAAGCAGGAGCTACAGAAACGTGGACACCAGGTTTCCAGGAGAAATATCGGTAGCTCAGTTTAAGCCTGCGAAGTCAAAGTCTAATGAATCAGATGTTGGGAATGTCTTAAATAGAGAATTTAACCCAGTTAAAGCACTTAGTTTTTCCTAGGTTATACCTCTTTAGAATATTGGTCAAAAGCCTTTTTATATTCTTTGATGCGATGAGCAGGGACTAGTTTATCATGATAAGACTCCCAAACTAACTTTTGGGTAATTGGGTCACAAAAATAGCAGTAATGTGTTCTCTCGTGTTCTAATAGAAATGCTGCCAGTCGTTCACCATCGTCATCACTCATATTAACGGTATAACTCTCAAATTTATAACCATTTCCTTCTTCGTCTAGTTTATAAATCTCATATTCCCAAAAATGGTCCTGATCATTATGTAATGATACATTGACCAATAACAATGACCCTATCTCAAAATATTGGCCATCGATTTCAGAATGATTGGAAATATGTTTGGCGAGAAGTTTTATATTTTCCTCCGTTGGTTTCAGTATTTTTTTCATACTAATCATCTCCTTAAGTTTGGTTGGTGTTATAGTTTGGTTGTTATATAATGCATCTTCTTATTCTGTAGAAATGTGAAATGAAACAGAATAATGTTTTGGTTTTCCAATTATGCCCTCCCCTTCGACCATGATGTTTCTACTATCTTTCTTTGAAAACAAAAAAAGACAACCCCTGAGGTGCGTTTGATAACAAGTTTCACTATGGAAACCTGTAACATCCGCAACCCAAAGGTTGTATATATATGGTATATACGACACACTTCCTCTAAGGAAAGTGGTTATTAAAAAAATAAAGAAAAAAATAGTAGATAATTCTTTTATAACAAGAATATCGTTATATGGCTAACCGTAGCTGCCTAATGATCTCAATTCGTCGTTGTGGCTTATAAATTGAAAAGGAAGAAAACTAATGAATCTACTTTTAACAACTTACAAAGATAGCCAAAAAATAGTATAATAGAAAACTGTGCTGTCCCCTCTCGCATTTGGGAGGTGGATAAAAATGAAAAGACAAACCAGGAAAGAAAGACGAAAAGCACAGCAAGACCAAAAGAAAAACCCTATCGTGAAGACTTTACAATGTTTAGCATACATTGTATCGATTCTTCGTAACACGATAGAGTTTTTCTCCGGATAAAACTAACTTTTAAGACTTGTCAGGAGAACGTCTGACCAACGTTCTTGCACACCGACCGTAAGCTGACCAAATCTTGCGAGCACAGGGGCACTGACAAGTCATTTTTTATATCTTATGATTAGTTTTACCTTCATATTCTATTTCTAAACACGAAAAAAGGAGACCGTCCCTGCAATGGTGACCAAACCATCGCGACGTCCCCCTCCCCTATTTTGGATATTCGACCTAAATGAAAATTTAAAACCAGGAAAGTTCTTAAGTAGTACTGTAGTTTTTTACTACACCTTCATTATATAATATCTTGCTAAAAATGCAAATAGGTTGTGAATGATTTTGTGGTTCTGGCTGTCTATTCCTTTCATGCACGTATATCCCCTCCTTAAAGAGTGGCTCTTAATTTAGATTCTTTTATTTCTTCAAACATCAAATCTACAATAACCTCACTTCTTCATAAATATTGCTAAATGATTCAGAATATAATGGGTATTCAA
This sequence comes from Gracilibacillus sp. YIM 98692, assembly GCF_010993965.1. GTDB lineage: Bacteria > Bacillota > Bacilli > Bacillales > Amphibacillaceae > Gracilibacillus. Next base: position 187,832 of record NZ_WIXM01000004.1, on the reverse strand, counting down.
ATATCATTAAGGAGTATTCGAATATACTGATTATTAAATTCCAGCCAACTCTATTTTAAAACATTAAATCTTTATTCTTTGGTCTTTGCTTTTCTTAAACAATCTTCTATAAAATCACTTTGGGATATTCCTTTTTCCTGTGATTGTTTTTCTATCCATTCCTTTATATCGGAAGGAACATAAGCAGATATATATTGATAATCCGAATCTAATAAAATACCATTAGGATGCAGTTCAACTGTTCCCGACTGGCAATACTCTTTTAATATTTCAGCAAAATCAATATGATTATGACTTTTAATAAAAGTCGATCGGACTAATATTTTTATGGTAGAACCAATTTTTTTAACTTGCATATTTTTATAACCTAATTCCTTCATTAACCAATCGATGACATCATATAAGCGGTGATTGATATCCGTTTGATAAGGAAAAGAAAAAGTAAGCTTTCCTTTCTTTTGGATATAAGGCTTGTTCACTAGAGATTGGATCGGTTTAAAATGTTGTTCTTTTGCTGTGTCATGTGTGAGGCGTTCTCCATCTTCTGTCAGTAACCATATACTTTCTTTAGAGAGTTCAATCACTCTAGCTAGATTTTGTGAACCGGTTTGAACATAGGGTTGGAATAAATACACGTTCTGTTTTGTTTTATAATATTTTGTCGTGGTAGCAGTAGCTGCACGATTTTCTTTTTGCAAGAATTCTTGTACTTCTTCTGGTTGAATTAAATATCGACCAAGCGAACGGAAATCCTCTTTTTCCCCTTTTATTTTCCCCTCTTTGATATAATGATGTACCATAACGTTGGTAACATTTAATTGTTCCGCTACCTCTGATACTGTTAAACCTTTTTTCTTTTGTTTCTCTTTGAATGTGAATACGTCCTCTTTATAAAATAACTTCTGCTTTCTTATAGGAAAGGTAGGATGATCTGGAACCGTTTTTAACTTTCCTTCTCTTGCATATCTTAGAACGGTTTCTTTATGTAACCCTAATATACCCACAACCTCATTAGTTGTTAAATATTCCTGCATTCATTTTCTCTCCTTGTTTTTCCTTACGTTGGTGGATGGTAAGTTATCAGATCTTATCCTTTAACAATTTTCATCAGGAAATTGTATATAGCTATATCTGCTTTATAAACTCGTCTATGTTATCACATTTGAATTTGTAACCCTTGTGACTACAGTAATTTTCTAACCCTTCTATATGTTCCTTATACTTGTTATAAGTCATTAAACTTTCTTCGGTTCGTAATGGTCGTCTCGTTTCAACGATGAAAAAACCATCTTCATCTAGATCTTTGATTGATATATTTATTGAATCCGCCGTTTTTATTAGCTCCTTTCCAATAATGTGCACTAATTCTTCTCCTTTTTACCTAATTCTTACATCTTATCTAATCGTTTCATTGGAAAATCAAAAGTTTCGCTATGCGTTTTATAATCAAATAATCACAGTCATGATTAATAAATAACTTCTACTACATTAGCGCAATTAATGACTTGCCCCAACCAACGATTGTTACCGTAACTGATTCCGAAAAAAAATAAAATCTTAATCCTTCCCAAAAAGTAAAACTTGTACATTCAAAGATAAACCGAACCACATGGATGCGTTTCACGATTCGTATTTGCTCAGAAGTCTTATTTTTAAAAGGGATTCTATCTAATGTAGAAACAGAATGGATACCAAATAGCACAAGTATAAAATAGACCCAATCAATGATAGCTACGGCCCATTCAGCAATCGTAATCCACATCATCCTCCCCTCCTATCTTTTTAGCGATAACGTTACAACATCTTTAGATGTAGTTATTTGTCGATCTTTTACAGCATAAAAAACAGATCGTATAAATTGTGGGATAGCAATCAAAAATCCGATAACAAAGCTAATTGCCAACAAAATTAAAAAGACAGGAGGTATAAACCATGTCGTAATCAGTGTCAAAGTATTAAATGAATAGTCCAAAAAAACTTAATAGCATGAAAGAATATTAGCCCCCATAGCGCTGAGCCAAAGGTAGCTCCCGTTGAATGAAGACCCATTCCTGGAACAATATTCATCCCGACAATAAAGATACCTATTCTCATTGCGAAAAGATTAGCTAACAATGAAGGTGTATTTCTAATTTTCATGGTATATCTCCTTTCGCAGTTAAACCTTATATGTCCTTTGCAATGATTCAATCATGTTTTTCTCATTTCTGAAATTGTACCAAATTAAACCAATCGATACTAACAGCAAAACAGCCATTTAAATTTTTGGTGGTTAAAGATTTCATTTTTCATAAAACTCATTCTCTAATTTTTGTCAGAATATTCTGTCTATTAAAAGGATAACACAACATATATTAAATCTCAATAAATTATATAGTTTATGTATTATTGTTTATGTATCTTTTATTAAAGTATGATTTTATATAATAAACAAATAGACCATTTATTTATGTTTGTAGATTTAACATAAATATCCATGTATAATAGTTAATATATATTTAATATATAAGCATTTTTATGTTTGATTGTCTTATATAAATAAGGGAATATTGAATGGTATAAAATGGATTTAAAAAGGAGTGAGCAACTTGTCAGATGAAATGATTATCGATTTATATTCTGATCGAAAACAGGGTTTGCCGTTTTTAGAAAAATCATTATCATACAATACTCTAGTCAAAAAACGACACTTAGCTGAGGATGAAGGGAAATCTGATTTCTACTATTTTAATGATCAAGAAATATTAGCTTATTACCTGCTGCATCAAACTAATCTAGATAAGGAGAAAGGAAAAGCAGATCGTACGATTACCGCTTATAAGCAAGAGTTAATGACTTTCATTTCTCACTTGATCGAATACCAAGAGTCGATCGGTATTCAGTTTAAGGAGATAAATGATGGATCACTGTTTAAAAGCTTAAGATCTTCCCATATGGAAAAATATCAAAATTGGTTGTCTGAAAAATATCCATATATAATAGGAAGAAACTCGTCATACTCTCCTGCTACGATTGCGAGAAAGAACGCCATTATCAAACACTTTTTGCGGTTTTTATACCAGGTAGGTTACATTGAAAATGATGTTACCCGATTTATGAAAGCTACGACAGTAGATCGAGATGAAAGACCGAATCGTGATTTAGGAGTCTATGAAGTGATGGATCTCTTAGACTTTTTTTCCGAAACGGTGGATCAACCTGTTATCTTTGGAATCATTCACTTGCTTGTGACAACGGGGATGCGGAATGAAGAATTATGCAAAGCAAAAGTCGGAGATATCGAATATGATCGGGATCGTGAGAGTTACTATTTACACATCACTGGAAAAGGGAATAAAAAGAGAATCGTACCGTTGCATGATAAAGTGGTACAAAGTGTCAACCGTTTGCGTTCAGCTCGTGGTATGCCAACTATAGATAAAGCGGAGCCGGATATGCCACTTGTCGTAACCTCCACTGGAAAAGCATATAGTCCGTCGTATTTATCGCAATACTTTTCTAGCGTAATGAAGCGGGTCCATTTACCATCACTAGAAGGAAAAACGGTCACCCCCCACTCCTTCCGACACGCTTTTGCGATATTATCTTATCGTGAAGGTGTAGATGTATACACAGTGATGCGTTCACTTGGCCACGAGAAAATCGAAACGACAGAGATTTATCTGCCAAAAGAGATGGAAAAGGATGAACATGCTGCATTAAGGTGGAAGAATACTGCTATATCTAAGTATTTGTAAATCGTCGGTCGGAGTTTTCCACTTATAAGGGTACATATTTTCCTGTGGGTTTAAAGCTGTGACGTTTATATGATATTCCGTATACATTTGTTTTTTTAGTTTGTTCAGGTCTGATTGGACAGCATCCGTTGCTGCGCCTAATTATTCAAGTAAACATTCTTCGTTTTAAAACCTTGAAAAATGGCTTTATCACGCTGAAATACTTTTAATACTAGTGGTAACGTAATGAATTGTGTCACAATCGTTTTAACCTCTGGATTCATAGGAAAATTCCTTTCTACAATATATAGAGAGACAAATCCTGAAATAAACCTTTATATAATTTGATTATATTTTATCGTATTTTTCTACGTTTTGTAGTATGACTCACTATTGGGTACGTTATAAAAGAATTAGGTCTTTTTTACTCAAACAAGGAATTATATGGTATAATTATGGCGAATAAAATGATATGGGGTATCAAAATGAAAATTAAAGTTAACTTTTTTGATAAAAGCCTATGGAAAAGATATTTCTCGGTTTTATCAATAGTAAGCGTTATAATGTCTTTTGTTTTAATAGGAGTTGACATCCCAGATGAGGATAAACTTACTACAATGATAGTGCTTTTTCTAGTTTTAATTATTACATATCTTTTGATGTGGGCTCAAGCTAACCGTTCTGATGACGTGACATTAAATATCAATAATTCAAGCGTGCGTATTAAAGTGGGAGACATTTTTGAAGACCAAGAATATAAAAAAGATGGCGATGAGGAATCCCCATTAAAGGTGGTTGCTTTCAATGAGTATTTCGATACGCAGGTAGATAATAGAATTATTTCTAAAAGAACGCTTAATGGTAGATATATTAATGAACAAATATATAACATAGAAGAATTTGATCGTTCACTTGATTCGGAATTAGCTGAGAAAATGATTGGATCTAACGAAAATAGAAAGGCGGGTAAAAAGAAAAAGTACAAACTTGGAACGATCTTTCAACATGGTAATTATCTGCTTACAGCCTTTTCTAAGTTTGATGATGATAATAGAGCCCATTTACATATGAATGATTATATTAATTTTCTCATAAACTTTTGGAATGAAGTAGATATCGTGTATGGAGGACGTACGGTGGTCATACCGCTTTTGGGTTCGGGAATGACTAGATTTAAAGGATACGACATGGTATCAGAACAAGAATTGTTAGAGTTATTAATTTGGTCATTTAAAGTTAGTAGGATAAAATTCAAACATCCTGCACATGTGTGCATAGTGATACACAAATCTAGTAAGGATAAAATCAATTTTTATAAATTAAGGAGTGTAGAGAATGGCTTATAGAAGTGGTAATTATTCAGCGTTTTATGTAAGTGAGCCTTTTCATGAAAGCAATTTGGGGGCGTCTGCTACCAGGGATTTTGCATCTTATAATCTACTAAAAGCATGGAAAGCTGACGATAGCACTTTTCCGTTCATTGATTCTCATAATAAAAATTATAATGTGAGAGATGGAAGTGATTGGGAAAGGACCCTGAAACCTCGATTACATAACCGACTAGGTAATTCAAAGAACATTGTGTTGTTTTTAAGTTCAGTAACCAAGAACAGTAGAGCATTGCGGGAAGAGATGAACTACGGAATTGGTACATTAGGTCTACCAGTTATCGTGGTATACCCAGAATACAGTGAAAAAAATGATATTGTAAATTGTACTTCGGGGACGATCAAGCAGAAGATAAGAAATTTGTGGGATAAACTACCTGCTTTTCGAGATAATATGAGCAGTGTCCCGACCATTCATGTACCGTATAAAAAGAAATTAATACGATCAGCACTTAACGATAAAGGTTATATGGTAAATACAAAGAAATCTGCGGCTGCGTATTTTTACACTTGTGATTAATTATTATGAAATATGTAACACGTATTGTGTTACGTAAGATGTAACATGTTTATTTAACAAAAAAGAAGCGATAACCTTTAATGGTTATCTTACATCTTTTGTTTTTGAAATGAACTGTACGGCTTTTATTTCTTCATTCCGCCGAAGATGGCGCGCATTTTCTCTTGACGCTCCCGTTCAACAGCGAGTTTCTCTCGATCTACTGTATAGTTGGCTAAGGCGTCATCGCTCTGGTATTCAATTAGGAAATGTAGATTGTTCGTACCGACGTTTACATCTAGAATAAAGACGTTGCGCTCGTTATCCAGGAACGCTTCACCGATAGTAGGGCCACTTGATGCACCGTCTGTTAGTCCTTCCACAAAATGAATGACTTTAATTGCCGACAGCGTCATGTACAATACCTTGAAGCCGAGGCTTCGAACACCTTGCGTTTTTCCTCATAAGATGCTTTTTTGATATACGCTTGAATCGTAGGATAGTCTTCTTCTCGCAAGCCTGCTTCGTTTGCGAAGTCGATAAAGTGCATAGATAAATCCCTCTTAATACTTCTTTTTCTTGCTTGATTTGGTCGATTAGACCGTTGTATGTGAACGTCATGAGAATCGCTCCTTTAGTATTGTTTTGTTTCAAAATGATGAACTGGTAACCCGATTAGGAATCAGACACCTAACTCGGCGAAGTGTTCATCACGTATTTGGATGGCTTTGTCGGTTAATTTATAGATTGGTGCACTGATGAAACCGCTTGGTGCATAATCGACCGGTTGGTCTTCAATTAAACCCAGACGCTTTAATTCATCTGCCATTCCCTCGTTTTCGGCGTAATCTTTCACTACGAGATAGTCATTGTTTTGTACAGGCGCATGTTCGATATTGACACTTCCGGTGAAATGACTGCCGTCTTCTCCTTCTATAAAGGCGAGTGCGGTACGTCCATTGTCCGTATATTTGGCGAATTGTACCTTTACCGGGTAACTGCCGTATTTCAAGTTAATCGTTGCTTCCATATAAAATCTCTCCTTTTGATTTAAGTACCTTCACATCTTTTATCGGGTTGCGTTTGTTGCAACCTTGTTTTCCGTTTGACAGAAAAAAACAGCGAGAGTCGTAACCTTCACTGTTGGATCATTACTTATTAAAGGGGTCTCGGCAGAAAAAAGCGGAAAATACACGCTAAGACAATATTTGGAAGTAAAAAGCCGATTTTCATTACTCTAAGGTTATGAAAGCCGGCTTATGTGGCGTATGTAGTTATAAATTAATCGATTAATTTAAATACGCATTATCAATCTTATTTAATTTTTCTTTCATGCTTGCAATATATAATTCAAGCAATTCTATTTTGGCTTTATTAGAAACAACTAATTCGTCATATTCATTATATTGTTTATCTTCATCAGATGTAACTCCCCAATAATAATGGTTGTATCCAACCATATCTATGGCAGAAAACAAAAATCGTTCAACTAATTTATCTAGTTGGGAGACATCTTCATCAAGATCTTGTTTTACATCAAAACAATCCATTAAAAATTCAATAGCCTTCGCCTTTAATTCTGCTTTATTTTTTTCATCACCCTTTATAGCTACCTCTAACTCAGGTGAATCTGCTTCCATCTTCATTTTGCTAATTTTTATTTCTTCCATTGTCCAACCTACTTTCTTTTATTTTTTAAACTGACTTATCCATATATTAACATAACTTATGAATCAAATCTCAAAAATAAAATAAGCTGATCCCTGGTTCTAGAGTTCCTCGAAGAAAATAAAAAACACCACGTTTTTGGAATTATTGACACGTGGTAACATAAGGGGGTATTTATTTTATTGATAAATAAATATAGACTACAAAATGTGAACAAAGACACGGATGCAAATTCTAGTTGGTTATTGCGATTTGTCGTTCAATCATATTGGCTCTCCCCCTTTATTGGTACAGGACATTAAGGCTTTTACCATTAAATATCTTCCAACCTCTCAATTAATTGGCTTATTACTGTTTGAGAAGAACCATTCACATATTCATTCAAAAAATCATTGAACAACGATTGGATAACCATTTCTACCGTTAAACCATGATTCGGTATCCGGCTCTCTAAATCACGTAAAAATATCTCTCCACGAAGTACGTCTTTCTTTTTCATCGCCACATTGAGGTATTGTGCTGACTTCATATCTTCTTTCACACTATAAAACCTCTCCTGGATATGTGATTTACTATTGCTCTCAATACTAAGAAACATCATTTGATAGATCGAAACAGGATCATCATATTCTTTTACCGATTGTAAAAAATCTCGATAAAGAAGATAAACAATCTCCTCTACTTCCATAGAATAGCCAGATAAATCATACACATCATCGCAAAGCACTTTAGCACGAATATAAAGGTAATTGGGAGTCTTAATGCTGAAAGAAAATCCATCTATGAATTTATCCAAAAAGCACTCCACTATATCTAAGAAAGTCCTCTTTTTACCTATGTTATTTAAATTCGAGATTTCGTTAGAGATTAAGTTATATTTGCTGAAGGATTTCATTTTATTTTCACCTCGTTACTTAGAAACTCTAACATCCCAATTAATATACGATGTGCTGTTTTACGCATGCTCTTATAATTCCACATTAACGAATAAGAGAATAATTGTTCATGTTGCTCTTTTGATAGTTTTGCATGAACCGTATTTGACGCATTGTAATAATTGATTTCTTCGAATTCAAGGTTATAATCCATGCCTTTTATAACAAGGAAAGCTGCAAACGATGTACAAGACATCCCTCTTTCGTAAGCCAATCTTCGAAAAGTCCGCTCTTGATTCGCAGTTAAAGGGATTTTAATATCTTTTTTCTTATCCTTTCGAGTTTTTCTATTTGTTCCCTTTTTAACCGTAGGAACAGGTCGACTATAAGAAGTGGTATTTTGATTCTGTCTAAACATGGGATTTAAATTGCTGGAATGATTCATCATAATCCCTCCTTCAAAAAGTTATTTTCACGACATTAAAACAGGGTAAGTTGGTCATTTGGTAAGATGGTAAAGCTTATGACGGAAGGAAGGAGGTTTAGAACCGTATAAAAGAAGTTATTTTTGTTCATAATGATTGCTAACAAAATAGTTTAATAGGGAGAGTAAAATATATGTTTCTAACCAAAAGTAAGAAAAAAACACGATCCGGGATAACACAAAAGCAGGCAAAAAGCTTAGGTAGGCTAGCAAAAAAATTAAAGACCAAAGAAAATATCCGAAGAATAAATAAAGAGCATTAGATATCTAAAAAAATTAATATTAGTTTCCTAAAAGCCCCAAAGAGGGCTTTTTTCACTCTAAGCAACAAAATAACACCTGTAGGCAATCCATAAACCTCCATAAAAATAGTTAGAGGAAATAAGGAATAGTGCGGGACTTCCAGCAACCCCCTATTTATATAAGCTTAATAGACCTCTATAATCTATTATGAGGTGGATTATCATGTTTATATCACCAATGCTATTACACAAATCAGAAAAACCTTTTACAGATGAGAACTATCTTACAGAGCTCAAATTAGATGGAATACGTCTCATTTTGCATAAAGAATCAAGTGGTAATGTGCGTCTATATACACGTCACAACAATGAAGTGACTGCTCGATTCCCTGAGCTGAAAGATATTGAGATTCCTTCAGGAACTACTCTCGATGGTGAATTAATCGTAACTGGTACTAACGGAAAGCCCGACTTTGAAGCAATGATGAAACGATTCATGTCAAACAGCAATTCTACACCTGTCAGTTACGTTGTATTTGATATTCTAAAGTATAAAGGAAAGTCGACAACCAGCTTACCTTTATTAGATAGAAAATCCATTTTAGAGGAAACTTTAAGTGAAGACAGCTCTCTGGTATCCAAAGTTCGTTACATTGAAGGAAACGGAGAGGCTTATTATGATCTAGTGGAAAAACAATCCTTGGAGGGAATTGTTTTGAAACGGAAAGACTCTAAGTATCATGCTGGGAAGCGAAGTCACTCCTGGTTAAAAGTTATCAATTATCAATACACAGATGTTCTTGTGACAGGTTACCGTAAATCAAAGTTTGGTTGGCTCCTAGCATATCCTGATGGCGCGTATGCCGGAGTGATGGAATTAGGTGTTACACCAACAGCTAGAAAAGAACTTTACCAATATCCGATCAGAAAAGAAACTAAAGATTATCGTTACTTGGCTGAACCACAACCAATTAGGGTGAAATATAGAAATAAGACGAAGACAGGTTTGTTACGCCTTCCTTCTTTTATGCAGTCGGCATAAGCCCTTGGCCATTTTTAAGCATTAAAGAACGAAAACAAAAAAAGCGACTTCATATAGTCGCTTTTTTTTTGTAATTCTTTAGCTTTAGAAGCGTCAGCTGTCCTGTATAAGCATTTGTGATAGATACAATGAAGTAGGTCTGATTGTAAACTCTATTACGAGAATTGCCGGAATGGACACCTTTTCGCTCATTCTCTTCTGTGAATTTTAGGCTAACTTTATTATACAGAAAGGGGCTTCTTTTTTGTATGCATATAGAACATTCAATTTCTATTTACACAAAATATTTTACACTCTCGTCTTATAACATTAAGCTTAATATCTTTCAGCAATTTTAATAAGAAAGTTTCGATCAGGGTTCTTGCTAATTAAATATTTAAAGCTAGTTTCACCTTCTTTTTTCCATTTTAAAATATATTTCTCTTCGTACTTTACCCATGATATATTACTTATCTTAGAATTTTGTATTTCTTCATGATCTCCCTTATCAAAAAGATGTGAGGCAATCATAAACTTTATTTCTTTTCCAGACTTTGTTTCATAGTATATTTGAATAATCGGATGAGTTTCTAAATCCCAATCATATGTTATTTTTCTAATATTATAGTTGTTAGGAAGTTGAGGAGCTTTTTTGAAATGATGATCAGGTATTTCTTCCTTTGCTTTCTCTAATGTATAAAAAGTTTGATGTACTTCATTACTATAAAGTGTAATAAAAACAAATACTAAAATAGTGACTATTAATCCTACAAATAAAAGTATACGCCAACTCTTGTTATCTTTCATATTGAATTATACTCCTCTTGTATTCTGATTTAGGCTTTCCAGTAACTCAGTTTAGAATACTTTAGTATTTTAAACTGAGTTACTAACTTAATATCCAGATGGTCCATTTTCATAAGTATGTGCGTGATAAAGTGGTTCATGTCCTACCCACATTGAACACTTAGCTGAATCACGGTGATCTGAATAGTAATTCCATGACATACAATATCTATCGTCTCCATTTCCACTAAACATTGGACACGGAGCACCATCATCAGTAGCCATATCACAATCACTAGAATAAAAATTATCCCACGCTGAACCCGGATCTGTTACTTTATCATACCAGTATTGATCTCCATCATCATTGTTAAAACGATTACAAGTTACCCATGAATTATTTTCATACCAAGCTCGTTTGTGTGTATGTGAATAATTTGTATGCCAATGTTCAAAGTATTCAATATGTTCACCATCATGACCTTTAGAGTAATCAAATGTATGTGTGGCTATAGAAACATCTTGATCATTTGAGGAAGTATTATTTTCATTTTTCTTTGGATCCATCTCCATCCTATCCAGGAATTCAACAAAATCAATTTTTTCATTTATTTTAACTTCTTCTTCATTTTTTAACTCTTGAATTCTAATAACTTTAGTTTTTGGGTTTCCATTTAAATCCTGATATTTAATTTCGTACTTTCCAGCTTTAACATTCTTAAGTACTGCTATACCATGTTTCCCAGTTTCATATTCTTTACCGTTTAGATAAAATGTTTGAACTCCTCTAGGTTTTTCTTTCTCTACGGTAACTTTGTCACCGACCCTATTCGTAATTTTCCATTTTTTAGCTTTGCCATTATTTTTTGCTTTTTCTACTATATCATTTGATAGTTCAGCTGCATAGATTGTATACACTAATTGTACCTTTAATGTTTTTTTACCTGTTCCTAAATCATAAACCCTTTCAGTTGGGATTGCGGATGGGTCTATCTGTCCAAAACTACTAGGTGATAACATGGTTGCTAATAACAAAAAAACAGAAAAAGTAGAAAATAAAATTTTTTTCAATCACTACACTCCTTTTAATTTGGAATTATTTGTATTATTCTGGTATAGATTTTAACACGGTATAGATTACTTTTGAACCAATCAATGTAAAAATTTTGTAAAAATACTATATAAAGTAAAAAATATCCAGTATACAAATGATATAGCTGTGTTATAATAGGAACAAATGTTCCGTTTAGGGGTGTTATATGTGGATTATTCACAATTTCCGAGAAACAACATTCTCTGTTACGATATGCGGTCTTTTTATGCGAGTGTTGAATGTGTTAGCAGAGGACTTGATCCCATGAAGGCTATGTTAGCAGTAGTAGGAGATCCCAACCGTAAAGGAAGTATTGTTTTAGCATCCTCCCCTGCTCTAAAGAAAAAATATGGCATTAGCAATGTTAGTCGCTTTTTTGAATTGCCAAACGATCCTAATATCGTGATCGCTAAAGCTCGTATGCAATACTATATAAATGTCTCAGCGGAGATAACCAAAAGAATGACAACCTTGTTTCCTCCAGAAGCCATTCAAGTATACAGTATCGATGAATGCTGGCTTACACTTGGAAATGAAAGATCATATGGATCTCCCATGGATGCAGCAAAAATGATTCAAGACATTATTTACGAAGAATTTGGTTTACCTTGTGTTGTCGGTGTAGGAGATAATAAGTTCTTATCCAAGGTAGTGATGGATATATATTCCAAGAAGAGCAAAACAGGACTTGCTGAATGCCGTTATGAGGATGTAGAGCGATTGTTATGGCCAATTGAACTGAGTAAAGTCTGGGGGATTGGATCAAGGTTAACACATCATCTGAATAGAATGGGGATTTATAACCTTGGAGGTTTAGCAAAACACCCCTTACACCGGTTAAAAAAGCGATTTGGAGTAATCGGAGAACAATTATATTGGCACGCTTGGGGTGTGGATTTAAGCCCTATATACGGTGATTTCGTTGAAAAGGAGCAAAAAGGGTATGGACATGGCATTACGTTATTACGTGATTATAACGATACAGAAATAAAAACAGTTATATTAGAATTGTGCGAGGAAGCATGTAGAAGAGCTAGAACAGACAATATGTATGGTCGTACCATTCACCTATCTATCGGCTATTCTAGAGATACTGGTGGCGGGTTTAGTCGATCTATATCAATTGATGCTCCTAGTAATACGACGATGGAAATGTATAAGGTATGTTTACATTTGTTCCATAAATTTTATGATGGAGATAGTCTTATTCGACGTGCGTCTGTCACCTTAACTAATTTAAGTAAAGATTCCGGTATGCAATTATCTCTATTTGATAATCCCAAACAAAAGGATATTGGACCTGTAATGGATCAAATTCGAGAAAGGTTTGGTCCGACAGCAATCCTCCGTGCAAGTAGTTATACAGATGCCGGTATCACAATAGACAGAAGTAAAAAAGTCGGGGGGCACTATGCCTAAGAGTCGTAGTATTCATAAATGCTTCGACCTTTTTACTTTTTTGTACCTGTATAAGAACAGTTCGTCGAATCCAAATAGCAGAAGTAGATTCCACTTTTCCCCTTCCTTTAATCAAATATATCGTTAATCTTTATTTCAAACGTACATTTTTTTATCATTACGCCCTTTAATTTAAAACCTCGCTTATACTAAAAAGTTCGTTATTATTTAAGTAGTCTTTGTGAATTTCACTTAATTCAATTAATATATCAATCCAAATCCGACTAGATATCGTGTTGTTACCATGTTTTTCTTGGAATTGTCTAGTATTAAATACGAATTCGTCACCGTGTTTGCTTACTTCTTCAATATCCGTATATATTGAATCTAACCATAGTTTGTTTAATTCGTTGATATGTGTCAATTTTTCTTTCAAAGTCGGATCTAACTCATATACCATTCCTTCACTTTCTCTTGTTTTCAGTTCGTTATTTAATAAATGGTTATAAAATTGATCTATTTCTTGTAAATCCTCTTTTATTTTCTCTGTGTCGCCATCACCTGCATATAGACTGAATTGTTGAGCTAATCCTAAATTATACTGGAAATCTTGTAAGATATCTGTGCTATACATACTTAATAATTTTAGTTGTTGAGAAGTTAATTCGTTGTTGTCGAGGCTCTCATCATAAATAGTATTAGTTTGCACAATTCCTTCTATCAACTCTTGAGAATTATTAGTAATCACATGCGAGATGTATTCTTCGTACATTTTCTTTTCGTGATATTGTTTAACACCAAAAACAAGAACAGCAATAAGTATGATTAGAAATAATATCTGTTTAAAATATCGTTTAACCATAATAACCTCACCTTCCCTTTGAAGTTATTGTAACTGAGTTTCTTACAAAATAAAAACGCTGTCACCCCCCCTTACTTTTAAGAAGGAGATAACAGCGATATAACATGTTTTGATTAATTATTAGAAGTTAGGTTTATAAGTAAAGTTCCAACCCCAACTCCAAGTATAACCATTAGAATAGTAATCACTCACTTCACCTTTAAGGTTAAAGTAATCACCAGGAATACCCATATATAAATCATTACTGCCAGAGCTGATATTTCTGATTACATCGCCATCATTCTCAGTTTTTTGCTCTTCTATATCACTTGCGTAGTAATAAGTCTGACCAAGTGACATAGTTGGTTTTGATTCTAAAGATTGTAAGTAATCCCACACAGATGAAACCGTACCACCGTATGGAACTAAAGAAAGCAACATTTTTGCTGCATACGGAGTGCTACTAGTAGGTTTATTGAGTTGACCATTTGGATTATGATTTGTAAAAACATTATCATCATCTAGTTTTCCTAAGGCGATATCAATGTCATCAAATTTAATCCCTCTTTGCTTTTTATAGAGTTTTACTTTATTGGTGCCAGGGTCATACTTTACTGTTACTGCATCTCTTAATGTGTGTTGTAATACAACTCGCTTAGGGCTTGTATAAGAATAACTATTGACATCTACAGTGCTAATACCAACTAGATAGGCTCCGTACGCATCTTTATACCCATTACCATAGAGTCGATTATTACCACTAACATTTTTAAAATTGCCTTCTGTAGAGACTAGATCTTGAGGCAAGGAATAATTAGAGTAATCTAACCATGTGTAATATCCTGCGCTTTCCAAATCACTTATAAGCCTTCTTAACTCTGAACGACTAACGTAAGAAATATCAGTATCCATAGTAGTAAATTCGTCGGATGAAGCGGAATCTTCAAATGTATCTTCAAGTTCTGGTAAGCTACTTCTTTTGTTTCTCTGTGCTCTATCCAATTCAATGATTTTTTGTGATAACTGTTCTTTACTTAACGAATCAGCGTTAGTTTGAGCAGCTTGCGAGAGGTTATCAAATATATCCTCTTTTATTTCAATTTGAAATACTAACACCTCATTTGTATTTTTGTGTTCTAATAGAATGTTAATAGAAGCTTTATTGTTTTTATAATATTTATCAACTTTTAATTGTAAAAATTTTAAGTTTTCACTCCCAGAATTAACCGTAAGATCACCGAATAATACGCGATCTCCCTCTTCTCCTTTTTCAATTGGTAATATTTTTCCGTCTAGTGAAATATTCAATTTTTCATTATTGTATTTTACTTTTCCATCAATCGTGATTTCACCATTATCTATTGATATTTCAGATTTCTTAAACTTAGCTTTAGATTTACTTTTTGAGTCCTTTATGCTTTTATCCTTTTCGCCCATTACATCACCCTCAATATAATCAGGGGCATCTGCATGTACAAAAGAAGTCGGAATAAATATCCCTAATGTTAAAACAGCCGCCAACAAAACAACAGATAACTTCAACGTTATTAAAGAATTTTTCATTCAATATCCTCCTCATTAATTTTTTAATCCATTGATACTTACCTCTTTTTATCCCCCTTTTTTTTCACATCTCATTTGTAAAACACATTAGAACCAAAAAGGTAGCGATTTTAAGAAATATCTCTGTTATTTCTTTGGTTTCTTTGTCCCGTTACCTTTAGTTGATGTTGTTTCTAAAGTGCTTATTGCTGCTTGGGCATCTACTAACCCATTTCCGAAATAAAAAGAATCTCCTAAATTAGTAGCGGTATCATTTAAACGATTTCGAACTTGAATATTATCTAATTCGGGGCTACTCTCCGATAGTAAAGCCGCTACACCCACTACGTGTGGTGCAGCCATTGATGTTCCGCTACTGAAAGCATACCCTCCTGGTATAGTACTTTTAATGGTAACGCCAGGTGCCATTATTTCTAATTCGCGTCCGACACTTGAAAAATCTGCTCTATTATTTTGTTGATCAATAGCACCTACCGCTATTACAGAATCGTATTTAGCTGGATACCCAACATTCCCCTTTCTATCAAACCCGTTATTACCCGCAGCTCCTACAAGAAGAACTCCTGAATTATAAGCATTATCTAAAGCTCTTTGTAACGTACGAGATCCTGTTTCCCCTGAAAAACTCATGTTTAGAATATCTAAATTGTTTGTAGTTGCCCATTCGATACCTGCAATTACATCACTATAACTTCCGTAGCCAGATTGGTCTAAAACTTTAATTCCATAGAGTTCTACTTTTGGTGCCACACCAATAACTCCAATGGTATTATTTTGAGCTGCAACAGTTCCCGCTACATGTGTTCCGTGACCGTTGTCGTCCATATAATTATCCGTATCTGAGACAAACGTAGCTCCACCACTTACATTTAAATCTTCGTGCAAGAAATCTACACCCGTGTCTAAAACACCTACCTTAACACCAGTTCCTGTTATACCACTTTCTTGAACTTCCGTAGCTTTCACATGTGGAACTCCCCAAGGAGTTTCTTGCCCAATAGCTTTAACTCTACCGTCTGGTTCGATGTATTCAACCTTTGCATTCTTTGCTAATGCTTTTGCTGCTTTCTCCGACAATTTAACTGAAACAACAGGCATGTACTGATACTGTCTTTTTACTTCCCCACCGTAATTCTTAATTAGATTAACATCAACTTCATCATTGTCAAAAGATACTAAATAATCCTTAAAATTTGGTGTTCCATCTACTTCTGAAGCAAAACTAGTGGATGTAATAGCTAAAATGAAGAATAAAGATGTGATTATTGTTAATAAACGCTTCATAACGCTCCCCTTTCTAATTCACTTTACTTAGTTACATATATAGAACAATCAGGAGCGTGATTGGTTACGGTTTAAAAATATTTTTTCTTCACACTTTCATAGATTAACATTTTATAAGTGTATTCTTATTATTAGTGAGCATGTCATTAAATTGTAAGAATCAATCCGTATAAATGCTGATATACCAGCCAAGCAAAAAAAACACACACCTAACTTTGTAAAATTAAAGATAAGTGCATGTTTTTTCAATTGAGTTATGATCACCACACCTTATTGAAACGGTAGCCAATTAACTTTCCAAACATTTTTATCAGTATCGTGTATTAACTGAAAGGTACGAGTAGATCCCCTCGAACTTTCCCATGCTACTACTGCTCTGTTTTCATCAGGATATTGAATTGTAAATTCATCAACTTGATGTAGTTCATCATTTTCAGCATCTTCTGTATAAGGGGATTCATAAAAGTCAAGATCGTCAAAATACTCTTTCTTAGAAGGAGTACCAAAATTTTCACCCTTTATATAGAGAGCGTAAATAGTGTCTGAGTCTTTCTTATTAATGGCATGAAAGTACAATTTAAATACATCTATTGGGGTTAATCCTTCTAAAAGGGTGTCGTTTTTTTGTTGTTCATATTCTTTATAAATTTCCTCTAATTCTGAAGATAATTGCATCTTTGTATTTATTGTTTCGGAGGTTTCATCTTGAGTGTTTTCTTCCTCTATATCATCTGTAGTCGGTTTCTTTATTGATTCATCTATTGGTTTCTTGATTGGCGGTTCTTTGATTTGTGGTGTTTGTCCCTCTCCGCCATTAGTGACTTTTGGAATTAGTTCCAACTGATGGGAAGCGATCCCTAAAATTAAAACAACCATGAGACTATATGTTATAACTGTTAACGTCTTAGGGACTTTATTCAATAAGTTAAAACGACTTTTATCTTGAGCGGATTGAATTTTACGATACACATTTGCTTTGTCTTTGCTTGTAAATGTTGTACCGATCTGACTTTCATATGTTTCCTTTAACTGTTTTAATTTCTTTTCCATACTTCCTCACCTCTTTCAGATTGGATTAAATCTTTAATTTTGTTGCGGCCACGATTTAATCGTGTTCTTATGGTGGTTTCTTTTGTAGATAATGTTTCTGCAATTTCTTTAACTGAAAACTCTTTAAAATAATGGAGGATAATTACTTCACGGTATTTTATTGGTAAAGACATTACTTGATTCAGTAATAAATTATTACTATTTTTTTCGATTAACTGGTCCTCCGGTGTAACTTGGTTTTCAGAAGAAGCTTTGAAACGCCTTAACTTTTCATTTAACTTATGGCTACGACCTTTCCAACTCCGCAAGTGATCCTTACTCTTATTAATTGCAATCGAATAAATCCAACTTCGAATGGTTGATTGTCCTCGAAACGTATTCCATTTTTGATATACCGTTACAAAAACATCTTGTGTTACATCTTCCGCATCGCTGTTGTTTTTTAAATAGCTATATACCAACCTTTTAATTTCAGTACCGTAATCATTCATAATTTTTTCAAAGCTCAACTCGGAGGAACTTAACTGCTCCGTTTCCGTTTTTTTGTTATATTGCAAGTCATTAGCATTTAAATAATCCACCTATTTCCCTCCTTAACCATAAAAGAGCACTCACAAGTAAGACGTCAATAGTTTGAAAACTAATTCATAATTTATGGTTTTTTAAAAAAATTTTTAAATTTCGTTTGTAAATATACACACATGAAGCTGAGAGGAAACCAAACACAAAAAAAGCAAAAAGACGCGCTACCCTGATTGAAATTGGGCAACGTGCCTTTTAATATAGTAACTTCATTCCGACTAGAACATTGTATTATATTTATTGTAGTTCAGCGACTTTAAATATTACATAATCATCCTCTTCACCTTGCTCCCAGACTACTTTATTTCCTCTTATGTATGGCAAAAATCCATCACCTAAACTCTTGGTTTCTTTTGTTTTTATCGAGTAAGCCCTTATTTCTTCACCGGTTTGCCAGACTAAATAATCATGACCAATATCATAAAAAAACATATTCCCTTTAAAGACGACTTCTATTGGCTTATCATCCATATCTATTTGTTTTATTTTTAAAGTTGAATCACTTGGACCCTCAGACCCTAACTCCTGCCATACAACATAATCATTGTTCACTTTTGGAAAATTAACTAGTTGATTAGTGTTAATGGTTTCAACTATCTCCTCTTCTTGCAACGAATAGATATAGATGCTTTTTTCGCTCGACCATACGAGATAATTATTTGAAATATGAGCAATAGATTGACCGTAATTAACGTCTGAAATGGCCTTAATTTCTTTTGTAGGTAAATGAACTAACTTCACTTCATTTTTTATGGTATTTTCGTTCTCTACTTTCTCAATCCAGGAAAGATAATCATTATCTGATAGAGTTAATCTAGGTAAGATTCCCTTATCAGGACTTGGAGAATCATTTGAAGAATATATTTGTATCAATTCATCATCTTTGCGTGAATACCCATAAATAACCCAATTTGATGCGTATTCATCAGACCAATCAACCCAACAAATCCAGTTTTCATTTATCTGTGTTTCATCAGTTTGACCTTTTAATTGCGTCTTAAAAAGTTGCTTATTTTCTTTTTCGCTATTGTCGTAAACAAATATAGAGTCTAAACGTTCTATCCCTTTTTGTTTCCTTTCATTCTTTCCCGCCCATACAACTGTATCTGAATAAATATCTGGTTGTGCAACGTTGAAACTTTCAGTTTTTATATTATAAGTCTCTTTTATAAACTTTTCCTCTGTCATAGATTGATCGATTTGTTTTTCAGTTGATTCATCTACACTCTTTGTTTCATTTGAACAACCAATAAGCATGAAAAGAACTAAAATAATCATCTGAATTTTTTGATGTCTCATCGTATCCCCCTTTTTTAAAATATCCCCTTCTCTTAAATGAAAGAAGGGGATGAAACTTTCGCATCTAGTAAACTACATTCTCGCGCCAGCTTTGATCAGCTACTGCATTATATACATTATTAAAAGGTTCGTTTTCATGATAACCCGAATAAGTATCACTGTAGTGAGGGTCAACTAAATAGAGTGTTTTTTTACCTTCATAATTATAGTTATCATTATATCCTCTTGCAGTAATAAAGTGGCTCAATTCTTTTCCGTTATACCAACTTAAATGTTTTGTATTCACTAACAAATTAGCAGGATGTTTATAATCCGTTGCAAACACAATTTTATTCCAAAGATTATCTTTACTATCTTCAGATACAGCCACATACCAGCTGCTACCAATCCAGTGATTAATTGATCTTGCCATATCAGGTGAGGTTGTTCCATTATAAAGATCTGTGTTCATTCCATATTTATTATTGTTAGGGTCCCATACATCTGCTAGTTGTGCTTGAGAAGGAGTAGAGTCAACTAAGTAATCAATTACTGCTAAACTACTAGCAGGACCGCACCAATGCGTCTCTATTTGTTTATGATGAGGAACGGCTAATGCCGACCACGCTTGGGCTTCTACACCTCCATCAGAACCTTGTTCTTTTTTACTTTTTAAATAAGACTCTACTTCCGCTTCCTTTTTCTTGGCAGCAGATCTTTCTTCTGGTGTAAGTTCACGTGTTATAGTATTCTGGTCGTTCCCCGTATACTCGGGTGCTTTGTTAGGGGTCTCGGCAAATACTGTTGTAGAAACAATGTTAACTAACAACATTCCTACTAATGATGATGCGACAATCGTTTTTTTAATCATAAAATGATCCTCCCTTAAAGAATAAAAATAACAAATGCTTAGCTTTAATTATCTCCTTACCCTCCTTTTTTTGGCTGATTCCTATTTTCCTTAAGATATGGCGTGTATGGTAGAAAGAAAATAGTAGCCATTTGCTAAACCTATTATTAAAACACCTAGAAAACAAAATGGTTACGGAAAAATGACGTGTTTTATGTTAATTTGTCATTATCTATCATTTTTTTGGTATAATTTTACTAGAATATAATAAAAGAATAAAATAGTGATATAGGAGATTAGAATCAGTTAAAAATTTTAAAAAAGATAGGGAGTATCATATATGAAGACAAAAATTTTCCTTCTTACTAAGACTGATTTTGCCTCTTTGGATAGGTCTCAACAAGAAGAAGTTTACAAAGATTTTTACAACCTTGTTTATGGTGTTTCTATACAAATGATCAATGATCATTCAACCGCCGAAGACATAGTGCAAGAAGCTTTTATAAAAACAATTTACAACTCTCCTAACATCGAGAATGAACAACAATTAATTGGATGGATACGAGTGGTTACTAAAAATTTAACTTTAAATATAATTAGAAAAAACAAAAAGATACGTAACCAAGATGATGTTGAATGTGTTATAAATAGTGATATAAATAAACGAGACAAACCAATCGAAATGAAGGTTGAAGCCAAAATGTTAGAAGAAAACATTGCTGAAAGCATGTTAGAGATCAATTCAGAATACCAAAACATTATAGAGGCAAAATGGATCGATCATAAGTCTAATAAGGAAATTGCGGAAGAACAAAATTCAACAGAAGGAGCAATTAAGCAAAAGCTCCACCGTGCTAGAAAAGTTCTAAAAAAGAAAATGATGAAATGGGGTTTCCAAGATGAATAAGGACGAATTTGACCGTCTATTTGATGAGTCTTTCGACAAGATGGTACATAACAAACCAGATGAGCACTCGTCTGATTATCGCCCATCTTGGAAAAAATTAAAAAAACAATTAAGGTTTATGGAAAAAAAGAGAAATCGAAAGACCTTTCTTCGCAACGTATCAGTTGTTTTTATATCAATGTTTTTAGGCGCTTTTATTTTTGGGAATATGGTTGAAACGAAGGCATTTAATCCTTTTTATCAAACATTAAAGGAAATGCCAGGAGAGATTAATTCCTTATTCTTCGGAAATAAGGACAAAGCGGAAAATGATGCTAAAACTAAACCTCCTACTGAAAACATAAATAATGACTTGGATATTACCAATAGTATAGTGTCTGTAGAAACATTAGAAGCAGTTCAAATGAAATCTGATATTCCTATCCCGTCCTTTGATTACGTTCCAAAAGGCTATGAATTCAAAAATGCGGATTTATTTATGCTACAAGGAAAGAGCATTTCAAAGAAGGTACGGCTTACGTTTTCAAATCAAGAAAAATCTTTTTGGGTAACATTAAATTCTCTTGAAAATGATACTACTGTTGGTTCAGGTTCGAAAAGCGCAAATATTACTGAAATGCAGCTTAAATATGGTAAAGGGTATTTAACTGTTTCCAAGGACGGAAGTTCAAAACTTGAATTCCTAAAAGGGAATATATACATTATTATTTTAGGGGATCTACCAAAAGAAGAATTGATACGCTTTGCTGAAAATATGTAGAAAAAAATCAAACTGAACAATTTATCTGAGAAATAAAGGCGATAAATGATAATGTGTTTATAGTAGATTGCTCTGATGAAGTCAACAAAACGGATGATACTTTGGGGTATGAATGTCCAATAGAAGTTACTGATGAAACAACTTTGGAAGAACAAGGTGGAAAGAAATTAAATATCCAGAACTTTAGTGAAGGTTCAGTAGTAAAGGTAACCCTTAATTCTAACAAAGACATTATGAATGATGCTAAACCATTTAGAGCAGATAAAGTAACGAAATTAAGTAAAAGTGAGTAGCAGCTTTTGTTATTGAAGTAACGGGGTGCTTTAACACAATAAGGAATAGATTTAAAGAGCCAAAAATATGCAGTTTTTATGCATTTCTTGTATATTCAGGCTCTTTTTTCATTCATAACATACTGCCAAAAACAGCAATATTTGATTACCAAATACAAGAAACCTTTCATTTCTTCAAAAATAATTCAATATTGGATATTTTGTGTTTATTATATAAATAATCTTTAGTTTCTTTTTCCAAATCAACAATTAAGTTTATCCAATGATCATTTGATAAAGTGTCATCTGCTCGTTCGGTAGTCTCGTAAGCTTTTGATGCTTCAATCCAAAAGGAATTCAACTCTTGAATATGTCCTAATTTCTCTTTCAAATCGGAGTCTAAATTCACAAGTACGTCATTTTTTTCATCAGATTCAAGATTACAAATATCTCTTCGAACCTCAGTAAAATAATCAGCAATTGGCTCAGATTTCCGTGATTGTTTAAAATGATTATTTGGTTCTAAACAGAAATTTTCTTTTCCTGCTAGTACTCTAAAAAAACTAGAAATTGTTTGTGCATTTTTTCCTGTTTCATTATAATCTTTATTAGATTCTAAACGGTTTAAGCGGAGAGCTAAATACTCATATTTTTGAGTAAGATTCTTAATAATACTATTGTTCTTTATAAGAGATATTAAGTGTTGTTTCGTTATGTGTTCAGAATCCGACACTTGTTGATATATATTCTGGTTATCTACAATTGCATCATTAAGTGTTTGAATGTCATCATTAAGCCCGTTTGATAGGTACTCTTCATACTTCTTATTTTCTTGATATTGGTTATAAATAATAAGTAATAATATAATGATTAAGAAAGCACTAAAAATCAATAATTGTTTATAGTATTGTTTAAGCATTTTTCTATAGCTCCTTTCAAATACAAGATCTAATATTAAACTTTCGTACGAAAAAATTGATATGTTCAGTTCCCTGTAGGTTCTTTACAATAGACTAACCGAAGTCTCGTTCACTTAGAGTGAGAATCTGTAACTCAAAATGGACTGCCATTCACTCTTTTTTACAATTGCGAACGGAACCCAACTTTCACCTGGAAACTGTTGATTTTCTATGACCAGAGCTATGGCTCTTCAACTTTAATTATATTCATTGATTTAGTTTTTTCTTTAAGCTTCATAAATACAGGGATAAAAGTAGTTATTAGACCAATCTACGAAAAACAGTATAGAACCACACTTTTTAGAGATGCTTGGTTCAAGCATGAGGCTAGTAATTAACAGATTTAATGCAATCGCTCAAATAACATCTTGTTACTTTTCTAATTATGTGAATACTGAAGAACGAAGAACATTAAAAAAACTCCGACACGCCAAATGTAAACTTGTTAAAGAGCGATGACTTCTTCCCTTAGAACTTTTAATTCTTTAAATATTGAAGCGAACCCTTATTAAGTTAAGCACTTAACGTCAGCGTACTTTAACTTGTCCTGACAATAATCCTTAGATAAGAGGTAACGTAACTGTCTTATTGATTGTGATTTTATGCTCCATATATAACATTTCTCTAAAAATGATTCTTATGTTGTTTCCTCTACTTTTATTTTCATAAAAATGATATCACATATAAAAAAAATAATAAATTCCATCTGGGTTACCCCCAAATGGAATTTTATATGCTAATTAGCGTTTGAAATGTAATCTAATGAAAAACCGAAATTTGTTTGCGAATCATCTGGCTCAAATTCGTCATAATAAAATATATCAAATGTCCATCCAATTTCAGCACTTGTAGAAACATTAGTTGTTGCACTACTTTTAGCTGTTGAAATATCTGCAATTAAAAATAGTTTCTCTTCATGATTATCGAGATATAAATCCTTTTCTTTTTCGATATATATTACACCATTTTTGGGGAAATCATCACCTTCAGGATAGTAAGTTGTGTAGTTGGAACTTCCTGAATACTTTTCTTCAGCTTGAACAAGCTCTAAGCCTAGAGATGGACCGTTACTCCAAAGTGATAATCCAGTCGCTAATTTTAATTTAATAGCTACATTAGGTTCATTCCAAACCCAATATTCGCCGTCCCAATAGGTATAATTTACATTTGTATTGTAACCAAATGCAATTTTCCCTTCAATGTCACGTTGAGCTTGGGAACCAGCAGCCTGAAGTTTATAATTGGAATCATTACTATAAAACTCACCATTTTTATATACATATTCTTGAAGTCTGAGGTCAGTTTGAGCTGTCGAAGATCCGTATTGAGGTACATCGTTTACCAATCCATAAACCTTAGCCCAAGCGCTTTCCCTAAACTCATCCCCTCCGTAAGTCCAATCTCTATAAACAATAGGTGATACTTTTGTATCAGAATTAACAGAAGCAATTCCGATTGAGTCATGGTAATTATTATTTTTTGATTTACCTATTTCGTCTGGCTCTAATACGTTAGTAAACCATAGATAATCAATATTTGATTGAGCTTTTTTAGTTGTATTGATCTTAGAAGCATCAATATTTATTTGGTCTAACTTTTCTTCAAAAATGTAAAGATTTCCGTCTTCATCTTGTAAATAAAGCATAAAGATTTTTTCATCTGAAAGCTTTTGATTAAAAGCATATTTATAGTCCACATTGTCATTTTTTATCATAAAATAGAGA
Organism: Gracilibacillus sp. YIM 98692; assembly: GCF_010993965.1. GTDB lineage: Bacteria > Bacillota > Bacilli > Bacillales > Amphibacillaceae > Gracilibacillus. Next base: position 162,592 of record NZ_WIXM01000004.1, on the reverse strand, counting down.
ACTTGAAAATTCTCGCTTTGGTCACTCAAATCTCCAACATAACTATCAAAACCTTCTTTTTGGGTGTAACTATCATAAAGTTGTCCGCTTAGGTTAAGTTTTTTTACCGCTCCTTCCCTTCTAGTTATATACCCCTCCAATTCTATAAGGTTATTATCTAGATACAGCTTATCAGGGTGGAGTTTGATTCTTTTATTTTGAGGAACCTTTAACTCACCACTTTTTAAAGTTTGCTCAACAATTGTTTCATCTAAGAAACTTCCACTGATACTTTCACTATTTGTTGGATTAGCATAAACAACATTTGGAATAAGGAGTGCTAATACTAATAAAAAGAACAATATTTTATTCATGATTAATCACCTCATAATAAATAAATATTTGAATGCAACCAGTATATCTACCACACCACAAAATTTTTGAATTGACTACCTTTTATTTTTTTCATATCTGTCATTTTTTACGAATAATATATTAACCGTCCTCCTTGTTTTGAATTTCTCGTTTTCTTTATTTTTTTCCCTTCTATATCACTTCCTTTTAATATTAATTTTCTCTATCCTTCTTCCTACCCATAATGAAAAAGATAGAATGACTTTCACTCATAGTTCAATTTAAATATCACGTTGATAGAATCGTAAAGAAGGATTAAGAGAAGTCTCTTTATGTTGTTATTAATAAAACAAACAACAATCAAATTGGTAACGCCTTCTTTAATGATTTTTTTAAATTTTTTGAATTACTTCATTAAAATATAATCACTTACTACCTCTCCTTGCTCATATACCCCATCGTGAGAGATCCAATGCTTAGTTTTTAATCTATAATAATATCCTTTTTCTGCATAACGTAATACAGTTTTATCAAATACATCTCGATTAGAATCGCTATAAGTACTACCTGATCCAACATACTCCCATGAACTCCCATTCCATTTTTGAAGGTAGAAGGTTATTCCAATAGAATCTACTATTTGCTTAGCGTATGTTGTTCCTTCTAAACGAACATAAGAAGAATCATATTGGGATAACAGATTAGTTCCATCTAGCAAGTATTTGTGATTAGAGTTAAAAAATCCTTCTGTATTCATTTCTTCAACGGGAGGGGGTGTCTTAGCACCATATTTATACCTTTTTGCAGCGTCTGTGGTTGTCGAGAAAGATAGTAAAACAATAACACCTATAAGTATTGCTGGTACGATTCGAAGTGATATTTTTTTCATTTTTTCCTCACCTTTCTGTTATGTATTCAATTTATAAACACTTCAAATAGCAAAAGGTTACGAAAAAAATAAATATATGACAAAATAAATGATTTAATCCTTAATCTCCCCTTAAATACAAAAAAACCCCTTACCCAAAAGGAAGGACCTCTGTTAAAACAATGAGAATTGTCTTTCAACAATCTTTTTACTTTAATAGAATATATTTTTAATAAAAATAAAAAAATCACGACTTCGTTATTTTTTTTATATAGTATGATATAATTTTTTCGCAGCCAGCCCAAGGAGGTGAATGCCTTAGTGTTTTCTCGTCGCCAACGAAAAAGAGAAAAGTTGAAGGACAGGCTCCAACTTTCCTTGAATGCAGGTAATCTCATAACGAATGTTATAAGATTATTGATTGAGTGGTGTAAATAGCATCACACTCATGGCTAGTATGAAGGGGAACAACTCTATCGATCCGTTCGTTTTTCTTATCCTCAGTAAGAAAAACAAAGACTGCAACGCCAAAAATTCACTGAGTGGCTGGAACGGTAAGGTGGAGGGTTGGCCCCTTCTCCTTTATTATGTTATGAATATGACTTCGTTATACCCATTATATATAAAAAAAGCCACAATCCCTCAGTTGATTGTGACTTTTTTCCCTGGGGCGACAATGGTTTCATTGTCGCGACATCGTCTTTTGTTTTGTCCAGTACTGCATTGTTTTCATGAGAGTCTAGGTCCCGCCAAAGACCTTAGTGTTCTCGTCACCTAAATAAATTATATAATAATTGTGGGAAAAAGTAAATAAACACGTCTATACCTCGGAATATAAATGTTCCAAAGAAGTTATCGGTTGCTCTCCCCCCTTTCCAAGAATATTCTTCTGGTAAACTAAAGTAACAATACCTTTTTATCCTTACATGCCTTAACCATCCCATCTTAAGACCAATTAATTTTTACGATACGAATATGTAAACGAAATTTAACGAGGAATAATATGGTAAATACCGAATGTATTAGGTGGGAAAGGAGGGATTAAATTGTTTATTACTCGAAGTATCAGAAACCGATTTGAAATACGTTCCATTCTTGTAGATGAGGACTTAGATCTTCTTATCATCCGAGTATATGACAAGGAGAGCCAACAATTGTTTTCTTATTTTGAGGATGAAATAGACTACTTACCTAAAGAATTAAACGATATAAGGAAATATTTACAATACAAACGAACATACATAGAACGAGTGAAAAGTGAAGGAAACACATTTCATTAACCAAAGAAAAACCCTTTTGATACGTATGAACATCGTACTAAGAGGGTTTTTTATGTGCGGTGGTGGTATCGGCTCAATCGTTTAGCTTGATCAGCGAAATACTATACATATCAGGAATATCTTTTACTCCTATCCCCCACATGTAAGGAAACAAAAATAATATTAAAAAATAGAAGTTAAAGACCAAATTAGATCACGGATTATAACTGAATATAAGAATCTACTTTGGACTTAAATCTTTAAGGGCTTCTATGCCTATTTTAATTAAATCATAATAATTATTCGATGCATTCTCAATATGATGGGCTATTGCAATTTCTATAACCTCTCCGATCTTCATTCCTTTTTTATTAGCAATTTTTTTTATTTTCTGATCGACTTCACTTGATATACGAATAACGATTGGTTTTTTACTATTATTATCTTTAGTTGAATGATGTTCTGCTAGCTGAGTAATACGTTTACTATCTTTTATATTTTTCACTGTATCTATTGCATCTTCAAGGTCTAATATAATGTTTTCAAAAAACTCTCTTTTGTTATGTGTAGTAGAATTATCAATAATCTTTGGAATATCTTGATAGTTATAATGCTTACGTATTAAATAATCAGATAAATTGTCTCGATTTACAATCATAAAGCAAGAATAAAACAATTTATGGTAAAAAGGATAAATTCTATATGCTTTTGGTAATACCTCTTTGTCTTTTTTATTCATAAAATCACTCCTTTATTATATTTATAATTGGTTTATATTAACTAATAAGTTAAATAATTCTAATATTTTCCTATAAATAGTTTACGTGTAAACATTTTAAGTGTATAATAGGATTATAAATAAGACAACTAAAAATTAAAAGGAGAAATGATTATGTTGAAAAAAATTAAATTAAGCTCTACTTTCATTGTATTATCTCTAATTTTATTCATTTTACCTACTAACTTCGCTTATGCAAATGAAGGTAATTTCAAAGATGTTCCTAATGCATCTTCTCACTTTGAAGGAATTGATTACTTAGTTAATAAAGGGGCTATCAATGGATATACATTAGAGGATGGGAGTAAAGAATTTAAACCTGGACAAAGTATAACAAGATCACAAACCACAAAACTTTTTGTTGAAGCACTTGATCTACCTATCGTAAATAATGCAGAAGAAGTCCTATCAAATTTTAAAGATGTAGATAAATCTCATTATTATGCTGATTACATAGCCACAACATATCATGAGGGGATTTTTAAAGGAAGTGAAGGAAATTTTAATGAAGGGTATTTAAGTCGCTCTCAAATGGCTACTGTTATATCTAGAGCCTTTGATCTTGAAGATAATGGAGTCAATAAAGGCATTAATCTTTCTAATGTTTCATCTTCTCATAAGGAAAGTGTACAATTACTTGCCAAACATGGCATAACGAATCAGTTTGATGATTTTCGTCCTAATGAAAAGGTAAGCAGAGCTCAATTTGCTACTTTTTTATATCGAGCAATCTCTACAACAGAAGATCCGGTTGATGACGGTACAGAGAATGAAACAGAAGCCCCTATAGAAGATCCGATAGACGAGAATACCAATGATGGAACAGATTCGTCTACAGAAGATCCGATAGATGATAATACCAATGATGATAAAGATTCATCTACAGAAGATCCAGTAGAAGAATATTGCACTAATAATTCAGATGTAACCACTAGTCATTATGAATATATCGGTACATTCCCACTTGAAAATTTGGAATATGATAGTAGTTATGACAGATTCGTCAACACTACTATCGATTATGGAGTAGATGCAACATATTCTGAATTGGATGGAGCTATAAAGGAAACTCTTTCTACTTGTGATACTGTACAATTAAACAATAGTATAGTTTATGTATATGATAACGATCTTATTGTTAAATGGAATTAAAAGTAAAAGTGAAGCATAAATATATTATTGAACCATAAGAGAAAAAGAGAAGGTTTACCCTTCTCTTTTTAATTAGTTCTATGATAAAAGAACGGCTCATAAACATTACCGATAATTTCTACCTCCACTACATCTTGTTTAACTTCGCCATTCGCCCACTCAGCAGTAAAAATAAAATAAACTGGTCCATTCTTTAAGTAAGTTTCCGCATTTGACATGGAATTATTATATATTTCACCATCATACAACGGTGCCCCTGCATATTGTTCTTGTAAACTTGTCGTAATCTCTAGTACATTATCATTTAATTGCTCTCCCACAAATTCGACTGTTACATCCTCAATTGCGTACACATCATTTACTTCTGATAACAACAAAAATTTTTCCCCTGAATAAAACTGATCTGGAGAATGATTTAAACTATCATGTATTTGCTTCCATTTATCAGTATGATTCACTTGACCAGAAAGTGTATGTTCTACATATGATATAGTTACATTATAGGCATACTTATAGTTATAGTAATAATATCCACCTTTGTAAGCTGTTCCTGTAAATAAAATATCATTTTGATTATAATACTCAGCAGTTTCTCCATCTTTACATGGCCAATCTCTTGTATCACGTGTATACGAAGGCCAATGATCGTCATATGTCAAAGTACCACTATAACCATCAGAATCACTATAAGAGCGATCTCCTTTATCGTTTGTTCGATAACTGGAATCTTCTTTCCAAGAACCATCTACACATGAGTATAATACTTGGCTCCATCCAGTAGACCAACTAGAATCGACTAAAGATGCAGATTTGCTATACTTTTTGGAATCCCAATAAGAATCTCTTGACACCCAGCGACCATTGCTAACATATAATTTTAATTGATCCCCATTTAAAGAATAAGATACATCACCTGTATCTACAGTTACATTTTGTATGCTATCTACAAACGGTAGAGTAATTGTCTTTGATCTTGATCTAGATGAGCTTTCTTCAAATTCTACTACTTTTGACTGGTTTGTATATGCTTTCACAGCGGTTGGTTGATCTAAGAAAGAGAAAATTATTGTACATGCGATTAATGTAATGACAATAATTTTTGACTTCAAATACTATCACCACCATATATTTTTTTTTGATCCTTCGATATCTTATAGTTTTCGTATCAGAATATCCTACTTCATTTGTTACAGGTAGGGTCCATTCAATTCGCTTTACTGTTTAGTATCCTCTTTCGGTACATGATGTTTTATCAATAACTCCGCAACATATTGATTAACGGACTTATTTTGTTTTTTAGCTTCTTCAACAATCATTTCTTTTACAGATATGGGAACGTGAGCTGTAATACCCGATAATTCACTTTCAAATAATACGCCCTTAGGATCTAATTCAATTCTTCCCTCAACCAAGTGATGATTTAAAAAGGATAGGGTAGATTCCTCTCGAAATGACGGATCTTCTATTTTGCATGGCTTCATTTCAATACAAAGACGATCTTTTTCATCATAGATTCGAATATTTTTATGTCCGATGATATGGTAAAATGTTTCTAATATCTGATACACACGTTCCATAGGAACAGCCTTCTTTTGGAAAGATAAGACCACATATCCCATCTTGGTAATCCAATCACTAGTTGGTTGGATAGGTGAAGGCTTATAACCATTTTCTATCGCTTCCTGTATAGTCATAGTTTGATTTTCTGTCTGTACTTCCCCTTCTTTTTCCAGCGACATCAAACGAGCTTGATAGCCATCTTGTTCACGATAAAATGGTTGATATAAATAGTAATTATTTTTTTCATCATAAAAATTTTTCCCTTGTTTATCCCGATCAGCGATAAACCTATTGATTTCTTCTTGCAGTATAAAATAGCGATTCTTTCGCTTGTAAGTCTGTTTAATAGCTCTTAATTCACCACGCTTAATGTAATTATGTATGGTGACCGAACTGACACCTAACTCTTGAGCAGCCTCACCAGTTGTTAAACCTGGTTTATCTAAGCTTTGTTTGACTTTTTTCACCTCTTCATAATGAAAGATCCATTTTCCTTTATCCGACTGATCTTTTTTATAAGGGTATAGCAGGTGATTCGCCATATATCGATTTACGGTTGAGATCGAAACATTTAAATAATTAGCGACTTCTTCTATGTTCATGAATTCATTATGTGACATGTCCACTCATCTTTACTCCTTTCTAATTATAGAGTGATTAAATCTGCTCCATAAAAACACCCTTTCACATCCGTATCAAATGCCACAACATATGTATAAAGGTTTTTCTGTATATTTTGTCTCTTGCTTTCAATGACACCTTTACGATTGCGGAAAGGAAGCAAATAATAATAGTCTTCAATCGATAATGCATTCCCTTCCACTTCTGTAACATCTCTTACTTTTACTCTTTTTCCCACATCCAAAGTGATAGTGGCTGGGTGATCTCTTTTATGGGGTAAATTCGACTCTTCCCCGAATAAGTCTAACTGTTTCATGATTTGTCACTTCCCTTATCAGGTAAATATACACTATAAATAGCACATCTACATCATATCATAAAATTATTTTTATAAAATAACTTTTATCTTATGACATATAATGGTATTATATGGATAAGGTTCATGCGCATCAACTATTTGGATTAAGACAAAAAAGAATACTCGATATAAATGAGGCTTATGTTGTGAGATGCGTATATGCTGACAATACTTAAACAAGGGGTTCATCCAATGAATAACCTACCGGTTACCTGGGTAATAGTAAACCTGCAAGGAGACATACTGGATACCAATCGGCTTGATATAAAACAACACAGCAATATTACGCATACTCTTACATTACCGAATTATCTCGTACTTTATATTAACGATGCAGAAAAAGGTGACCTATTTGAACAATATAAACCTTTCCTTTCCACCTTACATACATTATCCAAGACCAAAATCTTGATCCGCGCGAAACAACATCTGTCTTTGCATACCGTATCATCGTTTATTTTAAACGGCTTTTACTACTTAGTGAACGTGGATGACTTAGACTTTTATGAGATGTTGGACGTAAGTGAAAAATACCTCAGCTATTTAAGTGCTTCTTATCATCAATATTTAGTTGAATCTGTACAGCAGCAAGAACCTATCATGCTACAAAATAGCCGTAAGACTCGGGTATTAGTCGTTAATAGATGGAAAGGAAAGAGGTTGCTCACCAATCGGGAATTAGATGTGTTAGAATGTTTCGTGAATATTGGGTCTCGCACAGATATAGTTTCGAACCACCTGTCCATCGGTGTTTCGACCGTACAAAATCACAAGCAACGCCTTTTACAAAAATTAAAAGCGGATAACATGTCACACACCATTTACAAAAGTATTAAACTGGGTATTATAGACGTTGTATAAAGAAAATAAGAATCCCCCGAAAAAATCCAATGAATGCACCAAAAATAAACACACGTATCGTGTAGGCATCAGATCTTTTCGGGGGATTCCCGCTTTTCCTATATCATTATAGATATATTCTACCATATCTTTAACGTTTTTCAAGTAACTGAGCTGATAAAAAAAGCTTGTAAAACCGTTACGTTCTACAAACTTTTATTCTCTCTTATTTTAAGAACTCTATATATTTATCGGACTTTATGGCCATTTCCGTCGTATTTTTGTCCTGATATGTATTTTTACGAAGATGTCCCCATGCTAGAACATTCTTGCCTATTAACTCGTCATCTGTATATGAAAAGTACTTGAAATACTGATCGAAAATTACCAATGAAAAAAGCACCTGATTGACTGGTTTAAAATTGATATACATGACTTTTTCTCTTCGTAAGACTTTATCGATTTCACCGAACACAAAATAACCGACATTCGAAATTATTTCATCGTGCCATACCTTTTCATGTGCTTCCTCTTGGTTAATAATAAGTGAATAAATTGGTATTTTCTTCCCTTTGATACTTACAATGATGGAGCTTAGAATATCAGGATCGGATGACGTCATTAATTTTACCAGGGAAGAAAGGGAAGTGATGCTGTTTGGCGTGTCTTGTTCTGCTTTGATTTTAATTTCAGATGTATCCTCTTTTTTCTGTTGTTTTGGATCCCTATCTACCGTTTTAGGCTCATAATCTGGATCTAATTTATTAAAATTCAAGCGTACGATATTCTCTTTCATTCCTCTTTCCTTTAAAAAGTCTTCCTGGTATTCTTCCACTTTCTGAATGGTCTCTATAAACGATAACGGCTTGTAAAAGCCATAAGACTCTACATGCTTTGAATCATTTTTACCAGTGGTTTTAAAATGAGGCGTTTTTTCTTCGTTACCAGGTACAAATATAACCGGAACGTGACAAGACTTGTCCATACAATATAGACGACTACCATGTACTTCTGCATGATACTCTCGAGCACTGACGATCTTTTGATTTGCTAATGTTGCTGAATGCATATTAACTCCTCCCCTTGTCATCACCGTGTAAATCGAAAGCCAATTTTTCCTTTGGTCTCATCCCATACTAAACAGGCATTAAATGTTCCTTCTTTGGTGGAGCTCTGAAACCCTGTAATGAACTCCGTTTGTCCTTTTGTTAGTAAATCTTTGACATAACGTAAAGATATCGATTTACCAGCTATTTTTTTATTTACTTTAAAACGACATTGATGTGATTGGCGATAACCACTGCATCCATAAAAGTCCTTTAACTCTATTACCTCTTCACCACAAGCCAGGCAAGCTCCAATTGACTCTTCTTTCTGAAAATAGTGATGATACGATTGGAAGTCCCAGGCATGAGACCTTTCTTGAATGGCAGGTATTCGCTGCTGTGTAATCTCCGCTACTCGTTGCACAAACGAATGATATGTTTGTTTTCCTTTCCCAATCTCCGATAATGTTTGTTCCATTTTCCCTGTCGTCAGTGGTGATGTAAAGAAAGATTCTTCTTTTAAGGCTTCCATCAATAAACGACCTTTCGGCTTTAAGTAAACTTTATTCTTCTCAATACGAATGTAACCAACTTTGATTACCTTTTCGATAATATCTGCTCTTGTGGCTACGGTTCCTAATGATAGTTCATTTTTTGTAAAATCCTTCTTTTCTTCTTCTGTCATATATGCTTTAGCGTTAGACATTAACTGTACTAGATCCCCTTGTGAGAATCGCTTCGGAGCACTAGTCATTCCCTCGGATAGCTGCATACTCTGAACGTCTAAGTATTCTCCTTGCTCTACATGTAGTATTAGTGGTGCTTCCTGTCCCTTTCCATCGTCTCGTGGATACAAACGCTTCCACCCTAGGTCGATGGTCTTTTTCCCTTTGGCTTTGAATGAGAAGCTTTCGTGAATAACAGCTATGATTTCCGTTTGCTCATATTTATAGGGTGGTAAATGAGCAGCAATCATAGAGCGAGCAATCATATCGTAAAGCACCTTTTCTTCTCTGTCGAGCGTACTAGGATCTACTTTTTCTTCGGTTAAAATAATAGCATAATGATCATCCGTTTTAGAAGCATCTGTATATCGCTTAACTTTCGTCAAATCCGGATAAGGATCCGGAATATGCTGTTGATAAAAGGGTATTTCTTTTAGGTTATCCAGTATGGTCGGAAATGTTTTGGATTCTTCCTCTGTCACATGTACCGGCTCTGCTCTTGGGTAGCTAATTAAACCTCGTTCGTATAGCCGTTGTAATATAGATAATGTCTTTTTAGAAGAAATGCCCATCTTTTTATTTGCAGCTGCTTGTATAGCAGGCAGGTTATAAAAAGTCGGGGCCAATTCTTGCTTGGATTCCCTTTTTGACATCATAAATATAAGCATTTTTCCCCCTACAAATATCTTGTAAGGCTTCCGCTCCTTGCTTTTGAAATATATGTGTTTGCTTTTCATTAAACCATTGTGCCTGAAATGTACCGCTAGCTGTCTGAATAGTAGCCATCACATCCCAATAGGGCTCGGATTCAAAGGATTCAATAGCCACTTCCCTATCATAGATGATAGAGGTTAAGGGTATTTGGCATCTCCCAATTGAAAAAATAGCCTGCTTACCTTGAATTCCTTTGGCTTGAATCAACCTGGTCATTAAACGAGTAAAATTCATGCCAATGATCCAATCGGCATGTTGCCTTGCCAATGATTCCTGATATAAATGTTGATAATCGTTGTTGTCTTTTAAGTTTAGAAAGGTACGTTTGACGGATTTTTTAGATAAAGAGGTGGACCAAAATCGTTTCACTCGCTTTTTATTATTTAAAAAAGTAAGTACCTCATCGATAATGGCTTGACCCTCACGAGCTGGATCACCTGCATTCACGATATAAGAAATATCATTCGAATACACCCATTTCTTAATCTCTTGAAACAAACCTTTTTTGGAAGGATCCACTTCATATTCAAATTGGTAATCTGGTGGAATGATCGGCAAGTTTTCAACATTCCACTCCTTCCACTTTTCATCGTACGCTTTTGGATCTTTTAGTTGCAGAACATGTCCCACCGCATTGGTTACGATTGCCCCATCAGGGAAAACATCACAACTTTGTATTTTGATGTGCCCTTTTCCTTTTTGGTGCGGGAATGGATCTGCAAGCTTTTGTGCTTGATCCGGCTTTTCACAAATGATCAGAGGTTTCGTCACTAATTCTCACCTTCTTTACGTTATGCTGCTTGTTTGTCCATCGCATGGACCCCTTTTTGAATAGCACCAGATGCACCAAATCCTTTATGAAATAAAACTTTTTTTCCTAGTTTCTTACTCACTTCTTTAACACAATCAACGGAAACATGACCACATGCTCCATACAACACAATCACGACATCCGCTTTTTTGATAATATTTTTAAATTCACGCTTTAATCCACCATTCCTGGTCTTCCCATTATGAAAAAGTACTCTACAATGGTGTTTTGCTCCAATTTTCTTAAAAGTGTTCTCTTGCGATCCTCCAAAAATAGCAATTGTATGCATAATTAATTCCTCCCAGTGCTTTGTGTTTAAAATAAATATACCATATATTACACCGAAAGTAAATATCATTTTTGAATAAGTGTTGTGTACGTTGAATCTAACAACATGGAACCAAGATGTGGATGGAGATATCGCCCCCCTTGCAATAAGGAATCTATTACTCTGATTAAGTCATTCGTAGACATATCCTTCATAAGATAGCCTTCCATATGCATGCCTAAATAAAATAATAACCTCTCCTTCTCCTGCTCCATCGTGATGAATGCAGTGGGAATGTGACATTGCTTTAATTGCTGTACATAACGAAGTAAATGATTCTGCAGAAAGGGCTCGATGATAACTAAAGCCACTTGACTACTGTTATGGAAGGGTAATTGTTCCACAGACGAAAATGTTTGGACTTCTAAATGTTCCAAATGTTGCTGCAACAAGAACTGTAACCCTTCACGAAAAGATAATTGCTTGTCTACAATCCATAATTCTTGCGACATGAAAAAGACCTCCTTTCCACTACAAGCAAAAAAAAAGAGCCCACCTAACAAAGTAGGTATGCAACATACCTAGGTCTGTTAGGGGGACTCCCTTTTGCTATTCATTATTAACGTTATTATAGCAAAAATATAATTCTCTGCATAGATACGAATTTAGGATGGCTTCCAGCCCTTCGGACGAGGAGATGAAATCATAGCTACTTTCCCATCATGCAATAACGCATACTGACCATAACCATCTCTATCCACAAACCACACCATTTTGGACGCTAAGGTTAACGCAGCTTTGTGATCATGAAGCGGAAAAGGAGATTGATATACCTTTTCATGCCATCCTTTTTTTACTTCTTTTGTATGGCTAACATCCAAAAATTTATGTTTCGATTTATTAATAATCCAGCAACCAAATGACTCGTCCTCTGAAATATACCAAATCGCATCTTCTCGTTGGGAATCATAATCTGGTTTAGACGGATAAGAAGAATCCTTTTCCACAAATTTTTCCCCGTTAAATTCATAGAATGTATTATCGTTATCATAAGATACGATCTCTTCTGTTAAAACATAATCAGACTCCTCCTCATCCTCTATCGTCGAAGGAAGATAAAGAGATTCATCTTCTGGTTCCTCTTTCGGAATCATATGACCACAGCGGATGGCAATGCTTGGATCATCTACTTTTACATCTTTAAATACGCCACATTCTTCAGTGAATGGATCAAACAGTTCGCAATGTGTACGACAAGTTGGAATGTCCTTTTTCTTTCTTTTATATTTTATCGTATTATCCACGACAACACGTAGCATCGTAATCCCCCTCCACTCCATGCTTAAATGCTCTGAATTACAGTCGGCATGATAGCAGATAAAATGGTAAGGAGGACAGCTCCTTGAAAGAGCCGTTTACTCCACCTACCATACTCTGGGTGATTGAGTAATTTATAAAACAACCGCATAATCAAGGCAATTAAGACCATTCCTAAAGCGGTATAAAACCCAGTTCCTTGAACAAAAGCTATCACATCACTTACAATGAGTGTAACATCCGGTTTTTTTGTTGTAAAGGAAAAGATAAAAAACAATCGAACCGACACCACGATAATGGGGATGGTAATCAACATTCCTGTAGACCCTTTTAATTGCATCCCCGTCTTCGTCGTAAGAGCATATCCTAGTTTAACAACACCATATACAAACATTAAAGCTAGGATAGCTGTAAATAAAAACCCAACAAGTGGTGCGTATTCATCGAGGGAAGCCCCCATCTCCATAAAGAAACTTCCCATATCTTTTTGCTCTATACCATTACCCGTAGCAGATTGTTGACGTTCCTCCGGTTTAGGTACAAAATCAACCATTCCTGTGTAAATCCAGTACATATGACATCCCCTTCTTTTATAATGTAAACTTCTTCATACGACGAATAGTACGATTATGATAATGCATCTTCCCCGCAACAACCCGAAACCCATTTGAATAAGAGTGCTCATTATCTGTGTAAATATCTCGACAAACTTTATGAACGATCGTCATCCAATGATTCAAAATATTATAATTCACTTGAGATTGCTTAAAGATTTTGTTGATTTCCTTTGGATTCAGTTCAGCATGAAACAACACGTTGCGAAGTTGTCCTCTAGTTCCTTTAAATTCCATCTTATGAATATATTTATAAAGGAGACAATAAGGTTGTAAACGTGTATATAAATGAGCTTTCATGTTATCAATACCTTGTGGTAATAACAGTTGCAACTTAATAGATACCGAATCCATTAAAAAATGCCCCTCATCATCCACTGCTATTTCTACTTCATAAAGTCCTTGTAAATGGTCATATAAAGGTTTTAACAGTTGATGTTGAAGCGCCATGAGATTATCAGAAATGTTATCATAATAATCCGCTTGTTGTTGTACCCCTTCTGTCGTGTCACTATGTAAGACCAGATTGGGTGATTGATGTTGATGATCCATCATATTCACCTTAAATTTCATATACCCAACGTTTAATTTCTTTTTTCGAAAGTCTTTCACCACATCTTCTATTTTTTCTTCTGCTAACAGCATATTGTCACCCCATTAAAAGTTAATACATAATAAAATTGATAAATTGATGATTGTAAAAGTCCTTTTAAAAAAATACTTTTATAGTTTACCTAAGTTTTTTGTATAGTTCAGTCGAACCATGTCGATGTAGGCAAATTTATTTATAAAAAGGTACTTTTTATCCTAACAAATAAGTAAAATTACCCTTTTTTGGGTAATAAGTACCACCTCCGAGTAATAGTTTAACCTTTCCCATAGAAAAAAATAAGAAAAAATGTTTTTTTCCCTATGGGAAAAGGGCGACAAATGTCGCTCTCCTTTCCTTATACAATTTTTCGATCATATTCTTCATCTGGAATAATATAATCATCTGATACATCCGTATCTAAAGTTAATATAGATGTAACGACATTCTGTTCATCACAATGCACCAACACTAAATCACCGAGTTCAATGGATGCTGAGTGAATATGATCTGCTACTTGCTTCCATGTTCTTCTCCCCGAACAATTTAAATGAAGAAAATTTGCTTCGAAGCCTACAACCGATGCGACAAAGCTTTCTTGTGGTTGGAAGGTTGGTCGATCATCTGATGCAATTTCATCGATGTTTTCATCTACAGACCAATCTTCCATAGTGAGACAATTTTCCGCTTCAACATGGATACAAGGTTCTTCTGGTTGATCCTCTTCGGCAAATTCTGCTTGCAAATCCTCTAATAACTGCACTGCCGCTTCATCTAGTTCTGATACCACTGGTTCTTTATGTACAGAATCGGCCATATCTTCTGCCGTTTGTACCACTTCTTCCTCTTTTTCTGCTTTTTCCAATAGTGGATTTCGATACTCTCGTAGCTCTACTTGCTGCTGCATATATTCTTTCATGTGTTGCTTTATCCAATTTTCCACCCACAAGCATTCAATTGCTACTGCAAATCCTAACATCATCTCGAATTTAAATTGGGCAAGGTTCAAAAGGAACCCTAACACCCCTTGTAAAAATTCCATCATCCCATATTCCTCCCCTTTAAAATAGTTCGAATCCTAGTTGCCCAGCAACTGGTTCTTTTTTTCCTCTTATTTTCTTTGATTTTTGCTTCACTTCAAAAATAGAAGCATCAAACGATGAAGTCTTAGATACAGCTGGTTTCGATTCTTGGTTTACTAAGTGCTTGAGTACAGCACCATCGGATACCAGATCAAAACCAAATGCTTCGATAAGATCTACTTCTAACGTATCCTTTTGGACTGTAAACCCAGGTACCTCTCGATTTTTTATGCGCACAGCAATCTCTTCTTGTTTCCGTAATAAAATATTACGTGTCGCTTCCGTTTCAATGCGTTGTATGATCCATGCTTTTAATTGATCAGAAACCGATAGAGACTTCTTCTTGCCAACACCTTGTAATAGCTCGCGAGCTCTATCAGAAGATTGATTCACCCATTCTTCTGTAGAACCTTTTAGGGTTTCACCATTCTTAATGGATTTGATAAGCATACTTTGTAGATCCCCATCATCCCCTAACATCGCGGATAAACCATCGGAAGAAACTTCACCATTAATGGCGCTTGCTGCTTTGTTCTTTTGTGCAATAAGGGTTGCCATCTGTTCCTGATAACAATCTTTATACGCAATATAAAAAAGCCTGCACTCTCGATCTTGTGAAATCCTCCAAGCTCTACGTGATGCTTGATTAATAGTAAACAAGGACCAAGAGAATTGGTAAAAGATCAGTGTTGGCGTACATAATAAATCCAATCCTACCTTTACCAGTTCCTGTGATACGATAATGACATCGTATCCTTCTTGTTCTACCTTTTTTCTTAGCCAATCACTTCGAGCATTGGTAGCGGTTGTTGACGTATCTAATATGCCTACTTTCGCTCCTATTTGCTCTAGTACGTTTTTTAAGCGGGGACGAACGTCTCTACCTTTTACAGAAGAACCTGTATCACGTACATACACAATTGATGGCCGAGATTCTCCCATTTCGCCTCGTACAATTTCTTGCAATTTTTTCTCTTTATTAGTTAGACGTTCCTCTGGAATGTGTAATGCTGACCAAATACGTTCACGTTCTCCTGCTTCGTTTCTATACCAGACATCTGGATACGTAAACGGATTATCAGGATAAGCAATACCATTTTGCGTTAGCGGTAAATATAATTTTTTCCCGTCTTTTCGCTTTTCTATTTCATTCTCAAACGTGCTTACCATGTTTGCATAATTAGATCGAATATCTTTATCCATGTCGACTAGCATAGTCGGAACATTCACCAATTCAACTGGATCCGGCCACACATCAACTAATCGAACTAATACCGAATTGTGTACCAGGAATTTCCCAAATACAAACGGTGATATACCAGGTAAGACTTTTTCAGAACGCCTTGTTCCTCCTCGACTTTGTTTGTTCGTCTGTTCTCCACGATCTTTCTGTTCCACGGTTGTTGTTTCAATATTGCCAAACTCCTCATTCCAAGGGCGGACATTCGAATATTGAAAACCTGAGTCAACCATCATAGAAGGGAATAAACGCCATAGTAAATAATAAACATCTTCCGCACGACCGCCAAACAATGTTCCTGTCGCACCTACGACTTTTTTACTCACTGCAACTAGAGAGCCGAGACTATTTCCTTGCGCTGTCATTCCACTTTTCAATTCGTGAATTTCATCTACAAGTGTCATATCAAAGAAGTTCTTCATTTTCCTCCTTATATACTCAATGCTTGCAATACGCCTCGGATTTCCTTTTTGCTTTGGAATATCCGGTTGAGATAATTGCAGATGCTTCACGAGTCGATGATTACCATTTGCAGCAGCATGCGCTACTTTATTTTCATGTTTGGTCCACTCTTTAAAAGAGTGATAACGATTAGGTGTTTTTTTCGTCCAAAGACTAGCACCACACTCTAAACAGAAAGCATTTTGATACTTTCCATTATTGGAATGCAGCCTTCTTGCACTCCCCCACTCATTTTCTTTCATATCTCGTTTCTCTTGCACTTTTACTTCTTCGCCTTCTTCTGACATTTCGAGTTTCGTGGACTCAACCACCTGGTGTGGATGACCACAATCCGGACAATAATATCCGTCACGATAATAAGAGCGATCACTATCTGTTTTTTCTAAGGTCGTCGCAATTTGTTCATAATCTGTTGCAGGATGGATCGCACAATCTCCTCTCATCGTGGTAAATGAAATAACAAAGAATGTAGGCTTTCGCGGTTTTCTCCTTCCTGCTTTAGTCCATGCTGTGTGATACTGGATTAATTGCTCAGTATTTGTAATGACATGTACCCTTGCATCTGGAAGTACCTCTCGAATTTCTTCTGGCCACTTTTTCGTTAAACTAGGTGGTACCATGAGGCAAGCAAAAAAGCCTTTATTTCCTTTTTCTCGATGGTACGCATCCGCTATAGCGGTGAGCATCACCGATTTTCCTGTCATAGCGATAGGTAAGGTTTTGATGTCATCGCCACCTTTTCCCCCGCTCCACACCGTACGTGCGACTTTCACCGCATACGGCGTTCCAACGATGATCACTAAATGTTTGTTATCTCGCTCTCAACAGTTTGTGTTTAGCGATAACCAAGCTTCGGTTTATTTAGCTCTGAATTGGTTCATTTCCAACTGTTGTCCTTAGTTCATTCAATTTATCGAGGTGATCTTGTTTTAGGTTTATAGCAGATATAAGTTCCTTGATCGTGTTCGATTTGGTTGCGTGTATTAGTTTATGGATATCTTTCCGAACAATAATCAAGTTTTGGTATGAGTCATCTTGTGATAGGTGGTATGGGACTATATGATGACAGTGAATTTCATTCATAAGTAGTTCCACTTTTGTAACCCCACATTTCCCCTTCTGTGCAATAAATTTAGAAATCCTGTTATCTAAATATTCAATAGAAGAGTTTCTACCTATAGTAGGATGATCCCTTAACCATTTTATTTTCCATTCCGGTACTTCGGTTAATTCTTTATGAATTAACTTTCTACCTTCTGGAGTGTACTTGTTTATGGCTGTCCTTTTGTTAAGGGGTTTTTTCGTTTGAATATATCCAATCGGTAATATGGGTGTCTCCATTAAATACCTTAATCGTTTGGATTTAAGATATGGCTTTAAACCTTTATCCTTTCCATCGTAATTACCATGACGAGTATACCCCTTTTTCCTAAAACGGTTGTACATAGTACGGTTAATATGCTTGTGAAGTTTTGAGAAGTCTTCATTGCAGTGAGTAGCGATACGGTAGTAATTGTGTATCCCTATTACCATACTGTTGTATTTGATAATTTCCTCAATCGTTTTGTGACTGTTAGGACTTTGTTGGATTTTATTGATTTGCGATTTAAGAGAATCGTTTATTCTCTTAATCGCTTTAGGTGACACGTGAGATTTGACCACATATTTATTCGCATTTTTAGTTTGTTTGCCTTTCTTTATTGCTTTAATACTAAAACCCAAGAATTCGCAGGTGCGTTTTATAAGATTGGTAACTCCAGATTTTTCTTCTGAGATAGACAGTTTAAGTCTTTCATTTAACCAATCTTTAGTAGCCATGAAAATTCGTTCAGCGGTATTTCTATTGCGACAAATGATTTTAAAGTCATCTGCATACCGAACGAAGTATATCTCCTTGAGACCTGTAGTCTTTCTCATTTTTTTGTATTCATAGCTTCGTATTCGTTCCCCACTTTTCTTGAATAAAGGTTTGAGTTCCTTTAAGTTACGTTCCTCCCATTGATGGGCTATCCACCAATCAAATTCATTCAGATACACATTAGCAAGTAATGGGGATAGGACCCCACCTTGTGGTGTACCCTTTTTAGGATAGATAGTTTTTCCATTAGGAAGGACAATTGGTGCTTTTAGCATCCTTCTGATTATAACTAAAAGCTGTTTGTCCCTTATTCCCATTGTCCACATTTGACGCATTAGTTTTGTATGTGATACTTCATCGAAGAACCCTTTTATGTCGACGTCTACGACATAGTGTAGATATCCTCTGTTTATCCTCACATTCAAATCAGCTATTGCGTGTTCTGTTGAACGATTAGGGCGGAAACCATAACTATGCTTGTTGAACTTTGCTTCACAAATAGGTTCTAGTATTTGTAGAATGCTTTGTTGAGCAATCCTATCCCATAAGGAAGGAATGCCAAGTGGTCGTTTTTTTCCGTTTGGTTTAGGTATCTCGACTCTTTTAACCTTGCGAGGGTTGTAGAAAGAGAACCTTTTCCGAACAATTTTAATGAATTCACTTTCTGAGAGTTTCTCAATGTCATAGATAGTTATTCCATCTACTCCAGCGGTTGGACTACCGCTATTCCTCTTTAAATTCCTATATGCTAATAGAATATTGTTCTTTGAGGTTATTAACTGCATTAATTTCTTGAATGTCTTACCCTGTTTGCTTTCAGCATATAGGTCATCGAAAGTGTCTTGTAATCCATAATACTCAACATGTCGTAATTTCTTTTCGCTTGGTCCTTTATTCGCCATTTGTTTAATGGTATATCACGCTCCAATCATTGGATGCTGTGACCTTTTGAGTCATACAGGAATCCATTAGTGAACGAGTATCCCATAAGTAATCACCGTCTTGAGGCTGCTGCTCCTCTTCCATTACAGAAGTTTCTTCGCTCGTGCCTCTACTTTCACTAAAGTTAAACAAGGTTATGTTTTTCCCTTGTAACGCTTCTTAGTTGGTGCTAACTCCACGCTCTAGCTTCCAACGTTCCCACATCTGTATCAATGCTTGACTTAGGTGCTGACTATGAGCCTGCAATAACGACTCGACCTATAATCGAATATGGTGTTTCATAAATGTCATTCTTACTCCACCACTATTGCCACATTTGAACAATGCGTGAGTACAATTTCTATACTCCGGAGATATAGACTCTTTCATTCGCCAGTTCGTCAGTTCCTTTTGAACATTCTCACCATATCAGGCTTTTAATGACCCCCGGCATATAGGAAGTACAATCCACCTCTGGATCGCTTTCGTGGATACAAGAGTTCTCGTATCCTTACGACTTCTCTCTGCCGACTTTACCGAGCTTCAAACAATAAGGTTACATTATACACCGAACCTTATTGCTTGTCGGAGCTTAGGGAAGGCGTTTCAAGGCGTTTCCCCATCATTCCACCTTTCCAGATATGAGTTCTCCTAGGCTCTTAGTGATAAGAACCTAGTGCATCAGCTTTTCACTGTTGAACGTTTCGCACGACATTTCTCCTTGTAATAACATGGATTTCTGCTTTTTCAAGCGTTTGGCAATAGCGGTTGCCACATGTCCTTGCACAGGGAATAAAGGCCTTTTGTACTCATTGAAATACGGAAAAATATCATCTGTTAATGGATTCTGCTCTGGCTCTATCTCCTCTGATAATTTTTCCACGGCATCATCCATGTGCTCCACTAGATAAGATGATAAATCCTGAATTTCTTTTACTTTGGTACCAGTCCCACTTTTAGGGAATGTTAGGATGTTTCGTTTAATTAAATCACTAACGATATCATCCGCTTCTTCCTCTGTAAATTTGAGACGGTATACCTCAAAGCCATTTGGGAAGACACCTTTATCACAATAGAAATCTAATTTTTCAATAAAACCTTTTTCTAATAAAGTTTGATATAAGATGTCTTTCCACTCAGGCAAAATATGCAATCCATAATTTCCACCACCTAGAATTTGACGTATATCCTCTGCTGGATCTCCATCAAAGGAAAGGACATATTCGTCATCTCCTAATAAGGAATTATGGACAATGGCCACCGCTTTCCGATTTGGATCTATAGAGATAGGAAACTTCGTATATTTCCCTTTTTCAGATAACAAGTTATCATCTCTATGAAAGCGATAATCAGTTGTATCTTTCTCCCCATACCCAAACGCTAAGCCATTGGTACCAGAATCAATAGCAGCTTTCGTTGCTTGAATTGTCGAATCATTACCACTGATGATAGTCAGCAGCAAGTTCTTGGGATAATGGGGATTTTTAGGTTCGTCCGTCACTAAGGCATAACAAAACGAATGTTGCCAGGTGTTTTCTAAACGAACTTCTAACATCCTTGGAAACTCTTTTTCTAAGTCCATAATTGTTGTCATAAAATATCCTACCGATACAGATAGAAAGGGGTGTGTCCCCTATCTAAATGCACCGATAGGGAACACCTCCCTTTTAGTATTTATTTATATACAAAACCACCTATTAAGCGGTTTGTAAGCTGGATATCTCTTTTTGTATAGTTTCAAACTCTTGAATTAATTGGCCGGCAGTTTTCGCAATCTTTTCTCCATAATCTAAAAGAGGAGATTCAGATTGCTTTGCCCATCCTTTTACATATTGAAATGAGTAATCAGACGTATCTAAGCCAAAATAACGACAAATAATAAACGCTGTCCCTTCCGCTACGACCTCCTTTTCTTCCGATGATTTCACCAGATAGTCCATACAATCTACTCGACTATGAACAAGCTCATGTACCAGAGTTTTGGCACAATGGTTGACCGATAAAGCGGATGAAACGGTAATACGATGTAAATGAGGCTGATAATAACCCTTGGCATTACCTGTATCCCCATAAAAAATGGGACAATCATCGTTTTCGGCCATCTTCGTAGCAACCTCTATAATTTGTTGCGCTTCTGGACAATCCCCTTCCAATTCAATCTGCAATTTATCAATCGGAAGTGGGTCTCCTTCTGTTTGTGACACATCAAATACAGGAATAGCAACAAACCCGACTAACGTGTCTTCTTCCTCTCCCTTTTTGTTTTCTTTTTTCACAATCTTTGGAGCAAGAATCCGTAATGCTCGCTCACCTTTTTGAACACTTCGCCCCAACTCTTTCCAATGCTTAAATCCTGCTAGAAAAGAGGCACCTGGTAGCTGTGCTTTTGCTAACATCAGATTTCGAAATGAATAAGAGGGCATTAATGCCTTCATTTCCAAAACAGCGGCAAATTGCTCTGGCGAATATTCAAATTCTCTTACTCCTTTGTCTAAGGTGTTTAATAATTCTTCTACTCTCTCCCTGTGTGTTTTCTTTTTGTGGTGCATGTCACCTCATCCTCCCTATGGTTTATCTATATAAAAAAAACGAGCATAATAAGATCTTTGTAGATCCTACTATCCTCGTTCATAACCGCTCACAAACACTTTTTTTAAAACGCAAAAAAGCCTTTGAGTTTGATGTACTTCTCCTACTGCTGTAGAAAAAGTGACGTCAACCCAAAGGCTGTGTTATATCGTAATTCACCCGCTAACCTATATATAGGTTGCTTCAAAAATTAAACGTAAACATGTATAGTTCTATTATATAGGTTATTGCGGAATTCTACAAGAAAAAAATAAAAACCACCCTGAATTATTCACGAAAAATCACTAATTGTCTACTAAATGTCTATCTAACAAGCTACTTTGTAAAGTGGGCATTCACTTAAAAAATGAAAAAAGATAAAATCGATACGCCCTGCTGGCGAATTACTGTTTACCCATTCTTTCTTTGTGACCAACTTAGTAGATGCACTTTCTCCTAAAGTGATTATCTCTACTTACCAAAAAAGAGGAACGATGGAGAACTATATCAAGGAAGCCAAAAATGGGTTCGGTTTTGATAAAATGAATAGTCATTCCTACCAAGTAAACGAAGTAAAGATGATGTTTAGTATCTTGGCTTATAACTTAACGAACTGGTTGCGTACACTTTGTTTTCCAGAAGAACAAAAGACCATGCAAATCGACACCATACGTACACGAATTATTAAAGTTGCCAGTAAATTAGTGAAATCAGGACGATCCCTGTACTTCAAACTAGCTTCAAGTTTCGTGTACCAGGAATTCTTTTGGAAAGTAATTCAGCGAATTCAGAAGCTAAAGCTAGTGTGAACGAGCCAAATACCTATTAAAAAAATTTCAATGTCAGAACAAGGGGGGAGTCTGCCCAAAAAACCATTTATTTAAGAGATTTGTTTTAAAATCACGACTTAAGTAGCGAAATCACGAGAATGTTTGCCTAGCGACCAAGAAAATGTTTGATTATGGCTTCGAACATGAATCAGCTAGGAAGTATGAATAATTCTGGACCACTTTAATTGAAACATGATTAAAGTTTTACTAGCCTTACATTTTTCCTACGGTTATCGTTATTTGATGTGTTTTGATTAGAATAACGTGATTTTTTTCTTGTTACTCTCCAAGCGTTTGTATAAAGCATCTTCGCAACATCGGTTAATCTTTCTTCATCTTTAATAATGATTGTTCTTACAAAAATAGGTGCTATTTTTCTCTTTCTCTATTCTTATCCCATCACAAGTATTCATTTTTGAGTACTATAAGATAAACAAATAATAACTTTATCCTGCTCAGTTAAGACAGAATTTCACAAGAATCTAGAAAAAGGTTCTTCATTTGTGAAGAACCTTAAAAGTTTTAATTAAAATATACCGTTTGTCTGTGAGGGGCTTTGAGCATACTAGACCCATCTGATAATTTGTGGTTAACTGTAATTGGACCAAGATTCGCAGATACACTAGTAGTAGTAGAATTATAATCTGATGCATATTCCATCTCAAATATAGCGCTTGTATCAGATGAGTCTTTTACAATTCGATAACTTACAAACCCTTTATAGTAATAAGCTGGTCCACTCCAATTCCACGTGGCTCCATTATTGCTATCAATTTCGTATGGTCTTCCTCCAGCATCTCCATAATAATACCAAGATGAACCCGATGAAGTTTTATATTGAATACGAGCTTCATAAGAATCAGGTGCAATATCTAGGTCTGTTTCTTTTGCAAAACCTATAAACTCTCTTGGCGCTGTCTCTGCCTTTTTCCATTCAAAGTTTGCATAAATTCTATAGATATCTGAATGGCTAGTTCCAATAGAGCCAAACCATAACGCTAAATCTTCTTCTGGAATTGTACTTTGTAAATAAAAATGTGAATCATCTACTTCCGTTATTTCTTCTAATTGACCATTACTATTTTTAAAATACTTTTTCTTTTCTTCTTCTCTAAATATTAATTTTTCTTGAGGATTTTCCGCTAAAATATCCTTGAAATCTTCTATTGTTAGTTTTTTAGTTTCAATATCAAGCTTTGAAACTTCTTCTCTAGTTAATCCATTTCGAATTAAGTAACTGTCTATCTGTCTTTCATCTGCCCGCTCAATATTTAAGGCTACGTCAGATTGAAGAGAGTCAGCGTTAACAGATGTTATAAAAAAAAGAGACACTAAGAAAAAGACACTACCTAAAACTAACTTGCCTGATAACTTTTTTACTTTTTCCATTTAATCTACCCCTATCTTGTATATTTATTCCATAATATCACATTTTTTGTAATTTTTGTATAAATTTATAAAAAAATGAAGATTACCTATTTATTTTTTTAATTTGTAACTGTACTATTTATATAAGTTAAATAAAAAGGAGAGTGTTTTAATGAATGATAAATTCACAAAAATAATTCTAGCAGGTATTTTGTTATCACTACTTATTATTGCTTTTAAACCTAGTCCTACTCCGAATTCCACACGTCCAATAATACAAAATGATTATACAACTGGGGAAAAAGTAGTAAATTTAGGAGAGAATAAAATCGCTGTTGTATATACAGATAAGAATTCCTCTATAAGAGGGAAAATACTTGTATTAGAATTTATTGAGGATGACAATACATTTAAGCTTATTAGTACTGATAATTACCGTGATGCTCTACGTAATTACGACTCACAATGATATCTATATTATGATTATTCGGTTTAATTGGCATGCTCCTTTTCTATAATATTCGTCTTTATGTCATTGGCCATGAATACTAGGAAAAAAATGTTCGATTTTATGGTGAAATTAACAGGATTTTTTGCAGCTGCAGAAGACTCTTCCACATCATCATACGTATAGTGATCAAAAAATTCTTTTAATGGTTTCAACTGCTTGTCTGAACGTTAGATCTGGATGAACGGTATAATTTGGCTATTTTGCATTGATGTGAGATCAGAATACCCTTCTTTTTGCGGAATTTACTCATATTTCTGACGAAGAATTTTCGGCATTATACCGAGCTTTGTTGCTATTTTTTCATCTGACATGACTTGAATGTTCTCGGGCTTTGCTCGATTGGATTATGAGTGAGGTAATAAAAGAAAAATGGAAGATTTACGCTCTTCGGAATAGTATCTAATTCTGATATATTTTACATTACCTCGAAGTCAATTCTTTCACAATTTGGCCCGATTGCTGAAAAAGAAAAAACCTGTATTGATTTTTAATAAAATATCAATACAGGTTTTTTGATCAAACTTTTAAAAAATACATAACAAAACTCATCTATATCATCTAACTCTTTCATAATGTAATCTACTGAATTGGTATTTGTTCATTATACTTATACAAAATAGGACAAGGAAAAGCCTTTCCTTGTCCTATTCTATTATAAAGCGAAAGTATCTCGAATAACACGAATGAATTGATCAAAGGCGTTATTTATCTTTACTCGTTCTTCTCCCACGGGAAATACCTTCTTATCATATGTGCCACACACCAAGTAGTCATTTCGCCGACCTTGTTCTTTGAGCTTATCTTCAATATAAGCTTCAAAAGCACGGGCTGCTAATTCGATAGGTCGACTCCAATACCCCTTTTTCCCTTTATCCAATTTGATAGCTTGTAAATAAAAATTGGATTTATCGGTAGGAATCGGTATCTCCTGAAGACGTTCCCCTGTTTCGCATTCATGTAACCATGCTAAAGCTTGCGCTATTTTATTTAATTCTCTTATTTGTTTTTTCTTCATTTTCTCTATCTGTTGCTTGGAAACAGCAGAGTACATTTTATCGATCATATCAATACGGCGATCTAGCTGCTCCTCCTGTTGTAATCGATAGGAAAGAAGGGCATTTCTGACACTACCATTTTCTCGTCGATAAAGTGACTTGATTCTGGAAGATAAACGCCAGGTAGTATGATCCTCATTCTTATTGGTAATCATCTCAATACCTTCACCTTTTATGATCATATCCATTAATTGTTCTACTGCATGACGGACTTTTACAGATAAGTTCGTACCGCAGCCTTGTTGGTTGGTGATATAACCAAGTTGACCGTTTTGATAGTTATGCGAAAAGTCAAATAGCCAATGATCCAACCCATGAAACCATTCATGAGCAGTATTACCAAGACTACCTTTATTTCGTGTAAAATTAATAACTTTTTCTAGTGGCTCATAAGAAGCTAATGCAGTGCCACGCCCCCGACTACCAAAAGCGATTCCAAGACGTTGGTTAAAAGACAAAGAAGTATAGGTATTGATTTGTAAGATATCCGCTAAATCATAAAAAGCTTCTGAAAAGCGGAACAAATGATTAGCCCCTATGTCATCATTGGTCCAGTGACCAAATTGCACACCACGCAATGAAAAAGCATCTTGTAATTGTTCCGGTGTACGAACTTTTGATATTGGACCACCTATACGGTTAGGACGTTCTGGTAGCTCTCGTTCCCAAACACGGGAAGTTTTTTTCCTTTGCGTCCGCTTTTTCGTTGTTAATAAATCGTCCCACGATTGAACCTTATCCATGACGTTATTTATCGTGTTATTGGCACTCTTGGCTTGCAAAAAGAAATTAGAGAATTTCTTTCCTAAACAACGTAATGGAAGTTCATTCGCTTTGTGCACTTTGGCGATATACTCCGTGTATTGTTTCTTATCTCGCTTTGACCTTTCATAGAGCTTATCATTTTCTTTCGCATCTAATTGACGTAGATATGCATCCGCTTGTTGAATGCGTTCGTATGCATACTGTAGATTAGATCCCTCATAATTCATGGTCTTTCTTAATTCGTACACTTTATCTTTTAAATCGTCAAACGTAAGTACGGATTCCATGGTTTCTTTATAAAAAAGAGCGGCTCGTAAATAAGCCGCTCTGCCTTCTGGTGAATCCTCTTGTGGTACTTTACCGATACGCTGAATGACTAACTGTTTCACTCGTGCGACGACGGGTTCTGTACCTTTTTCTTTTTCTTCCTTTAACGAAAAGTTGTCAAATATTAAATCACGTGTCACCATTTCTGCAGCAACTTGAGGACTTATGTCTTCTAGTTGTTGCAAGCGCTCGTTATTCTGCATTTCTCCAAAAGCTTTTCGCAAGGATGCTTCCTCTTTTCGTGAACCACGAATCTTTTCTCCAACATCATAAGCAATTCTTCGATTTCTTTGCTTATCCGTTCTTATATCCTCCGATTTTTTCTCAAAATCAAACAAAGTGACTTGCTTCATATTATGCCTCTCCTTTGTCATTTATTTTTTGGTATCGTTCCACCATTAGATGATCATCTAAAACAGTGTTAAAGGCGATTTCTAATGCCTTTTCACGTGTATGCCCTCTACGCATTAAATCTTTCACTACGAAGCGGATGTAGGCATCCTCTTCCATAAATTTTTCCATGCTTTTCAGATAATATACTATTTCTTTCATGTATCGTTCCTCCCTTAATGTTATCTCTTGTTTATGCCATGATCATTTCTTCTCTATAGACAAAATAAAAAAGAAAGCAATCTACTCACTTTCTTTCTCCCTCTTATGCTATATAAGAATACTTCATATCCACGACCAGTATTCTGCCTGCTTTTAAACCCAAGGTGAACAGCATTTTTTTACCTTTGATGACCTGATCAATGCTATAAATATATCCGTATTCCTTACTACAATTGATATATTTACCTTTCTTTTTTAATTGAGCAATCACCTGATCCTTTTTTAAATTGAATATCTCTTCTAATGTTTGTTTGGACATATTATTCTCTCCCTCTCAAATTTTGTGTCAGTTCCCAATTTTGTTATTGCTGAAATTTATACTAATTTCCGAACAACGCCTTCTGGTGTAATAATTTTCACGGAAACACTTCTTTGGGTTCTTTCTTTTGTCACTTCTGTAACATTCCCATTCTCCTGAACGTTCTTATCTATTTCTACCACCTTATCCACTAACTCTAGCCCTTGTACAAGATGATAGTGATCTCCTTGTCCCATTTCACCATTAATGGCACCGCTCGCTAATAATAAAGCCATTTGTCCTTGATTTATTGGCAAAGCTGGGTTACCACCAATGGATAATTGTTTCGGTTTAGAACGCTCTTTAAATGCAGCAAAGCCCTTAGATTCTCGAATGCCTTTATAGAAGTTAGATTTCTCTTCTAACTTGGAATAAAATGTCTTAACCTCCGTAGCACCACTTGGTACGTGCCACACTTTATGTCCAATGATTTGTTCAATAGGACTTACATATTTATCAATAAAAGCTTCCTCTTCCATATTTTCTAAAAACTGATGTAGCTTTTTATTGACTTTCTTGACCGTGCCGCTTTTTTTTCTACCAATGAATATGCATTGTTTAAAATCCTCATAATCCTCGGAAGAAAAGCGCAGGATACCTGCATCATAAAAGTTGGTTGATAAATAACGGCGAATTTTTTTATCAGCGAATCGGTACGAAGGGATGATATAGACCATCACACCATTTTCCTTTAAATACTTAAAATTACGTGTGAGTTCTAACCATTCCTTACGATCCGATATATCATCTTCCAATCCTTTCTGTGTATGGTCATAAGGTGGATTAAGGAATAGAAAACTAAATACGTTATGACTCACGACCATACTTTCAATGGGACCGTTCACCACGTGATCTAAAACGCTATCCGCTTTTTCAGCTCTTCCTTTATCCAATTCCACTCCATATGTTGTAATCGACGTTTCCTCGTTGCGGTAATAAGAGGCTAATTGGTGTAAAATCGCTCCCTCTCCACAAGTTGGATCAAAAAAACTACAATCACCATTTACATCTATTAATTGTTTTAAGTATTCTCCTTGCTTCTCTGGCGTTTTGAAAAATCCTGCTTTAAGCTTGTTGCCTATATGAGACATGGTTAATCCTCCTTTTTATTTCATAAAAAAAGAGCATTACGATATATCGCAATGCCCTTACCACAAGATGTGATGAATATTCCATTTAAAAAGGCAATCCATCATCACCTATATCTATTGGCTCTCCAATTTGTTCCCATGATTGGGAATGTGAAGATTGATTCTGTCCACTCGGTTGATTTGGAGAAGCGGCTGAACGACCACTTGAATAATTCTGATTCTTACTTCCATTATTTCTGGGTTCAAGAAATTGGATAGAATCAGCTACAACCTCTGTTACAAATACTTTTTTTCCGTCATCTCCGTCAAATGAACGTGATTGCAACCGTCCATCTACACCTACAATGTTTCCTTTTTCCATGTAATTTGCAAGACTTTCCGCCTGTCCTCTCCAGGTCACACAATTAATAAAGTCTGCATCTCGCTGTCCTTGTTGGTTAGAAAAAGGTCTATTACATGAAATAGTGAAGTTCGCTACGGATACTCCATTCAGTGTATAACGTAAGTCCGGGTCTTTTGTTAAACGCCCCACCAATACTACTCTGTTTAACATTTCCATTCCTCCCAATTATAAATGGTATTTTATATGATTAATCCTCTAGATCAAAGAAATAGTCTAAGATCTTTTTTCCTTTTTCTTTTAGAGATGATTTTTCTACTGCTGCAGCAAATGTTTCGGTACCCATATGAAACAACTCATCACCTCTAAAACGCCACATCACATTTTGATTCGTCGCTTTTTCAAGGGACTTGATAAACGTAAAAACTTCTACCTGGATATCCTTCTTACTGGTAGAACGAGGGCGATAATAACGACGAGTACCGTTTCGTAAAATAACCTCCACTCCTATACTTTTGCGAAGCGACTTTTTCTTTACCACATGGAGACTTGGACGACAATCCTCCACAACATCTGTTTTACCAAATAATGTCGTAATGTTACTCACTATCCTCTTCCTTTCCAAAATTTTGTGTACAAAACGCAAAAAAAAGCGATCTCTGGAAAGGAAATTCACTCTTCAATAAGAGTGAATAAATCCCGATCCAAAGATCGCTTACGTTTTGTGAAATCCCGCTAACCTTCAAAAGGTTGCCTAAAAAGTTAAAATAAAAAGTTACACTATTATTGTACTATGGCCCAGTATAAAATACAACAAAAAAAGATCATACTCGTATATCTACCAAGCATGATCTTTTTTATTCTGATATCTTTCCTTTGCCTCTTCTATAATATTTATAATCTGTTGATGGTAACGGTCTCCACCTTTTTTGGTCCAGGTATTATTCATTGATTCTCGTATTTCCGAAATGGCTTCTTTTTCACTGTTGATTAGAATATCCAGCACCTTGACCATGCCGTTTCCTCCTATTCTATAACATTCCCCCTTTCCAAAATGCACCCATCTTCCCTTTATGTTTTTAAAAGAAGAAACCTTTTTAAAAACAAAAAAAAAGACGATCTTCGGAAAGATTTTTTAAACCTAAGTAATAATCATACAAGGCGATCTTTAGATCGGTTTTTTTCCTAACGTAGTTTCCCGCTAACCTAAAAGGTTGCCTACAAAATAAAAAGAAAATCGATACCTTTTCAATGAAATTCCTAATCAATAAGTATAGAAAGACTAAAATAAAATAGAGCGGGAATATTAAAAAGAACATTTATTATCCATAAAAATAACATAATAGTGAATATGACTTTCAGGCGTAAAATACAAAGGAGAGGTTATTATTTATGGGAAAAATCTTACCTTTTTCTACAAAGCCTATCCCTCTTAAATTAGGGGGAAGAAAAGAAAGGTTACAGAGACGAGAAGAAAACATTCGTAAAGAATATGAAGACATAAAAAAAGAAGTAAGAGATATCCTTTTTAAAAGATACTAACATAAAAAAGGACACCCTTGATTTTCATTTGGATGTCCTTACATTTATATAGTTCTTAAATTAAACTTTTATTGCGAGTCCGATGATTATTGTTTCCTCGATTCCATATCGACTCTACTTCTCGACGTAACGCCTGTCTTTCTTTTTCGATCTTTCTTGTGTTTTCATCATTGATTTCTTTTTGTGATTTAAACTCTAATACTTTGAATGTATTTTTATTGGTCATTTCGTAGAGCCTCCTTTTTACTGGTAAATTGAAACTCTCCTTGTGATAACAAACAAAGAGCATGGATTAAACGATAAACTTCCCTTGAATCCATTATATCATCTTTTTCCAGTAAATGCATGGCCTTCTTATCATCTGAATCGAAATGAAAATTATATACCCAAGTACCACCACTATCAATGCCCATTTTCATTTTATAAGAAATGACCGTATGGTTAAGATAAGGTGTGTTAACAACCGGATTATCTAGATTTTTCTTTACCACTTCAATAGCTCCCCAATTTCTTTTTGAATTTAGTGATAATACGGTTGGGGTAGAACCTGTTGTACCTACATCCTCTATTTTCACTAATTTTTTATTTTCAAGCTGAAAAATGGTAAAACCGCTTAATATATTCAGATCTTTTGTAGAAAACACACCATTCCGCATACGATATAGAATAATGTTGATATCCTTTATCAAACTAATAATGAATTCAAGACCTTCTATCAAGTCTTGTCTTCTATTAAGTAAACTGTCTATAAAGTTCTCATACTTCTCTGTGGCTTTATGGTGATCCTTATCTTTTCTTTTTAATCGATCTTTTAATACAGACACTTTTGTTTGTAGTTGTTTCTTCTCCCTTTCTAGATGCCGATCCAACTTATCTTCAATCATTCCATATATCTGTAGAGCATCGCTATTGTGGGATGCCATTTCGCCAACATAATCATATAAACCTTTGAAGAAAAAATCTCTTTTGTCATCTAAGAATGCAGATCTAAAAAGGTTATATTCTTGTCTTCTGAACTTACGATATGCACCTGCATGAAAATGACCACTTTTAAATGTAAGCATTTGACTATAATAGATCGGTAACATAAAAAAGTATCCTAACAAAAAACCTAACCCCAACAACATCCACGGGTTTATATTTTGAAAGTAAGCAAGTACTACACCTGATGTTCCCGTAATCATAGGGAAAACTGCTTGTACTAGGGAAAGATTAAAAAACTTTTCAATTCCTTTTCTTCTTTTATTAACTTTACCAATTTCGAGTAAAGGACTGCATAATAAATACACAAGCCAATTAGAATACTTTTCATCACGATAACTATCTTTTATCTCCTCTATGACATCATCAAATATTCTACTCAAGCCTAATAGTCTACTATGATAATTTTTATTCTCTTTCATAATATGTGTTCTCCTCCCATTTCAGTCTATTGTATTCCTAAGGTAAAAACAATAAAAGATGGCCAATAATTCTTTGGCCATCTTTGACTCTTTAGGCTTTTTTTTTAAGTTTCCCCAGCTCTGTCATTCAAGTGATCAAACATTCGTGCTTCAGCTTCTAATGTCATGATGACAAAGTCTAGGCGATGATCCATTAAAGTTTTAAATTGATTCAGCTCAGCCTTTGTTAACAATCCTTTCTCCATTACTTTTTGAATCCTCTTGTTGTTTGGTTTACCATATTCTATTAGAACTTCTTCTCCCAACTCATGTAAAATAGCATGATTATCAAAGGTTGGATCATGTGCTCTTAATTTAAGCGATCCATATTGATGTGTGACCTTTTCTTTTTTTCTTAATTCCGCGCATTTCATTAATTTCTCTTTAAAGATTTCATAAGAATGCAACACGCGCTCTAATTCCTCATTAGTTTGAGAATATTTAAGCAACAAATCTTTCGCAGCAACATCTTCAAAAGTATCTGTTTTTTTCTTATTAATTAAGGCCCTTCCCTTTTTATTAAAATACGGTGCAACGAAATAGGATGTCTCGTGTTGGAAGTCTTCTAATTCCTCTGCCCAATAAGGATTGTTTTTCACTTTCTTACTGTCAATCTCCACAATATAAGGTAACAATCCTTTTTGATATAAATACTCATTTAACGCTTGTGTATGTGTATGATAAATCCCTTTATTAATAAACTTTGCCACCATGCCTTGCTTATCAAAAGCAATGCGTTTCGCTTCACTATCCTTCAGACAATTTTTCATTTGAGTATGAACGGCCTCTTTTTGTTTCTCCAAGAATTTCTTACGTGGATACTGACCATCCTCCATATATTGTTCGAATAACTCTGCTGCAGTTTTCATTATTTCCATTCCTCTCATATATTTTTATACTTTTTTCTCTTGCATGACATACTTTATTAATACTTTCTTCGCCAATGTTGGAGACATACGATTTATTAACTGAAATGCTTTATATTCATTCTCAGCCGTTTTAACCTTACGATATGCCTTCGATACTTTCTTATCCAACATAAGCGGTCACCTTTTGATTAGAGGTTTTATTATGATCACAGTATCTCGAAACATGATAAGGCTGGTCACCAAATAACACCTTAGCTAGGACGTGAGCATGTTCTTCATGTACAGCAGGAATGACATATTCATCATCCAACCATTGAACCTGGTATAACTCTTTAAAAGGTGTCTTTTCTCCTCGATATACTTCATGTTCCTGCAATACCGCTTTTACCACACCTGTTTTTATCTCTACATTTTTTTCATGGTTAGCAGCTATGACAACATGACCAGTTAATCCAAGCAATAGCGTTTGAACATATACAGATCCCTCAGCTATACAATGGCCATTGAAATACAAACCACCTGTAACTGCTAAACTAGACTCAACAGTTTTCCACAATTAAAAGTAAACAGTTTTCTACAAATAAGACTAAACAGTTTACTTATTTAAATCCACTTTCGATATACTTGAATCATCGTGTATCGAAAGGGAGGATACGAGGAGTGGAAAAGTGGATGGTTTATCAAGAAATACATCGGTTAAAAAGAAAAGGTTTTTCAAACATCAAAATTGCAAGGAAATTGAAGATTTCAAGAAATAGAGTCATTGAATATTTGAATATGACACCAGAAGATTTTAACAAGTTTATTCACTCGTTACAGAACCGAACAAAAAAGCTTGACCCTTACCAGGATCATATACTGAGCTGGTTAAAGGAACATCCAGACATGACAAGTGCTCAAATACATGACTGGCTCCAAGAAAGGTTAATGATTAAATCAGTAGCTGAGAACACAGTAAGAAACTATGTAAATGACTTAAGAGATAAATACCAAATTCCTAAAGAAACCACGGGGCGAATCTATGGTACTGTAAACGAGCTTCCCATGGGAAAACAAATGCAAGTAGATTTTGGAGAGATATACATATTTACGAAATCAGGCCAAAAAAAGAAATTATATTTAGCTGGATTTGTCTTATCTCATTCAAGATACAAATATGTAGAGTGGATAGATAGACCTCTACGTACAGATGACCTGATAAGAATGCAGGAAAATGCCTTTCGGTATTTTGGGGGGATGACTGAAGAAATTGTTTATGATCAAGACCGGCTATTAGCAGTCAGTGAAAATTCTGGAGACTTAATATTGACAGAATCGTTTACGAAATATCATGAAACCAGAGGTTTCAAAATTTATTTATGCAGGAAAAGTGATCCTGAGTCAAAAGGGAAAATAGAACAGGTTGTAAAGTATGTTAAAAATAATTTTGCAATACATCGTATTTTTGAAACTTTAGAGTCATGGCAGAATTCATGTATGAACTGGCTCAAAAGAACGGGAAACTATAAAATCCATCATAATACAAAGAAAAGACCTTTCGAGGTGCACGCCCTGGAAAAGCAGCACCTTCAAAAGATCAATACAAACTACATTTTTGAAAATGTATCCTCTTTAAATATAACAAGAAAGATTCATAAAGACAATGTAATTCGCTTTGAAGGGAATCGTTATAGTGTTCCGCTTGGAACATTTCAAAATGGTAAAGAAAATATCGCTTATGTATCTGTAACCGATGAATTTTTGAGTATTTTTCTTCATCCAAATAGTAAGCCAATTGCAAAGCACAAATTATCAAAAGACAAAGGATCGGTTATAACGGATCCTGACCATCGAAAACGAACCCAAACAAGAAAAGACGCACTAGCTCAAGAGATAGTGAATCTATTAGCTAACTCAGAAGATTCAGAGTGGCTCATTAAGATTCTACTTGAGCATTATCCTCGGCATGTTATTGATCAATACAAGGTTGTAATAAAAACCATCGACAAGTATCCAGGGTATGTAAATGATGCCGTTAAGGAAATGAAGAGACTTGGTTTAACAAGTGCTAATGATTTAAGAGATATTGCAATCTCATTGGAGATACGAAGGAACAAACAACTACCACAGAAAGAAGTGATTAATGAGAAGTATAAAGACATAACAGCACCTGAACGTAATCAAGATATCTACCTCAAAGTACTTCAAGGAGGTAGTGTGAAATGACCGAATTCTACAAAGTACTCCAAGATAAGTGCAAAACGTTAAGATTAGCAGAAACCGCTAAAGAACTACCAAGTATGCTTAGAGAGGCAGAGTCGAAAGGGTGGACATACCATGAGTTTATTGATCATGTACTAGGATATGAATTGACTTGTCGTGAACAGAAGAACTGCGCTAAGTTGATGAAATGGGCAGAGTTTCCGCAGCAATTAACACTAGATCAATTTCACTTAGAAGAACAATCAGCGATTGGAGAAAAGCAATTAAATGTGTTAAAAGAACTATCCTGGGTAGAAGAAAACTTCACATTAATTATGATGGGCCCACCTGGGGTGGGCAAAACTCACCTATCTACTGGATTAGGCATACATGCAGTTGAACAAGGCTATCAAGTATCTTTTGTATCAATGGAACGTTTACTTTATGTATTAAAAACAAAAGAATATATTAGTAAATCAAGAACAAGACATAAACGAATTACTACTTCCGATTTAATCATAATTGATGATGTCATGTATATGGCTTACGAAACACAGGATGCCCAGCTATTCTTTCAGTTTATTTATGAGATGTATGATAAAACCGCGTTTATCTTGACTTCCAACAAAGGACCAAGTGAATGGGGAAAGTTTCTTGGAGATACAACATTAACAACGGCGATCTTAGATCGCCTCCTCCATAGAAGTGAAATCATCACATTTGATGAGAATCAAGACAGTATAAGAATGAAATATAGACAAGTACTATTTCCAGATTCAGGTGTTGAGTCTTAATTGGGGAAAACTGTTGGACATTATTTGTGGAAAATTGTTTAATTCTACTTGACGGTTACACCACCTATTTGAACCTCATATTTACCTTGATTCGTAAAAAACTGTGTCACACTGCATCCTCCTCTTCTAAAAAAGAAAAGAGATCGTATTTCAATGGCGAAATGTTTTCTCGCATTGAATCGATCTCTTGTAAACTCTTTAACGTGTCTAGTTTTTTTCCTTTCGGAGCATGTAGATGTAAGCAAATTCCCTCCGGAACAATTGACACCATTGTTTTTTTATAACGGAACAATCCTCTCGCATCGACCATATGACAATGCACATGATTTTGTAAATGATGGATCCAATCCTCTTGTGTCTTATCATCATCTTTGATCGTACATAAAATACCTGTTACCTCTGGATCGGTCCAACCAAAGGACGTATCTAATAAATAAGTTGCCCCTTCGATGGAACCATTACAATAACATCTATAGCCGTTTAAAGAAGACCGAGGTTGATGTTGAAAAGGGACAACATGAAAATATGTACAATCCATATCTAATGTAAAGGAATCCCCTTTTTTACGAAAGCGTAACCCTTTTAATCCCCTTTCGATGAGACTCTCCTTGTGATTGACAAACACAGTAAATTGAAATTCGTGTTTGTACATCTTACCACCCTTTCGTTTGTTGATTTTGCACTCTTTTACCTCTCTTTGTGCAGCACCTTTTTCCAAAAACAAAAAAAGCCTTTGGACAAGGTTTTTCATACACAAATGGTGCATAAAACCAAGCCCAAAGGCTTTATTATTTGTTATTCACCCGCTAACCATAAAAGGTTGCTAACTAAAATAAAAGTAAAAGAATACACGTTTAGTATAGCAAACCCTACAGTCAAACTTCAATCAATTTAGTAAAATCATATATTCGGTTGGAATATCAAATAAGTTATGAGAATACTCTTCTACTAATTTTTTATAAATTGCTTTCGGCATTACATATATTTCCTCATATTCTTCTAATCTTTTTACTCTTTCTTGTACTTCTACCGTTAACGTACCTATTGGATGTTCCCGGATATCAGAAGCGCCCATATCTAAAGTTCGATCAACCACATCATCTAAAACTTCTATCGTCTCGACCGATAGAGAGGCCGTCTCAACAATAGTATGTTCATTTTTTAGGAAGAAAGATTTCCGATAAATATAACTGCTATTTTTCATTTCATCATTTGTTGATGGATTCATGTGCATTACATCCTCTAACACCGGCATACTAAAAAACCCCTTATACTAAATCATTTCTTATATTATATCGAATAAAACGGTATTTATTATATTAATAGTATATGTATTTATTTATTTTCAAATTGTAGAATTCCGCAATAAAAAACAAAAAAATAAAAAAATAAAAAATCCGTTTATATTATATCATAGAACAACGAATCTAAATGATGCAACCTTCCATTTCCATAATTTACTGCGATTTAAAAAGTTCAGCTATAGGAATATCTAAAGCTTTTGCGATCAGCTCTATATTTTCTATTGAAATGTTCCGTTTTCCTCTTTCCACTTCGCTTATGTATGTCCGATGTAAATTGGTTTCAAAAGCTAATTGTTCCTGGGACAAATTTCGTTCCAACCGATTTTTCCTCATATTATTTCCAAAGATTTGTTTAATTGATGGCATTGCTTCTTTATTCTCCATAAAAGTAAGCGTATTATTACACCTTATTATTGTCTACAGTCTATAAGTGACATAACAAAAAGGCAGGGGATACCCACAGTATCCCGCTTCCCTTCTTAGTTTATACGGTGTAAATCAGCAGCATCATATACATTAACAATGATTTTTACATCAACAAGGTGATTTTTTATAACTCCAGTTGAATACTCCACCACAAACTCTAAGGTTACAGTAGACACTTCTTTCAGATCTGTTCCACTTTTTGACGAGAAGGATCCATATATTCTCCATCAAAGAGATGTAGATACTTCACTGTACTTTAAAATATAACAATAAATTCGTTTAAAAATCTAAGTTTTCTTCCACAATCGCGCCTCGATTGCTGAACAGTATCTTTGTACTGCGCAATAATTCGAATCGAATGCTTTTTATACTCCTGTTAACATATTCTCAAGTATCATAAACATTTAATTGTTCATATAGCAATTCCAGCCATCATAGACCTTCGAACTGTCATATCCTCCTAGAAATTTAAAAATAAAAAAACAATAGTCCTGTCTAGTAATTTTTAAATTCTAACTTTATTTTTCAAAGGAGTCAATTTCAACTTCTTTAATCGGACCTATTAGTACTTCCTCTCCTTTTTCTAAATTCTCTAATAAAATTGCAGCTTCTCCTCCAATTTTATAAAAGAAAGCAAAAAAATTAAATCCAGACTTATACTTACCATCCTCTTTTTCTTCAAGAGAGGTCATACCGCTTATACAATATTTACCTCCAAAGTCTATTTCTTGATAAACATTTTTCTCCTTTTCCTTTATTTTCACTTTAATATCATTTTCTTCACTAATTAGCAGATGGTGATTTTCTTTTAATTTGATACTTTTTTTTATTTGGGTAATTACTTCCTTATAACTTCTATCTTTTTCAAATTTTTTCCCTACAATAGGAAGACAGCCTTCAATCTTACCATGTGATATTACACCAATTTGAATGAAATCATTAGTCTTATATTCAAGATATCGTTCATAACCATTTAAATTAGAAATTTTCACCTTACCATCAGCAATTTTTTCCATAGCAAAACTTACAGTATTATCCCATCCTAAATCAAATATTAATGCATTTTTCCCTTTAGAAAATAACTTATTTTCATGATTTTTCAATAAATCTCGTAAATGAATATAACCTTCATTATTTTTTCCTAGCGCAAATAAACTTAGAGAAATATTTAATAAAGCTGGATAATGACTAGAGTCAATACTCAAACACTTTTCATATTCTTTTATTGCTTCATTATACAATCCTAAAAACTTATTAATATCTCCTTTAGCAGCATATGCGAAATGTGAATTAGGATCCAGTTCAATTGCTTTATTTATGTACTTTATTGATTTATCAACTTTATATTGATCTAAATAACAAATACTTAAATTTAAATAAGCTGGTGAATATGACGGATCAATCTCAATACATTTTTCATAACTCTCAATAGCAAGCTTCACCTTTTCATTTAATAAATAAATGTAACCTAAGTTATGGTACGATATTATTGAAGGTCGTATCTCGATAGCCTTTAAGATAAGTTTAATTGCTTCATCATACTCTTTTTTAAATCCTTTACAGGTCCCCTTCATAATATAAGCTTCTTCAATTTCTTCATGTTCTAATAAAGTATCACAGTATTCAATACATTCATCATATTTTCCTAAAATTTCTGTCAGAGCGGCACATTTCAAATTTATTTGTTTATTTGATTTCAAAAAAGTTAATATATTTTTATACTCTTGTAGTGCTTCATTGTATTGTTCTTGTTCAAATAACTTCTCTGCTGTTTGGTATTTATCCTCAAAACTCTTTAGAATACTAGACTCATCTTCCTCAAAATCACTAAAAATGGAAGAATGTCTAGCATATATTAGTTTTAATTGTGATATCGGTTGAAAGGCAATGTTAGATTTTAGTGATTCTCTTAATTTTTCGTCTGCTTCTCGCATAGTATTATAAATTGTATCGAATGAAGCTGAATCTAACTCTTTATTAAAGTGAAAATTAATCTTTTTTTTAGGTGTTGTTGCTAAATCATAACCATCTCTATGAAATCGTTCATAAATATTTGCTACCCATTCCCAAAGAAACTTTCCTTCATCTTTTAAATATAAAAAATAAAGCGAACTTGGTGTGTTTATTAGGTAATTTATTGTTTTTACTTCTACCGGAAAACTAACACTCCCATTTTTTAAACGTTTGGTTACTCTTTTGCTTTTTATTTGAACATGAGATCTATAATTAGTCACCATACCACTCTCTTTTATTATTTCTAAAATCGAGTCTGTTCCATAATCACCTCCTGATTCTTCTCGATATATAAATTTATTCATTGGAATTAGATTTTCGAACTTTATACGGCTCTCAAATTCTTGTTCATGACTAATATGTCTTAATGGTAAGTTTTCTTTAGACATAAATTCAACTCCTATAAAATAAATGGTTAGAAACAAATAAACGTAACGACCATTAAGTCATCCACTTATTGACCTGATTGTTTATATACCTAGCACTTATAAATAAAACTTCTTTATTCTAAAGCACATTCTTTTTAAGCAAAATTACTTATTGTAAACTATAACGTCTACTCAGCAGTTAAAAATCACTATTTTCTAATTCCACATTACTTCACAAAATCAAAATTCTACATAACATAATTTTACCAGAAAATAGATAAATTTCGTTCTTATTTTCCATAAATATGAAAACAATTCCTCTCACACACTCAAAATGTATTTATAGGGTTGTCGAATTGGAGAGATTGTTTCAGTAAATAAGAAGTTTCTTAATTGGGATATTGGTTAGCGATTATAAAAGGGAAAGGAGATAAGGAAAGTGTATTTTAATATCAGATGTGATATTTGGTTAAATCGTTACATTCAAGAACAAACAGACCGAGCCATATTTGTGACGGAGTGAATTTTCTAAAACAGAAGTTGCTTATTGCGCAGTAAGAGTCTACTACGTAACACAATAATTACTTTACAGTCTGGTCCAAACACAAAAAAAGAGCACAACTGTATTGTTTTCCTCTTAAAAATATTGACTATAAAACGTATGTCTTAGTTTCCCACTCAATTGAGCATAAACTTTAGTCGTTTCGCTTTTTTCATGTCCTAACAAACTTTGAATTACTTCTATAGGAGCACCATTATTCATTAAATGTGTTGCATAACTGTGCCTAAGTTGGTGAGGATGAATATTTTTGTTTATGCCAGCACGTTTTGAAATTCTCTTTATGATGTATCTCATTAAATCAACACTCATCCGATGTTGAGGTCTTCTCTCCGTTACGAACAAGGAAGGATCGTCATCATGCCTCTCATCCAAATACCTCTTCAGCCAAATATCACATCTGACATTATAATAAACGTCCCTCTCTTTATCTCCTTTACCACTAACAATAACAGACTGAGATTGAAGATTAATGTCTTTTCGATTAAGCTTTGTAATTTCACCAATTCTATAGCCCGTTGAATACATAAACTCGAATAGAGCTTTTTCCATTGAATTTTGACAAGCTTCCCGTAATAGTTCAATCTCTTGTTCAGAAAGATACTTAGGGATTCTTTTTCCCAATTTGGGTTCTTTAATTTTTGCTGCTGGATTTTTTAATAAGTACCCTTCTTCATAAGCCCAGTTAAATAAAGATTTTAGAAATCTTATCTTATGGCCCAAACTGGATGGTTTTAGATTTGCCCCCTCCTTAACAAAAAATCCCTTCAATAACTCTGTAGAAAATTCATTTAAGTCTATGTCCCCAAAATACCGAATCAATACACAAAACTGATAATGATAGTTTCTCATAGTGAGGGCTGAATACCCTTCAATTTTCTTATCAGACACATATCTATCCCAAACCTGTGATACTAGCAATCTCTTCAACTCCTATAAATCGGATTTAAAACTAGGATCAGTATGTTCACTGTTTATTAATTTTATTCAACAATCGGGAATTTTACAGATTATACAACCTTACATACATAATAAAAAGACACTAACCTTTTCATGGTTAGCGCCATATTGTTGAAACCCATTTGATACGTCTAAAGGAAATGAGAAACAATAAACATAAGCATAAATAAAGGTTGTCTTTACAAGTCAGATTATTACAACTATATGGTTTCATCGCAAATAAAGTCCCTGCATATATTACTTCACTATTTTTATCTTATCAGCTATACGTGTATATCTGATACAGTTTTCGTTTTCAGGGGATAAACCAGAACTTTTGAAAACTCCCACAAACCTATATCTATTATAACCGAGATTGTCTTTATATTTTGCAAATACCGCTCTTTCACGATCAGAGTTCATTTCCTCCATATATTTACTTTTTTTCTTTAACTATTTTTCCATCTTGGTGTGATTCATCGATGTATGTCCAGTCTTCTGCCAAGAAATTAATCCAACCACCAGCCATAGATTTGAGATCCCCGTCTGCATTAATGGATAGTTTAGGGCACCATGCCCACCCATTATCTTTTGCCTTAAAAACAGCATGTTGAAAACCTTTAACGTTCCTACCAAATATAATATTGGCAATATCTTTTATGTACTTAAACGAGACATCATCATAAATTGATAGATATTTTTGTTGTCTCACTTTGTCTAATTCTTCTTCATATGATAGCCATTTTAAAGGGGTTTTTGAAGCCTTATTTTTGATAATTGATACAACTTCATTGATTCTAACAGTAATCTCTTCTATTGTTTTAGTAGCACCAACTCTAAGACATAAAAAGTCTTCAATAGATTCCTCATTAACAGCAGAAATAATATCATCCATACGAAGTTTATCTGTCTCGTGATTGTCTTGATGGTATGCCTCATCCACTTCTATTTCTATTTGGGGTCTTGGCTGAAAAAAGCGGAAAATGTACGATAATACAATATTTGGAAGTTAAAAGCCGATTTTCATTACTCTAAGGTTATGAAATATCCGGCTTATTATTTCATATTAAGTACGTAACTCTCTTAATCGCTTCTTTGGGACATAGGAGTAATCCCCAATGGTGATAGAGGATTATCATCAGGTAAATGCTTATAAATCACACTATAATAGTAAAAAATTTGCCCTCTCAAGTATACCCTCTTCTGTAGAAGAGGATCGTCAATGGCGATCTTTTTCTATAAAGTTCAAAATTACAATTGGAAATTAATGTAAAAATATATTATGATTAAAGTTATTGTACTAACTTATCAGATAAACTTATAACTTTTAATAACTCCTTTTAAATAAAAGTTAATCCATAAAATGGTATTATTTTGGAAAAACATTCATAAGATGATAACTAATCTAAAAAAGTTGGGAGGATTGATCGAAGATGAGTAGTATATATAAAACACTTTTATTAACAATTATGATTACTTTAATTGCTGTACCCGTTTTAAATGCTGGAACTACAACTACAACTGCAACTTATAACAGTTCTCAAGGAGAATGGTATTTTGTAAATATTAGTAATAACATGTTTTGGGCGCAAGAAGAAACTACTAGGTATGCAGATTATAATGATGAATTACACTCTCAAGTATGGATGGGAAATTATATGGATAGTACTTATAACTATGCTTGGCGCACTACCTTTGATACAGACTACGTAGGTTATCCTAATCTAAGGGTTTCACAGGATTACGAGGTACCATCAACAGATATTGTTAAGCATTCATCCGATTCTACAAAAGTCACTTATATTCTAAAGTATTCATTAGGTGGAGGAGATGTTGGGTATGGGGTGCTTGATTGGCCATGGTGGGGAGACACATTTGATTGGCAACACTTTGGTAGTTATTCCAATTACCACGGGATGTTTAGTCAAATTGTAGACGGTGATTTTCCGACTGACCCTATTGAGTATTTAGATGGTCCTTTAACAATCGGCTATTAAGGAGGTTATAGTTATGACAAAATTAAAAGCTTTTTCAATTATATTAGTTTTTATAAGTGGTATCGTTATTGTTGGCAGTGCGGTAGGTGCTGCGAATTTTAGTGATCATAGTAAAGATAAAGAATGGATATTAAATAATCAAGATAAAATAAAAACTGATCCTAAATTATCTAAAAAAGCTAAGGTTAGGATAATTGGCCCAGAAGGAAATGTGCTTATTGAAACTACACAGGGAGAATTAAATGAAAGAAAAGCAGAGATAGAAAGGAGAATTGGTATCTATTTAGGGAGTAACGAAAATAGAAAGGCATACCAAGAAGGAAAATTTGCAGATAAACCGGATGGTTCCTGGGGTAAGCCGGACAAAAGCTTTTTGGATAGTGATTCTATAGATTAAAAACTTTAGACGAATCAAAAGCTATGGATTATATTCATGGCTTTTGGTTTTTATTTATTATGTAAAGGAGTGGAAATCATTAGTCGGACTTATATTTATTTAATAATCAGAATCATGGTTATTTTGTTCATAGTTTTATTTATTGATAATGCATATGAACAATACACACGAGAAATGAAAAGTTTTAGATTGGAAGAAGCATTTTTCTCTAATCTAAAAGTTAGTATAATGGGAATTTTTCTTGGAATATTACTGGTCAATAAAGATTTTTATGTGTGGAAAAAATTGAAAATAAATTTATTATCTTTCTCTTTTTCCATTATCCTAATTCTATTTAGCATTTTTCCAGTTAATCTTCTTTCCATTTTATTAGGTTTGGATATCTCTATCTTTTTTGCACCATTGCACTTTCTTCATACCCATATTATTTTACAAATCATAGCTGGAGTCATTTTCACACGATCTTTTAATTAATAGGGATAAGTTTGCTCTTTGAGATAGATTCATATTTTCTGAAAAACCATTGCCTTCCTCAACATAACCATCAATAGAGTGAATACCTATTTTAGGTTGTTCTTGGAGTCAAATGTAAACGTGG
The DNA here is from genome assembly GCF_010993965.1 of Gracilibacillus sp. YIM 98692. Classification (GTDB taxonomy): domain Bacteria; phylum Bacillota; class Bacilli; order Bacillales; family Amphibacillaceae; genus Gracilibacillus. The sequence goes on along the minus strand of NZ_WIXM01000004.1, from coordinate 117,982 downwards.
ATTCCTTGTTATCTGGTTAGGTAATCGTTAATCCACTAAAAGAATAACCATATGAAATAGTTTTTCCACTAGGATCTATGATTTCACTTAATTTATTATTCGAATCATAGTTTAAAATAATACCTTGAATGGTTTAAGATTAAGGCTATTCTTATAGTACCTTCGAATCTAATAGTAATTCTCTGTCTTTTTTCTAAAAATATGACAATATGACAGTAGCTGTTAATAGAAAAGTAGGGTGCCTTTGGTACCCTACTTTTTAATCAATCGTCTAGTGATTGAACGACTTTCATCCATATCAGGTAAGTGTTCAAAGAATGTTACATTACATTCACGACACTTATAACGCTGCCGTTTCACATATATGCCTACCCGTTTAGCATGCATGGGCAAATCAAAGAATAGCTGCTTCTTCTTACCATGCTTATATAAGTTCGGAACCGTACCGCATTTTGGGCAGTATGAGGGAGATGGAGATGTCGTCTCCACTAGGAATCTGTAATCATCCTCACTCTCAGTCATATCTATAATATTTAAGCTAGGAAGATTTAGTATATTGATTGTCATTATCCTGTCCTTTCAATTATTGGATTGGTATTGGATACCAACTTATCTGAATGGTATGATCCTAAATAAAGTCAATAATTTGTAGCCGCATTTCTATGTTAAATGCGGCTGTTTCTAGTAAGTAGGTTGTTTAATCCAAAAAACTTTGTGAATGAAGAAAACTTTTGACCTGTTAAGCATAAATTTTTGTCTGCTGTACTAGTAATACCGAGTATGGTGTTGTTGCATCTATGGCTGCGATCCCTTACGCTGATCCTGCTGCTTACGCCACCCGTACCGGGTCACGCCCCGCGGCTTGTACACCGACAGTGTCACGATAATCAGCAACACTAGCAAGCCTACCCCAGGGTGGAAAAGTTCACTCGGCAACCTACTGAGACCGGCGGAATCCGTCTCTGCTGCTATGTCAGCTAATGAGCTCACTAATGGCATGTGCAGCAGCAAGACGATGGTGGAAAAGACCGTTAGTAACAATTTGATAAGAACCCAATAATGTCGGAATAAACCCCACGGTGTGCCCAAAGACATTACAATCCCGGTAAGTAAAGAGGTGAGAGCCAACGGGACGATAACATACCAGCCGATTAACTCCATCGCGATCCAAGCGGAACGTACCGTCTGAGCGTCTTGACTAGCTTGAACAGCAATGGCAAGAGCCACGTATGCAATGACCGAACCAATCCACCCCACTGAGAAAGCAATATGCGCGGTCAGTGCGAACTTGCGTAGTGCGGGTCTCATAATCATCAGTAGCCACCTCTGGGCGGTTTCTGTTCTCCAACCACCTCTTGCTTAATCTGTCCGGCAGAAGCACCCCCAGGCATATGGCTCCCAGGACCCATTTTTCCACCACTGAAGAGATGCATAATAACGAACAGTAGGACAAAGACAATTGCGATGATCCCAGAAACCTTCAACCAGCGTGGCATGCCTGGTGGCTGATTCTCGGTCGACTTTTCGCCATTATCGTTACTGGAGTTTCGGAACTTATTCATTGTGTTTCCTCCCTTTTTTACAATCAAAGTGTACAAATCAAGTATAGCAGTGTATATTAGCATTTCGATAATTCTAAATCCTATTTTCAATTCCTATTCGGGAGCCGGAGAGAAACAGTCTCCGTGCGTTCACTACTCACATTACCTTTTATCGTTTTCGTCGACGGAACCAAACGGTCTTTATAAATGCCGCCGTCTGTAGAAGAAGCACTGTCCAGAAGCTGATCCAGAGTGTGTTGATTGTGAACACAAATCCCTCGATGTAGTACGCGAAGAGCCATGTGTGTAGTAGTACCAAGAACCACATCGTGGTTGATCTTTTCTGGATCCATGACCAACCGCTTTTGAGCAAGCGCTGACTAGCATCGTTAGAAGTGATCGCCAAGACAATGGCATAGACGAGAGCGACCAGCCCGACGACGTTTGCAATGTTGATAGCTCCCCCTCCGATTAGCGTGTCCGCTTCGCCTCGCCCAGGATAGAAGAAGCTTCGCCAACCTGACCAGCCGTAGGCTCCTTCCCAGAATATACCTATGTGTATGGCAGCCGCGATGGTCGCCCAAATGCCCATCTCCCTACGCCATACCAATGCTTGGGTGGCTGACTGCCAAAGTCGGGCGAGGGGGCCGATTGCGAGCGTCACCGCGTACAGGACAACAGAAGCGTTGGCAAATGACCGATTCCAGCTGTGGATGTTGAATCCGAAGCCGCCGAAGGCATTAAGATACAGAACTACGAGGAACCACATGGCCGTGGCGGATACCACATGCCGGAGCAGGAAGAGCCGATTGCGGCGCAGACCTGCCCAAATAGCAAGTAGCATAAGGTAGCCACTAGTCAAGACGAGTAAGGAGGCTCCTGTGAGGAAAAAGGACTGCTCACCACCGTGGCCCTGCTCACTACCTTCAAAAAACAACTTAAAAAGCAACGATCCAACAAACAGAAGGACCATGGCGATTCCGATGTTCCTGATCCTAAAGACCTTCTCCAATCGGGGTGTTCCGGAGAAACCTCTGGTATTGGGGGATATGTCCTCTGTCGCTCGTCGTAAAAATAATTTACTTATCAATTTTCTCATAGAGATATCCTCCTCTTTGTTTTCATGGTCTCTTAGTGCCCCTCACCACCGTGGTCCCTCTCACCACTGCGAGTGCCATGCTCACCATTACCATGACCCTGCTCTTCTTCACTGACGATTCCATGCCCACCACCTCCGTGATTGCCGTCGTTTTGACCATCACCGCCGAAGAGTAGCATAAAGAGGAGAGAGCCAACAAATAGCAAAACAACACATATTCCGAAGAACTTAAAGACTTTCTCCCATCGTGATTTTCCGAGAGAGTTGCTAGTATTACTGTTCGAGTGTTGTAATTTATTCATCCTAATATTAAGCTCCTTTCTTTGTTTGTTTCTCTTTCACGCTTTTCATTTTATACGTGAAACCTTAAATGAATCTGAAATAAAATTAACAAGCTTCATTTAAGGTTCATTAAAGATTTGCGTGCTATAATTGGCATAAAAAAAAGCCTTCCTCAGCAAAGTTGAATGCATAGAAAGGATTGTAGTCAAATGAGAATATTAATCGTAGAAGATGAACATCATCTTTCAGAAGCTTTAACACAAATATTAAGGAACAATAACTATTCCGTTGATGCTGTTCATGACGGCAGCTTGGGACTGGATCACGCTTTAAGCGGTATATACGACCTTATCATATTGGATATTATGCTGCCAGAAATAGACGGTATCACGGCATTGAAACATATAAGAAAAGAAGGAATCTCAACACCTGTTATTCTGCTGACAGCTAAGGGAGGAATATCCGACAAGGTTACAGGCTTGGACAGCGGCGCCGATGACTATTTGGCTAAACCTTTCTCAACAGAAGAGTTGCTGGCAAGAATAAGATCGGCAACAAGACGTAGAGGTGAGCTTTCTCCGGATCATATTTTAATATTCGGTGATATTCAATTAAATACAACAAATCTTAAGTTATCATCAAAAAACGGCAAGGAACTAAAGCTTATATTAAAGGAAAGCGAATTATTAGAACTACTTATATTAAGGAAAAACACCATTACATCTAAAGAAATGATTATTGAAAAGCTCTGGGGGTACGATTCTGACGTTGAGTATAATAACGTTGAGGTGTATATTTCCTTTTTGAGAAAAAAATTGGTTTTTCTAAATTCATCTGTGTCCATCACGACAATTAGAGGGGTTGGGTATGTTTTGGAGGTGAAGTCATAGTGTTTAAGAAACTAAGAAATCGATTTCTTATTCTGAATTTGGTAATCATTTCAGTTATGATGCTCATTTCCTTTGCGTCTATTTACTTCATCACATATGAAAACGTGCATTCCGATATAGACATGCAGCTAAATAGAATTTCAGAGCACTTTCACCAGCTCGATGGAAGCCCCGGTCATACACGGCCCGAATTTGGTGATTCACAGATAGATCATTCTACGCGTTCCCCCGAGCATTCTGTTTCATTTATTGTAATGACAGATAAACAATGGAATATTACAAATGTTGCATCTATATTCGATGTAGATCTTGATTTTTATGAAAGTGCAAAAAAAGAAGCATTAACTCAAAACAAAGACACAGGCAAATTCAAGTTGGATGAAAACGATTGGGCTTTTACCGTGGAGCCTGTTTCTGAAGGGTACATGATAACATTTCTTGATATCACATCTCAACAAGCCATTATAATGAATTTAGTATATACATTTTTAGTTGTTGGATTGCTCATGCTTATTATTATTTTCTTTACAAGTAAATTTTTTGCAAATAGAGCCATTCACCCAATCAAGGAAGCTTTTAACAAACAGAAGCAGTTCATCGCCGATGCCTCCCATGAGATTAAAACACCTCTTTCCATTATAGACACCAATGTGGATGTCCTCTTATCCAATGAACAAGATACCATAAAGAATCAGATAAAATGGCTTCACTATATCAAATCTGAATCTGAAAGAATGACTAAGCTGACAAATGACCTTTTATATCTAACTCAAGTGGACCATTCTGAAATAATTACGACTTTTTCGGAATTCAATCTAAGTGAAGCGGTTGAAAGTGTCATACTAACAATGGAAGGTGTAATCTTTGAGAAAAACATTTCACTTCATTATGAAATAGAGCCTAACTTGGTGACTCGCGGTAATAGCGACCAAATCAAACAGGTTGTGATGATACTTCTGGATAATGCCTTAAAATATGCAAATGGAAATGGGTTAATAAACATTACTCTTAAAAAGCATCATAATAACATTGTTTTATTGGTTTCTAATACCGGTGAAGGCATTTCAGCAAACCATCTAGAAAAGATCTTTGACAGGTTTTACCGTACTGATGAATCCCGTGCACGTAAATATGGAGGCTACGGTCTTGGTTTAGCTATAGCCAAAGAAATCATTGATCAACATAAAGGTAAAATATACGCCAAGAGCATTATAAAAGAAAATACTACATTTTATATTGAACTTCCCCTAGTATTGTAAAAGCGTAAAACTTCTAGGGCAAAGAATATCTAAAGTAGTACCTAAAAGCAAACTTTCTTTGTTTTGGAGTAAAAAGTGGAAGATTCAACTTAAACCGAATCTTCCACACTATAATCCGACTTATGATATTCTAAGCTACAGTTAAATAAAATTTGTTTTCTACACGATAATCCGAATACCCCTTTATTAGTGATGTATTTAATTTTACCAGTTATTTGTTAACAACACTATCAACACCACTATTAAACCAATATTTTAGGGACTTTGTACGTTTTTTAATATTTTTTATAAATTGGTTTCTTCCATAAACTCTTTCTTATTCTAAAGATATTAAACTATTGAATTACAGTTTTTTGTAGAAGGGAATAGATACAAGTGACAAAATTGGTAATACCCGCGTGAATTACAAAAGAACTTTCCTAGAAATAAATATAAAACTACAAATCATATATCCTTTTATATTAATCCTTCAGCCTTGCCAGAACCATCAAAAAGGATACAAAATCATTATTACATGGTCACGCCTGTTTGGAGAAGATCAATTTGCCCTATTTTGCGGTATTAGGGCTATTATTAAAGAAACAATAATTAAGCGTAAGATCTATAGAAAATAGCCATACTCAAGATCGCTGAAAATCCATCTAGTGCTGTTAATATAAGAAAGTATTGGCGTTACAGTAGGCTAACTAATCCTATTATCTATACAATTTCCACACATGCCAATATCCTCTTCATTTTTTGCATATACTTGTCCACATGAAATACACTGACCAATCTGTCCTTCATCATGGCTAATACCACATAAAAAACAGATCCAAGCAGTATCTTCGAATTCTGACAAAGTGTATACGAGGGTCTCATCACCGCAGTCTTCGCACAGATACTGCGGAAACTCCCCACCATCTTTAACAACCCTATATTGATTGATTCCTAAAATTTCCTCAATATAATGTGTTGCTATTTCGGATCCTTTTCCTCTGTTGCCACAGTACAAACAAAAAGGACCATCATCAATAACTAATGATTGTTGGTAACATGCCGGACAGAAAGTAACAGCTGTAATATCCTTGTAAGTATCTAACTGGTTTTTAATCTTTTTCATTCGCTCATCAACAAGGTCTTCAAATTCACGTAAACTATAACGAAGTGTTTCTAGCAGGTCTTTTATATCTCCGTCAATGTCCTCGCTTTCGATTTGTTTATTTACAAAATCCAAAATAAGATTCATTACTTTAATTGCTCGTGATTGGATAGGTCTTGAATCTTCTGTTGTATAAAAATGTTCCAACTGATTTCTTGTTTCTCTTAATTTTCTTAATTGTTGGGTCTCCTTTTCTGCAAACGAAACATTACAAATATTTTCTAGCCTTTTTATACAAGTTGCTGAGTCTACACTATTAAATCTACCAGTTTTCAATTTATCCCCGTTTGCTTGCTGGATATCTTGAAAAATTAATGACCAGTGTTCTTTTGATAATCTGTGTTTAAAAATCAAATCCACCCCGGCTGATAAATGAAGAACTCCATATTTTAAATCAGAATCACCAAACCCTTCTGTAAGGTAACTTATAGAAGAAAGGATGAAATCCAGTCCATTTTTAAGTAATCCGACGCGAAAAGAATTCTCTGCCATTTTATAATCCCCTTACATTCTTAAGTGATAATACAATCAACAACCAAACATCCGATAAAGCGCCTTTTGAGCTTTAGGCGTATACCTAATGCGCTATTTTACTCAACATCAGAATTATAAGACCTTATCATTTAATAATTAAGGTTTGTTAGACCTCATTCATTTGTGTTTACTTTCATTTGGTAATATATTGAATTTCCTAATTTCATATACCAAGTGAAATATAGTTTCTATTATGTAAAAGGCTTGATCAAGGATATTTTTCTTTGGGACTTTAAAATCATGTGTAGATTTATTACCTAATTTTCGTATTTGGTGTAGGATATCAGCTTGTTTATCCAAAATCACCTCTTTCTCTGCTAAACCATTGATTTTCCCCTCTATATTATCCCTTCTTATTTTCTTTTTTTCTTTTTCTGAATAAACAAGACCGGTTTTAATTTTTAAGTCTTTACAGATTGCTTCAATGACCATTCTTAAACCAATTGCACAAAGAAGATAAGATTCATCTTTATATGCATTTAAAATTTGTTTATATAGTCCTCTAACTTCTCCCGGTATAAATTCATAGTTTTTCATTATAAGCCTAGAAGGTAGTCTTTTAGACTTTTTTGGTTTTTCTGGATAAACGGTTAGTAAATCCACCTCAATCCAATCATTTAAATCTTCATCGTACCAGCCGCGCGCTGTATTACTATCTTCATAGTCACTTGCAAAGGCAACATTTTCACATCCCATACATTTTATTATGTAGTATTCCTCAAGAATGTAAAAATTCCCTTCTGGTATATACTCCTCTTCTTTATGTTTATATATAATCCCATGATTAGTATTTCGATTACATTTACTACAATAAACCTTTTTCCTTAACAAGTTTATATCATTTAGCTCTTCAGTTTTCAATTATATACCCCCTATTTTAAACTCATTATATAACCACTTGAAATTGTTCCTATTTCCCCATTCATAGGGATTGGTTTGTCTATAAGGATACCTGATAACTTTAGAAATTACAGGTGTCTGGAAGCTATTTGGTCTTCAGCAATCTGGCCCGTTTGTTGAAAGCATGACTGGAGTTTTTTAAAAACTTTATAACATATAACGACTTTATTGTTTCTTAACAAGAGGGAAGTATTTTGCCTTGTTAATACATGTCCGCTTCCGTCACATTTCCGTTTTCTCATAATAGTTTTCTTAAGAATATAGAGGGATTTAATATTGGAAGTATTCATACATGACCGTTTTTTCGATCAAGACCCCATTACCGGCAAAATAACGAGGACTTTGAATCGATCCAACCACAAAAATGGTCGGGCCGTTGATGATAGTATCTATACCATATGAAGCATTGGTGTAATGGTAAGGAAAAGAGGAAATATTTAGATCATCTAAAAAGATCATATCCGTTATGTATAAGGAATCATGATAATAACTATCGTCAGCTGGTTGATAAATTTCCTGATCACCTAATACGTTATCTACCTTCATATTATGAGTGATACTTTCTTTCAAATATTCTTTCGCTTGCACTTGATCAAACACGATTCTTCCTTCGGATAACTGTGACTCATCAAGGGCAAGCGCAGCGTCATGTGTCGCTAACTCCAGAATGTTTTTCAGTTGTCTAGCGGTTGTTTTATCTGCATCCATATTCATTTGAATAGTCATGATACCAACGAATAGCATCACTAAAAAAATCGTGCGTAAAGCTTCCGACATACTGGAATCCCCTCTTACTTATTAGTTAATATATTCACTCATAATCGTTGTCGATTTTTTAATTGTATCAGGCCCATTGTTAAATACATTAAATAGAAAAATTGGACCTCTGGGTACTTCTATCGTTGCTGCCAGGTGATTTTCTCTTTGTTGTAATGTATCTGTTGCAGTAATATTAATGGTACTCTCATCAAAGTTATATCGATCCACCAACTCTTGTTTCATATCATCTATAATGCCTGGTGTAAAATATCCTTCTATCGCTGCCTTTTTGGCTCCTTCTTGCAGCACAACCTCCACCGCTTCCCGATGCATGCTATCAATATAAGCTAAAATGGGAGTAAACATGATCGTTAATGTGATAAACAACGTGAGCCATTTGCCTAAAGTAGTCGACATGACAACATCTCCTTTACTGCTTTACCTTTTAATTAGAAGAGAGCAGTTGGAAATCCAACTGCTACTCTTTCCTTTATGGGGTGTTCGTGGTACTAGCAGGTAAATCATTAGTCACTGCATCTATATCATCTTCATATTCTCCTGCTTCCTTCTCAGCCATTCCAAAACCAAATCCGAATAGTAATAAACCAATCGTTAGTGCTGTAATTCCTATTCCTAAAAACTTTGCTAAAGTAGTATTCATACAAGTCACCTCCTTCAAGATAAATAAATTATAGTAAAAAGCAATTTTAGTGCTTTTTATGGTGTGTTTGTGGTACTAGCCGGTAGATCATCACTTACAGCGTCAATATCCGTTTCGTATTCAGCTGTCTCTTTCTCAGCCATTCCAAAACCAAATCCAAATAGTAGTAAACCAATTGTTAGTGCTGTAATCCCTATTCCTAAAAACTTTGCTAGAGTAGTATTCATGTAATAATCTCCTCCTAATAGTTTTTATTTAATTTATAATAAAGAAGGAAAACTCCTATTTGGAACATATAGATGTGTTTTTAAGGAGATCCTTCATTATTTAAACTCATCTAACATATGATCGTCATTATAGTTTTGAATTTCTGTTGTTTCTCTTTCCATGACGTCATATAAAAAGCCAAATAATAATAATCCAATTGTCAAAACGGTAATACTGATCTTCATGAATTTCGATAAAGTAGTATTCAATACCATTCTCCTTTGTTTCAATCAATCTCTACATGAATTACCTTTTGATGGTTTTGATTGGTATCTTGTAATTCAGTAAAGAGGTAACCAACTAAACCAAACATCACAATAGCTGTAAAAGCTAGTAATAAAAAAGTGCTGATTGATTTATTCATCCTAGCCACCCCCATTAGATCGTTGCAAAATATTGGCGATGACATCCGAAACATCTTTCATATCATCATACATAGCCCCCAAAACAAAGGCTCCAATCACAATCACTGTTATCGCTATTTTCATAAATTTTGATATGGAGGTATTCATCCTTATCTCCTTCTCTTTATAGTTGATTCATATCTAAGTAACCTAACGTCATAACCACAGCGATGATAATCACATTTAAAAGAATGATAAAGTGTGTGATTTTTATAGGAATTGAAGTTAAGTCGGTGACTACTTTTCGTCGCCTTCGATAGTTTTCAATTTGAGATCGAACAAACATATCTCGCATACTAAGCAAAGATTCTAAAGCCGTTTGTACATCCGATTGATCTAATGTTTTTAAGACCCCAACCAATGAACGAACTTCTTTGGTTCCAATGTTATCGGCAAATTGGGTTAATGCTGCTGTGGGCCCTTTTTTAATATTCCAATCACTCAATAACTCATTTAAATCATGATCGATGATCCGAAAGCTACTTTTTAAATCCTGTAGCATGTTATAAGTATTAACGCGGTGGTTCTTCATCGTTTCTAGTTCAATCGTGACAAGATCATATAATAGAAAGATTTCTGCGTTTTTCTTGGCTTTTTGATAATCAATTAATCTCTTCGTCATTTGATGAAATAGTAATTTTGGTACCTTTGGATGTAAGACAATAGCTGAAATGATTATGAATAACGCAATCCATCTATTAAAACTTCCAGTTTGAACGATAGGAAGAGCTACATACTGCAGTACTAAAAACAAAAATAAGCCATAATAAATAGATAAGTAGCGGATAGCATTTAAGCCTAATGGATAACCTGCTAATTTTAACCGATGTTCCGTTTTGGACGCCTTCGCATTTTCTTGTAATTCTTTGGAACTTGCTTGCCAACTTTGCTTAATACGTAAGCGATGCTGTAACCGCTCGGTACGAGAAGACAAACCAGCATATAAAAGACCACTCGATGTAAGAGCTAATGTTATACCTATCACGTAGAACAGAACATGAATAAACTTGAAGAACCATACATCGTACACACTACCACCACCTTACAGGTCATTTTTAGGACGTTTCAAAATCATGGATATCATGATAGAGAAAATGACCCCAATGCTACTTAAAATAAATGCTGTTAAGCTCCATTCATGTCCAAATTGCAGTTCCCACCAACTTTGAGGACCACTCATGTAATAACCTAGCAGAAGGCCCCCTACCCAAACGGGGAGTGTTAAATAACCATTTAATACAGCGTCTAATGCATGTGACTTTTCTTCTTCCAACATTTCTTCGGTATCTTCCATTTGCTTGGACAAATTTAATAACCCTCTCAAGACATCTTCATTGTTCAAATAAGCCTTCAAAATAATATTTCCTAATCGATTAGCCCAGTTTGTACCCGCAGCATAAACAAATATTTGAATGGCCTCACGCAATTCTTTTTCATTTCGAGCAGTTTGTAAGTCATATAATAAATTCATGATCACTTGCTTTAATGCTTTTTCCCGAATGTATTTCTGAGTCTCTTGAAGTGCATAAAGAATATTGTGTTGATTGGCACTATACTGTTGATGTAAGTCTTGTATAAGATTCAAGAAGGACTCCCCTACGACAAAACGTAATTTTCGTAATCGAATATGCAGAATCATATAAGGGATCAACCCAAGTAAGGATCCGGCAAATAATGCAAAGAACAGATCATGATACATGAGAAGGATAGAACTAAACGGAACGATAAATAAAAAGCCACTTAAAACCAAGAATGAAGTAACATCCATCTTATCTCGCCCTGTACTTGTTGTCTTAATTAATAAAACAATATGTTGAGCTATTGGATGAGAATTAATTTTCTTTTGTTCCTTCCCATATTGATTGCCTTTTCGTTTTTGCAAACGATAGCGCCATTGCCTTGCTTTTTCCGAAACGGGTAACTCTATCATCCATTTCAAGAGAAGTAACACAATGATGGCGTAACAGGTATACAGTAAATAGTAAATACCATTCCCTAAAAACCATTGATAAAATACGTTCATGTTTACTCTTCTCCTAATATCAATTCTAAAATGTTGTCTTGTATTTGCTTATACGTACTCATAGGGGACTCATTTTCTCTTGCTCGTAAAAGCTCCACCAATGCTTTCGTTTCTTCTTCATTTTCTTCAGCCATTAGAAGTAATAAACGCTTGGAAATAGAAGAAGAATAATAGTATTGATTCGTGACGGAACTATAACGAATCAGATCCACTGTCCGATAAGCCCTTTGTTCTTCGTCCCATACGACCTCTGTCACACCAATCACTCGTTTTCTTCGACGATCTCTATCTGTGCTCATGGTAATGATCAAATCGACATTACGGGCCACCCTCTCTTGTTCGTTATCAAACTGACGATTAGGAAACTCATCTAGTATGTGTCGAGTAATTTGTGGAACTACATGTTCTACATCCGTTAAGTGATACGTTGTAGCGGCTCCACGCTCTCCACGTTCACAAGCTTGTAAATACGCTTCTGTTTCAAGGGAACGAATCTCCCCTATCACGATATAATCATGCTCCATCCGTAAAAGGCGGGGTAAAGCTTGGTGAAGATCGCCTTCTTTTGCTTGAATTTCAAATACGAGTCGGTCCTTTAATTGATCTGACAAGCGTAATTCGAAGTGTTTCTCCATTGCTGCTACTACAAACTCAGATGGTCTCTCACGAATCATACTTTTCATAAAAGTAGATTTAGCGGAACGGACACGACCTGCAAAAATCGTATTTGGCATGGTACGGGATAAAGCTTGAAAAAGCGGAATATCTATGTCCCGAATTGTTCCTAGCCTTGCTTGTTCGGCTAACGATATATCCTTTACAATAAACCGTCGAAACATCACATAATTGGTCCTGGAACGTGGTTTTACAATCATGGTAATACGACTGCCATCTTCCCTTTCGATTTCCAGTTCTGGTGACTGTTCGTTGATAACCGCTTCTTTGGTTCGATTCATAAAAGTACGAGTGACACGGTTGACTTCATCTAAACTGGAAAAAGACTCGGTCTGTTTAACAAATTGCCCATTTATATCGATCCAAAGCTCGGTTCCCCGTATAACAGCCGCTTCACTTTCTGGGTACTTCTCCCATTTATGGAGAATACTTACCCCATATACTTCTTGAAAGATAGCCTCTGATAAAGAATCATAGAAATGTGGATAATCATCAGAGGTTATATTGTTCTTCCTTAAGATGTTGGTGATCTGATTAATGAAATATTGACGTGCCTGTTCATTACCGATAACTGCTTGATGTAACTGTAATTGGAATTCATCCTTCTTTTGATCGGTAGTATCCTCATCATTAAAGACACTTTTAAGGCTTTTATAAACGGTCTGACAGATGTTATCGAATGATTTCTTCCGAGCAAAAGTTGTCGTAATGGGACCTTCTGTTTCTACTTGCTTACTTAACCATTTCGAAGGGTCATAAGGCTTTTTATTCTTCAGTTGTAGTTTCGATTCAATGTCCTCAATAGCTTCATGAAATGCAAGTTTTGTAGAATTCACCATATTGTTTCCTCCTGGCTCTTTCTATTAAATAATTTTCCTAAGATCCCTTGTTTTTTCTCTTGCCCTATGGTATCTACTGTTTCTTTTACTCTTAACTGTGCTTCCGCGATGATGACCTTAGCAATTCTTTCTATTTCTTTGCGATAACCTATATCCGCTAAATGATAGAGAGATTTTTTTTGACGAATCGCAATAGCACCTAATGGCTCTAAATCAGGAATGGTAGAAATACGTTGAATTTCTAATTCATCCTCTAAATCCTTTTCATTAATCAATTGCATTTCAGGTCGATACTGATTGATAATTAAAAGAAAATCTGATTTCTTTCCTCCCGAAGGTTCGATGAGTTGTTGAAAGATGTGAGGGAAATAACCTCGATATCCCTTATCATCCTGATTCGTTATGATAAATCGTATATTGCTATTTACATAGGATTGAATAGCATTAGCAGTGTCAAAATGCGTTCCGCCGTCGACCAGAACAACATCAAATGTCTCTTTTGCAACCTGTAATAGATGCTGTATCTCTTCATCTGTGTAGTACCTCTGTAATTTAATATCCCGATTTCCAGCTAGATGAAAGAAGTTATCGACTTCCGTAACAGACTCTATTAAACGGTCTGACGTCAGCTGTCCCATTTTTAGCTCGACTTTTAAGTCATTCAAATACTCCCCTTCGTAAATATGAAAATAGTCTGCTGGGTCCCACGCATTGAGACTTAACACTAATACCTTTCCTTCTATTTGTCTTCCAATCGCTTGTGCAATACTAAAAATAGTAGTACTAACTCCTGAACCGCTATGGGTTCCAAAAAAGCTAATAATTCGTTTTTCTTCCCCGAATGATTCTTGCATGATGTAACGATGAATTTTCTCGACCACCTGTGACACCGTAAGTCGTTCGTGTATCGCTTCTATTTGTTGCGCAATACAAATTCGCTTAATATTCTGTGTTAATAGATCGCTTTTCATATCATAAAATTGATAGAAAATGGGGATGTCTGTATGATATTCCCTTATATCTTCTAATTCACTTGGATGTATCACTCTTCCATCCACAAATAATAGATCAATAGTGTGTGTGGTTTTATAAGAAGTAAGCATTTCTACTTCAAAGGAAGGATCTTGTTGTGAAAAATATTCCTTATAACTACTTTTGTTACTGATAATGCCGATTTTTGTCATTTAGCCTGCTCCCCCTTTCTACAAAAACTTAATTGTAAGTGATATATAATCGATCGTTATTGGTTACAACATGTTCCATTAAAAGCTGAAAATCTTCTTCATTCAGAATAACTTCTAGGTTGGAAATGGTACCTGTTGCATGTAGTCTATCTGACTCAGAAGTGCTTTTTCCTTCTGTATTGGTTACCTCTTGGTTAGAGGAATCTTTGGCATACACAACTTTCACATTAGTTAAAATTGGATCCGATAAACCCAAATCTGCTTTCTCTTCTTCAGCCATCTCTTCCGTATTTATAGGATCACTATTTCCTGAGTCATGGTTTGAAACGACTTGATGAGAGGAAGAATTGGATTCCCCATCAACCTTTTTGCCTTTGACGATATACATATCAACGGTATCTTTTCTACGTAAACTCCCTGGCTTGGCATATATCATTTCATCTACAATAGGACGAATAGATTCCCCTTTGGATTCATCTGGGATTAACCCATCATAATCTATCATTTTCGAGGAAATCATCGCATTGCCCACCATTAAATCTGCTGCATCGTATCCAATAATGGAGGGGATATCGTCTGGGTATATGACTTCATCAATTAAGTCCTGCTTTCTCCTACGTTCAACGGTGATTTTATCTTTCGTTATCTTTTCTGTAGGTGCAATTTCCACTCCTGGCTTCACTACAGCTACTTCTACACTATCGATTTTCCCTTTTATATATAGGTCATAGATAGGTATAAAAGCTATTAATATTAATGCTAATATCACACTTACCATAATTTTTACTTTTGGTGACATATACCGTCCTCCTAAGTTTGCTTACTTACTCTGATTTTCTTGTTCCATAACCCTTTAAAGAAACTTTGCTTTTGATTGGTGAGTTCTTTGGGCACTAATCCATCTAATATGGGCTCTAATTGTTTGTCTATTAATGCCTTCCCTCTTTTCTTCTGTGTTCGCTTATCATATTGCTGTAAAGTCTTTTTAGCAAACACCCCTTCATATTGCGCTTGAAATAACAAGCTAGATGGATAAGCTGGAAAGGTTGTTATAAACTGATCTTTATATAAGTCTTTCATGACTGGATTCTTCAAAATGTCTTGGTTAAATCGATTGCCAATCAATTTGGTTTTATGCAACTGGAATAACTCACGAAAATATTCCATATGATGATTATCTGGATCGTCTATGTATTGCATATTGCTAATATCTGGCTCCATTACCATATGAATATCCGTTGCAATATCCACTAGGTCCCGATACACATCGATTAACCAATCCGTTCCAACATCTACAATCGTGACGGTAGATTGGTTGGATAACAGTAATTTCATAAATGTCTCAAAGGGAATATCATTTTCCGTATAAATGGACTCCTTATTTGGATGTTTGCTAATCATATCTACCCCTTCAACGGACCAATTCAATTGAATATCTTGTTCCGGATCTAAGTCATTCGTAAATTGATAAAATTTGCTGTAATAATTCGATGTGTATTTTTGTCCATAAAAACGGTCAAAGGTGTAAGGCACACTATATGGACTTTCTATATAGGTAACAGGTACATCTAAATCACGTAAGCTTTCGGCTAATAGGTGGGCAATAAAGGTGCTACCACTTCTCGGAAAAGGACTCCCTATTAAAATTAACTTCTTCTCCACCGGTACACCGACCACTTTTTCCACTTCATTTGTTATCTGTACATTGTACCTACGCTTCACCACTTGTTTGTTAACTACTTTTTTTTGAACTACTTTTTCAACAACTGGTTTTTCTTTCTTTTGTTGATTGGATGTATCTTTCGGTTCGTTTTCTAAATCTTGAACATCCTTGTCGTCTGCTATTTCTTCATCTGCAGCTTGTTCATCCATAGATGTATCTTCTGCATCTTCATCACTCTTGGCGGGATGTGATAAAGTGTTGGCTTTAAATTTGGCTACTCTAGCATAACGAGGACGGTCTTTTAATTGTTCAATGAATTCCTCCATATTAATTTTGTTGGTTTCAAAAATATCTAATATATTGGCGTTGACTAATTGGCGTAAAAAAGGGTCTTGGCGTTCTCTTTCACATAGAAACACAATACGTAATTGATCATCATAACGCGTTCGAAGTGATTCGAAATAATTTAACCACTCTTTTTCTCTTTCCTTTCCAAAAGGAATAGTATTCGGAAGATAATAGTCATGAACGATTAAGATATCTGGTTGTTCTGTTTCAATTAATTCCTCCATATACTGATAATGCATCACTTCTTGCGCTGATAGTTGAAAGGCATCGCTTTCGACTTGAATATAATCCGTTAGGATCTGACTATAGGTTGGATCACCCACTGCTAATAAAATTTTGCGATTCATGGTTTCACACTCCTAAAAAACAAAAAAAAACCCGAAAAAATCACAAAGCACACGTTTCCTAAAACGTGTTCATGATCTTTTCGGGGGTTTCCCGTTTGAATTATGGATTTGTTTAGTGAAGGTTATCCCATCCTTACCGATCAGGATGGGATCTGTATATATTTCCTTTTTTGTGGTTAGCGGGATTTGCTACACAAATAATTTGGAAAGAATACAAAATCAACCTATGGATAAAACATTATCATAAGTAGGATGGTTCGTCAACTGAAAAAAATGAAAATAATGGATATGATAATCATTCCCCATTTAAAGTCTAGTATATACAAATGCTATTAAAAACTAAGAACTATTACAAATCAGCAAACCCATTGATAATAAAAGGATTTGGATATATATCAACGATCAAAAACAAAAACCAAGCGGATGAAATGCCATTATAAAAACAAATAGATAGAAGCAGAAAAAACGAGAAAAACAAAACAATTTATCCACAACATATAGAGGGGAAATAAACACACAAAATTTACCAAAAACAGAGCGTATATATTCACATGTTCCCCAATATAAACATTATCCACTAAATGATTTTTGTTTTTATATGAATAATACTTTTAAAAGAACACCCTTTTTGCCAAAGGATGTAGAAAGAAAAGATCATAGCAGTTGTATGAGAAATAGGTATACTGTTTGAACCCACGACTAATAGCCCTCTTTTTGGTCATTTAAAAAAAAGAGGGTTGCTATCATCTTACTGGAGGGAGATATCCATGCTCGATTAAAAAATACTCGAGTCGAAAAGTGTGAGGAGTCGTAGCCTCATATGGTGATTCGTCTAGCTTTTCTATCTCTTCCAATAAGGTTTCTATATGCGGTTTAGTGTCATGTCCTTGTACCAAACAATCAATGAGTGTACGTTGATACTGTTTTTCCAACTGACGATATCCTTCTATATCGCAATGTCGACGGTGTGCAGCTTGTCGTACCACTTCAATACCAGGAACATGATCGAGAGCTGGAATCGATTTATAGTCATCTAAAGAACGATTTCGTACAGGCATCGCAAATCTAGAAAGTAAAGCTGTGCGAGCACTGCGAAAGGCTTGTCTTAATTTCTTTATGGAAAAATTGCTTGTAACAGAAAGGAAGGAAGCCTCCCGTTCTTCTTTTTCAAGCGGATCGTTCGTACCAGCTGCAATCCAATTTACTATTTTGTTCTGTTTCGCAAGGTCCATGATAGTTGCTTCTATATTAGAACGGCACACAGATTTAATAAAACCAATAATGTTTTTTGGGTATGTATAATTTGTAAGCACAAATGATTTTAATTCTCCTAATGCGTGCCGTACCATCCGGTAACCTTTGTTCCGAAAAAAGCGGATCATTCTTAAAAACTCTGTGCGGTAATCAAGGGTCGTAATCTCTCCTAATCCAAATTGCTGCAATATCCGTTCAATAAAAGATGCCTTTTTAGGATAAACAACGACTGGATCAATGAAATCGTGATAGTCTCTATTTTCCACTTTATAAACCCATTCTTTATGTAATGTAAATGTAGCTTGTACATATTGCTTTCCTTTTTTCTTATAGGTTACTTTTTCCAAAAAAGGTATTCCATTATAGGAGGTTTTGGTTAAGCCATCTAACATCTGTTTCACATGATAAGTGTCACGTCTGTGAACAAAGTCTTTTAAACGATATTGAATATCCTGCTTCCCTTTTGCAACAAAAGAACGGTGTAACGGACGGTAATGACCACCACTTTGAATGGACAAAGAATAAAATAATTTTTTTTGGCCAATACTAAGATTATAAAAAGGTTTTGTAAAAACAACAGGTGATAAAACACCTAAGAAGCCTGTTTTTCCTTCTTCATCTATGTAATCTGTAATTTTAAATGTGTATAAGTCTGTATCTTTGTCATAAGTTGCTTGTATGATGCCATGATAGAGTAATTTTTCTAGACTAGCATAAAACTCAGAAGCGACAATCGATTTTTCAAAGTATTCTTCTAATTTTTTAAAGATACTATGTTTTTTTACATTTGCTATGACACCAGTTTTCGGTGTACAGACTTTATGTAAAATGGTTAAACATTGTAGGTCGCTGCTTGTAATGCGATGCAATTGCCGTGTTCGTGGCTCACCATTTTGTACGATCGTATAGGTTTTTTTGGAATGGTATTCTTTTTCAATTTGGCAAAATTGTTCAAATACACGATAGGGAATAATAACGCCCTCTGTATGAAGACCGTTGTTCCCTCTATTATTTTTTAAGATCACGTTTCTCCCCCCTTTCTGTAGGTAAAATAACCGCTCGTAAACTTGATATTAGGCAAAAAATCCGCTATAATACAAAAAGAAGTATATATTTAGGCAATACAAAGCTGAGCCCTTTCAAATGTCTTTTTAAAAGAGCTAGAGAATGAACAAATCATCCGCACCATGGTTACATTTGAATATGTAACACGGGTCAATATTTAGTTTTGAGTTTTAGTTTTTAAATTCTTTCATTTTTTAGTTTAAGTGTTTAAGAGAGAGGGTTCTTCTCTGATAGACCGCCAATCTATCAAAGAGACTTTGTTATTTGCCAATGTGAAAAAACGCCGACTTCCACTCCGCCAAAAGTGGAAGTTTTTTCTTTTTCTAGAATTATACCATAAATACATAAAATGAAAAGAGACCGCCAAACGCAGGTGGAAATAAGAAGTACACGCTTTTTGTAAAAATCGAAATCAAAGTACACGCTTTTTGTAAAAAACTAAAATAAGGTACACGCTTTTTGTAAAAAAGTGCAGTCAAGTTTACCTAAATAGTGGAAAATAAAAAACGAAAAAAATATAAAATTTTTTTTAATTTGGCAAAATAGGACAAAAAAATGGTAAAT
The DNA here is from genome assembly GCF_010993965.1 of Gracilibacillus sp. YIM 98692. Classification (GTDB taxonomy): domain Bacteria; phylum Bacillota; class Bacilli; order Bacillales; family Amphibacillaceae; genus Gracilibacillus. The sequence continues at coordinate 98,283 of NZ_WIXM01000004.1, read as the reverse complement.
AATAGAAAAATATAGTGAAATAAGCGGGTGGTATTGCAAAGTACACGCTTTTTGTAAAAAACTAAAATAGAGTACACGCTTTTTGTAAAAAAACCCCCTCTGTGAACAGAGAAGGAATGATGTTAGGTATGCTGAAGTTTGGGTATAGCTGTTTTATAAAATAATTTACTTATTACAATGACGAAAAAACGAAAATAGTAACTACTTTTTATCCAAAGCTCCTAATTGTTTATCTCTTCTTTTGTCATACACCCCAGACCTAATAAAGTGCAACCTTTTCATAATAAACTTTTCGGCTTCATTCATCTCTCCCTCCGACTTTCTTTCAATTTCATCTTGGTCATAAACCACTTCCTTTCCGATCACCTTATCTCTGATTTTAATTAAACGAAAATTGAAATCTTCGTCATCAAGTAATAATGTACCCACAATTTCAAACTCATTCATTAAGATCACACCCTTTTTAATTGATATACTTATACATTCGATACCATTTTTATATTCCTTCTCTATTTACAATGTTTTTACATTAATTCAATCATTTTGAGTTATCATTCTACTTGTTGAGGATGAATTAAAAAAAGGAAAGGAGATGAATTAGATTAAGAAATGCATATAAAAAACCCTCACATATAGTGAAGGTGTATCTCTATGGTAAACTTTCGCAAGCTATTCCGTTTCCGTCTCTATCTAATCTATGAGGATCTGATTCAGGTCCTCCTGCTGCTTCAAAAAATGCTTGTGCTTCTTCGTGCGTGTCGAAATCGCCACAATCAACATCAGGACCGTTAGGGTCGTATGGTCCGTCATAAGTTCCATTATCAGAATCACTTGAATCATCTACTGAACCATTGAATCCATCATCGGTTACATATCCGTCAATACTCCAAATACCTAAGTTTGCATTTTTTGCTTCTGTTTCTGCAGCCTTTAGTTGATCAGCATAAGTATAAGGTGGATCATATACATAAGCATACCTAGCTAAACCTTTTTCTAACAGCATTTCATTAAACATTTGTCCATCTACCCAAATATAACCTAACAACCTATCATAATGATCACGTTCAGGACCATCATATTCTAACTGGATTTGCTTACCAACACTTAGCGTTTCTTTAGCAAAAACAGACGCTTCAGCTCCATACGGCTGTTCAGGTAATGTCGGGTGAACCGTCTCCGGTGTATCAACCAATAGCAATCTTACTGTTTCTTCTTTTCCGTTCAAATTAATTCTAATCGTATCCCCATCAACTACATCAGTTACCGTTGCCAATACCTTTCCATCAAGTGTATTAATCGTTCTAGACAAAAATACAGCGAAATGTTGTCTTGAAAGTTCTTGATTAGAACGAAAAGTGCCATCTTGATATCCAGTTGTGATCCCGTTTGCTGCTAAAGTAGATACAATATCATGAGCCCAGTGGCTATCACTAATATCTGTAAAATCTCCTTCATAATTGCCCTCAAGATCATAAGCTTTTACTAGAATAGATGCCATTTGACCTCTTGTTAAATTACCTCGAGGGTCGAACGTACCATCTGGTTTTCCTTTGATAAAGCCTAATTCAACTGCTTTAGCAACAGCCTTAAATTCCCCATCCCCTGGAGATATATCTTTAAATTCTGGATCTGGTGCATTACTATTCTCAACATCCACACCCATCTCACGCAAAATCATATTGACTGCTTGAATTCTTAATATGCCATCCTCTGGTTTGAACGTCCCATCTGGATAACCGTTAATAATTCCCTCGTCAACCAAACTTGAAATATGGTCGGAATATTGATTCACATCAGGAAATTTCTGTGCTGCTTCTCCATCCTGAGGTAAAAGCGAGATAGCTAATAAAAAGGTACAGATCGATAAAAGCAATTTCTTCATAATATATATTCTCCTCTCTATGAATATGCATAACTACATATATCTCTAGTTATATAGTGCGATTTGGTCTTTTAATTAGTATGCTATTTCACATGTTTTTCCACCTAAACGGAACTACATAAATTATGATCGCCTTCGTTTAATTCTAAGTCTCGTAAATGAATAAAATAAATCCCTTCTTAAGGTTGTAAAACGATAACTTCCTCAAATTTTGTATCGCCTTCAGTCCAATGCAAGATAAGTTCTAAAGTATCACTATTGTCTGGTTGTTCTCCAAATGCTGCAAACTCAATCTCTGATTCTACTTTTTCAGACCTAGTTTGTTTTTCGGAACCAGGCTGACCATCACCAGCGCTATGGACACCATTTATTTTGAATTCCCTATAAGTAATTATTGGTTCTCCTTCACCACTCCATTGAAGCGTTCCAAACCACCTGTCCTTTATACCTTCTTGTTCATAAATAGCTGTCCATTTTCCATCTTTACTTTTACCCACCCAATCATTTGGTTGAAGACTTAAATAAATAAACAGACCTAATCCGAAAACTAATATAATTATTAGTATACTAATTTTTTTCATATAATCCCCCTCAGACTAAAGATTTAAAAATTTACATTTTATTCGATCGTATTCCAAAAATTAATAATTATATTATAGCAAAATCAACATCATACAAACAGACATTTGATTATAATTTTTAACATATAATCCAATTTTTACCGTAACTATTTTATTTTTTAAGTGTTTTATAAATAAGGTGTGATAATTGGCCACTAATTTCTTACCTATTAACAGGGTAATAATTGACTATTGATAAAATTAGAAAGGAGGTGGAATGCTCCGAAGCGTTTATTTAACAATAATCACATCTATGAAAATGAATAAATCTATTACATTGCGTAATAAAATTCAAAAAAAAATTAGGAGAGGTGATACTATGATAAGGAAAGTTTTAGCATTTTCAATAATATTAGTTTTAATGTTCACTTCATCTATTTCTGCTGCGAGTAACGAAATGGGTAAAGGGAAAAATAAAGGACCCTCTACGATAGGAGAAGTTGAGGAAATTTTAATTGATTACATGAAAGAGAACGACATAACCTTTAATGTTGGTTCATATGAATATGTAAATTACTTAACAGAACAGCTATTATATGAGAATGATGAGGAATTGGCTCAACATCTATATAGTGATGAAATAAGAATCTATGCAGCAACCTATCTCGATAAATTAGAAAAAGAACAATTTGAAAATAGTGAAATAGATTCATTTGTATTAGATACAGAAACTAAGGAAAAAACATTACAAGAAATTAAGAAAGAGAATATAGATAAAAATAATGCTTTAAATAAAGAACAAAAGAAAAAACAAGATGGAGAATCCGATTTTTCTGCAGCAAGTCACGTATATGATGGTATTGCTGCTGCTGCATATGCAAGAGAATGGGGAGATGGGAGAAATCCTGAGTATAATTCTCATTTTAAGGATTGTACAAATTTTGTTTCGCAAGCTGCTGAAGCGGGTGGTAAACCTCAACATTACTCTAGTCCTTCAACAGGTATTACAAGTACTACCAATTATTGGTACAGTATTAAATACCAGGAGTGGAGAACAAATTACTATGTCGATGCCTGGAAGGAATCTTCGTCATTCATAGGTGTTAATGACTTTTATAAATACTGGGTTTATACTAAAGGATTAAATGCAAACAATTATTCCTATCGATACCAAGTGTCTAGTTACGCTGAGGTAGGGGATATCATCCAATTAAAAGATACTAGTAGTGGAGATTGGTATCATTCCATTATTGTCACTAAAAAAGTAGATGGAAAACTCTACTATAGTGGCCATACCTCTAATAGGGTCGATCATGACTTTGATACAATAAGTTCAACCGAAAATGATTTTAGAGTAATTAAATTTGTTGGTACTTATAATTAATTCCCACTAAAAAAAGAATAAAGAAATAATTAAATTAAGTCCCTACAACATATATCAAAAAGGAGTTTAAAAGGCGGGATAACAATCCCGCTTGCTTTTTAACTTCACCTCAAATACCCAAATGTATTCCAACACCAATATCATCATATTGCTTCAATTTTATCTTATCTATATTTAATAATAAAACTATCCATTTATGTCTAAGTAGTTCAGATATTATGGAGAAAATGTAAAAAAAACAAAATGCTTATTCACACACTAAGTACGAACTTCTATTAGCTGGTTTACAATCTATAGCATCTATTTCTTCTATCAATTGATTTATTTTCATTAATGAAGGTAGGAAAAGCCCCTTTAGACAAATATCCAAAGGGGTAGAATGATAAAACTGTATTTAAAAATGTATGACTTTATTTCAAATCATATTTTAGAAGTTATTAAGGTAGGATGTGGATGGAACGGTCCTTTTTTGAGAAATAATCGACTTTTTCAGCTTTTGTTAATGGCTTGAGGTCAATATAGAAACCTGCTCCATCTCGCTCATAGGACTCGATGAGAATATCGTGATCCAAGAACTCATCTAAGGCCAGACTAACTTTTTTAAGAATGCTTTGCATGGTACGTGCTCGAAATCGTATACGGCTAATAAAGAATTGTAAATCATAATAATGCTGTGGCTGCCGCTTGTCGATGTAAGCATCTATTCGTTCTTTCTGTAAATTATAGATTAATAGTTTGGAGATGTTATTTTCTAAGTTTTCTAAATAGTGACTATAAATGCGGATCGTCTGATTATTGATCATTTGATCTTTTAATGTTTGAGAAAGACGTATTTGCGCAGTAACCCGTTCTCCTTCTTGTACGACCTTTACATACTCAAAGAAATTCAACGTAAAGGTTGTGCGGTTGTTTTCACCTACGGTATAACCTTCCATTCTAGAGAATGCGAATTTATGAAGTCTTTTCTCTAATAAGCGATACTGCTTTTTCCCTCTATGTTGATAGATATGCTTTGCTAAAGCGCTCATATCAATATTCACAATACTTTCTTTATAGAATAGTTTGTCATCACGATGATTAATCACATAATCTAAGATTTGGGAATCGGTGGCATCCAGCTGGAAGTTTGTTTTAAAAAATAAAGTATCATTATCATCTAATTCCATAATGGAGCGAACAATTTTTTCCTGTTCATAATTGTAATCATCCTGGTATCTAGTGATCGTATTAGATTGATTGGGATATGAACTCGTTTGATGAACAGGAAAACGAGTCTTTTCATCGGTGAAAATAGGGTTATCCACCAAAATATTGGCTCGTTGCGAAATCATATTGCTTGGAATATCTTTTAATACTTTTGCGATTAATAAGATGAGATCATTATCTAAAGCTTTTTTGATCTGAAAAGGTTTTTTAGACTCAATATATGGAAAATCAGCAAGACGTTGCGATTTATCTTTTGCCCATTCCTCAATATTAGATAATTGCTGCTGTATAAAAGTATCTTTATCTTCCAGGGTATTCATTTGCTCTTTTTGTAAAGAAAAATAGCGTTTTAACGCCAACCAATCTTGGTGAATATAGGAATCCCCTTCCTCTATATCCTTTTTTAATTGTTTTACCCAATTTTTTTTATTGGTTTGGACACGTCGGTGAAATTTATGAAAACTGCTAGTCGAATCAATAAGCAGTTGATTGTCGTTTAGAAAGTGCTTTTCAAACATGGTATCTATATAATGATAGAGTTGTGATGTAAAGTCCTCTTCTTCATCAAATACATAACGGTGTGCAAGTTGACGGAGATTACCTGTCACTTGCTTATCTATTTCTTCATACATGTATGTTGGAATATCATAGTACGGTTTACTCATACAAGATAACCTCCATCCTATAGCTTACTTTCTATTCTATTATGAAATGTCATAGAAAACAAACCACAAAAAAACATTCTACCTTTCTAGGAAAAAATAGAATGTAAAATGCGTTTCCTGCCCTGATTACCAGTCATATATTCGATAAAATGATCTAATAACATGGGATCATACCATTTGTCTTATAATCCTTCATCCAATGCACGATAGGAAGAGATGCCTGATTGATAAGGACGATAGCCCCCATTCGCATAGTAAATCTGCTACACGAATGGAGTGTTGAAAGGTACCCGTATCTAGTTTGTTGATAAGGGTAAATAAAGAAACGGAGTATTCTTCCATGTGTCGTTCATCCTTTTTTGAATCTATTGTCGATTTAAAAATTCTAAATGCATATGTTGTATTGAATTGGAACTAGGTCGATAAAAAGCATGGTCTAAACCCTCATCCTCTATTTTTTCTTCCACACATAACCATATATTGAATGGAAATGTATCAAGCAATAGTTCTGATTGAATATACTCTGCCATGGTTACCGTCGATGCATATACAATGACAACAAAATTTAGCGGTCCCTCAAATGAACGGCTTGGTAATGTAGCATACTGCTCGACTACTTCTTTCCATTGAAATAAAGTGTCTTTTAAATAGCCAATATAATTTTGACTCATTTGTGCTCGTTCTATGATAAAACGTAGCGGTCCTTGAGGTGTTTGAACGGTAGCTACCGCTGCAGCGGAACGAATACGTCCTTGATTGGTAATAGGTACGTTCCATTGCCAGTTTTGTAACGTCCTCGCTTCCACGAAACGACAGCGAATCTCGTTGAACGCTACATAGCGTTGGATACCGGGAATACCTAAAACATCCCAACGATCTGGTTCCATGAAGACTTGGTCATTGTAATAATGCTTTAAAAGCTTGTAACCCGCTATACCTAACGTAAATGGAGCGGGGGGCCTTATTTCTTCTTCAACATCATTAGCAATACGAACTTTCCATCGTTGAACTAAACCATGTTTACGAAACGTATCTAACCGTTTAGATACTTGCGAGCGCGTCATAATGGGTTCTAAATAACGACGTAATTGGTCCTCGTTTGCACATATCGCATCTCCTAATACTTTTAAGACTGTCATATCGTCTTCTTTTACTTGACGATTGGAAACTAATGAGAGAGCTTGATCGAGCTTTACCTTTGGTCGATAGTTCGTGGGTAAGATGTGATGACCAGTAAGGAGCGGATGATCCCATACCGGAATCACCCCATCCTTTGTATAAAAACCTTGATAATCCTCCTTTTGGGAGTTAGGGTGTTGAAGCGGTTGGTCCATACTCATTAGCTAAAAAGGAACGATCCTGCGTCTTTTCTTTTTTTCTTCCCACGAGGATACCCTACAATGACCACTTTAGCATGACGACGTTCTCGATCAATGGTGCGTACTTTACATGTAACAATATCACCGGCGATAGGCTCTTCTAAATAACGAGGTTTTATTCCTTTTACCTCTAGTCCCAAATCTAATTGTATAAAGATCCCATGTATAGCGTGTACTTCGGATACTTTACCTGCAACAGCATCCATATTGCGTAAAGCTTCCAATTTATCAAATGGATCGTCCATCGCATGACGACGACTAACTTGTATTAAGTTGCGCTCTTCATCCATACGTAATACTTTTACTGCAATCTTTTTACCACGTTCCGCTTCTTCCTGTAGATCACGAGTACGCCCATGTGCCCAATCTCTAGGCGACATAAAGCAATCAGCACCATTAATACGAACAAAGATGCGATTTGTATCAGGATTTACCCCATTAATAATGCCTTCAAAGGTATGATCTTGCAATTCATTACGTTCTTCTAGGGATTTTAACTCCGTCCAAAATGCCTCTCTTTTTCTTTCATCTGCTTTTCGTACACTGACAATGGCAATTCGTTCTTCTAACTCAATACGATCTATGACAAATTCTTTAATTTGACCGACGAAACCGACTAACGAGCGGAAGGAGCGATCAGAAAACTCATGCGCAGGGCAATATCCCATAATGCCTCCTTCAAGCATGAAGAAAGCAACCTCTACCTCTTTGGTTTCTGTTCTACCATTTTCATCGGTTACTGGTAATTTACGAGTACCAACCGATTGGATGACCCCTTCCGTAATTTCCTGTGTACGATGCTTTCTTGCTAATTCCTCTAGTTCCTCTTGTGATTTCCATGACTCTATCGCCATAAAAATTCCTCCTTAACCTCTTGTGTTTGTTGTAAAAAAATGGCATAAAAAAATACCCAAACCGAAATAAAACGGACGTTTGCCGTTTTACGGTTTGGGTATTTCCCATTTCATATATGCCTTTATTAATACATATCATACATGATTTGTGAAAATGTGACAAGGAATAAAAAAGAATAATCTAAAATTGATTAAAATGTTTTCGTTGGTTTTCCAAACGGTTTTGTAAGTTTTTATGCTTGTGATGTTGTGAATGATGACGTGATTTTGGCTGTTGAAAATTAGATTCCAATTCATTTACTAATTGTTGCTGGGATGGTCCTAATTGACTTATTTCGGGTTGATTAGAATCTTCATGATCTGGAACTTCCTTTGCAGTGTCCGTAACATTAGTTCCTAATACAGCGGATAAGGCCTCATTTCCAACATCTTTTGCATTTTTTTCCTCATCGATTGCCGCTTGTGAAATATCGCTTTTATTGGAAGTACTTTCTTTTTCATCATTAGATGATGGCATCAATGGCTTTGAATCTTTGACATGTGGTGTAGCTGTCGTAGTCACTCTCTCTTGATGATCATCATGCGTAGCGGTTGCTACCTTCCCTTTCTCTGTTCTATATCTACTGCTGGATACCTCTTCTTTAGGCGATTGCAAGCTAGGTTTAGTGTGAGCGGAATGTGATCCAGCAGAAGGAGATGGAAATACAATATTAGAATCCCTCTTTCTGATACGATCCTGCCCTTGCTTTTGAATATTATTCGGTGCTGTTGGTTGATCGGTAGCAGACATCGAGTCAATGTCTCCTTCCTCTTTGGATGATTCAGAAGAAGGTTTTTCGGTATTTTCTTCTTCTTTTTCAATTTCAGCGCCTTCTGGTAATATCGTAGCGGAATCCACATACTCTTCTCGCTGCTTCCACCATACCTCGGCAGCATTCTCTTCAATTTGTACAACAGCCTTTTCAAATTCTTCCCTTGGCACAAAATTTGCATCGATTTGTACCGCTGCAATAGGACGATTGTTTTGCACGATTTTTACTGCTGCCTGAAATTCTTTTTGATAAATAATATCATTCGGTGATAACACTACTTCTTTTTCCGGTGTATACATGCTACCAGAGCGTAACATAGGTTGTTCCTGTAAAGGAGACACAGATTGCTCATTTTGCGATTCTATATAACGTTTTTCATCCCCGAAAATACCGCTAAATAATCGAGCGTCAAACTCGGGTATATCCCCGTACACCATTTTATGTCGTAAAGTACCTAGCAACGTATGCATATAAGTTTCTCCATATTTGTCAGCCAACTGTGTCACGGTTTGACTAACGACTGTGACTATTGCTTTATATTTACGAGATTGTGCAGGGAATTCTTTAAATGGCCGATATATATAGTCAGGAAACTCATCGACAAGAATATGGTGAAAATTAGATACAGCTGGCTCTCTGCGAAACACCGCATTTTGCAAACTAAGCAATACAATCTTTCCTAAAACATTAGATAAATTACCCATCTCTCCTTTTGCAGTATTCACCAAGAGGCATCCTCCATATTCTAAGTGCTTGTCAAAATTAAAGTCTGATTTCCCAAACAGGACTCGACGTAGTAGTTTATTTGCTCCAATATCATTAAGAATGTTTCGAAGACCTTGTACATACTCTGCTTTTGCATCAAAATACGCTGGTTGACCTCTATAATTACCTTCCGTTACTATTTCCGGTTGACCTTGTCGATTCAATTTCGGTCGTAAATTAAGATCAAACCATTCATTAATTTGTTGAACAATTTTCCAATGATTACGTTCATCTCGATCTTCTATATCATCTATATGATCTGGAAATGTAGCTTTTAATTGGACATGCATATCTCGTACAAGTTGTGCGTTATTATACATATCTAACAACATATCAAAGGTTACTTCTTTGTTTGGATCATGTAATTTTAATAGATAAATATAATGCTTCAAGTGGTTTCGTTCACTTTGCTGGAAAAAGAAATTACCACCGTCTCCCCCTTCGGCTAGACCATCTATTACCATAGCAAATGCTTCTGCTACCTGGTCAACTGGACCTTGCATCGGATTGATATTGGGTGTATTCGGGTTTGTAGGATCAATGTAAAAAACTGATTTAGTAGGTATATTATGAGCTTGGACTAGCTTATACGTTTTCTGGCATAAATCGTTGGAAGGCTCAATAACCGATATTCCATTTAAATACATTCCTTTTACGTCCTCTGTATGGTAATCCTCCCGATTATATAAATGAGGAAAGTCATTAATAAATTTAGTCATCCAATGTAAATCCTGATTTAAAATTGGTAAGACGAGGGCTGCCGTTTTCCCGGTCCCAATAGAACCGACGATGATATTATTCAACGTACGGTCTTTACCTGGCTGAGTAACCAATTCCTTAGACTTAGAATTGGGTCCCAATGCTACATCTGGCCAGTGCTTCTCGTTACTCTGATCGATGAACGATTGCAATCGATGAGATACAAACTCAAACTCTTTAAACCTTTCAATAATGTCCTCGCTATATTTAGAATATTGACCACTTAGCCAAATACATACTAGCGCTAATATAATACTTGGAAAAAACATAAAAAAGGTAAGTAAGTTTTCAGGTTTACCAATTAACACTTGCTGCCATACATTTTCTGCGTTGACCTGTGCTATACGCTCCATAATGTATGGGATGACAATGTTATAGATTGGAGCAGTAGAAAACCATGCATAATAAAATAGAATACCTAAAAAGGTTTGGAAAAATATATAGATTCTCCATCCAATAAATTGAAAGGTTTTAAGCTTGGTAGAAAATAACCAAGCGCTTATTAACACCATAGTGGTTAATATCATTCCCCATATAGTAGGTCTTAATGGGTTGCCAAATAATAAAAAAGTAGGGATATAATCTAGAAATTGACCAATCATAAGAAATAAATAATTAGCAATCGCACGTATAGCTAACCACAAGGATAATAGAAGCAATCCACTAGCAATGACCATCGGCGCATAATGTCGTATCGTTTTTTTACTCATTAATTAAATGACACCCTCTTCTTATTGAACGGAGATATATATTGATACGTCAATGTATCTTTGGTTACCTCATCGGATATATTCATGATTAAATCTAATCCTGTTAAGTAAATGCGGTCTGTTAGTGCATATCCTATTTCATCGGATAAAAGATCTTCTTCATTTGGATAAACTACTAACATACGATCAACGGCTTCCAATAAACTTTGAGATGATAGTAGATCCGATAAATAGGTTACACGATAATAGTCTTTCACTCTTCCAGCTAACATTGGTACAATCAACATATTTTTGTGACTATGTAAGCTATGAGAATACAATTGATAAAAATCATTGCTTTGGATAAACGATGGCAAATAAGAAGGATATAATTGATCCGCCCTTTTACGTTCTAACGTATAAGAAAATAAGTCATTATCTACATCCAACATTTGAGCAGCTGTATCAGCAACCTTCTTCATCCATACATCCAATTGTTCCTTTGATTGTGAGAAATAGGTGTTTATCCACGTTTTGCTTTCGGTAACTGGAAACACATAAATATCCATATTGTTTCGCTCATGAAAGTCACTAATTTTGGATAACTCTTTTTTAATATTGTTAATTCTTCGTTTTCCCACGATGCTTGAATTATTGTATAGCGGTATGGAACGATCGATGGTCGAAAATAAAACAATGAATTGTTTGTCACGATACGATTTTGCCAGCTGTAGATACATATGACACTTATTCATAACGGTAGACAGCGTTTCTGAACCGCTATCGATCTCTAAATTAATGAATGCATCATTGGTTTGAATCACTTGATCGGGCATCAGTGTGCTCATGTCATTATCTTTGTAATAATATGGTGAATTACATTCCGCTTTATGTCCATAGCGGTAGCTAGCGATAAAGGATGATACCGTTAATTCTTTGATCGATAGGAAATGATCAAGATAACGTATATCGCGATATTGATAGGTATTTTTCTTTAGCCAATCTACCGAAAGGAAATCTAGCTCAACTAGGATTCTGACACCAAAAGGCTTTATAAATATTTTGTGATAATCGTTTTTTACATAAGTGTGTGCTTTTCTGATACCAAGAACATTAGCATCCTTCAAACGATTTATCCTGTTTCTCATCCCTTGAGTGGTTAAACTTGAGTCGAAGCTTAACAAGATATTTCTGAATTGTTTGGATGTTAACAACTTTTGTTTTGCAAGAAAGCGAAGAGCCATTAATTCATAGTTTTTAAAATTTAAACCTTTTTGCTTATTCACTTTCTGAAAAGAATAAAAAGTGGTTTTGGAATAGTAAGGTGAATCAATCATATAAACACATTCCTTTCCAAACCAAAAAAACCCCCATAACAAAAAACAGGTAGACGTAATACCTGATTCTGTTAGGGGGTTTCCCTTTGGTTTATAAAATTTTGAATATAATTATAACATAAAAAATGAAAAAGAAAAGGATGTATAAACATGCAATAAAATATAAAAGTATACAGGTACAATCAACGGGAAAGAGTAGAAAATAAGAGAAGATTTAGGTATAAAATAAATCCCTCTTATAATAGAAAAACATAAAACATTAAACAAGAGATCAAGGGTATGTGGATATAGTATGAAGTAGCTAGTCATTGTATACCTTAATTACGTATAGCAAAAGTAATTAGATATATAGGTTTTCCAATAGGCTAGCACCTATACATCTAGGTATATGGGTGTTAAAGGTACCAGGAAGTATAACTATATGTAGAATAGCCAACGTTTTGTGTTATTGTAATTCTGAATAAAAAAATGCATAAATAAGGTCGATAAAACTAGGTTTGCATGGATATATTTCCTGCATACAACAAGTAACCTATCTATTTTCACCGGTTTCTTAGCATGTATTATCCTCTTATTCATTTCTTAAATCCCTTATCCAAGTAAACACACAAAATCAAAACATCAAACAGCATAGGTCATATAATTGTGCATCAATTTCTGTGAAGTCATTTATATTGAGATGCAATTCGATTCGCATCTCAAAATGAAACGATTTTATGCTGGAAGTAAACCTAGATAAAAAAAGGCGTTAAATGTGATGCACATTTTTCTTATAAGGGATAAATATTGTTATAACTAATTATTTAGTGATGTAAATATATCAAAATTGTGCGGCATTAAAATTCTTTCTATCACCCCTTTATCTAGTAAATATACGGTTGATTGTTTCACGATTCCACTTATTAATATTAGATTAATAAATGTGCATCACAATTAATCATTGATATAACAATAAACGTTATGTATAATGAACTCATAGTTAACTGTGATGCGATTCGATTCGCCTCTCAATTCCCCAGTAGAATTCAGAAAAGATAACAACTGATATGACAGGGATTAAATGTGATGCACAATTTATTTTCTGCTATAAAAAAGCATCTTATTATGGATTGAAATACGGCGGACACTCATTTATGGATATATGATTGTGATGCTATTAGATGCACAATAAGTGCCGCACAATATTCAATTCAATACATAACCTGTCGTAACAGTGCAGAAATGTGATGCATAATTAAGAAGGTGGTGTAATCATTTGGAAAACGAATTAACAAAGCATGATGTTTATGGTCGTATTATTCAAAATATTCAAAAAGATGCTCTATTTGTTTTGGCTGCTATAAAACGTAAAGAAGGATTAGTAAAACACCAATTAGAAGAAGAAGCAAATGCCATATTCCAGAAGCAATACCCTAGCACAAAATTAATTAATTCTCGTTTTTCTCTTGATAATTATGTAGCTAAGCTAGAAGGAGCTTCCTTGATAGAAATCAGAGAAACGGGACGATCAAAACAGTACTACTTATCAGATATTGGCCAAGAATTAATCCAATACTATGAAAGCAATCTATAAATATTAATCGGGGTGATGAAATGAACAGTGTACAAATGTTAAATCAAGAAATGAAGCAAATGAATGAAATGCAAAATATAAAGTTAGGTATCAAATACGGATTTATAGGTTTAGGAATGGGTGGTGGATCTATTGCAGCAGCATGCGCAGATATAAGCACTAGTATTCAAAATAACAAATACCCATACACTGCGTTACTCATTAATACGAATATAAATGATTATAGTAAACTACAAACACGCAATCAAAATATCCATTTAGTCGGTTTAGATGGCTATGAAATGGGTGCTGGTCGAGATATTGAAATGGGACAAGATGCTTTCGTGAAAAATAAAGATAAGGTAAAAAAAGCACTTGAACAATATATGGAAGATAGAGATTTTATTTGGATTGTTGCAGGACTTGGTGGCGGTACTGGAACAGGGTCCATTCTTGCATGTCTTAACCTACTATTTGAAAGTGGATATGGTGATCGTGTTGGTCTAATTCTAACCTTACCTAGTGATTCTGAAGGTTATAATGTTATTAGTAACGCCTTAAAAAGACTACAAAAAATCTATCAAACTAAGGATCATTTAGGTGCTATTATATTTGTAGATAATCAAAAATTGTATCAAGAATTTATTAAGGAAGAACCAAATAAAAGTGATGATGATTATTTGAAGTTTAGTAATATGTTTGTTGCGCATACTTTACATTCTATGAATATTGTAACCTCTTCTTTTAAACACCGAGGCTCCGAATATTTTGATCAATCCGAGTTATTAAAGATGTTAAAAACAAGTGGAGTGTTATCTATTTCAAAAGTAAGTTATGATGAAAATGCATTTGATGTATCGAATAAGGCCAGTTATATCCCCCGCTTTAAAGAAGGTGTAGAGAATGGTATTTTATCGTCAGACTATAACTTAAAAACAGCAAAACTAGCGTCAGTGAATTTTATTGTAAATCAAAAATCTGCTAATCGAATTTATACAATGGAATTTGTATCTTCTATTAAGGATATACTAGAAGAATATGTTCCTACCGCGGATGAAAAGCCTCTTTCTGAATTTATTAAAGATGAACCAACTAATAAAATTGATACTTTTATTCTATTCGCTGGATTGGACATGCCAAAAAGAGCTTTAGATCTAATTGATCAAAAAGATAAAATAGAAAAAGAACGTGAATCTATAAAAAATACACATAATCCGTTTGAAGAAAAATTCGCTTCTCTCACTTTTGAAGATGATAAACCTAAAAAAGAACAAAAGACAGCGTTGTTTGATTTAGAAGGTACGGAGGAAGATAACGAAAGCCAAAAAAGCAAGAGTTTCAATCCATTCAATCAATAATCAGAAAAGAAAAAGGGAGTCTTTTAGGCTCTCTTTTTGTAATTGATAATACTGCCAATATTAACACTCACCTCTCTTCCCCTCTTTAGATTACAATCATATCGAATACATATAAAATCTTGGTTAGAAGAGCAATGTGAAAGTGAAAAATAGAATTAATATGGTTATCAATTAATAAGGAAAGTAGCTGTTCGAAGGTGACTTCAAAAGCAATCGTAGTCATACATCTAGTTATATGATAGAAGCTTTCATTAAAACGAACTTTCCCATTTGCTGCGTTAGTATAGTTTTCTGTAAATGGTAAAATAGCGTATCACGATTCCAATTTATTTTTAGACATACCAGAATTACATTGCGCTACATTCCGTTGCGAAACAATGCCAGCAAAAGTGTTGTTTTAAAAGGCGTTAGCCGATGTAAAGCGAATACGGTAAGTAGCGATAATCAACGGTTAATAACTGTTTATTGGATTATACAGAAGTTGATTGAATTAGTCTGGGGTCAAGCGTTACCTTACGTTTGCGCTAAGTTACGCATTTTGGCCAAAACGCTACCGCTGTGTATCGTTTTTGTTGGTGTAACGCTAGACTACAACTTGATTCTTGGCGATTTTACGATTATGATAAAATTGTGGATTTCTACAATAGAGTGAGGTGATGATAGATGGATGTGAATATGAAAGAACTTTTAGAAGAAGAATTCAAAGACGATCCAGTTAGAAAAGAAATTACGATTCATCACATAGATGACTTGTTATATACGGACCAAATTTTATCTATGCATCCTGAAACATCTTATAGTACAACAGAGGCTAGTAAAATTATAAAGAGAAGTGATAGCACCATTCGTAATTATTTTAGAACGGAACTGGTCGATTATATAAACCCGGAAAGACATGGAAAATTTTATCGTTTAGATTTTAAAAGTGTTTTTAAGCTACATATGATTTTACTTTTGATGGATCATACTCAAAAAGCAACGGTAGATATTAGTTATATACTAGGTAATACCTCACGCGTTTCGGTTGGAAGACAATCAAAAGCTTCTAACCAAGACCAAAATGCTGAGAGTGGTATGACTTTATATCAGAAACAAGATATGGATATGTTAAAGGCAATGATGGTACAGCAAAAAATGGAATCTAAATTGTTTTATGAAGAAAATATTTTAAATAATCTTTACGTTGAACGTCTAACTATAGAGAAAGAAATGCAAGGGATTCAATTAGAAAAAGTGGAAAACCAACAAAAAGTAACGGAAGAAAAATATTATAGAATGTTAGATTATTCCTTGAAAAATACAGTTGGGAAGAAGAAAGAACCACAAGGTTTTTTTTCGCAACTATTTAAAAGTAAAGAAGAAGATATCAAGGTAGACGAAGTATTAACTCGAGCAAAAGAAAATTCTATAGAGGAAGAGAAGTATAAAGACGAACGCCAAAATCTTTCTAAAGCATTAGAAGAACTAAAAGAAAAAAAAGCGTTGGTTGATGACAGGATAACGCAAAAAAAAGAAGCTATACAACAAATACAAGAGCAAATACAACAGGTTAATCAACTACCTGACCAAGAGCAAGCTCGATTAATGATGAACGACAACAGTAATAGGGGAGAATAATAAGGTGTAGCGGTAATGAAAGGAAAATATTGACTTTCATAGATTAATAAGTATAATAGAATATAAATCATGGTTTATAGAGGTGATTGGTATGGTCTTGTATTTATTAGGTGATCGAGCAACCAAAATTATTAATAATATTGCGATTGGTATTATGGGTTTGAGTATTTTAATTGGCTTTACTGCTTTTATCAATATGGTTATGAATGGATAATGAAAACTCCCAGCTATGAAGAAAATAGCTAGGAGTTTTTTTAGTATTATTTTAAAATTTTTGTTGACAATATCTTGGAATCAGTTAACCTTTCTTGGTGATCAATTGGTATTTCAGATATTAATTTAGGTACATGTATACCTAAATATTTACAAAGGTTATCAGTTGGTTAACAACAAACAGTTTAAATCGAATAGGGGCTTTTGTAAACATTTTTTTTTGATGGGATAGGAGAAAAAATAGGGGATATGGTAAAATAATAGTATGGATGACATGGATATTAAGAATGGAGTGAATACCTATGCCATATGGTTTTTCTACATATCTTCGACGCAATGACAGAAGTGAAGAAACAATTGATTACTATAATCAAATTATCCATCAATTTTTCTCCTATGTTGATAAACACTCCAAAGCTGAACTAGAAATATATGAGATTGGAACAAAATACATTTACGGTTTCTTAAACCAAAAGAAAGAAAGATGTTCCAATGCAACAGTAAATAAAATAATTTCCATTCTGAAACACTTTTTTGATTATTTATGGAGATATAAATACATTCCGATTGATCCTATGGCTAAAGTAAGAAGGGAAAAAAATGAGATTAATCCTAATGCTTTAGAATATATGAATTTATTAGAAGCCAAGCCTCTAATTTTGTCTGATCATGAACTGAAATTATCGATTAAAGCCATTTACGTTTTAATGTTAAAAGGGATTACAGTATCTGAAATGTTATTTCATAAAAAAGATGTTTTCGTGATAAATGAAGAATATATTCTAATTAATGTAGTTGGGAAGTTGAAAACACAAAGGAGAACGGTTGAATTAAAAGGGAAAGATGCGCAAATATTTTATTTATATTATGAGCAATCATTATTTCATTCCACTCCATATGTTTTCTATCGCAGACGTTTGGTTGGTGATACGGAATACGGCCAAATCCATCATAATAATGTAAATAATGCGATGAAAAAAATAAGACAAAAATACCCTTCTTTAGATGGATTAACATTAACCGCTGCTCGTACCTCTTACATTTTATATCTATACAAAACAAGACAATATACAGTGGAACAGTTGGCATACTTATTTGGTACTAATAAGACAAATATTAGTAACCTTATTGAGAGTAATTTGGTTAAAGTAAAAAAAGAACTTGAAACAGACATTGGAAAAGTAGTAGAATAAATCAAGAATGATTAAATATGTCAGTGGGAATCCCCCAAATCGAAGAAACGGCAGAAGTCCGTTCTTTTTGGTTTGGGGGATTTTTTGTTATGTAAAGGAGTGTAGAAAGGGTTGAAAATAAAAAGAAAAAAAACAGCGTTACAGAACTTGCTCATTGCTTGTTTAATAAGTGAAGGAGAAATGGGATTAATTAGATCAGAGAATCCTGTATTAACCTGTCCATTTGACATGCATAAAAGCTACTATCTATTTAACTATCTACATCAACACCGTCTGAACAAAGAAGTTATCGTAGAGCCGAAAAAAAACCAAATTAAAATTCCATTATTGAATCCAGATCATGCGCAGATGGTAAATGAGTGGCATGATCATAATGCGAATAAAATCTTTCAAAAATACTTTGGTAATCAATATCTCAATTACCATGCCGTTATATTAACGATTAACCTATTCGGAAAGCGAAAAATAGAGTCTATCGGTATATCTACATCTACGAATCGCGAACATTTACAAACATTAGCTCATTCCTTTAGTCAAACCATAAATCAGTATGTATACATTGCGAACAAGGATATTAATATTCCTGACATTGTAACGCTGTGTCAAAGAAATGTTCCGCTATTAACTGCTTTAGACAGTGCAGAATTAGTTAATTATATGTCTTTAGAAGAAAAAGGAATGTTTAGTTATAACAAGGTAGGGAGTGAAGTCTGAGATGAAAAGGTGGCAAAGGATATGTGGTGCTGGTATAGTCATCCCTATTTTTTTGATAGGTTGTTCTGATGCTGTAGTAGAAAACACTGAAAAAATGATGAGTAATGAGAAGTCTGAACAAGTCCAAGAATCAGGAAGAAGTAATAAAGTTAGGGAAGGATATAAGAAAGGAACATCTATTCAAGAGACAAATGAACCTGCAAAAGAGATATTAGAAGAAGCAGCTGCAGCAAACCAAGTAGAAACCAAAAAAGTGATAACAGATTTAGAGGTAGAGGAGACAGACGCCTTCACAGATCCTGAAGAATTTGCCAAATATGCTAGTAAAGTTATATTCCTATTTCAAAATGGAGAGATTGATGCTCAAACGTATTTCCGTTTTGTACAAAACCATGGATCAACTCAAATGAAAGAACAGTTCCCAGATAACCTAGAGCAAGCAACGGTTGTGTTTAATACATTGCAAAGCATGTTTGAAGAAAAGGGGAGAAAAGGAGGTGAATATTTAATTACGGATATAGGGTTCACGGAAAATCGACAAGAGGGGTATTATTATCGGTTGGTTAGAGATGGAGATGATGAATTATATTATATTAGCACCATTAAGTATGAAGACGGTTCGTGGAAATTTCATGATGATGGTCCGTCGCCTTCTTTTGAAGAAGAACAAAAAGGGATACTAGATGAAAAGGAGTTGCAAAATCAATGAGCATTATAACCAAAAGTGAACTAATGGAATACACACACAATAAGTTAGAATCCCATTTTCAAAATAATGATGATTTTAATAGAGAGTTTATTATCATGTTCCAGTTTTACTTCAATAAGCTAGGAGAAATCATCTTAGAAAAGGAATTAGAACAATTAGAAGAATCCTTGTTCAGCATTACCAAGTCTCAGTATTTCAATGGATATTTTATAGTCCAGGAGTTTTTAAATAATGAAGAAATAGGAGTAATGAAGGATGAATGGTTAAAGCAGCATCATGGATTTATAACGGAGCAAATTCCAGATATTATTTATAATTTAACAGGAGAAGAGTTAGAAGAAATTATTACCACAGAGGAAATGCATATATTCATTATGGATATGGTTACAAAATATGAAAATATTAGACCGCTCTTGAAACAAATAGGATTAGATGTTGCTTATCTAGGGGCAAAACAAGCTTTTTTAGATGAAAGGGAAAAACGCCATTTAGATGAGGAGCCAGTATTGGACACGGGATTATTGGCCAATATAGGAACCTATGAATTTATTACTCCACAACATTATTTAGCTGCAGACCACTTATCACAGAATGCAGAAACATGGTTACTAGGGTATTGGTCTTCTATCGAGGACAGAGAACCACAAGCAGGGGAAGTAACCATTATACGTGTACCGAGGGAAGATACAACAGAGTATATTATTCGCATGTATGTAAGTAACGATATATTGGAACATGAACGTCAAATGATTGCTCAGATTATGATTGCAATGGTAATGGAACGTAATAATGTGAATCGAGATCATATTCATGCGAGTTTTGCGTCTGTTGAAAACTTTTATGTGATGGTACAAGAGTGAAACCACAAATTTTCATTAAGAGTAGTTCTTTTGGTAAGTTGCATAAATAAAAGAGGAGAGATCACTTTAGTGTCTCTCCCTATAGGGGTCGAGTCAGGAAACCGCATTTATATGTAGTATGATTTTTGACCGTATTCATAGTAAATAACGAAACAAAAACAGCCTATTTTCTAACTTTGTTTACTTATTATATTTAGTAAGTAATTATAGTTTTCTACGTAAACAAAGATAGGACTTTGCTTGGAGGGATAGGTATGATAGGCTTGCATGCCTGATGAAACAACGGCTGCAGCCTTTCATGAATATTTGATCCACCTTTGCCCTTTTTGAGTCAGCAATTCCATAAAATAGAGCCACATATGACATGGCTAGATCCACTTGTTAGGTATTGCTTAATAAAGCCACAGCATAGCTGCTTTGCTCTTGACTGACGTGCCACTTCTTAGCTTTCGGTGGTTGGGTGCAGGGTCCCGACCATTGAAAGCTAAGAAGTGATCGGTCGTGGTACGCTGTCTGTGCGGATGGAGCCAAAAAGGCTGAAATTTTTGCCATCCGTCCAAAGGACTCATAACCACGACCGCAAACAAAGTCAAGGGTGGCGAGGTTTTCACCTTACATTTTAGGTGGCGCACAAGTAAATCAAAAAGATGGCAAGCGTGGTATTCGTTGTCTTTATTCATTTCAAGACCAATGATGCCCATAGAGACTCCAAGTAAGTCCTTAGACGCTTATCTATGGTTACATGTAAACAATGATAAAGGGTGCATCATATCAATATTTTGAAACGGATACTATATATAAGAAGCAGTTTAGTACAAGAACAGATGAAACCGTTTTGTTATTGAATCCGTCTAATATAAAAAGGGGGTAATTTTATATGAAGAAGTGTATGTTCATTGTATTCTTAATATTGGGTGTTGTGGGATGTAATCAACAGGATGTAGTTGATTTTAATAGCGACTCAACCCTTACTGTTAAGGAACGTGTAGAAAATAACGATGATTTCCAATTAATAAATGAGGTTGAAGACGAAGATAAAGTGCGTATGATAATTGATATCTTTAACAATGTTAATTGGGATACAGATACACACAGGGATATGCCTCTTCCACATTACCGATTAAATAATTATGATATTTGGGTTACACCAAGTGGAGATATGTTAGAAATCATCAACCAAAGTAATGACTATTATGTTCGTTTATCAAAGGAAAATTCAGAAGTTTTATTTGAAATTATAACTGGAAAAGAACTTAAATCAAGATAATCTTGTTTCAGTAACGGGTAGCAAGAGTTAAATTAAATACAGGAACAACCGAATCAAACGTAATAACAGAGATGAAAAATTTTAGAGAAGGTGAAAAAACTATAATTTTTATAGATGGTTAGCCGTATTGGGTGAAAAGAGCATCTTTGATGGACTTTCCTACATAAATCAAATAAAGTTAGTTGTGAAATTTCCTGGTATTTCCGATCAAAATACAAACAATAGTATTAACGTGAATAAAAGAAAGGTATATATAACTTATGTAAAGGAGACATTAGTTTGGAAAAGGAGGAGAAAATAATACAAGCATACGCTAAAGAATTAAATAATAGATTGGGAAATTTAAAAGAATTAGAGTGTACCGATAATGACATTTACCACGAATTATCTAGTGATTTAGGGAATATTATTTCTATTCTATCTGAAAAGTACCCTAGTATGAATTTAGAAGAATTAAAGCCTATAATTAAGGTTTTTACTGATTTCAAAAGAGATTATTTAGGTGATTCATAGTCTGTCATTAGCATCTAAAGCTTAATCTCTCCTTATAAAATATTTTTAAAGCGCAAAAAAAGCACACTTCTTTCAAATGAAGCTTTCACCGCAAGGTGATAATCACTTCAAAGAAATGTGCTTTATATTTAGTTCGCCTTCCTTCATAGGTTGGCTATAAAATAAAATTAAATCTATATAGTGTTTATTGTATCACAATTCGTATTGCTGATCGATTATTCAATGGAAATATTTCGTTGGTAAAATAAGAGGTTCATCCTGTTCTTGATCAAGCCTTAGTTAAATGTGCTCAGGTATATACATTAAGAAGTAATTAGTTTCCTTTCTCTAATCTATTGTAAAATATGGATTAAATGGTAGAATGATAGATATAAAGTTCGATTAATTTCCAAAAACTTATATTTTGAGGAGGTGTTTTTATTACATAAGCACTAATTTTGTCATTGATACCTAAGTTTATATTATTTTTGGAACCGCTATCAAAAATATGTGGAGGTATGACCTATGCAAACAATATTTTACATGAGTCTAAAAGTGAAACGTATATTTTATTTGTCTGTTCTATCCTTTCTTATCATCATGAATATTGGCGTTTATACGGCATATGCATACAATGATGATGGAGATATGGGGTGCGTTTGGGAAAATCCAACAAGTGTTGAATATAAGTATACTTCAGATACGTCTTCTGATTGGAGAAATATACATGCTGAATCAGTTGTTAAATGGAATAACGCTACAAGTAAGATTAACATGTCTTATGATTATAATTTATCAACCCCTAATACATTTGGAGTTTTTCAAGAAAATTCGAATACGCTTGGAAGGGCTTTTGTTTACTGTAAAAATTTCGGTACATCAGACTACATAAGTAGCGCCGATGCAGGATTAAATGAAACATCACTTGGACAACCTGGCACTTCTGGTACCTATGATGATAGCGATCGCATTACTGTTGCTATGCATGAACATGGTCATTTTTTGGGATTAGGGCATAGTGATTATTATGCGGTTATGCGTGATCCTTATGTTGATGCCATTTCTGCTCCAACAAGTGATGATTTAGCTGGTATAAATTCATTGTATCCATAGAAGGAGGACTTTAAAATGATAATGAAAGTTCAACGTTTTATGTATCCCGCCTTGTTTGTCTTGTTGTTTGTAATGTTAGCTTATGGATTATTCTCATTATATACAAATTCAGTACATGTAACCGAATCTGAAGCAGTTGCTTCTAATATTGAAAAACTTGCTACTTCCCCTGTAATAGTTAAGGGTACTGTTGAGGATGACGGAAGAGGTGTTAATCTAAGAAGGGATCCGCAAAATCCAAAAGAAGAAAGTGCAGAGGTTATTCCAGGTACCGAATATAAAGTGAATGTAACCCAAGTACTAAAAGGAGATGTTCAACAAGGAGAACAGATTTTTGTATCGGTACAGGGAGGAAATTACAAAGGTAAGTCCAAACCTCTTAAATCAAATGTTAACGCTGAAGATTCTTACGTATTCTTTCTTTTTAACGCAGCCCAAGGAAAGCCTCATTACTATGATGGAATACAACCAAATATTTTTGAAGAAAAAGAAAATAAGATGCGAGCTGTTACTAATGTAAAAAAATACAAAAATATCTTTGAAGATAATAATTTACCTCGAAATGAGTTTCTCACAAAACTAAATCAAGCTTTAGGAGAATAAAGAAATCACTAGGTAAGACTATAAACTGTGTAAGTGAGAGTGCATAGACTCTCACTTCACAGTTTATTTTTTATTGATCTACCGCCTTTTTAATTATCGTATTATTGCGGGAAAGTGATTCTTAAATCTCCTTTTGTTAATTTTGCTGTACCAATGTGTAAGAATCCCTTACATTAAGCGTTACTTCGATTTTTATTTTTCCCATGCCAAATTCCTCCTAAATGGGGTCTCAGCAGAAAAAAGCAGTTATCTTAACTAGTCATATCGGATGACTTTATAGTATTCAATGTAAAGTTATCCGTTTTTTTGTTTCTTTAAATCCTAGATAACTGTATTCAGTTTTATAGTATTTACAGTAAACTAAGAGAGCTCATATAAGGGACATATCAAAAGACGTAAATTGATAGGTTCCCTTCTTAAATACAGTGGAACAATGGAACTCGGTGAATATCTATATTTTTTATGACCCTTACTCCATTTTTGCGTCCTTAATGGAAAACTATTATTGTCGTGTAAAAGTCTTGTATAAATAATTAGAAAAAACTAGTAGCGTCTGATTCATCTAATTATTGAATTTTCCCCCTTAAAATACCTCCAAATAAACATTACTATTTTTCACAAACTTGCAGCATTCTTCATAAAGACATTCATCGACTTGTACATCGTAAAGGTAGAAACATCTCACGTCTAAAAGTAACGAAGAACTTATAATCTATTATACATCGGAAGATGGACCGCTGGATGCTGGGATACTAGCACGTTCGGCACGAAACAGGTGAAAATCTGGAGATGACTTCAAAAGGCTTACCTATTGCTAACATTTGTTAAATAGATAAAAGGATCACACATTTAGTAAGTCTAATATGTGTGATCCTCTATCTTTTGTTCACGCAAAATAATTATTAAAATTATGCATTTTAAATAATAAATTGATAGCCTATGAAAAAGAAGTGAGAAAACAGGCACTACATCTTAGAATCCTTGAATAAATAAAGCCTCTCTATCACAGGATTTTAGATTTGTACCTATTTACTGTCGAACTCGAGCTTTACAAAGACCAAGGGTTACAGGAGTAAAAGTACCCCCCTCAGCAAGTATCAATTAGCTTAGTATCTGCTACACAAGCATTATAGCAAGGATATCCATTTCTGTAGAAAATAGAAGATTGATCTAAATCTAATCTAATATGATAACGATAAGCATACTGTTTTTTTCCTTTATGATCGCTTATTCGCATAGAATGGCATACACCATAATCGAATTTAAGTTAAATCGAGTTGGTTGTGCTACTCCGATAAACAAGCACCTGTATGCCGTTGTCCTTCAATATTCTTACGATATACCTATCTAGTAGTCTTATTTTTTCTTGATTTGTTAGATGCACAGGAATACCTCTTCTACTATTAGTAAAGCGAGAAGAATTATTCTTCTCGCTTATTAGGTATCTCTTGACTATTTATATAGCCTTTTTGGGCGTTAAAAAACGTTATAGAGTGATATAATACACCTTCCTCCATAAAACTATTGAGATAAGGTAAAACACTCATAGAAGCCATCTTATTTGTTAAAACACGTTGTGGGTCGCTAGCCGTTAAATCGGAGCAACTAATTTGCGATGGTGCTATATCGTCTTTGTCAGCTAAGACATCAGGAAACACTTCTCCCACTGGTGGAAGGATCGTTTCACCATCGAATTTCAAGCCACATATCACTTGACCAATCCAACCTGATTCATCATAAGCTTGGCGCTCTTGCTGTGTCCATTCTTCTTTCCGCCTTTCTGGGTAATCAGAAGGAACAGTAGCGGATTCATTTCCTACATCGATGTATAAACATCTGCTTGTACTTTCAAAAAATTGGTGTATAACTTGTCTAGTAAAATTATTATCAACTGCACCGATAATAACAGGAAGGTACAAGGTATGATAGGAATGGATTCCAACACCTAGATAATCTAAGTTGAAGAGATTCTTTAATGACTCCACGTCCTCGATATAGCCTTCACTATAACTGCGAATAGGTATTTGATACGCTCTACGATAGCGGTCAGCTAGGACATTTGCTTTCTTTTTACCAATATCTCTCTTCGTGAATAATTGATTTTTTAAGTTTTTCTCTTCCACAATATCAGGGTCTGCGACAAGTAGCTGGCCTTGCACGTTAAAAGTGGACATCATTTGTGCGATATGTTGCACAAGATAACCACCTGTACCACCTGTACCTATTACAATGATAAAAGGGTATACGGATCGATAGGGTAGATATTTTTTATATCGTAGAAGATCAATCATGAAATCACCTCCACGGCATCCAAGGAATCGTTAGTAGGATACGTATATAGAGGGTTTTCAAAAACGGAAAATGGGTTAATCTTGATATGCTGCTGATTCTTCATATCATAAGTACGAACGCTTATGTCCGGAAAAAATTGATTGATTCTTCCTACAATAGTATAAAGTATCGGAAAAACTTCACTTTCATCATCTTGATCAGATGGTACAGCTGGCATGACATGATGTGAATGAATCTCCATTACTTTCATTTCATCTCGATTTTCCATCATTCTCGTGAGAATTTCTTCATCACTTTCCCTGGGTTCTACCCAAAATGTATGTGCGTGTTGGGTAGGGATGTGAAGAGAAAATGTCTCCTCATGTGTATCAAAATAGATATCGCCATGAACTTCGGTGGAGTAGTAATCCGAGAAATATTTTGCAATCCCGAGAAACTCTTGAACAATGGAAAAAGGGATTTTTTGAATAGAAGTAGAAAAAGAGCCTTCTTTAGACTCTTTCTCCTGTGAACAATTTCCTTTTTTCTTAGCCTTGATGGTAACGACCAAAACATTTGGCGTATTTTTATAAGTTTTGTGAATAAGGTCTGCACCAACTTGTAATACCGGTATTTCTTTTGATAGTCTGCTTTTGATATCAGCTTCAGAAATAGGCTTATACTCTAATTCTCCGTCTTTTTTGGAAGGCAATCCAAGCTCCACTTCTTCATCTGTGAAGAAATCAGACACCTGGTATTCATTGTTATAGAAATAAATACGAGTATCCATTTCCAACTTGAATGGCTCCTTTTTGGAACTTGGGTTAGACTTGGTCGCTTCCTTCTGTTTTTTTATCAACTCTTGTTGCTCTTTTTCTTTTCTTTTACGTTCTTCCTCTTTTTTCTTTGCATATTCATCTTCGATACCGAAAAGTGACGATAGGTAAGCCTTTGAAGTTATCTCCAGCTTTTCCCCCGTCTAACACCGTACGTGCAGCTTTCACTGCATACGGCGCCCCATCTAGTTCTTATTAACCCACAACCTTATATTGCTTTTCTGTGTGCCTTAACTCTCAAGTTGTTGAACTTCAGAGTTTGCTTTTTATTTAGACTATAGCTTTTGATTTGAGCTTTGACCTTCTCTTTATTAGTTGAGTGTATCAACTTGTGTATATCTTTATGAACAATTATTAGGTTATGGTATTTATCATTACCGCCGAATTCTCTTGGCTTTTTATGATGACAGTGTATTTCATTAATAGCTAGTGGAATACCTGTAATTGCACATTTTCCATTTTGAGCTATGAATTTCGAAATACGGTTGTCGTTATACTCAATACTTGTTCCTCTAATATACTCTTTTGTTAGGAGAGCTAACACTGTTCTATCAACGTTTCTGAGTTTGTCATGAATCTTTTTTCTCCCAAGTACAGTATAGTTACTTATATCTTGAGAGAAGTTCATGCCCGATTTGTGCTTTTGGGCATAAATGGGAACCAATACTGTGTTTTGTATCTTCGCAAGTGTTGGTTTGTAACTCTTATATCGTTTTTGTAGTGTTTTGTTCATATTCTCAAATTTAGCTTCTGCAATATTTTCTTTAAGTCTATTATAAGTTGAGACTCTTAATGGGAAGTTTATCTCCTTTAGATCTAGTGTAATATTGGTAGCAATTTTGTAATAGTTTTGTATTACAACAGAGTTGAAGTTCCAGACTGTTTCAGCTTTAGGACACTTTTGAATTTTGATGATCTCATTTTTAATCTTAGCCTTAGCATTATCCTTAGCTTTTTCGGTCATAGCCGACTTCGCTATATGCTTTTTACCTTTCGGTAAGGCTTTGATTTTAATGCCGAGAAATTCGCTACTTTGTTTCTTGAGGTTGATAACCTTAGACTTTTCAGGACTTATTTGAAGTCCTAGTCGTTTTTCTAAGAAGTTTTGTGTAGCGTAATACATTCTTTTAGCATCCGGAAAGCTTGAACAGATAATTTTAAAGTCATCTGCATATCTAACAATAAAGCATTCTTTTAAGTTGGTTTTCTTTAAAGGTACAAATTTGTTTTTCTCTGTTTTGAAAGGGAAGGATGTTTTAAAGGTTTCCCATTGGTCACTTATCCACCAATCTAATTCGTTTAATACGATGTTAGAGAGTAGGGGACTAAGGATACCACCTTGGGGTGTTCCTTTGTTGGGAATTCCTTCGCCTTCGATTTCCGCTTTTAATAAACGAAAAATAATAGAGATTAGTGCTTTGTCCTTTATTCCAAGGTTCCAAATTTGTTTCAGCAATTTGCTATGATTAACATTGTCAAAGAAACCTTTTATATCCATGTCAACGCAGTATAACTTCTTTCTATTTTAGAGTGTTCATACGTGCTATTGCATGGTGTGTGTTTCGATTGGGTCTGAAACCATAGCTGTGATTATGAAATTTTGCTTCACAAACAGGTTCTAGGATTTGTAGAATGCATTGTTGAAATAGTCGGTCCCAAATTGTCGGTATACCAAGCGGTCTCTCATCACCATTAGGTTTAGGAATATAAGTTCTTCTAACCGTTTTAGGTTTGTACCATACGAACATTTCTTGAATACTGCTAATGACACTATCAATATTCATCTCTTGAATGTCCTTAATGGTAAGGCCGTCGGTTCCCGCTGTTTTACTACCTTTATTACTTTTGATGTTTCTATAAGCTAGTCTAATGTTTTCTTCACTTTTCATTATCTCTATAAGGTTATAAAAATTGTTGTTATTAAGACTTCTTTTATATAATGTGTCCAAAGTATCTTGGACAGTATAATATTCATTGTGTCTTAATTTACTCTTTTTCTTCGCGATTGTTATAAGTCAGTCTCTCCTTTCTAGGAGAAGAACTTCTTTTAGTCTCACCAGAACCTTATAACATTGTTAAGAAATTCTAGTATTGATGGGTTAATCTTCTGCTAGACTAGTGGCTATCCCTCCACGTTAGTTACAACGTTTCTACGGTACTGTGCCACCACCTTCACCTACTTAAAATAAGTTATATCATTAACTAATATCATTAATGATTTTCCTTATACCATTTCAATGACAGTAAAAATCTCCATGTAGTAGGTTTACCACGTTCCATTATTCCTATCTGCAAATAAACCCTTAGAACTTTCCTTTGAGCCTGTGATTTTGAATGTGCCTATAACACATTATGGATTTTCATATCGGACATTCTTACTCATCCACGATCACTTCCCTAATTGGGACACTAAACACTTTCTATTCAGTTATTTTATAGACCCGTACATTCGGAAATTCGTCAGTTCTAGCTTGAAAAATAGCGTTGTGAACATTCTGTTCATAGGTTTATATAGACTCCCGACCTATAGGATACATTCTCTACCTCTAGAGAACTTTCGTCAGCCTAAACTGCTGTTACGGTATCGCTCAGCCGCCTTCACCGAGCTATTAAACACTTGGTATTTTACTTACCTTATGCATATCGGAGTATCAGAGGAAGCCCTTCATGGCGTTACCCAATCATTTGACTTCTTGGAATAATAGTTCTCTTAGTCAAATAAGACTAATGCTTAACCTTTTCAGTTAAGAACGTGTCGCACGTCCAAAAATATCTGTTTGCTTTGCATCTTTCATCTTTCATTCCTCCTAAAGTTTGTTTTATAGTTGAAAGGCTTTTTGAATCCTCTTATAGATCTCTTTGGCGTGTCCTGGGCATACATCTCCACTGTGCCATAACTGGACTGCACACGAATCACACATTTTCTTGTCACAAGTCTTCGGTAATTCATGTATATATGGTTGACTTGTTATAATCCCACTACCTTCTGCAAAGTCACACAGCTTTGTAAAAGGCTCTTTTTACAAACCTCACATAATTCTTTCATTTGATAGACTCCTTTTTATATAGCAAATCGATCTTCAAACGTTTGGTTCGTTGGTAGTAACAGATCGTCATCAAACTCTTGATGTTCTAGCTTTTTAAATAATGAAGCTTGTGAGTCGACTTTATCTGCTACGCGAAATCCATAATCCGACCCAAACGGAGCGGCAAAGAACAGTAAGTGTAGGTGTTCTAATTGCTCCAATCGATCTATCTCTGGAAAGGTATTCGTTCCTTCCTGCTTCTAAAATTTCAAAAGCTTGCATTCGTCCATTCTGAACATCATCGTAAAAATCGATTACTGGTAATGATGGTATATCACAGCCTAAATCATAAAGTGCTTTTATAGTTGCTAGATTGGATATAGAATGCATTAGCGAGTCATATTCAAATTCCTCTATTTCTAGCATGTTATTACCTCCTTAAATGAAATCATCATCGTCTAATGGGTACATTCGCTTTGCTTGATGCACTTTTGCCACCGTACCTTCCATTTCATAATATTTGACAAAAGGATTTTGAGGGTCTAGCAATAAGCTTTCGTTCATAACTAAATAGTGCATCGGGGCATCTTGGAATGTTTCTAAAGCTTGTAACACATCATCAGAGGAAAAAGCATCGAAATTGATATCTTCAATATCGCGTAAGCTCCAAATGACACTAATGACGTTGTACAAGCCTGTTTGATCTCTTTTAACCTCTGATTTGTTTTCATGTAGCAATTGACTAAATGTATCAAAGTTAAATTTCATATTTTTATCCTCCTAAGAAAAAAGGAGAGTGCATAATTCCTGGAATTATACACTCTTTTTGGGCTTATATCGTTCTCACAGGAAGAATTAATTGTAATTCTTCTATATCAGTCGTTTCTTTTGGTGTTAATAAAAAAGGTTTCATGGGATCAACGAATTTCGCTTCCACGACATCCGCTTCCATTGCTTTTAAAGCCTCTACAGCATATGGAATAGAGAAAGAAAGTGTAAAATCATCTTCTCCCTCTAATTCGAGGTATGGAATATCAATTTTTCCATTTCCTCGCTGAGATCCATGTGCCTGGAAAGAGGCCACTCCATTAATGTGAAGCTTGGTAATGGATTGGTCACCTTCTGTTATTTCACCCACCAGTTCTAATCCTTCTAACATTTCTTTTCGATTCATTTTTATGACCGTCTTAAAATCCTCTGGTATTAATCTGTTGACGTCTGGATAGTTACCATCCAGTAGACGCGTAGTAAATATCGTATCACCGTTTTTCATGTGGAGGGATATGTCATCTTTCATAAATATTTCGACTGTTTCTTTGTCATCAAATATTTTTAAAGCTACATCTAATGCATTAGCTGGAACGATAATACTCATATCCTCTGTTTCATTTGTTTGATATTGTACTTGGGCCAATCGATGACTATCTGTCGAATTTAAGAAAAGACAATTATCTTCTACACGATATTGTACCCCTTGAAGAACGGGACGTGATTCGCTTTTCGCAGCTGCAAATGCGGTGCGTATGATAAATGTCTTAAATTCGCCCCCTTGAAAAGTTATCGTTGGCTTATCCATACTCACTTCAGGAATTTTAGGGAACTCTTCTGGATCCATAGTGTTCAAGTTAAACTTGCTTTTTCCTGATTTAATTTCAAGACAATTATCCTCTAGTGAAAAAGTGATATCCTTTTTTACTTTTTTTACAATGTCCACAGTTTTCTTAGGTAGTAGGGTAGAGCCAATGGTAGAAACCGATATAGCATCGTCATCAACAGGTAATCGGTGAGTAATCGATTCTTGCGAGTTAGACCCAATTAACGTTAACTCTGTCTCATTTACCTCACAATAAATGTTTGATAAAACGGGAACATTCCCCTTGTTTGTTACTACCTTGGATACCTTATTTAATGCCTCAAGCAATGTGTTGTTATTTACAGTAAATTTCATCTCATAATTCCTCCTAGTTCTATTTTGGTTATAAAAAAAGACACAAACAGGAGATTAATTTTTTAAACTCCTTCTTGTGTCTACCTCTGATAACTGCTTGGAAAATTAAGCAGTTTGTCTCTGTATATGTGCTCTTTTTGTTAAATCAATAATTTGCTCTAAATCCTCTTTAGATAATTGGAAAAATAAAGAGTAAATATCTGTAACGTGTACCTCTGGTTTATAGGTTTGAGCAAACGTCAGCACTTCTTCTAATGAACAATTCGTAAATTTTTTAGGAAGTAATGCTAAAGTGCGTACGGGTTGTAATACCAAACAATATGCACGCAACTGCTTTGCATTGGCTTCTTGACGAATTTGTTGGACACTCTGAAAAGCGGATTGGTTAGCTTTGTTAAAGATTCGTATAATATAGTCATCTTTAAGCTCCAATAGCGTTTCTGTCTTTCGAATCCATTTCCATTGGTCTGTCGTAACATCTTGTTCGGTGTAAGATGTTTGGTTAGGAGATGGATCCGGATGGCCATTAGGCTGATTGGTTTGTTGCTGCTTATGAGAATGACTAGGTATCATAGCTTTTGTTCCTTGTAAGCTTGGACGTTGAAATCCTCCCTGGAGATAACACTCTTTTCCGTTGATTTTAAAACAACCATTTACACGGATATCTCCTTTATCTAAGAGTGGAACCCAAACAGGGTCAACGTTATATAAGTACCTTCCAATGCCAAATTTCACAGCAACTCGTTTAAAGGCATTCGTATGACCACCCTTAACTGACTCAATGTTAGAAACTTCTGCTGCATCCGTTCGGGTAACCCATTCGCCATCCACTTTAATAGACAGTTTACCTCGGAAAGCTTCTTTTCCGTTTACTTGAATGGATTCGTAATCATCCGACCAGTTTGGACCAAGAACTTCATCTAAACGTGTTTGGATCGCATGACCTTGCACATAAGGTAACACCAGTAGTTTATACCCTTGATTTCTTTGGATTGCATGTTGTGGTCGCCACTCCATTTCTTCATCACGAAACGGTTTTTGTAATGCTTCCATGATCTCTCCCCATGATTTTGACATGATATAACCTCCTTAGTATGATGTTGTATCCTCTCATCAAGAATTTTTTGTGTAACAAAAAAAGAGCCCTTGAAGTATCATGTTATACGTATATCCATAAAGTACGTATAAACCATGAACCTCAAAGGCTCTTTAATCTGTTATATAATACCCGCTAACCGTTAAAGGTTGCCAAAAAGTTCAAAATGAAAAGAATACACCTTCAGTATAGAGGATTTCCATTTGTTTCTCAATAAAAATGAGAAAAAAATAGCAACCCTTTATTAAATCACAAAATCTATGATATAATATCCGCAACATACTATTACTTTAAACAACCCATATATATGTAAAGCGACAACCGCTAACAGAAGACTTTCCATGCATGGAGAGTCATTTGTTGGTGGTTTTTTTTGTGAAAGGAAGGATAGGATGAACTCTTTAGAAGATATGGTTTATATCGAAAATGACCATGAACGAATCATTTTATTACGAAAACGGTTAAACAAAAGTCAGTATCAATTTGCAAAAGATTTGGGGATATCGGTTAGTTATCTCGGTCAAATTGAAAATTATAAAACCCCGGTCACGCAACCACTACGAAAAAGAGTGAATGATTTTTTACGACGGGAGAAGGAATTATATGCAAAAGATATTTTTAGCTATCTCGGATAAGATCTTTCAAGAGCAAGAGTGGGGGAGCGATAAACTAAAAAAGTTAATAAACAGTATTTTTACAGAAAGCGATCAAGATAGAGTGGAACAGGAATGGTTAACAGACAGGAAAGCTGTCACGCAAATGATGGAAAAAGAGAACGACTTTATATTAGTCATGGATATGTATTATTGGGAAGACGTAAAAACCTTGCCGGATGATAAAGGAGAGATCTATTATATTAATCCAAATGAACAGGAGTCTTACGCTTTATCAAAGCATATTAAAGTTTTCCGATCTCTAACATCCTTACATAAGTGGTCTATGGCCAAAAACTTGATAAATCCGTCAGTGATGGATAACACACCGAAAAACCATACCCAAAAACATAAGAATACCCCCAATCCAAAACAAAAAGTGGAGGGAAAACAAACAAAAGAGTCAAATACTGATACAAAGAACTGCAACACGAAGGCTGAGGAGAAAGAAACAATAACGGATATACAAGAGAAGAAAGAAGAAGAAAAAGACATTCTAAAAGAAGAGTCTGAGAAGTCTGTAGCACCAAATACTGATCAATCGAAAAAAGATATTAACCAAAGAGAAGCAACCGCATCAACCTCACCTGGTTCTAAAGATAGTGATAATAGTTCTAATGAAGCGAACTCTTTAAGAGAAGAAGGGAAAATTGATCGAGATACTGTGCTGCAAGTTACGAATGAATATCGTAAGGGAGGGCTTTCTGATTATATTTATGATCGGAATAAAACAATTGGAATGTGGTCTCCAGTAGCGCAAAATGGTGTCACGACATTGGCCATGAATTTAGGTATCTATTTTGGATATCACCGTATACCAACTGCCGTAATGGAATGTATGAAATCTCATCAAGAAATCCAAACCATTTTACAGCGAGTAACGGAAGTACCAGATGGATGGAAGTCTTATTTAGAAAGGACAGTGGAAAAACCGGAATATAAACCAATTAATTGGTACTACCGAGGTGTCAGTTGGTATCCGTTAGCTAAACATGATGTAACTGTCTTTAATGAAACGAATTGGGAACTTGGGGCAGATCTATTTTTTATTGAAGAAGCAATTCATTCTATCAAAAAATATGATTGTGTTTTCTTAGATTTTCCTTCTGGAGAAATGGAATCATACTCGTTATCTGCTTTACATCAAGTAGATGAATTGTGGGTGATGGTAAATGGAAACTATGCTCGTATGTTGGCATGGAAAAGATATATTGAACAACTCAAGAAATCGTTTGATCTCAATGTGCAGTTGATTGTGATGAAAAAAGGGGAAAAAGTAAGAGAGAAAGAACTAGCTACAAAATTGGATATTCCTTTACTAACCTGCATTCCTAATCTTAGTGAAGAAATTGACAATAATTACTATCAAACAAAACCGCTAATCGAGGATAGGAAAGCCAAGCGAAAATTAGAGCAACCTTTTCAAGACCTTTTTGAACAGGTGAAATCCAATAAAATGGAGCAACATGCATACTCCTCTATGCTAACAAGAGTGAAAGATCTTATCCGTTCGTTTACTTGAAAATTCTAGATTGATCATATATAGTTACATTATATTGAATTCTTTTACTTTTAAGTAGCAACCTTTAACGGTTAGCGGGTTTTTAAAACACAAAGTGGTCTTTAGGATCAGGTTATCTGCACTCTTTTTGGAGTGACACGACATCCTTCCTAAAGGCCACTTTTTTTATTTACTAAAGGAGGGAAAGGGAATGAATCAACACTATAAAATGAAATTAAAAGAGATGAAAAAAACCTTAATGATGGGCATTGGCTATATTCGATTATCGGATCATGTTAAGCCTATCGTGATTAAAACTAAGAAGGCTCACAAGCAAGGGCGGTTGAAGAAACGAGGATATACCAAAAGCGATATCATCAGTGCAATTATGACCGGTGAAATTGTAGAAATACAACAAGGGTTTCATCCGCAATTAAAAAGACCGAACGAAATTTATGTGATCGAAGGAAAGGATACCCATCACAATCCTATCGTTATTGTCGTAGGAGAAGATGGTCGTTATCAGTTCGTTATTAAGACCGTTATGCCACCATTAGACAAAAGACGATTCAAGAATTGTATTAGTTAAGGAGAGGATAAGATGAGTAAAGATATGCGTGCAACGAAAATCAAGGGTTGGTTTGAATTTTATCGCATTTCCTGCCCGATTTGTGGGCACGTAGGAGGGTGTATGCAACATAAAGATGGGGAAATGGTTGCCTGTATTCGTACGAGTAGTGACCGCCCTTTTAGTAAAAATTCTGCTTTACCTTCATATCTTCATTTTCTAAATGGAGATAAAAAGCGTCGCAAAATAAAATCACAAGAGGTAAAAGCGAGAAGTGAAAAGAAACTTGCTGCAGGTCAATTACATGAAGTGTATACAGTGATGTTAGATAAATTAGCCTTGACCGATGATCATTTTGGCCATCTTACATCGGCTAAAAGAAGGTTAAACGATGATCAGATAGAAAGAAGGCAATATCGTTCTTTTCCAAATAAGCCGTGGAACATTGTAAAAGAGATACAAGAGGAAGTAAATGTGCCTTTAAAAGGAGTACCGGGGTTTTTCAAAGCAAACGGTAAATACGGTGCATTCTGGAGTATTGCGGGGCGTGATGGTATTTTAATTCCATATCGAAACGAAAAAAAGCAAATTGTTGGTTTTCAATATCGTATTGATAACCCGCCAAATGTAGCTCATGTGAAGGAACATAAACAAGGGTTGCGAGCGGTAGTGAAGGAACAACCAAACCTTGTACAAATCTTATATGATGGGGAGATCATTCTCGAACAAGAGATGGATTTGAAACAAACGATAACCGTATTTCAAGAAGACAATTTTCTTGGTTGGGTAACATTAAAAAAAGGAAATCGTTATTACTGGCTTTCCTCCGCTAATAGGGAGAAAGGAACAAGCAGTGGCGACCCAGCACCTGTCCATGTATCCATTCCGTCTAAACAGTTAGAAGAATGGAAAGAAGGGGAAACGTTAAAGAGAAAGAAAATATGGTTGTCGGAAGGAGCTTTAAAATGTGATATTGCTGCCGATTTGTTGCAAGAGTTATTAGAGCCTGAAGAAATGCAAATGTATGGCAATACATTTATTGCATTACCAGGAATTAATGCTTGGCAGCTTGTATTACCAGTACTAGAAGCCATGGGAGTAGAAGAAGTCAATATGTGTTTTGATGCGGATGTAGTGAGCAACGTGCATGTAAGAAAGCATTTGATGTACTGCATCAAAACGTTACAACAAAAAAAATACCATGTAAATATGGTCATTTGGAATGAGGAAGACGGAGTTGGAATAGACGACCTTTTACTTCAACATAAAATTCCTCAGTTTAAATCATTGTTTTAAGTCCTCTAACGTGGTTGAGGGCTTCTTTTTATATTGGTGTAGAATGACAATAATGATATTATATTTAATTTTAAAACCGTAAACACGCATCACCCCGTCCAAAATAAGGACGGAGTTAAAAAAAATTTGTTTAATCTTTGATAAAAAACACTTCACCAAACTTAAAAAATAATAATAATAAAGTCGTTTAAAATTCTAGGTTTTATTCCCTAATAGCCCCCTTTAGCTGAATAAACTCTAGTCATCATTCCATTTAGTAATTGCATAAAAAATTTCTTTAGGGTTTGGGTCATGTTCTAAATAGCCTCCATAACATGAAACAAGTACGCCATAATTGAAATCTTGACCTATAATCCATACATCCTCATAGTTTATGCTTTGCCAAAGAACTCTAAAGTTCTTTATTACCCAATTTCCGTCTACAAGAAATATGGGGCTATCAGATATACCTAAAAATAAATAAACCTGCTCTTCAGCAATGGTTATTCCCTGTACGAACTGTATTACTTCTTGTCCCCAACTAAACTCCTTTCTGTGATTCTCATAGTTAATAATAAAATCGTGTGTATGTAATTCATTGTTCCATCTCTCATGAACTGAATTTAAGACTTTTTCTAATTCTGGGGAAGTGATTAAATCGGAATTTTCTATCACATGGGACAAATCTTTTGGTAGCATATCCACTAATATTTTTCTCTGACCTTTTTGTTTGTTAACTTTAATTTTTTGCTGTAACAGTATTTTTCGTTCATCCATAATTTCACCCAATCCCGTTTACTTAATATGTCAATTATAATCCCATCTGTTCCAGCTTTTTCTGCAAAAGAACGAGCATTACCGTTATTCAAGTAACGCCACCCGTTTGTTGAAAATCCATCTTACTGCTCTTTTAGCACAATAGGGAGTTGCCATTCTTCGCTAAAGAAACAAACCTATTCTCACAAATTTTATCAATATGTTTACAGTAATATATCAGTTATTGATTTTTTATAGGCGTTCCTAATTTCGCAATATAAGGTAAGATAAGAGAAATCATTATAAAAATAATTAATAATGGTGTTAGTTCCATTAATAAACTCTTAGGAGTTAATGATACATCATTCGTGATGAAATGTTTATTTAACACTAAATGTGATATTACAATAGGTCCCATAAAAAGGAGTAAGTAAAGAAATAATGAATTTTTTATAGTAAACTTTGTATGGCAAATCTTACATTGTACTTCTTTTAACCCACCGTTACGCCATTGCGAAATTATCATTTCCTTCCAACCAAATTGATGACCACATTCTTTACATTTCGGTAGTTTCAAATTAATTCACCTCATGAACTATCATAACAAAAAGCATTCTCTACTTACTCAAGTAAAATTTAACAACCCTTATTCATTTACTAATAAAATAAGCGTTCCTGCTTGTTCTAGAAACGCATCCAATAGTTTAATAACAAGCTAAATTTAATTATTAATTATCTTTATTCACACATAACTCTTCAGCTATCTCTTGTACGCGCTCAATTGTAATTCCATTTCTATATTCAACTGCCAAAGGATGGTCTGTTGGTTCGAGTTCAATATAAGGTCTAATTCCATTGGGTCTAGGTTGTACCCTCGTTTTTAAATTCACGGTATCTGGATAACAGGGCAAAGCAGTAGATAACCAACCGTACATTGGTTCCAATAATTCTTGTTTATCCCAAAGTTCTTTTGTTTTATTAAAATTAGCTTCGCTTAAAGATACCCATACACCCCATATTAGGTGTTCCTCTGTTCCGATTATTGGGATTTCTATACAACCACGAATAAAAAAGTGTTGTTTATCCATAATACATAAGTCTTCATCTAGTTCAAATCTATCCTGACGTTCTCCGTCTGCAACAGAATAATAATAAACTGGTGCTGGATTCCCGTAACTCGTAGGAAGTTCTTCGTGATATTCTCCGCAGCAACTACAAGTGTATCCCTTGATATTTGTCATTTCGCCCTCCATAATAGTTCATTTTTCTATTTTCGCAACCCTTTAGTTGAAGATAAGGTTTAAATAATCTCCATGTCCTCGAATAAGTTCAACTTCATTTTCAGAAGAAATCCAAAAGTAATGGAAAGTTAGACCTTCTTCTTCGCCTCCACCAGTCGGCTGATAATCCCATTTATCTTCGACATCGTTAACAGTTAACTTATAAAAAAATCGATTATGTATCTTACCATCATCGTTCTCCCAAAAGTCTTCAGCAATTAAATGATCAACAGAAAAATTTCTCAATCCAGTTTCTTCTTTAATCTACCTAATAACTGCATTAAATGTATCTTCTCCATTTTTTACTGTACCTTTAGGTATTTGGATTCCAGCTTCAGCTATTGGATGTTGAAAAACCAACACTTGCTTTTTGCCATTTTTATTTCTTGTGACATAACCATATGCTTTTTAATGGAATTCAAACCAACCCTCCTCTTACTATTGTTTGGTTTTGTTTCACTATTCGGCTATTTATTACAATAAGGAAAAGGAGCTGCATTTAATTGGCAACTCCCTGTAAATTTACCACTCTTCGAATAATGACATTAAACATTCTCTTGTATCCACGAACGCAACTTTTCTGCATAGAAAGGACGTTCATCTGGTTCAGTATAAGAACCTTTCGTTAGATAGAGATTATCGTTTTCGTACCTCGGATAAACGTGAAGATGATAATGCCACACGTCTTGATTTCCAGCAGGCTCATTATGTTGTCGAGTAGAAACACCATCACACTCATAAGTATTTTTCATAGCAAACGCTGTCATTTGAGCAGCACGATGAATTTCAGCAGCCATTTCTGAAGTAAGTTCATATATGTTTTCGAAATGTTCATTAGGAACTACAAGAACATGCCCTTTGTTGTTTGGCCACCATTTACTTGCAATAAATGCAGTCACATATTTATTTTGATAGATAATGTCTATTTGTTTCGTTCCTTTATTATTTTTCTCAATACCTGAAACAATACGACAAAATGGACACTCGTACCCTTCAGGTTTATGCGAATATACATTCATTTCACCAGCCATTTGTCTAAGTTTCAAATTCTTCCCCCCCTATGCAAAGTTATAGGTTCTTTATATGTAAAACCTTCATATAATAACTGCGTTTAACTTAATATCTTTACATTTTATATTAACATAATATTCTAATAACTTATCAAAAAAGAAAAGACCATCAATAGCAAAGTTTGTCTTGTTTAACTCTTGCATCCCGTTAGAGTTTAAGTATATCTTTTCACAATCTCATTCGATTTTAACATAAATATCCATATATGAAGAGGTATGTTCCTCCACAATCTGGCCCGATTGTTAAATAGCATGACTGGCGTTTGTTAAGCAACTTTATTGTCACTTAACAATTGGGATGGTTAAATCATTTTTAGAAAAAGTATAAAAAGATCATTTTCTGATTACATATATTCGTTATATTAGGAAAAAAATGACTTGCATTTATGGTGAAAATTGTATAAGCTATGATTAGAAAAAATTTCATAAATTCACCGGGAAAGACCCGAAAAGATCATGAACACGCCATACGTGCGTGTATTTCGTGATTTTTTCGGGTTTTTTTATTCCCATGAAATTTTATGAATTATAGAGGAGGGCAAACAAAATGAAGCTAAAAACATGGATCCCGCCATTCATTATGATGGCTACTGTGTTTTCATTGGGGTTATTGGTAGGTCCAGATGAAACCTATGCTGCTTGGGAAAAAGCAGGGATTACTCCCGATGGAAACATCGAAAATAGTGGTATTTATGATGACTTAAGTTCCCTTGTTTATTTTATCATGGCACTGGGAGGTTTCTGGATCATCGGCTGTTTAATCTTTGCCGGTGCAAAGTTATCTGGAGCGCAAGGGAATCCACAAGGAAGGACACAAGGATTTATTGGTATTGCTATGTCATTCGTAGGTGGATGGGTCATTATGAAAGCTTATGACATTGCTGGCTGGATTGCTGGCTTTGGAGCATAGACAAGAATACCATGAACCCCTCTTTAACGAGAGGGGTTCACTTATAAAGAAAGAAGGGATCAAAAGATGTCCAAAAAAGTAACTGTACCAATCGATATGTCCAGTGAGCAAAAAACTATTCTAGGTATCATGAGCCCTCGACAGCTAATTTATCTAGTGGCAGGAGCCTTTACAATATACGCTTACGTACCAACTGTATTTCAACTAGCACCCCATTGGATAATTGGCTTTTTTATGAGCTTTTTTGCAGGTCTTCCAGTAGCCACCATTATACTTTTGCTCGCTTTTAGGAAAAAACAAAAATATAACCTCTATTATGATCATTATTTACTAATCAAATTAAATTATAAAAATGAAATAGGAGTGTGGAGGAAAG
The DNA here is from genome assembly GCF_010993965.1 of Gracilibacillus sp. YIM 98692. Classification (GTDB taxonomy): domain Bacteria; phylum Bacillota; class Bacilli; order Bacillales; family Amphibacillaceae; genus Gracilibacillus. Next base: position 56,734 of record NZ_WIXM01000004.1, on the reverse strand, counting down.
GATCAAAATAATAAGGAGGAAAATAAATGTCAGATGTACTAATAATGGGAGCATTCGGTATTGCGATTTATATTTTTGCTCGAGTGATGGAGAAAAAGCCGATTCTTCCCTGGAAGGAACCAAACCCTGATAAGCTGGCAAAGCAAAATGTAAAGGGCAAAAGTAAAAAACAAAATAAACACCTTATTCAACCGGATGAAGAACCCAAAACATTTCGAGAATTTCTAAGTGAAGTAAAAGAAATAGATAATCACATGTTGCGCTACAAAGACAATCGCTTTGTCTTAATAGCAGAGGTTGACCCCGTGAACTACTTCTTACTGAGTGATCATGAACAAAATGCCATTGATGCTGATTTCGAAAATTGGTTAGCTCAGATTGATTATCATGTGCAATTTTACTTACAGAATAGATATATTGATTTGACCGAACCCATTCAAGAAATGCAAAAAAATATGGAAATTGCAGAGGATCTATCGAAGAATGCTTTGGAGTATGGGCAGAGTATGGTGAATGATCTCGTGAGATGGCAACAGGAACAGCCACGTTTTGAAACGAAACGGTATATTGTATGGACACACCAGGTGAAAGCATCCGATATTACAGCGGAAAATACAGAAGAATTAGAACAAAAAATCGTTGAGAAGGCATTTGCTGAACTCTTCAGACGATATAACACGGCAAAACAGCAACTTAGAAAAGCACGTATGAAAGTAGACTTACTTACAAGTGAAGGGTTAGGTGAACTTTTATATTACACTTTCAACCGACGTAAAGCAGTTAAAAATCGATTCAGAGATATGGTCGATCAAGAAATGACCTCCCTTTATGTAACAGCAGACCAGGAAGATGCTTTTATCGAACTTGTGAAGGAGGGAATCGAGAATGAAGCTATGGGAGAAGATAAAAAACTCCAAGAAGCTGCAGCAGAAGAAAATAAAGAAAATAAAAATACAGAAGAAAGAGCAAGCTAAAGAAGAGAAAGAAGAAACAAATCAGGAAGAAGAGCTACATACTCAATTATATGATAAACCAACCATATGGGATCTAATATCTCCCGATGGCATGACCATCAATGCAGAAGATTATGGTGTACTGAAACAATCTTTAGGAACGAAAACCTATTTTCGACCAATGTATATACCTAGGGATGGCTACCCGCGAAAGTTACAAACCAACTGGCTATATTCCCTCACGAATAGTGGAGAAATGGATGTTGTGGTTGATGTTCATAAAGTGAAAAAATCAGATGCCATGAGAGCATTACAAAAGCAATTAACTACCCTTCAATCTAGTTTAGCCTTCCAACGTAAAAGAGGTAATATCGATCAAGAACAAGATTTTCAAACGAAAATATTTGATACAGAGCAGTTAATGGCTGAAATTCAATTTTCTGAAAACGATTGGTATAATGTTTCGACTTTAGGAACGCTTTATGCTCAATCAGAAAAAGAATTAGATAGTTATAGTGAAATGTTAGAAGATGAAATGTCCTCTCGTTTTATTAAGCTGGCACCGTCATGGAGTCGAGTGAAGAAAGGCTATAAGAGTTCCTTGCCAATTGGAACGAACCTTTTGAATGATTCATTGCGAAACTTAGATCGTCGTTCATTAGGAACATTTGCCCCGTTTATTAGCGGAAGTGGTAAATACATAGGTGGTGTTCCCATTGGGATCAATAAAATCACCGGACAATTGGAATTTATGAATAGTTTTGGGACAGAAGAATTCCGACCAGAAAATTATAATATGGGGATTACAGGCATTCCAGGTTCGGGTAAATCCTTAGCGATGAAATTAAAAATCGCAAGGGAAACAAGCGGAGCCAATGTATGGTCCACCATTATTGACCCAGAAGGGGAGATGACAAAACTTACCCAACGATTGGGCGGTATTAATCTCAATATCAGTGAAGAAGAAAAAATATGCATCAATCCATGTGCCATTAGTCCAACAGATATCCCTTTAACTCAAGAAGATGAAGAAATGGATTGGCTGGATGATGAAGATAAGCGAGAGATTGTTGAGAAAAATGGAAAGCAATATATTCGTTTTGTTCCCCTTAAAGAAAAACAAAATGAAATATTAAACTTTTTTGATATCATCATTCGAGGAAAAAATGGGGAAGATGATGGGTTAGATGTGTTTGAACGAAATTATACGGAAGAAGCGATGAAATACGTTTTTGAGGAACAATTACAAATGACCTCACACCCTGACTCATTATATCAAGAAAAGGCACAAGTAATTGATGGAGAATTGATTCAGTCAAAGGTGAGAAAGCCGGAACCAACGATATCTGATATATATCATTATCTTATTAAACACTATAAAAAAGAAAGAAAAGCAGAACGGTTAATCGCTGCTATCCGTCCCTTTTTACGTGATGGATCAAAGCCTATTTTTGATGGCCAGACTTTTCTTGGTAAAGGGAATCCACAAGATTTGAATAGTGCTAGATTAGTAAACTTTAATATTAGTCAAATGGAAGAAGGCTTCTTGAGACCTATCGCCTATCATGTCATTCTAAACTATTTATGGGAATATTTCGCCAAAAACTCGGACAATGCCACCAAGAAAAAATATATTTATTGCGATGAATTATGGCAGTTTATTGATAACGATCAAACCGTTACATTTTTTGAGAAAGTAGCAAGACGTGCTCGAAAACGCAATTGCGGGCTATGTTGGGCTTCCCAGGATTTTGTGAGAATACTAGAAAATCCAAAAGCAAGGGGGATTTTGCAAGCTACTTTTTCTATTTTGTTTATGCAACAGAATAAGATTGATGAAAAGAAAGTACGAGAGAATTTCGATCTTTCTGAAGGAGAATTAGATATTTTATTCGGAAATCCAGACAAGGGCGAGGGAATTTTACGAGTTGGTAAGAGTTCCGTCTACCTACAAACGAATCCGAGTGAAGAAGAGTTAACATTTATTGAATCGAATCAAGCAGTGTTAGAACAAATGCTACAAAGAAAAGAAATGCAACGTCAGCAAGAACGGTGGTGATGTAATTGACAGATAAAGTAATGGATATCATAGAAGTAATATTTCGAAGTATGTTTGAATGGATTGTCGCTCCGTTTAGTAATCTACGAGGTATTCATGGATGGATATATGGGAGAGATGGCGATACGGAATTAGCCTATGGTATTTTCACTCGTGAAGAGATATTTGATATTTATCAACCAGGTATGAATGTCTTTGTAGCAATGGCCGTAACGGGGATATTAATAGGGATAGTCTTTGGTGGAATGAAGATTGGTTCCGCTGGGATTAACCCTGCTAACCGTACCTTTGTCTTTGCTTTTATGAAAGACTTAGCGATTGTTGCAATTTTGTTTTTTAACTTAAGTACCTTATACACCATCGTTTTTGGGATCAATTACACTATTGTGAATGCTTTTAAAGCAGATTCAGAAGGTTTCTTTGAAATGCCCACTACATGGGATGAATTGATGGAACTATCAGAAATATCATCTAGTAACGGTGTCATAGGTTTCTTATTAATTGGCTTAGTATTACTAGGTCTAACTGTATGGGCTAACTTTTATTATTTAATGCGTAAGATTAGTCTATTAATCTTAATGATAACCGGACCTCTAATGCTAGCTTTATACCTGATTCCACAAACGAAACAAATCACCATGGCTTGGTTTAAGGAGTTTGTGGGTACGGTTATGGTTCAGTCTGTACATGCCTCACTTTTTTGGATGATTAGTTTAATTACGCTATCCGGTGAGAGTGATTTTATCACGAACACCATTCTATTCATCATTTTTATTCCAACATCCGAAGCCATCCGTTCTTTATTGGGTATGGGTGGTGGTATGACCACTACTATGAGTAAAGCTGGTGCCATGATGGGAATGGGAGCCTTAGCAGGTGTGTATGGGGCTGCAAAAGGAGCCTTTACCGACAAATCGGTCATGGGTACACTAAAAGGTGCTTACAACGGTACTCAAAAAGGAAAAGACGGTTCTGCTGACAGTTCAGATGGAAACGATGCTGATCCAGAAGTAAAGAAAACGGTTGGGGCCAATACAGGAACTGACATTGGTACCACGACTCGTGCTGAGCGTATGCTAAAACCCGGTGAAATAACAAACAAGATGGGGAAAGCCGTCTTTGGAGCAGCTGGGTCGATTGCTGGTTCAGCAATGGGACCAGGTGGGGCAATAGCTGGTTCTACGCTAGGATATGGTGTTGGTGGAGCTGTATCTGGTGTAGCAGGTAGAGTAGGTGCAGCAGGAGTAGAAGGTTTATCGGCACTCGGTAAAAAATCCAGTGGAAAGTTTGCAGACAACTTTAAAAATTCCTTTAAATCGAAGGATCTAGCAGATGAAAAACTAGCTGACTCCTTGGCAGAATCCAAAACGGAAAAATGGGGAGAAGAAAATAAAGAAGATTTCATGAAACGTAACCGTGAAGCCTTTACAGACGCGGATGATGAAACCCTTCAAAATATGTGGAATCAAGAATATTCCGCTAAAAAGGCAGAAAATCTTGAAAAAGCAAAAGGTTATGTAGGGGCGATGCGAAAGAATGATGGTAAATATGCTAACGCCCAGTCGTTAGCAGATCAAACACAGGAATCTATGACTGAACAATGGGCGAAAGATAATAAAGAACAATTTATGCAAGATTACGACCAAAATAATCCAGTTCCCGCTAATGCATCTAAAGAGGATAAAAAACAACATGAGTCTAACAAACAAAAAGCATGGGATAAAGAAGTTACTAATAAACAAAATCAGTTTGGACAACTGGCTAAAAATACTGCAGAAGAAATGAGTAATGGGCTGGATTTAAACAGGGCTTATATATCCAAAGAAGACTATGCAAATAACGTAGCCAATGCTGCGCATGAACAAGACAAAGAAGCATTTGTAAAAGATTATCGTAGTAAATTTAATCCAGATGCTTCTCGTGATGAAATAGAAGCAATGTATGACAAAAAACATAGTGGAAATAAACAGTTATATATGGGTGCATTGCAAAATGCCAAACCAGGAGAAGATCAACCGAATGCGAAACAGCTTGCGGACGCATCAACGGAGCAATTAACGGATAGATGGGCAACGGCGAATAAAGCTGACTTTGAACGTAACTATAAAGTGCAGAATCCTAACAGTACCAAAGAGGATATTGATGTTGCTTGGGACAAAGAAGTACAGGGCAAGCGTCAGGAATTTGCACAAGCTTCCAATCAAGTTGCAAACAATATGAGTAAAGCGCAAGGGAAGGATATTGATCAAGCGTCAATTTCCAAAGAAGGTTTTGCAAATCAAGTTGCAACAACCTTAGATCACAATGATAAACAACAATTTGTGAAAGACTATCAAACTAATGCTTTAAAGACAGATCAAGATATCGGTAAAGAATATGACGTCAATCATCAACCTGAAAAACAGTCCTATTTGGTACAAGCACAACAAGCAACAAAAGGAGTGAAAGTAGGTAAAATAGTAAGCAACTTTGGGAAAACAGCGAATAATGACTATATTGCTTCCCAGTTAGCAACGGTAAAAACTGCAGAGGCAAAAAAACAGTTTTTTAAAGATCAAACTGATAGTGGTATTGACAATGATGAGCAAATATCTAAAGCATGGCAGGAAAAAGAGGGCCAAATATATGCTCAAAACCATACAGACGTATCTAAAAAAATGCCAACTTCGATAGAATTGCCTTCTCGTGTAATGCCTAATAATGTATTTGGGGATAGTACAATGGGACGTGCTGCTGCAAGTGGAGCAAGAGCCTTAGTTGGAACCGCTACTGGAACTTATGGGGCCACTCTAGGTGTGGTAGGGGACGGAGTAAAAGGTGCTGGTAACTTTGTTATGGACACTAAAATTGCTAGCTCATTAAAAGGGATCAAAGTAGATGGTTCTGGTGCCTACCATTCTGCTAAACATCAAGGTGAAACTAGTTTGCAAGCATTAGGGAGTGGTACAAAAGGGGTATTTAAAGGAATACAAGATAGATTCCTATCACACACTCCAAAAAATGTTTTAGATAAACAACAAGCTGTTACACACGGACTGGCTTATGCGGGTGGTATCGTAACCGGAGCAGGCGGCTATCAAAAAATGGCTCAAGTTGGAGCAAAACATAATCCTTATAATCCGGCTGTTCGTCAATCATCTGAAGTAAAAGAAGTTGCTGAGATTGAGCAAATGGCACAAAAAACAGACGACGAGTTTGGAAATAAACAAGTATCACCAGGTGCAGTACAAATGGTGACCACACGTGATCAATCTCATCTCCAAGTGAAAGATCATGCGGGGCAAACTAGAATAGTATCCCGTTATGGGTCTGGAGATAGTGGACTAAAGAAAAAAGATGTTGTCTATCAAGATATGACCATAGAGAATGGTCAGCTATCCCAATCATCCCAAGCTTTCAAATATGATACAGGTGGGAATGCTGTTCCGACGAATAGAAGTGTAAGGGTCAACCCAAATCGATTAGTAGCAAATCATAATCGAGGAAAGACAAAACCAATTGTTCATGAAGCACCACCATTAAATCAAGCGGTAGATCAAGGTTCGTTTGAACAAGAGCAAGTGGTTAAGCGAACACAAAATGTCCGAATGGTTGTAACAAGGGATACTAGCTATATGGTAGGGACCGACAAAAATACTGGAGAAGACTATCGTATTTCTCCTTATGGAAATGGGGATGCCCGATTACAACCGAACGAAGTCCGTGAGACTGGATATACAGTCAAGAATAAACGATGGGTGAAAGATCGTCTTACTACAAATGAACAAAAACAACAAGTAGATTACCATACCTCTACAACAGCAGATGATTTGATACCCAATAAAGAAAATAAAAGAGCAAAATCACGACGTAAAATGGAAAAAATGCGTTACAAGGGATTGGGAGGTAGTGTGTAATGCCACTACCATCTCCTAATCAACAACAGGAACCAAAAAATCGTTCGGTTGTGAAGGACGTAGCGAAACATCAAGTCAAGAAGCAAGGGAAAAAGCTAGCAAAAAAAGCACTAAAAAAAGGCGCCAAACTAGCAGCCAAAGCAGCTGCTAAAGGTGTTACTGTTTTATTGAAGGTATTGGCCGTTGGCGTATCATCTATTGGAGTTCCCACCTTATTAATTGCTGCAGGTGTTATTGTTCTTGTCATTATCCTTTCTCTCCTGTTTACCTTCTTTTTTAGTTTTGGAGATGAGGAAATGACCGAAGACGAACGATCTATTCAGAAATATATTGAAGAAAAAGCAAATAGTACAGTGAACATGAACAATTCATTTGAAAAACAATATCGTGTACCGAATGAGTTAATTGCCTCTGTTATACAAATAGAAAGCATGCAAGAAGGTGTTGATGTATACGACGTCATTGACCAAATGTCGACATCGCTAGCACCAGAATTTATGTACGATGAATTTAATGAATGGACTGAAACGAAAACACAAGTTTGTCGTGATGGTGATTGCGAACCTTATTCAGAACCTGTTCGAGAGGATAATTGGGTTTCAAAGGTTACATCTGTTGACTATTGGAATGGCTCTAAGCACTTTACGTATACACCTTATACCACTAATTGGGAAATAGAAGAAACGGTTGATTATGAAACAGAATCTTACGAAGTAGAAGTGCCCATAAAAAGAACGGAAACAATCGAAATCCCTTTTACCAATTATAGGGATATAGAATACGAAGTGACTGTTAGAGAAAAAAGAACTCGATGGGTAACAGAAGAAAGGGAAAGGATTAAATTTATTCCACAATGGCCGTTTATTATTACAGAAACGTATGAGGTCCAAGTGGAAGAAACCTATTACGTGGATGTTCCTAAAACTGTTTGTTGTATGAAAGTTCCTTTTATGGATTACAGAGAAGAAGAAATTACCTTACATGATACCGTAACAGAGGAAAGGACTCGAGAAATTGAAGTGATAATACGAACAGCAACGCGACATCAACGTTTTGAAGTAGATACAGAGGAAAGAGAAGATTACACTACATTGGATAATATTTTAAATTCCATTGGTTACTCCAAAACGGATAAAATGTTAGTAGATGCGAACTTTGCTTTTGTAGACGGAGAAAGTAATTATACTAATTGGCTAGTGCAAAATGACCCTGCGTTTCGTAATAACTTTTCTGGGTTTCAAGGAATTATTCAACCAGGAGAAGGTATTGTTCCAGAATTCATGACATTTTACAGAGAGGCGGAAGCGAAGTATGGGGTGGATTGGTATGTTTTAGCGTCTGTTCACTTTCAAGAAACAAGGTTCAATTCCATTGATAGTATGATATCTTGGGCAGGTGCCATTGGACCGATGCAATTTTTACCGGCAACATGGTCTGGATGGAAATATGATGTTGGAGGCGGTCTTGTCGATACGTACACTATTGATATAACTGATCCTACCGTTATTAGTAATGGTGGTGGATATGGTGTAGATGCGAATGGAGATGGCATTGCAGATCCATGGGACACAGAAGATGCGATTCATACTGCTGCTAATTACCTTGCATCTAGTGGATATAATGAAGATCCGAGAAAAGCTATATTTAATTATAACCATGCTAATTGGTATGTGAACGAAGTACTGGAAAGGGCAGAAAGATATAAAAATCAAGCGACATATTTACCTGATATGGACGATGTTCCTCCTGTATCTGATGGAGCGTTTATGCGACCAGCAACAGGCAGTGTCACTTCTACTTTTGGTTATCGTGCTTTTAATGGAGGAAGTTTTCATAATGGTATAGACATTGGGAAAAATGGCAGAAGTCATGATGTCCCCATAGTAGCATCCGCTTCTGGTGTAGTCCGCTTATCCGACAGATCATCAAGCTATGGTAACTGGGTTATTATAACACATCAAATAGAAGGAACGACGTTTGAAACAGTGTATGCTCATATGAAAAATCGTGCAGTAAATGTAGGAGACACGGTAAGCAAAGGGGAGTTTTTAGGATACATGGGGAATACAGGTAAGTCGTTTGGAGCTCATTTACACTTTGAAGTACATTCACCCTCGTGGAATAATGCTAAATCGAACAAAATGGACCCCATCCTTTATGTTCCTTTTTAAAATAAATGGAAGGGAGAGAGGGAATATGCTGTTCATAGCCGACAGTATATTCCCGTTTAATCATGAGTAGAAAAAGCTTTATTTATATTATTGTGATCTTATTTATATTCATAGGGTCAGTCTTTTTTTTATACTTACAGGGTGATGGAATGGAAAAGGTTGACGTGAATGATACTTTTCAAGACATAGAACAAGATATTGATAGGCTAAAAAACATAGAAGAGAGTATTTATGAATTTACAGATAAGCATCAAATTGAAGACAACTATTTAAATATACAACAAGAAAATCCTTTGAGTAAATATCATACGAAAAGGAACACGGTTCAATATATGGTTGCAACAGCTATGTTAGATGAAGTTGATTTTTTTATAGAATCTTTTTTAGTTGAACAATTTTCAAAGGATTTATTTTCCTTCGATAATACCGACAAAGAAGAAGTTGTAAAGAACATGATGAATGCTATAACTCGAAACAAGACGTTAAGTGCTATTGGATATAAAGCACATAAAGGTGAATTCGGAACAGAAACTAATACGGTAGATGTTGTATTCCAATATGAAGATGGGTTAGAAGTAGAGATGGAAATTTCTTTTCAAGCCATAAAAGGGGGGCATCATCGTGAAGAGGATGCCACACATGCTATACATGTCATTGAGACATCCGTATTAGATGTTATGGAATCAATAGAAAAGCATGAAAACGAATAAAGCACTCTCCAATTTTTAAGGAGAGTGCTTTTGTTTTAAAAAATGGTCCTTTGCTTTTATCCATGTACCGTAACGCCTTAAAAACACACTAGAAGTAGGGTAACCATGTTCTTTAGCAAACTGGTTCCATTTTTGCAAAGATGATTGAGAAAACACTTCTTTCTCTTTCTCCACTATTTCCCGAAGCTGTTCTTCCGTATATCGGTATCGAACAGGTTTATCCGCTAATGCTAATACTTTTTCCCAATCGTAATGTTTTCGAATAGTTTTGTACGTGGGAAGATTCATTTTTTTGGCATATTGATCCCAACCTGCACGAGAAGTTATATGCTTTTTGTGTTTTTGAATAATCTTTTTAATATCATCTTTCGTATAAGTCGGTATATTTGTCGTTTTAGTTAGTGGTAAGGAGATGGCTTCCTTTGCTTTATTCCAAGATCCAAACAGATGAATGTAGGTTACATCAGTTGGTAGGTCATTTGCTTGTGCATATGCATTCCATTGTCGTTTGCTTGTAAAAGCATGGGCATGTTCCTTGGCTATATGGATTAATTCTGATTTTGAAAAAGAGTCTCGATTCCCTTTATATCCTAATGCAATCTTCACTTTATTCCATGATCCAAATACATAGATTAAACGAGCAGAAGAAGGATATCCGTACTTATCAGCAAGGTCATCCCATTCTTTAACGGTCATCCTTTCTGTTAGTTGCCCTTTTATGCTACCCAATAAGGCTGATTTTTCCCAAGCATTATCTATCATTGTATACTCCTTTATCCATTGCTTTCCTGTATGGAATTATCTCCCATTAACATTTTCACTATATCTTCATTTGGTAACGTATGTTTGTTTAAGTCTTCAAGTGCGTTATTGTACTCATCATCGTCCTTAGCATTATATAATATCTCCAATAAATGATTCTTGGAGGAAAAATGGATTTTTTGTGTTTTTTTGACATAGTTATCTTTAAAAAAAGTATTATTTCTTACGTAAGATAAAAATTTATTTTTAAAAGCATTTATATTATTTAAGTCTAAAAAAAACTCAAACTCATTAAAATGTTTTTTTTGAACCTCAAAGAAATATTTGTCAGGATTATTATTATCCAAATTAATGTCCCAATCTTTTTCAAGTTTGTCTTTATTATATTTAATTCTTACATCTATTTCTTCACATCTAACTTCTCCTGGTTCTGTCCATCCAAACTGATAAGCATCTATAGGACCAGGTAAGATCATATAAATTTTTCTATCGTAACCAACTCCAACCACAAAATTTTCATCTCCAATCGTAGGTAAACGATTGACGCGCTGATAAGCTTCTTCGTATGAAATCTTATTATCTACTTTATCACTTTTAGTATGGTTAGATACATTCAACATGTTTTTTTTTCTTCGAGACTTTTTTTGCTCTTTATGAAAAAGACCATAACGCATGCTTTCTATAACTGGCTTATTAATCTGCAATCTCTTTTTCTCTTTATATGCAGCTGGATCAGTAAATTTTAAATACATATCTCCTACCCATTCTACAATAATTGCAGGAATGGCAATAAGCAACGCAAGTGGAGCAGCTAAAATAACAATCAAAAAAAGTAAAACAGGACTTATAACAGGTGCTATCATTAATAAAAATCCAAATATGATGGTTCCGGCAAGAAACAATCCTAATAACATTAGGATAAATAAAGCTAAACGAGCACCAGATACATAAAAATAGTCGCCTTCACGAAAGACACCAATATTATATAAAAAGTCAATGACCCCAATAAATTCAAAAAAACGAAATACCTGTACTCCATTTAATGCTACTACAATAACTAATATAAAACCTATTAGTCCCCAAAATCCTGCAGCTTTTCCGCGTTGATAATTTAAATAACCATCGATTAAATGTAGAAATGTATTCATACGTCATCACTCCCAATCTACTGTATAGCAATTATACCATGAATAAACCATATAGTACACTGAAAATATCAAAAGCGATACTAAGATATTAAAAATTATTTTGTACCTTTAAATAAAATAACTGTATAGTCTAATTCAAACAAGAATAACCCATTTTTAAAATAGGGCAGGGGTTAATATATAATTTTTTCTTTTATTATAAGATACTTCACTGTACTTAACATATTAAGATAACCCCGTCTTCCTCTTGAAATGTAATTATTCATATCTATCAATCTTTTTTCAACAGAACTTTTTTAAATATCTAATTACTAACCCTACGTAGCAATATTCAAAGGAGTATCAATAAATATTAAAAGACCTTAGATAACTGTTTAGACAGGTGGTTATGGGTCCTTGGAAACTATTGGTCAGTGAAATATTGTCGATAGTTAGGTACAATGGCACACGTATCTTGATTTGAATCCTGAAACGGGGGTTGGTAGATGGAATTCTATGTTTTTGTCTTGGTTTTAAATTAATAAAAAAATAGGAGGACTTTTTTGTGAAAAGAATTCAATCGTTTACTGCAATCATTTTATGTTTATTATTTATTTTTCAATTTTCCCCCTTACAGGTATTCTCCACAGATGACTCAACTTATGTTGATCCACCAATGGACAATATAAAAGAAGAGAAAACTAAAATTGTAGGAGAATTGGTAGAAAAAAGAGGGAAAAATGCAAAACATTTTTTAAAAGAAGATAGTACATATGAGGCAACTATTTATCCAACTGCCGTTCACTATAAAGAAAATGGGAAATGGAAAGATATAAATAATACGTTATATGAAACTGAAAATGACAATGGAAAAGCAGTTTTAGAAAATAAAGATAATAATTTTAAAGCTAGAATTGCGAAAGATACTGATGATGGAAATATAGTTGATGTTAAGCAAGGTAAATATGAAGTTGCATGGACAATAGATGGACTTCAGCATTCATCAGCTGCTATAAGAGCAAAGGACAGTTTGGATGGCTTGGATGAAAATGAACAGAAAAAAACATTGACAAACATTAAGTCCGTTGTTGATTTTCAAGATATTTTTCCAAACACGGACCTTTCCTATGATATTTTAGCAGAAGGCGTCAAAGAAAACATGATTGTCCATGATAAAGTGGACCATCCCACCTATACTTACTCGATTCAAACAGAGAATCTAGTTCCTTATCTACAGGATGACCAATCGATTGTTTTTAAAGATAGTGATGATTCGGATCAAATAATATTTAAAATGGATGCACCATACATGTTCGATCAGACAGGTGAAACGAGTAATGATATTTTAATTGATCTTCAATCGAATGAAGATGATTACATCCTAACAGTTACTCCAAGCCACGATTGGATTAACGATGATGAACGAGTGTTTCCTATTACAATCGATCCATCATTAAGTACATCTGTAGATTCGACAAAAATCTATGATAATCATGTCTCGGAAAATTATCCTGATGAAAACTATATAACAAGTGTTATAAATAAAGTGGGTTATGGATCATCTTCCGGGCGAAACCGAACATATATCTCGTTCGATTTACCAACCCTTAGTACTAGTGAATTTATTACTGGTGCTTTTCTCAAATCCAGCCTTTATTCGGATAACACTACAAATGCCCAAGCTAACGTTCAAAAGGTAACTGAAAATTGGGATACGAATACGATTACTTGGAATACGCAGCCCGCATTTGATGGAACAAGTGTCGTAGACTATCAAATCATTAATGGCGATGCAGGAACACCCTTTGGGTGGGATATAACTGAAATCGCGAAAGAGTGGTATGCTTCTGGAAATAATTATGGACTAATGTTGAAAAATAAAGATGAAAATTCGGGTTATACCGAATTCTTTTCATCGGATACATCTTCCACTTACGAAGAATTCCGTCCAATAGTGACATTAGATTATGTAAATAATTCGGGGCTTGAAAATTATTGGTCATACCATTCTCAAGATGTTGGACGAGCAGGTACCGGTTATGTCAATGACTATAATGGAAATCTTATATTTGTTCATAATGATATTAGTATGAGTGGAAATCGTATGCCTGTATCGATTAACCATGTATATAATAGTAACGACCGTAATGATGACATCGGATATGGACCTGGATTTCGCTTGAATTTAAGTCAAAAAGTTGTGCCAAAAGATATTGATGGTACATCTTATTACTTGTTTACAGATGAAGACGGAACCGTTCATTATTTCGAAGAAACGGATGATACCAACACGTATGAAGATGACGCGGGATTGAATTTAACACTGAAGGTAGATTCAAATTCCACCGATGAGCGATACGTTATAACGGATAAAAAAGATAATACTTTAAGTTTTAATTCCAATGGGGATTTAAGGTTTATTACGGATAACAATGGGAACCAACAAAAGTTGAATTATACCAATGATTTGTTGACCGAAGTCATCGATGGAGCTGGTCGAAAAACCGTTTTAAACTATGATTCGAATAATAAATTAAGTGAAATCATAGATCCTAGTGGAAAAACTATTTCATATGGTTATTCTTCTAGTGGATTAACGATTACCTATCCAGATAACAAGGAATCCACGTTTACATTTGACTCTAAGAACAACTTGCAACGGGTGACGAATCCAAGTGGTTATCAAATGTCCTATAACTATTACGATGTTAGCCCGTACCGGGTAAAATCCATCCAAGAAAAACACAGTGATGGAACAATGGGTCAAGAACTGTCTGTTGATTATGGTTATAATCAAACCACTTTTACGGATTTTAAAGATCGGGAAACTATTTATCAATTCAATGACTATGGCAATACCGTGAGCGTTCAAAATGATAAGGGAGATGCCCAGTACTTCAAATTTATGGAAGAAGGGAATACCAAAAACCATTTATCTAGTCAATCCAAGCTTCAAAGAACAGTATTAAACTATCTAAAAAATCATAATGCCGAAATTAACGATTATTGGGTTGCAGCTGGCTGGTCAGGTTCTGAAGCAAATCATAGCTTTTCGACAGAAGAAAGTTACTCAGGAAAGCAGTCTTTAAAAATTGATAAATCGAATACTTCTAGTCGAAGCTATTATCATCAGGAACTTTCGTTGGCTAAAGGAAAGACCTATACGTTTTCTAGTTTTATCCAAACAAAAAATATTTCAAAAGAGAACGGAAAAGGTGCTGGTTTATTTGTCACGTTTAAGGATGCGTCAGGGGACTGGGTTTCTCGATATTCAGACTATGTTTCTGGTACGAATAATTGGGACCGACAATCTCTAACGTTTACGCTACCCGAAGATTCGACATCTAATACTGTTTATATTAGACCAGCAGTCATCGAAGAGACAGGAATCGCATATTTTGATGCCTTGCAGGTTGAGGTCGGAACCATACCTAACCGGTACAACATTATTGAAAATGCAGATTTCCGATATGGAACAGATACACCAACCTTTTGGAACAAAAATAATGATATGGAAACTGTCGATACATTATTTACAACTGATAATCCTGACTCCTTAGATAACCAATCGTTTAGAGTCACGGGAGAACAAAACAAAAGGAAAAACCTTTACCAAACGGTTAACGTTTCTGGCCAAAAAGGAGATACATTGATCCTAGGTGGATGGGCAAAAGGAGATTCCGTTCCTTTATCAGAACGATCGTTTTCTTTAGAACTTGGAATTAAAAGATTAGATGGTTCCTGGCAATGGGAACGTATTAAATTTAATGAAGATTCTTCTATGTGGCAATATCTTTCAGATGTTGTTATTGCAGATAGTGACTATCAATCTATTAATTTTTACGTGGAATATTATTATAATGAAAACGAAGCATATTTTGATGGATTACAACTATATAAAGAGCCGTTTAGTACCAGTTATCAGTATGATTCGGAAGGAAACGTCATCTCAACAAAGGATTTAGCAGATGAGGAATCAACGTTTGACTATGATTCAAATAATGACCTTATCAAAACCATTGATCCAAAAGGTGGTAAATTCACCAATAACTACGATGACAATCATAACCTGCTAGATGCGACAACAGCAACAAACGTCATCTACAGCTTTTCGTATGATAGTTATGGTAATCCTAAAACAGCAAAGGTTGGGAATAGTTCATTATTTATTGAATCTTCCGCATCTTATACAGAAAGTGGTAATTATGTCGATTCCATCATAAAACCAAATGGCCAATCCATCTCATATGTATGGGATGAAGCACAAGATGAATTAGATGAGGTCATAGATGAGAAAGGAAACAAAACCACTCATTCTTATGATGAGGTCGGGCGTTTAACCAATACTTCTAAAGTAAAAGTAGAAGATGACGGAACAACAAATGTTACGACAGCCAATGATTATACGTATGAAAACGATCAATTAAAAACAGTGGAACATCATGCAGATGGAGGGACATCTGTTCAATATTCGTTTGACTATGATGTCTTTGGTAACAAGACAGGCGTAAACGTTGGGACAGAAAATATCACTACGCATCAGTATGAAAAATATACGGACAGTTCCGGTAATGTCTTTCACACTGGAAAACTAGAAAATACGACATATGCGAATAATCAAACGGTTGGCTACAAATACGATGACCTTGATCGGTTAATTAGTACCGAGTTTAATGGAGTTACCAAGTATAAAAACCATTATAATGCTAGTGGTCTGATTGGTTTCCATGAGGATCTCGTTAATGATATAACCTATCGCTACGAATATGACCTTTCTAACCGATTAAGTGAAATCAAACAAAGTAATGGCAATACGACGAGCTATGAATTTGATTCCAATAACAATGTTAGTAAAATCATAGAAGGCATTAACAGTAATGATTATCAAACAACCTATGATCACAATAAAGATAATCGTACAAACAATATTTCGTTTGCAAGATTAGTAAATATCCCAAGCACGGAATATTTCCCATTAACTGGGGATTTAAAGGGGTCACAAGGTACACTTCCAACAAATGAGAATGCTGTGTTTGAAAAAGATGAAAAAGGAAAACCTGTATTAGCAGCT
The DNA here is from genome assembly GCF_010993965.1 of Gracilibacillus sp. YIM 98692. GTDB lineage: Bacteria > Bacillota > Bacilli > Bacillales > Amphibacillaceae > Gracilibacillus. The sequence continues at coordinate 39,985 of NZ_WIXM01000004.1, read as the reverse complement.
TTTGAACAAACAACAAACCTCATTCCGGATAATCCTTCCTTTGAAGATGAGGAGAGTGGATGGACACTTAGTGATTGGAGTGGATCCACTGGAGAATGGCGTGTCGTTCAAGATGGGGTTGATGGTAGTTCAAGTATTGAAAATTATGATTCAGATGGTTTAACAGACGGTAGTGAAACGAACTCAGTTGCCTATCAAGAGTATAACTTGTCTTCTGCATTAACCTCTGATACAGCATATACCTTGAGTGCTTATGCCAAAAGAATCGGTGATTCTCAACCAAAACTATCCATATTAGCGTATGATGGAAATGGAGATCGAATACTCTATAAAGTTGAAACGAAAACCGTTGAAGAAAATGATTGGAAAAAAATTGCCCATACGTTTACCGTACCTGAAGGTACGGAAAAAATTCGGGCAGTTGTAAGAACGAGCGTTAAAGATCAAGATATCATTCGATTTGATAACGTCCAATTAGAGAAAAAGCACTATGATTCACCATTCACTTTATCGACATCAGAGTCTGCTGAAAATTTATATAATTTAGACCTGGATAAAAATGCTGGAACTATGTCTGGTTGGTTTAATTCGAAAGACCTTGGCACACATTCCAACCATATTTTTGCTAATGAAGGGTCCAGTGGAGAAATCTTTAACGTTGTCATAGACGCAGATAAATCTGTAAAAATCACTTATCGTAAAACGGGTAGTGATTCCGTCTATACGTTATTAAAAACAACGGAAACACTGGCGGAAAACCAATGGTATTTTGGTGCGCTAACTTGGGAGTACGACGGTACGAGTCTAAATGTAACCCTTCATTTAGATGATACTACGTACACGTCATCTATCAGTGACTTTAAAGACTTTTCATCAGGTGATACGGCAATAGGGAATAGTAAACATGGAAAATATCATTTAAATGGCCATATGGAACAATTCACTTATTCGGATGTAGCATTATCCGATGAAATGATTTCAGAGATTTACCAACAAGGCCGTGTGAATAACGTTCATTATCGTTACGACAAATTGGGACGTTCCATTGCGAAAACTATTGATACGGGACAGGCTGCATATGAAACAACAATGACCTATAAGCCTGGCGCAAATGGATCATCGACCTCTTTGGTAGAATCATTAACGAATAATGGAGATACGATTTCTTACACCTATGACGTAAATGGAAACATTGAAACGATCACTACTGGTGGAGAAACTGTCACCTATCATTACAATGAACTGGATGAACTCATTCGGGAAGATAATGAGATTTTAAACCAATCCATTGCTTATACTTATGATGACGGTGGAAACCTTCTCCAAAAAGAAGAACATTCGCTTACAGATCCATCTAATAATTTAGGAACACCGACCGATACCATCTCCTACACCTATGGAGACTCGAATTGGAAGGATAAGCTAACCAACTTTAATGGGAAGGACATTACCTATGATGCGATTGGGAATCCAACATCATATAATGGCTGGACGTTTGATTGGACATTCGGAGACCGTCTCGAAGGAATTACAAGTAATGATGGCTCTTTAACCACATCTTATAAGTATAATGAAGATGGGATTCGAACGGAGAAGACGGTTAATGGTGTGACAACAACCTATCATCTGAACGGAGATTCCGTTACGTACGAAACAGATGGAACAGATGAGATCTATTACACCTACGATACCGGTGATCAACTGATTAGCATGAACTTAAATGGGGAAGAATACTATTACATTCGTAATTATCAAGGGGATATTACTGGATTAATCGATCAACATGGAGAACAGGTTGTTTCCTATACGTATGATACTTGGGGTCAACTGGTTGAGATAACTGGTACTGAAGCTGATACAGTTGGTGAAAAGAACCCTTACCGATATAGAGGATATCGTTATGATAGTGAAACAGGATTGTATTACCTGAATGCTAGGTATTATAATCCAGAGTGGGGACGGTTCCTCAATGCGGACAATTATGGTGGGTCAACTGGAAAAGTACTTTCTCATAATGTGTATGCTTATGCGGGAAATAATCCAGTGATGAATATAGATCCAACTGGACATTTCTGGATTCAAGTCATCGGTGGCGCAATGACAACTCTTGAATTTTATAATGCCTATCAAGAAGGTGGTTGGTCAGCTGCAGGTGAATATTTAGCGGAGGAAGCAGCCATGACTGTACTTACAGGTGGATTCAACAAAGCTTTTAAAGCTGGAAAAACAGGTGTGAATCTAGTTAACCAAAGTACTAAGGGTAAGGTTAAAGAAAAAACTCCTCCGAAAGTTGCAGGAAGAGGTCACTCAAGAGGGGGACACCAACCAAATAACCTTAAAGAAGAACTTGCAACGGAAGAAGTTGCGTCTAAACCTGGTGTAGGAACGACACTAGAGGGTAGAAATACAGACCCAAGATGGCCTGCTTCTGAAGGTTGGCTTAAAAAAGCCAGGAATGTAAATGAGGTTGAAGTTCACTATGAATACAATCCTAAAACTGGGGAAATTGATGATATTAAAATTAAATAAAAAAGGTGATTAAATGAAAATCAAATGTATTGCTAATAGTGGAGATAAACTTTCTAATAATACTAGAGCACTTGGAAATTCAGTAGAAACAAGATACTCGGTTAAAATTGGTGAGAGTTACACCGTTTATGGTCAACATCTTTATAAGGGAGTATTGAGTTATCTTTTATTAGGAACAAATGAAAATTTACCTTCTTGGTACCCTGCAGAGCTATTTGAGATAACAGATTCATTGTTACCTCTAGAATGGTATTTTAAGTTTTTTGGCTATGAAGAGAATCTTATTGGAATTTGGGGATATAGAGAGTTGGTTGAAGTCCATTCGCATCATGACGATTTGATTGAAAGAGAAGATACTGCAGTACGAATTTTTTTGAAACGTAAGAAAGAAATTGATGAGTTTAGTAAATGGTAAAAACCAGTATCCTCTATTTCTAATAATAGTATTTGATAATCCTTATAAAGAGAAGTAAAAAAATTTAAAACAACAATTTTTACCTTGATTGGCACTATGCCCTTCAAGGTTTCTTTTTTGTATGTGGGGGCTACCCAGTAACGAATCACATTGTATCTATGAACTTATATGTCAACCTTGTAATCCTCCTATAAAGTTCTACCAAAATATCCTGACGTACATCCATTCTAAATGACTAACCTACTTTCCTCTTTTTTCTCATGCTATCCATATAAAAATATTGAGATATCATCATCCTCATTTACATAAGCAATACCTTCTTTTTTTCCATGCCTAAAAAACATTCACAACTTCTAAATGTCGATGTCTAGCACTTTGCATACTGTTTCTAATGTAGATAGATAAAAATCAATCAAAATCGTCTGAACACTTTACTGTTACTTTACAGATTTGGCATGAATTGATTGTAAAGCACATAGGAAAATAGTTGAAATTATGCTATAATGTAATATATATGCAAATATTAATTGGGAAAAACCCAAACCGAAAAAGGTGGCAGAATCCTGTCATTTTTTGGTTTGGGTTTTTTTAATGTGAATAGGAGTGTGAGTATGAATACCCCAATAATACGTAAATCTATCATCCATCATTTGGCAGAAAACGATATTAATTCAAGAAAAGAAACATCCTTAGATCGTGTATATCCTAAATGGAAAAGTATTGTAGTTCATTATATTATGGAAAATCAAAATGATTTCTCTATTCAACATATAATACAAGATCTACAGAATAAGAACGTTCTATCTTCATGTGCACCTATTCCAGTCTTAGAAATCTTGATATTTGCAGAAGAAGTGACTAAGGAAGATTTAAATTATTTGGAAATGAAAGTTTTGGAACAAACTCTAAAAGAAAAGGAGACAGTTAATCATGCTTAAATTTATTGTAATGATGGTTTTTTTATTCTTTATTATTACTGCAGCCGCTTGCTCTGCCATAGAGAAAAAATCATTTAAAGATTATGCACCACCTTCCCAGGATTCCAATCATGTAGAGACACGAGCATCCGTAACAGAAGAAATGGTCGAGGACGGGGAAAGTGAAAAGGTGAAGACTATGACAGTTGCGGAAGTTGATTCGATTACGGATGGAGATACGATTTCCATCCGTAATCTTGATTATAGCAATATAGAAAGTGAACAGGTAAAAGAAAAAATAAAGAATATCGTGTCCGCAAATGGTGGAACGTTGCCTGTTCGTTTTTTGGCCATTAATACACCCGAAATAACTAAAGGACAAAACGAACCTTATGGGGAAGAAGCGAAAGCACTTACGGAACATTTGCTATCTGACGGTAAGATTTATGTGGAATTAGATCCGCTTGCATTATTCGATAAATATGATCGTCTATTAGGTCATCTTTATAATCAGGAAGGGATCAACGTACAAAGTGCTTTGTTGCAAGCTGGCGTAGCAAGGGTTGCTTATGTATTCGATGATTATAAATATGTATCTAAGTAAGTATCAAACATTAGAAGATGCAGCACGATCCGCTAAAATAGGTATTCATTCTATAGATGGTTATGTGGGGGAAGGAAATGGTTTTTCAGAAAATATTAATCGATCTCAAATGACGAACTTATCCCTCGAAACAATGACAAACTATATAGAAGATTTGCAAGGGTTAGATGTCCAGCATGTTATCCATAAAGTCATGGAATTGGGGCTAGACACATTTCAACCATAAGGGAGGTGCAAAGGTTCTAGCTACTATGATGTTATCGCAAAATCCTGAGCAGAAGCGGTCATTTCAACAAATTTTTTTCGTGTTTTATGGTTATTTTCAGCCTATATCTTTTCCTTATTCATCGGTATTGGATTACTGTATATCTTACAACTAGAGACTTCATCTATAGTTATAAAATTTCACGTTCTTCACATACCAGGCATCGCTATTCTTTTTCCTATTTACCAAATGGATGAAAAATGGAACATATCCAAAGGAATGAATCATCTATTATGGATTATATATACGCTGCTATTAGCTTACTTTGTTTTTATAGGGGGGTAGGGGGTCGAACCAGGTCATGAAAATGTCTATCTTTTAAGAGAACGAATTGAGGAAATGCGAGGACAATTATTATTATTGGGTATGAAGAAAGGACTAACAAATCCTTCTACTATTGCATTGAGTAAAGAATTAGATGTAAAGATAGACTATTATCACAAGCTCACGAAAAATAACTAGATAACTGGAAAAATACGATAAGTTGTACTACAATAAGGTTGTATCATTTTATGTTTTATTTTAATGGCAACCTTTTACGGTTAGCGGGAATTACTACACAATAGCGTCCTATGGGACTGGATGAAAATATACCATTTAGGAATGGTATGAAGAAAATCCTTTCCATAGGGCGTTTTTTTGTGTCCAAAATGGAGAAAAGGAGTGGGTCACATGGATGTAAACGTGATTTGAAGAGTTTAATAAATGAATTACCACATATCATATTGCCAGTCGAACTAATTCGTCCCATAAAAAAGGACGAAGAAAAGGTGGAACAAATAGACTTGTTTATGCTTGAGCAATAACAGAAAAAACAGGAGGTATTATGGTGAACAGAACAACTTTTATTTGCATGTTAACTAAATCAAAACAAGAAGAGATACAACAAAAGTTAATAGAAAAAGGAGTATCCGGATGATATTAATATAGCCATGGATTCTCGTCTTTGTGATCTAGAAGAAGTAATAGAGTTATAGGAAGAATAAATAATGAATGTATCACATGTTTTAAGTTTGATATAGGTCTTAATACAAGGCAAAAGTGAGATGCCACATACTAGGTATCTCCTTTTTGTTTATAAAATAAGAGAGAGGGGATATATGATGAATTTAGTAGAAAGTTTCAAGAACGAATTTCTATCAAAATCCGATTATAAAGGGCCATATACTAAAAAAGATAAGGTCATTGTATTTCTTTATCCTCTTTTAATGGGGGTTGCAATTTTCCTTATTTTGCGATCTATTAACAATAACGTGGTTACCATGTCCATGGAATTTCAAATCATCATTATTTTATTTTGTGTTAGCGCATTTTTTCTCATTACAGGGTGGGATAGAATTCGTAAGTATCAATTCCATGTAAGTCCTAATAAAGCGATAAGTTTACAGTTTGATATTCGATATTGGTTAACTAATAAAAAAATTAATCAATCAAATCAATATTGTATCCTTATTTCAGAATTAAAAGATGAAGCGAATAACTTAGTAAAACCATTCTACTCTACCTTATTAGGAACTGTAATTAACGCTATGATGATTTCTTTGTTCATGTATTCCATAAATAAAATTTATGATTCGGTTATGTTTATTAATAATGATTCATTATCATTCACCGTAGGTTATTACCTAGTAATGATATGGATTGTCATTTCTATTATATTAATTGGGAACCTGTTCTTACATTCTATTTTAAATGAGTGGTTTTTCCCTAATTTTTATAAACGAAAAAAATACCTACATGTAATTAGAATATTAAATGAAATAGCTTTAGATATTTCAATGGAAGAACGACAGGATCAAAAGAATGGTACTTTTGAGTTGCAAAAGCAACTTAATAATATAGAGGAAAAGCTGAAGCAACAGCCGACACCAGATATGGAAATCACTAATATAGATATACAACGAAACATTAAATTACGTAATGGGCGTCGGAATAAGAGGGTAATAAGGCGTAGTTGCAAAACAAAATAGAGTGGAAGGATGTGACGAATATAGTGCAATAACTGTATTCGTCTTTTATTTTCATCGCTAAACATGTATAATAAAAATGTAATCTTTTAGATTTTATTTAAGCAACCTTTTTAGGTTAGCGGGATTTCACAAAACGCAAGCGACTTTTGGTCGGATTTATGCACTCTTTTATGAGTGACAATAGGTCCTTTCCAAAGGTCGCTTTTTTTGTTTTGTTCAAAAAATTTCAGGAAAGGATGAGGTACATGTATGCCGAAAAGGTTTTTCAATTAATGGAACAATATCTTTATTGCCCGGATTGCGGTAATCAGTTCGTGGGTAATGGAACAGGTTCTATTAATATTACGGAGGATCAATTTACTCGCACCTGTGAGTGTGGTTTCCAAAAAACAATCAAAATCCCAGAGTAATTTCACAAAACATGAAGGAGACGTTGTAAATGAATGAGGAAAAATTGCTACATGATTTATACCAATTGCTATGTAAGTTAGAGGATACCTGCGTAGATAGTGAGGACTTTAATGAAAAGATCAATCTTTAGTCGATCAATAGATGATATCAATGCTACTTTGAGGGAAGAGCTGATCTAAAAAAGTTAAACGGAGGAACAAAGATGACCAAGCAGCGTGTAGGGTTTACAAAAATGGGGTTTAAAAAACCGTTTGGGTGTTGTGGTAATTTCTCTATTTGTGATATGGGAAGAAAAGCACATAAATGTGTGTATGCTCAATCTGATCCCGAAACAATGAAGAATTGTCAAGCTTATCAGAATCAAAAAAGTAAAGAGAAACCATTATTGGTGAAGAATAAAGAAGCTGGAAAAGGCAAAAATCAAGAGGATGATCAAATTACTTTAACCGACTTCGATCAATTGTCTTTATTTTAAAGATGAAGTGCATTTAAAGGTATGGAATAAACAAAAATGGAGCAATACCATACAATACCATATACTAGGAGAGAAGAAGATGCAAATATTTACTAAAAGACAAAAAAGAAGCATTAAAAGGACTTATCGACGAATAACAGAGAATAAGAAGAGACATGAGAAGGATAATCGCATTTTATTACACCATGTAGATGGAGACATAGACCATCAAGATGATTTTTGGTTGTTGAAAGCAATGGATGAAAAAGAAGTACGAGAAATCCTTATCCATGCATCATTAGACGGGATAGAAAATGTACCTTCGATGTTTGACTGCACTGGACAAGCGTTTGGTGATCCGGCGATCATCAAGCTACTATGCCAAGGTCGATATGTCGTTCGTCGTCGACTCCATTTTGACGTGTAAATAAAATATTAAATATAAATCATTTTCATGAAGAAGATGTGGTGAGGACAAAGTATCCTTTTGTAGGACGAAAAATTATATAAGTAAACTCGAGAGGATAATATAAACTCAACAAAAGCGAGAGGGAAGAAACTTTATTGTTTCTTCTCTCTTTTTGTATATCAAAGGAGAGGATACCATGATTAAAACATTAGAATTATTTGGTGGCATTGGTGCCCCGAGGAAAGCATTAGTGAATCTAGGGATCGATCACAAAGCCATTGATTATGTAGAGATTAATGAACAAGCGGTAAGAGCGTATAACGCTTTATATGACAATCGCTATAAACAGCAAACCGTTGTAGGTTATACCTTACAACCAGACATTTTGGTACATGGTTCGCCTTGTCAGGATTTCAGTCGGTCGGGGAAAAGATTAGGTGGCAATGATGAAGATAAAACCCGAAGCTCATTGATGTGGGAAACCCTACGAATTATTGAAAACATGGGGAAATGGAAACCAAAGTACGTGATATGGGAAAACGTCACAGGTGTTTTGGATAAAGATATGATCCATAATTTCAACAAGTATTTAACACGTATGAATGACTTAGGTTATACAAATTCTTTTGACGTGTTAAAAGCAACAGATTTTGGAATTCCACAAAAGCGTGAAAGAGTGTTTACGGTCAGTATTTTAGGGGATAAAGCTTTCGACTTTACTAAGTTAGTTAAAAAGCCGATGCGTCATATTCGTGAGTTTTTAGAGAGTGATGTGACCGCTTCTCAATATATGATTACAGTACCATCAATGTTGAATAAAATTGAGGAATTTAATCCCGTTAAGGAAACAGATACTTATAAAAGACGGTTAGATGTTATTGATGATAGCTGCTGGACCATAACAGAAAGGCAAGATCGTTGTCCAAATGCAGGAATTATTCGTAAAAAGGATGCACCGCAATACCGTTATTTAACAGAAAGAGAATGTTGGCGATTAATGGGATTTAGCGATGGAGATTTTGAAGCAGCATTACAAGCTTTCCCGTCCAAAAAGGGGAAAAGAAATGCGACACTCTATCGGTTAGCGGGTAATAGTATTGTGGTAGATGTACTAGAAGCCATATTTAAAGCATTACAAGAGGAAGAATTTGCAGAGCCATCACAAGATATGGTCTTTGGTAAAAGAGGTCAGTTGCAGTTTATCTGCTAATGCAATGTAGAGGAATATAAATGCTAACTTTTTCCTATTTTCACACGTAATTTAATTTGCTATGGTATAGCTTATAGGAGGATATAAAGATGGATGAACAGAAATATACAGACCAAGAGCGTTTATCAGAACGCATTGAGTACATGCGCAATGAATTAATCCGTATTGGTATGCGAGATGGATTAAATGCTGACACGACTATTGCATATAGTAAACAGCTAGACATTTTAATAAAAGATTTTCAAAAAATCTCGTAGATTGTATGTTTAGTTGTTATAAGATATTACTACAATTAAAAGGGTCTTTACTATATAATAGAGGTATCAAACTTATGAATAAAGTAATAAAATAGATAAAAGGAGTCGCATATTGCATGAAACAAACGTCCTGTAGAATGAATTAGAGTCATCTAATTTTATTCTCGGGGCGTTTTTTTGATTCTGTTTATTAAATAAACATTATTTATGCTACTTAGAAAAAATACCAAAAGGAGAGAGGGACGTTGGTTAAAGCAACGAAAGAAAATATTTGGTGGTTAGCAAAAGTGATGAGAGAGAAAACTATCATGAAGGGCGATTATATTCAAATTGGTAGTTTACTAATAGTGAACCAAACAAGGAAGAGTGATCAGGGGTTACGTAAATATTCTATTTACAAGATGGATCAGGAAGGCAATGCTTTCCTGTTTAAAACCTATCAAATAGATAACAAAGATGGTGGCCAGGAACAGCTTGCTAAGGATTTATGGGAATATGAACGGACTCATCCGCATTATTTTATTGATCCATCAACTTATGAGCTTGTATGGATCAACCAAAAGCATAAATTGATCCCTGCTGCTAAAGTTCAAAAGTACAAAAAATCAATCCAACAAAAGAAAATTGGTTGATTAGTACCAACTTTCTCTTCCACCATAATTCCATTCACGTTTTTCGGCAGCTGTATATGGCATTTAAGATATACTAAAACAATTGCAATTTCTTTTGTTGTTAGTTATGTTATAAACTTAATAAACAGGAGGAAAATATACTATGAATTACGTAGAAAACATAGATAAAAAACCAAAAGGATTTATATTTTTAGGAGATATTATTAATTTACCAGAAGGAATTACTGAAGTGGAAATTGTACCAGGTTATTTTTTTAAAAAACCAAGTATTGATCAAATAGAAATTATAAGGAGATTCGTAAAGGATTCGGGTCATGAAACTTATTATAAGACGAAATTTGAATCTATAGCTAGATTGATAGATGGCCATGTCGATTATACTCCTTCTGACAATTATGATGACTGGAAATACTTTGTGATCGAGCATGATGAGTCACAGGCTAAATTTAGCATTCAGATGGCATTACTAATTGCAAAATGTGATTTATATGTTTTGTTTGAGAACTTGCCAATTGTGGGAAGAACATTTCAACAGTTTGCATACCAAAATTTTCTTTCAGAAAACACTGGTGTGCATAAGGAGAAAAATTTGAGTACTCAAGACATAAGTGAAATTCAAGAGATTTACTATTTATTGGAGAATCTTGATGGAGAAAAGTATGGAGAAATTAAAAAGGCTGTTGATGATTACAGACATTTAAGGGAAATCCCAAGTCGGTCACCTTTTTATACTTTAGGTATGTTTACTATTTTGGAAACTTTGTTGACCCATAGGAGCGAAAAAGTGTCAATTACACATCAAATAAAAAACAAGTTAAATTTATTAAATAATAATCTTTTTGAAGAGCAGGTTAATTTTTCTGAATTCTTTGGGGATGTAAAATATGAAAAGGTAATCTCATTACTATACCAATATAGAAGTGATATTGCTCATGGAAATAATACGGATTTCAATGGTAAATTACAAACCTTAAAAAATCCTAGGCTTGTCTCGGTAGTTATTCACAATACTTTAAAATCTGTTATAAAACTATCACTGAAGGAGCCAAAACTAATGGCTGATTTAAAGAAATGTTAACATCATCATTATTAGAGGGTATTTAGGTAGCGGAAGTCAATAATTAAAATAAAAGTTGTACTTATAATAGCCCCCCCTTATAAAACGTAGTAGAGTTTACTTAAGGGGGTAATATTATGTTAAAAAAAATTATAGAAGAATTTATGGAAAATTCAGCATTGAAAAAATTTGATACGGTATCCAACCTTTTTACAATTTCAGGAGTTTCATTATTTGCTATTTTTAGTGCTCTTAATGGTGTTAATTTAATGCAAGTAGCAATGTCATTTTTGGTTATAATGATTATATTTTTAGGAATAACAGTTTTGGTCTTTGTATGTCTATTTTCAATTGACAAACTTAGGGGGAAAATACCTCCAATTGTTATTAATCTTCTTATCATAGTTATGATTTTTGCTTTTCTGTTTTTCATTTTTTTCTCTGTAGCTAATGGAATATCGTTTGTCAAGACATTTAAAGATTATTAATTAAGGTATTGAAGTTATTATTAAAACTAATGGAAGTCTTATGTTAAAAAAGACAGTATTAAAAAAAACCTCATAATATACAGATTTTTATTCATTAGTTGTATATCGTGGGGTTATTTGTATGCAAAAAATATAATATCATTTCAAAATGCCAAATACCTCGGAAGCTGTGGATACACCAATTGGATTTTTGTTGTAGAGAAAGTGGTGAAGGAGAGAGACAAGAGGAAAGTAATATTAACTTTCCCTTTTGTCTTGCCGTGATTTATCCATTTCACTCATAATTTCTTTTCTTTGTTCCGTTGAAAGGTTGGTATAGAGAGACGTAGTAGAGATATCACTGTGCCCCAATTGATCTCGTAGCATCACTAATTCTCCGCCATTTTTAATCCAATCTGTAGCAAACGTATGACGGAGTTTATGTGGACTTAAACCTTTCCCTGTTTGAAACATCCCCTGTGATTTGAATGCTTTTGTATATTTAATCACCATGTTTTGAATGGTTCGTACTGATATAGGTCGGTGTTTTCCCTGGTATTTAGTAACAAACACATATTGTTCACCATCTGGTACATGGAATTTCTCTTTTCTAACTCGTAGATATTCCTCCAAATCCTTTAGGGAAGAGGGCAGAATATCAACGGTATCATCTTTATCGCCTTTACGAATAATATCTACTTGCATTTCTTTAAAATCGATATCCTCTAGAGTAATAGTGGCAACTTCACTAACCCGTATCCCTGTACCTAATAGTAAACTGATAATGGCCACATCACGTTCTTTACGTTTAATAAAATCTTGTTTTTTTCGACCGTCCAGTGTTTCCTGGTATTCATGTTTAAGAAAGTCTATAAACTCTCTAATTTCATCTCCATTAAGAATACTAGCATTGATTTTTTTTGCTCGCCGATTAGCAGTTTCTTTAGCTTTATTTGTGGTGATCTTAGAAAATACATTGCGGTAAAAGTAACATTCTCCTTCTTCATCCTCTGTTTCCTGTGTGAGATACTTAAAAAGGGATTTTAAAGCATTAATATTACGATCTACTGCAGATTTAGAACGTATTTTCATTTGTGCATTTTCCGGATCCTTTTTACGTTCTGATTCCGTCCTTATGTCTTCGTTTTGTAGAAATTCGATATAATATTCCACTGTATCTTTTCGTAAAGATTCCAGGGTAGTATAAGGGATCTGATGAATAGTATCCACGTCTATAACGCCTTCTTGTTGAAGCCAAGTAAAAAATTTAATGAATTCATGCGTATAGCCAAGTAAAGTTGCTGCAGCGTATGTTTTTCGTCTTTTGTTTGCAATGTATTCTTGCACATAATCAGGTAGCTGGGGGAGAAGGGAATCCAATCGTTTTTCGTATATAATTTTTTCTCGTGATTGTTTAGGCATGAAAATCATCCTTTTATTCTAGTAAATTATCAATCTAATAAGTTTGCGTTAAATACAATTTTAACGTAAACTCCCTATTCCTTAAAGGAACGGGTTACATCCACTCATCATACAGCTGTTTTCGTGCATGGTCATATAGCCGTGCATAATACTGCGTTTGCTTGGGTTCCTCATGGCCCAACAATACCTGAATACATTCCAAAGGCATTCCTTTTTGTGCCAAATGGGCCGCAAACGTATGCCGTAAGGTGTGCGGAGTAAGGGAGAAATCCAGTTGCTCCATGTACGATGTAAATCGAGATTGGATGGTACGAATGGCGATGGGTTTCGTCCCATACGGGTTGACAAAAAGAGCGGAAAGATCATCCGTTCGTTCCGCTAAATAGGCTTCGAGGATCTCCTTGCAATGGCGTGTAAATAAAACAATTCGTGCCTTCTTACGTTTTCCTTTTGGGATATGAATCGAGCGTTCAGACCAATTCACATCTTCTTTTTTCATAGCGGCCAATTCTCCCACTCGTACCCCAGTCGCATATAACATCTCCATGATGACTCGATCTTGCCCCTTCCTTTCCACGAGCTTTCGTAATTGTTCTAATTGATTAGTCGTTAAATAATACGGTAATTTTTCATCCACTTTGGAAGGGGGAACCGATCTCGTAGGATTCTCCATAAGTGCCCCTTCCTCTTGGCAGTAACGATAAAATAAGGTGATCCCAGCCAGTCGGGTGTTTCTTGTCGATGGATGATACCCTCTGGTTTCTAAATGAACCAACCAGTGACGAATGTCCCTTGCTGTAATCGTATCAAATGCTTTATGACAATACGTCAGTAATTGTTTCACGGCTTTTTGATAAAGGGCGATGGTTTTGGGGTGTAATCGAAACGAATAATCATCTACAAAGGATTGTACCATATTACGTGAGTTTGTCATAATATTCCTCCTTCACCCCATATATTTTCGATAAAGGCTAATAATCTCCCGTTTCGGTAGTCTGGCATAAATTTGCGTGGTATTTATACTGGTATGACCCAATTCATCGCTTATAAACGCAAGGTCCGCTCCTTTGGCTAATAGCTCCGTTGCAAAGGTATGTCGAAAACGGTGAGGGTGTAAACGCGTATCAAGCCCTGCTTCTTCTCCAATCTTTTCTACAATGTATTGCATGGACCGAATACTCAGCCGTTCTCCAAAATGACTCAAGAATAGAGCATTTTTTTTAGTGGGATGATTGTTTAGATATCGTTCGAGGAGAACCGCACATTTTTCCGAAAAATGTACTTGACGAATTTTCCTTCCTTTCCCAATCACATGGGCAATCCGATTTTCGATATCAATGTCTTCCTTATTTAATGTGTATATCTCGCCAACACGACATCCAGAACTTAAAAACAATTCAATTAAGACACGATTTCGAAGAGTGGTTTTTTCGGATTGTTTCCGTGTTTTCGCAATCCCTTCTTTTTCTAGATATTTAGGAACGGATTGAGGCAAGCGAGGAAACCAACGAGTTTTTATCGGAGAGCGATCGATATAGCCTTCTTGAACACAAAATGTATAAAAAGAAGACAGAATACTTAATCGCATCTTTAACGTTGGCTCTTTCACCTGTGCTTGATGGTTTTCAAACCACTGTTGAATGGTATTCGGAGACATCGTTGCAAACGATTCGGAGACATCATTAAAAAACTGTTCTAAAAAACGACGATATTGAATCACGGTTCCTTCACTTCGATTCAATAGTTTCAAACTAAGTAAATATTCTTCTATCATTTCCTGATTGGTTGTGTTCGGTAGTACCTTTGTTAACTCCCAATATTTTTCCATATCCCCCACACCTTCCCTTTATTGATATTGGTCATATAATTTCTTCCGTGCATGTTCCATCAGACGGGTATAAATGCGTGTGCTGTTGATATTGACGTGTCCAAGTAATTCCTGAATATAACTTTGCGGCATGTTTTTTTCTGCCAAATGAGCAGCAAATGTATGACGCAAGGTATGTGGTGTTACTTTAAAACCTAATAATTCAGAAAAATCCCGGAATTGTTTCTCGATAAAATCACGATGTAAGGGTCCTCCTCGTTGTCTACAAAACAGAAACTCGCTATCCACCTCTCTTTCTTCCAGATAGGCTTTCAGCCGTACCGCACATTCATAGGTGAATAATACAAAGCGTTCCTTATTTCCTTTTCCTTCTCGTATCCAGATTTGTCTGGTCTCCCATTTCACATCCTCCAACTTGATATTGAGCAACTCGCTTATCCTTACCCCCGTTGCATATAATGCCTCGATGATGGCCCTGTCTCTTACATTTTCTCTCGTAAGTTCCTGAAGCAGCGTGACTTGTCGTTTACTGAGATAATATGGGAGGGAATCATCAATTTGCGGTGTATTTACGGTAAGTGTTGGATTTTTTTGAAGTTTATTTTCTTCCATACAATAATGATAGAATGATTTTAGGGCAGATAGTTTTAAGTGAACCGTGCGTGGCTTCAGTCCTTTTTCTTCCAGCGAAGCGAGCCAGACACGGACATCCGTTGCTTTGACACTGTCATAGTGCTTATCACAAAAGGTAAAGAATTGACTTAGTGCGATTCGGTAAACCCGAATGGTTTCAGAACTAAAACGAGCTTGATGATCTTGAAAGAAAGATTGTTCCATTTTCGTATTCATTCCTATCACCCCATTTTATTTTGATATGCTAACATCATGTCTTCGCTTGGTATACGGGCATAGACACGTGTCGTATTTAAATCCGCATGTCCCATTTCGTCCGCGATAAATTCGAGGTCTGCTCCTTTGGATAACATATTGGTTGCAAAGGTATGACGACAACAGTGCGGATATAAAGATTGCTTAAGACCTGCTTTTTTCCCTAATTCTGTTGTGATTTTGTAGATTCCTGATTTTTGAAGCGATTGTCCAAACTTATTCATAAATAACGGTTCTGTTGATTCAGCTGATCGAGATTGTAGATAGTCTCTTAATACACATGCACACTCTTCCGAGAAATGAACATGTCGAATTTTTTTCCCTTTTCCTTTTACTTCAGCTGTACGCCGGTGCAAATCAATATCTTTCATTTTTATTTGTGAAACCTCTGAGCTGCGACAGCCCGAAGAAAATAAAAAAAGAACTAGAGCGCGGTCCCGAATGGGTAACTTTTCTGCGGCTAACTTAACACGTGCAAATTCTTGTTCACTGAGATATCGAGGTAATGATTGTGGTATCTTGGGACGCCAACGTTTTTTTATCACCATCGTATTGATATAATCCTCAGCAAGACAGAATTTAAAAAACGATGATAAGGAAGAAAGGACAATATCCACTGTTTTTGGCTTTTTATCCAATGAGAATTGGTTTAACCAATGTAAAACATCCTCTGAAGTTATTGTTTCTAAAGGAACGGTACACTCTTGAAGAAATCGCTCTAATATCCTTCGATATTTTTTAATGGTTGCTTCTGCTTTATTTTCTAGTTTTAAACTTAATAGATATTCATTCAGTATATTTCTAGCTCCCTTCGGAATAAATTCATTAGTACTTTTCCAATAGTATTTTGACGAATTCATCTATGTTCTCTCCTTTTCTATAATCTTTGAATATATTATTTTTAATAAGTGTTAACTGATATTTCCTTTTTATACCTCCATCTTCAAAGATTAATTTTTTAATAATCTGGTTGATTATTAACCTATTATTGAAAAGAAAAAGCCATGTAGAGACAATATTATTTGGTTAAAAACCAAAAGGAACGGTAACACTTTTCGAAAAACTTAAATAGTTTGTAAATAAACTTGTGGTATAAGGATATCTGTACCATGAGTTATAATATCCACCATAAAATTCCTTTTCTAAATTTTTCCTAAAAATCGTAAATAACCCTTACAACCTTCAAAGGTGTTGTAAGGGTTGAGAGGTATATGGGTAAAAAAAGTAAAGTCACTAATAAGAGAAAAAGCACACCAAAAATCTTCAGCTATTTTTTATAAAATTTGTTCTCAAACTTGGTAAGTTCTTTTACATCTTTATATATTTTGTTAAAGTCTCCTTATTGAGAGCTCGCACTACGAAAAAGGGGCTGTTCCTCCACTCCCCTTAGGAGATTCTTCAGTCTTGCCCCTACCTTAAGCCTGCGAGCTTGATACCGCCATTGTTCGGTATAGCGTATTTCAGAAGGAGCCGTTTTACTCTACACCACTCGCCCCACCGTATGGTGGGACATAGCATTACACTATGTTCTAACTTTAGACCCTTAAATTCGGAAGTTTGTCAGTTCCTTTTGAGTGGGACATTCTCACCATATCTAGTTTTTCAGCCATCCGGCATATCAGATTAACATACCTTTTCCACTGGAATGGCTCTAGTCTTCCTTCTGCCGACTCTACCTGTGCTTCGAACCCCATGAACTGTCATTCATGACGCACGCAGGAGTCTTGATGGGATTGTTTCAGGAAACTTGGTTCCATCATTCCAATCTTCCGTTGTAAAGTTGAAGCTGTTCTAGTAAACTTCCTGTATTTTCACGCTAAAAAGCGCTTATAACAGAACTTGTCATGCGCCCCCTTTACTTGAAGAAGAGATATTCATTTATGATACTCAATCAACCAACAATCTTGATATTTCCCCTCGTGAAGCTCACGATTTGGGAGTATTTTCACTTTTTTAAAACCAGATTTCTCATAACATTTAATAGCCCTTGTATTTCTTGTTTGAGGGTCCATAACTACTCGGTCTGCTTTTTCATGTTCGATTAAATATTTGACCATAGTTGTAACAAGTAATGTTCCAATTCCTTTATTCCAATATTCTACTTCACCAATAAATTGGTCTGTGCCATAAACCTTTTCGTTAAAGTACCCATATTCTTTTTTTGTTTCATCATTTAACTGATAGAATTGAATATATCCAATTTCATTACCATCAAATTCTACAATACATTTAACTTTATCATCTTTAGGAGTATAAAAAACTTTATTAACTTTATCTAGATCAAAAGGATTATCCCTTCCTTCATAAAACTCAAGAACCGACGGGTTTGAAAGCCATTTTGCTAACAGGTAATTATCTTTTTCTTTTAAATTTCGAACTTTTAAATTTCCATTTTGAAATAATATGATAATCCCCACTTTCAATTTAAAACACTATTTAAAAATTCGCTTCATTAAGAGATAATTCTTCTAATGAGCTGTTAAACCATCCTGATTTTTTAATACAATAATTCCACAAAGCGTTAATCCTTCTTAGACCAACGCACCCGTTAACGCAGTAAGATTGCCCAGCTACTAACTAGCTGTTTGAGGGTTTAGCATACGTTTATGATCCACCTTATACGCATTATGATGCATTTGTAAAAGCACAAACAAGAGCTGCAAATGCCGGTATTGGTATTTGGAGTATTGAAGGATACGTTCAATCAGATGGTTTCTATTATGAAGAACCAAAAGATGAACAGAGCCAAGAGGAACAACAAGAAGAGGACACTTCTAATGATGTTTCGTCTAGTTATGATGGACCTTACGATCCACGTGGAGAAGATCGTAACTGCAGTGATTTTGATACACATGATGATGCACAAGCGTTTTTTGAAGCAGCTGGTGGTCCAAAAGATGATCCTCACCGTTTAGATGGTGATGGTAATGGTGTAGCTTGTGAGAGTTTACCATAGAATTCATTAAAACAAGACAGAATTAAAGCCTGTATCTTAGATTACCAAGTAATCAGTGATACAGGTATTTTTCTGATTTTATTAAACTATCGCCCCCTTCGTATTATAAGGTTAGCCAGAAATTACTGGTTGACCTTATTTTTTTAGGTTTTATCATTACGGTAGCCAGGGCAGAACGTCCGCACCGGTGGGGTATTGACCCCGTAAAGTAAACAGTTCGCCCCCTACTTGTATAAACCTGTTTGAGGCTGGTTGGGACCTAGATCTCGTATAACAAGCGAAGCTATGAAAATACAAGAAGGATTAGGGGTACCGGCAAAATTTATTTGGGAGGAGATATTCTATGAATCCAGTCATAGGTCTGGATGTATCAAAAGGGGAAAGCCAGGTCCAAGCGTATTTAGAAAAAGGAATGCCTTATCGTAAGAGTTTTAGTATTACACACGACCTTGACGGTCTTGAGTTATTAGTTAAATTTCTTAGAGAGGTTGAGAATCACACTGGGCAAAAACCACCTGTGGTGCTTGAAGCTACAGGTCATTATCACATACCTGTCGTTCAACATCTAGAACAGTTTCAATATTTGTTGATTATCGTAAATCCACTGATAGCTTATAAAGCGAAAAGTTCAAGTTTGCGTAAAGTAAAGACGGATGCAATAGATGCCGTTCACCTCTGTGAGTTGTACTATAAAGAGGAATTAGATCCTTATAAAAAGCGTGGAATCCAGTTACTAAACCTACGTAACCTAACAAGACAACATGAGGCACTCTATCAAAGTCACATTCTAAGCCTTGGTATGTATATTCACTTGCTTCTTCAATATAAAGAGCATCTATCAAAGTTGAAGGCTGATTTCGTGCTGCCGCATCTTTCAGTTTAATAGCTTTTTCTTTTGCCCACTTTTCGGAACGACTGGTACAGTACTCTACAATCTTGTTAGTTAAATGACTTTCACCAGCATTTAATATATCTTCAGATGATGGAAACTCTTTAAGAGTGAGCAATGATACAACGGAATATAAGTCACCAAACACACCTCTGTATTGAGAAAACTCCTGATCAAGCACTGCTTGGAATTGTAGCTTTGTTTGTACATACATTCCCGTTACCAAATTTAGTATATCACATTAATTTTGGTTTTTTTATTGAAAAATGTTGACAAACTATTAGCTGGTTACTTTCATATCATCATCCAGTATTACATCAATTTCGACCTCTGTAAAAGCCTATCCTTCTGCCGTTATATCTTTTGACTCTTCCTTATAACTCCTGACCTCTGTTGAGGTATGATACTTAAAAGAACCCCATAGGGCAGACCTTTTTAAAGTGTCTACTCTATAGGGTTCAACAGATGGTTACCGGGGTTCTCGTTAAATTTCCATTATAATCGGTAAAATCATCGGCTTACGTTTTGTTTTGTGATATAAGAAAGGTGCGATTGTATCTGTAATTTCATTTTTAATTTCAGACCACTGTGTTGTACGTCTTTCCATTACTTTTTCTAGATGTGCAGAGACGATTTTCTGAGCCTCATTTATAAGATCACCAGATTCTCTCATATATACAAAACCTCTTGAAATAATGTCGGGGCCTGAGGCAATCTTAAATTCCCTCATGTTAATACTTACCACAACCATTACTAACCCTTGTTGAGATAGGATTCTTCTATCTCTTAACACGATATTTCCTATATCACCTATACCACTTCCATCTACATAGATGGATCCTGATGGTATTTTGCCTGCAATAGATGCGTTATCTGTTCCGAGGGCAAGTACATCACCGTTATCCATTATAAAACAATTACCGGGATCAATATCACACAACCCGGCTAGTTTAGTATGCTCTTTTAACATTCGATATTCCCCATGAATTGGCATGAAGAATTTCGGGTTCATTAATCGTAACATCAGCTTTTGTTCTTGTTGTCCACCATGACCTGATGTGTGAATATCATTTAAAGGACCGTGTATTACCTCTGCTCCTGCTCGGTAAAGTTTATCGATAATCCTGCTCACACTAACCTTGTTCCCAGGAATAGGTGAGGAAGAGAACACAACAGTATCGCCAGGAATAGTTTGGATCTGTCGGTGTGTACCGTTAGCTATTCTAGAAAGTGCAGCCATTGGCTCACCTTGGGATCCTGTACATAGAATTGTTACCTCATGCGCAGGGAGACGATTTATTTGCTGGTGATCAATAAACGTATCTTTGGGTGCACTAATATAACCTAATTCTTGTCCAATTGTAATAGATTTTTCCATGCTCCTACCAAACACAGCTACTTTTCGGTTATGTTTTACCGCAGCCTCTACAACTTGTTGAAGTCGATAAATGTTTGATGCAAAGGTTGCAAAAATTAATCTCCCTGTATCATCGCGAGTAAAAATGTCGTTAATACTTTCGCCTACCACTCGTTCAGACAGTGTAAATACAGGAACTTCACTATTTGTACTATCTGATAATAAACACAGTACTCCCTCTTTACCAATCTCAGCCATTTTAGCTAGATTGGCTGGTTCACCAACAGGTGTAAAATCGAATTTAAAATCTCCAGTATGAACGACATTACCTGGTGGAGTTTTTACACTTATACCGTATGAGTCAGGGGTGCTATGTGTTGTTTTAAAAAATGCAACTGATGTTTTACGAAATTTTATAACGTCGTCCTCATAATAAGTGTGAAGTTCCGCATTTCGTAAAAGACCATGTTCATCTAATTTACTTTTAATAAGTTCAATCGCAAGTTTTCCAGCATAAATCGGGATGTTGATTTCTCTTAAGAGGTATGGGATACCTCCAATATGGTCCTCGTGACCATGAGTAATAAATAAACCTTTTATTTTATCTTGATTTTGCACTAGGTAAGTGTAATCAGGAATTACATAATCTATTCCAAGTAACTCATCTTCAGGAAATTTAATCCCAGCATCTATAAGCACTATTTCATCTTGAAACTGCACAGCATACATATTTTTACCAATTTCACCCATTCCACCTAAGGCAAAAACTGCAGTTTCATCATTTTTCACAAATTTCATCGTTTAAGCATCTCCATGGCGAATCCTTCAGATTCTTTTTCATATCCCAGATGAGCCTCATTTAATTGCTGGATGTGTTCAATATTGAGTTTGCGAGTTGTGAATTTTCTTCGTACTTGCCTTTCTGAAGCAGCTTCATAATAAAAGCTTGTTGTGCGTTCTCGAACAGGAACTTTTTTTGGAAACTCCTGATGTAGCATTTTCTTCATAAAAATTCTCCTAACTTGTTGTATAAGTTGTTGTTTTGTTAAAAATAGCATTAAAGTTTATCAAATAATTTAGTTTGTCATTTGTGGTAGGATTAGCGATAATTATCTTTATAAGCACTCGGAATACGCTTATTACGACCTAATAATTCTTTCCAACGTTTCTTAATTTTTTTCCTTAAACGTTTTAACATTATTTTCTGATAGCTCCTTTCTGTAAACTAAAGAAAAAAATAAAACATTTAACCGATCCAATCCTCATTACTTATAGTATAGTATTAATTGGTCAACTTTAAAATAAAAATGTGTTAATATTATTAATTTAAATATAATTTATTACAATGATCTATATTTTTTTATAATTGGGTGTTGGAAATCAAAAAATTCTTAATAGTAATTAAAAATGGTAATCGACATAGCTCGTCTACGTTGAGGAATTTTGGATTTTTAAACAATGAAGTATGTTCAGTACATGAATATTCCTGTGAGGTTATACTAAAGGGGGCTTAAAGGCTGTTGGTGTTGATAAATGAATTAAACTAAGTCTAAAATTGAATTGAACTATCCTTATGTCAATTATGATTTTTATTTTAGAATCCAATTATTTATGTTTTACTATTTTGCGAAAAAAGTAACCAGAATAAGAGTGTTAACATACGCAATAACTTAATCCTATCTTTTAATTTGAACATTTTATAAAGGGAACTAATAGTCTCCCTTAAAGAGGTTTTTTAGAAAACCTCCAAGGTTATAATATACCTAATTAGGAAAGAGGTTGAGGTTTTCCCCCTCATTATGAGGGGGATTTTTCTTGTAACATCTATATTAATTCCCCCAGAACAAACAGACACAATTATCAATAAGAGGCTGTTTAGAACTTTTATTTCACAATAAGCACAGGACAGTTAGCCCGTTTCGCAACCTTATGACTAACACTTCCTAATACAAATTCTTGTAATCCATTAAGGCCACGACTACCAAGAATAACAACATCAAAGTTATTTTTATTCGCATAGTCTACAATAGAAGGACCAGGATCACCATGTAAAACTTTAACTTGATAATCAATTCCAGTTTCCTTAGATAGCCGCTCTGCTTCACCTAGTTGCTCTTTTCGTGAATCATTTAAGTCTACAGAATTCCAGTTATTCAGTACATCTGATTTCGCCTTATCGGCACCTACTACATATACAACCTCAAGTTGAGACCCTGAACTACACTGTGCAATATGAAATGCATTTTCCGCAGCCCTTTTTGAGTGTTCTGAACCATCTGTGGCAAGTAAAATTTTTTGATACATGGTGTTACCTCCCTTTGTTAATGTGATCCCAATTTATTTGCTAATTTCCTAATCAACTCAGTACTATCCTCATTCATACCTGTTACTTCTACATGTTTTCCATTCTCCTCGAACTTGGAGACAATTTTTTCAACTGCAACAACTCCGGAATCATCCCAAATGTGAGAAAGGCTTAGATTAATTTCTATCTCTTTGACTTCTTCTTCATAATCAAACTTAGTTAGAAGCTCTGTTACAGATGCAAAAAAAGTTCACCTTTAATCTTATAAAACCGTTTATTTCCATTTATTGACGTTTCTAATCGTACGTGTGAAATTTTTGAAATAAAAAAGATTGAGCTTAAAAGTATTCCAGTAAAAACACCTATTGCTAGGTTGTGTGTTAAAACTACTGATAACACGGTTACAACCATAACAACTGCATCACTTTTCGGAACTAAGAGTATTGTCCGTAATGAATTCCAATCAAATGTACTAATTGCAACCATTATCATAACTCCAGCTAACGCCGCCATTGGAATTTGTACTACTATGTACGACAATTGCAACTAAAGTAGCTGGAATCGTCTTAGATACATAAGGGAATAAGTAAATAATCGCTAACGTTATCGCGACTAACACATACATATTCCATGTTTCCCCTTCAAAGTGTTGCAGTTGAGATGTAAAGATCATTATAGCTAATGCGTTTACAAACCCTACCATTACTGAACGAGGGATGAATTTCATGTACCTAGCAAGTTTAAATATACCAAACAGAATTTGAATAATTCCGGTTAATATTGATGCTGCTAATAAATATTCTAGACCGTACCCTGCTACTAAATCTATAAACAATAACGCCATGGCCCCAGTAGCTCCTGAAATCATTCCAGGTCGTCCACCTACAAATGCAATTGTTACAGCTATCATAAAAGATGCATACAAACCGACCATAGGATCGACACCGGCAATAATTGAAAAGGCAATTGCTTCTGGTATCAAGGCGAGCGCTACTACTAATCCAGATAATATATCCCCTTTAATATTACCGAACCACGTATGTCCATAAGTTAGTTGATTCAATTAAAATCATCCTCCCTTCACATTTAGTATTATTTTCTCTAAATGGAAAGGAAGAATACTGTAAATTAATGGCTACTATCTATTCTATATAAAAGTATAGAGAAGTAGACCACATCTACGAGTGAATTCTACAAAGAGAAAATTAGGAGGTATTTAAATTTTATTATATTTTATAATTGAATACAACAAAATATCATATTCTATAACTAATTATAATTAATTAAAAATTAATTCTTTTAGAACAGAAAAAGGGACAAGTCTCCTTGTCCCCTTTAACTATCTATATTTCCTAACAAAGTATTGTAACTACCAACCCCAAACCCGTTCGATAATGCGACATTAATATGTATGAAAAGATCACTCTTATAAGTGACCTTTTCGGGAAGAAAAATATTTGGGAGCGTATCAATTTTAAAATACAATCATTTATATTTATTTATATACTCATAATAATTCCTCACGCTTCCCTTACCCTTACAATCTGGACATTTTGACTTATAATGTAACATTAAAAATTTCCTTTTAATTTTACCTTCGCCACTGCATCGTTTACAGATTGTATATAACTTCACCGATAACCCAATCCCTTTACTGTTTTATTATTTTTGGCAAACTACGAGTCCAAGTGGTTTATTGCCATTTGTCTCTACCCCCGCAGGTTCTATTAAAGCACCTTTTTGGTAGTAAAAATGAGTCTCTGAATATTCATTGAATAAATTATTAAACTCTTCTTCTGTTAACTGATGGACATGAAAAGGTGACCCACATGGTTTTCCCCGCCCTTGTCCAAATGGAGTGGATAATACTAACTTACCTCCAGGCTTTAACAGATTATATATATTTGATAAAAATTGCTCTTCTTCTTCCACATGCTCTATTGTTTCAAAGCTTAAAATTGTATCAAATTGACCTAATTTTTTTGGTAAATTCGGATCTGTTACATCTTCTTGGAGATAGGTGGTAAGAGGGTGATAGTATGTCTTCCGAGCATATTCAACGACCTCTAAATCAATGTCTACGCCAATTACCTCACTAACTCTTTTTTTACACTTCTTTGCAGTTATATGAGTACCGTACCCCGATCCACTCGCAAAATCTAACACTCTACCATTGGCATAATTGACCGCAAAATGGTACCTTGCAATATGTTCTATTAACAACTCATTTGTTATTTTCATTTTCTCTGGTATAACTCTTTCTCCTGTATCCTTTAGCACTTTATTCACCGCTTATTCATAAATTTAGCACTCTTTTGATGCTCGATAAATTGATATAAGTCTTCTCTTTTAATCCGCCATTGTCTAGCAATCTTAAACGCTGGTAAGGTTCCTTCTTTAACATATTTATATATAGTAACTTCGTTGACTTGTAGATATTCAGGAATTTGTGCAATCGTCAAAATTTCTATGTCTTTATGCACTGAATCCACCTCTTTTATTTAAATACAAATTAATTATACCATATAAGTGAATATTTAATCTATTTATAGTATATTATAATTAATTATACTAAATACAGTTGAATGTTAATCATTAATCAAATTTTTCACCTTATAGGGAATAAAAAAGAGAGGAGTAACATTTTTGAATTCACCAAATAATCACCCAGACTATCTTGACGAAAAAGAACGATTAGAATACACAAAGGATTATATACAATCGATTCTGGAAGTAGCTGAATTATCCCAAGCGAGCTACCAAGATAACATTAAGGATGCATTTGTTAATTTAGATTATTTAGATAGTAGTTTAAGTTATATTAATATTCTAACGAATGCGCGACTATTAGAAATGGTTCAGGGGGATAGAAGAAATTTAGAAAAAGTAAAAGATAAACCGTATTTTGGTAGGGTTGATTTTACACGGTATGGAACCAATCATACGGAAAAATATTATATTGGAAAAGTATCTCTTTATCGTAAAGATAACCAGGAGCCAATCATTGTTGACTGGAGATCTCCTGTTGCTAATATTTATTATGAAGGTAGACTCGGAGAGGTGTCTTACCAAGCTGAAGATGGTGAGCATAGCGGAAGTCTAGACCTAAAACGACAATACATAATCGAGGAAGGAGCCTTGAATGAAATAAGAGACATTGATATTACAACAAGAGATGAGCTATTACAAAAGTCTCTTTCCGAGAAAGCAGATAATCGACTAAATGATATAGTTGCTACCATTCAAGAAGAGCAAAACCAAGTTATCCGCGCAAATTTACAAAAGCCCATAATTGTTCAAGGTGTAGCAGGAAGTGGTAAAACCACCATCGCTCTGCATCGACTATCTTATTTTATTTATAACTATACAGATAAAATTTCACCGGAACAACTGATGATCCTAGCTCCAAACAAAATGTTTATAAATTATATTTCTGAATCTTTACCAGAATTAGGTGTTGAGAGAATTAACCAGACAACATTTGTTGACTATGTTATCGCTTGTTTAGGTAAGAAATTGAAGATAGCAGATTCGGATAAAAAGCTAAAACAATTGATAGACCCTAACACAGAAAACAAAAAGACCATTCAATGGATTTCAACGTTTAAAGGATCCAAACTGTTTGAAACCATATTAAAAAGGTATTTAAAGGATATCCGAAATCACTACGTTCCCGACCAAGAACTTTTTATCGGCAAATTTCGCTTCTATAGTTCAAAGAAAATAAAAAAATTATTTATTAAGGATTATAATTATTTACCATTTAATAAAAGAAAGGAAAAAATAAATCAATTATTAAAGGATAATTTCAAAAAAAGAAAAAAAGATATTTTAGAAAAGATCGAGGAACAATTTGAAGAAAAATATGATCGAATTGTTTATAAATATAAGGACCCAGAAACAAGACGAAAGAAAGCAGCCAAGTTAATAGACAATAAAGAAATTCGATCAAAAGAAGTCAAAAATCAAACCAATCGTATTGTGAACGACTATATTAAATTGTTTCCGAAGAAAAAGGCTACTGACTATTATAAAGCTCTCTTAACCGATGAAAAGTTATTAAAAAAATATGCGGGTGAAGACCTTACTGATCATGATGTTAATTCAATCATACAGCACTCTACTGAACTACTTAGCCAAAACATGTATGAAGTAGAAGACTTAGCAGCTTTACTTTATCTCCAGTCATACATTTACGGTATTGAAGACAATTTAAAAATGAAATATATCGTAATAGATGAGGGGCAAGACTATAGCCTTTTTCAAATAAGAGCTTTAAGTAAGGCTACAGGAACACAACTTTTTACAATTTTAGGGGATTTATCTCAAGGAATTCATGCCTACCGTGGTACGAATAACTGGAAAACCATTATAAAATCTGCCCTTCCTAAAGCAAACTATTTAACTCTTCAAAAAAGCTATAGGACAACGATTGAAATAATGAACCTAGCAAATGGCTTACTAGAAAAACTTAATAATAAATTACCAACTGCAGAACCAGTAGTTCGTCATGGAGAAACTCCAACTTTCACTCAAACAAATACAAAAGAAGAAACTTGTGAGCAACTAATACAGAAAATAGAGTCGTACCAGAATCAAGGTTACTCTTCCATAGCGGTTTTAGGTAAGACAGAAAAAGAATGTAAATGGATTTATAAAGGGTTAAAAAAACGCACCGGGGTGGAAGTACAGTATCTTAAAGAAAATGATGAAATAGAAAAAAATGTGATTATTGTTCCATCTTATTTAGCAAAAGGACTGGAATTCGATGCTGTAACAATCGTTTCTTTTGATGAGGAATTTGAAAATAATGAAACAGAATTAAAATTGTTATATGTTGCAATGACCAGAGGGATGCATTGTCTTGATTTAATCGGAAACAACCTTAAGGGTTTTCAGTTAAACGAAACGGATTTAAAGGTTAAATCTTTGAAGTAAATTCATCTAAATGATTAAAAAGGAGTAAATACCAAATTGGAATTTACTCCTTTTTAATAAACAATATATATTTAATAGGCCAAACTAAATAACCCTTTAATATGTGATAAGTACCTTACATTACTTGCTTCTTTCATCAAAGAGGCTGGCGTTCCTTTTAATTGGGTACCATTGGCCCCAACAGTCGCAACTGCATCCTTTCTTCCAAGACTTGCAAGAGTTCCTGAATTTATAAGGCTGAATTTTTCAAAATCTTTCCCCTCAAGGTATGCATATAAATTATGTCCTATTAATTCTCCCATTTGCCAAGCAATTTGTGCCGTTGGCGGTTGTGGTCTTTCATCACCAAGTTTAAAATAGACAGCACTATCACCAGCAACAAATACATCTTCATGCGATGTAGACTGTAAATATTGATTAACTGTAGCACGACCTCGATTAACTTCAAGACCAGATTCCCCTACTAATGGGTTTCCTTGAACTCCGCCAGTCCAAACAAAAGTGTTTGTTTTAATCTGTTGTCCATCTTTTAAATTTACAACATTACCTTCTACATTTGTTACAGGGAGTCCAGTTAAAAATTGAACTCCTCGAGCCTCTAAACTTTCAGTAGCTCGCTGAATTAATTCATCTGATAACATAGCGAGAATCTTAGGACCGGCTTCTACTAATAATAGTTTTATTTCAGTAGGATTAACACCATACTTTTTGGCCATTGTCGGTAATTCATCAGCAAGTTCCCCAACTAATTCCACACCGGTTAATCCTCCACCACCAATTAATATTGTAGCATCTTCTGGCTGTCTCGTATTAGCATACTCACGAATGCGCTCTTCCACATGATTTTTAATTTTATTTGCTTCCTTAGCTGATTTTAAAACGAGACTATTTTCTTCAAGACCTGAAATACCAAAATATGCTGTCTTACTACCTAAAGCAACTACTAATGCATCATATGTAAGGTAAGAACCATCACTAAGTACTACTTCTTTGTTATCAACAGAAAAAGACTTTACTGTAGCAACCCTTAGTGTAATTTCTTTCCCTTTTGTTAGTTTTTCTAATGGCATAGCTACAGCTTGCTCAGTAACATTTCCAGCTGCTAAACGATGCAGTTCTGTTATTATTTGGTGTGTTGGTGTCTGATTAACTAATGTAACTTCCGCTTTATCATTACTTAAATGTTCTCGAACAGATAAAGCAGCAAGAAGTCCTCCATAACCTCCACCTAAAACAACAATTTTTTTTGACATACTTTCTCCTCCATTCTTTTCGAAATAAAGAGCTCTATTGATTGTTACGTTCTGCTGCAACTTTAAGGTAAGCATTAACGAACCGGAATAGCTTTTGTGCTTCTGGATCTTTTAAAATTCTTAGAAGTCCAAAAATACCTATCACTTCTGTACTCTCTTCAGCCTCATCTTTTGCTTCAATAGCAGTAGCTGCAACATTTTTCACAGAAGACTTAATAGGCTCTATCATTTCTGTAATAGCTTCAACTGTGTCACTCTTTAGCACCTCATCAGTAGCAAGCGATTTAACCGTGTCATAAGAATCAGAGAGAAGTGTTAGTAATTCAGTTAATTTAGGAAGCTCTTTGACTAATATTGATAATGACTCCTGCACCTTGGGATCTAAGAGTTGTTCAAGCAATTCATGTTCAGAAGCTCTAGTTTGTTTTTCTATTTCTTGTTGAATGGAATCTGACATAACCTTTTCCTCCTTTTGAAAAATTATTTTATGTAAAAAGGATAGGGTAGCTTAACCCTATCCTTCTTAAAATTACGCAAAGACTTTTTAGTAAAACATTTAACTATTTCTAGAGCGCAATTACTTTACGATTAAAACTGGACAATTTACTCGCTTCGCTACTTTATGGCTTACACTACCTAATATCATAGTTTGTAAGTTGTTTAAACCACGGCTACCTACTACAACACAATCAAAGTTATTCTTGTTTGCATACTCAACAATTGTAGGTCCTGGTTCTCCATGTAAAATATTAGTATTGTACTCTACACCGGATTGGTCGAGCAAATCTTTCACTACTTCTATTTTCTCATTTCTTTCACGTTTTACTTCATACTTATCTACACTGTGTAACACATCTTCCTTCGACTTTTGACTGTCCACAACATAAACAGCTTCAACTGTTCCATTAAAATTTTCTGCAAGCTTTATTGCATGATCTGCGGAACGAATGGAGTGTTCTGAACCATCCGTTGCCAATAAGATTTTTTTAAACAAGTACTTCACCTCATAGTAGTAACTATTATTATTTATTTTAATGACCTGATGCCTTAGATAATCCACCAATTCGTTTTTTCAAATGCTTACTCTCTTCATTCAACCCAGAATAATGAACTTCAATATTATTTTGTTCAAATTTCATCTCAATTTTATCTAATGCTCCAATTGCTGAATCATCCCAAAGGTGAGCACTAGATAAGTCAATTTCCACTTCTTTAATTGAATCGTTAAAATTAAATTTCTCAAGTAAATCATTGACGGATGCAAAAAAGATCTGACCATGAACCTTGTATACTTTCTTCTTGCCTTCTAGAGCAACAATTTGAGTTACTTTTACTTTAGAGATTTTAGCAGCAAAGAAAATCGCACTTAGTAACACTCCAGCAAGTACACCTTTAGATAAATCATGCGTTAGAACCACTGTGAGAACCGTAACAATCATAACCGCTGCATCCGTTCTCGGTACCTTGTGAAGACTTTTTAAAGATGACCAATCAAAAGTACCAATTGATACCATAATCATAACTCCCGCTAATGCTGCCATAGGAATTTGAACAACAACTCCACCTAAAACAATAATTAAAAACATTAGGAAAACACCTGCAACAAGGGAAGATAATCTACCATTTCCTCCTGATTTAACGTTGATAACCGATTGACCAATCATTGCACAACCAGCCATACCACCAAAGAAACCTGTTACGACATTAGCAATACCTTGACCGCGACTTTCTTTGTTTTTATCACTCTCAGTATCTGTCATATCGTCAACAATGTTAGATGTTAATAGAGACTCTAGTAAACCTACAATTGCTAGTGCTAAGGAATAAGGGAAAATAATCATCAGCGTTTCAAAGTTTAAAGGGATAGATGGAATTAAGAAAACAGGTAACTGTTGTGTTAATTCACCTAAATCTCCGACTGTTCTTATACCGATGTTACCAAAAATCGTAACAGCTGTTACTACAATAATAGCAACAAGAGTAGAGGGAACAGCTTTAGTTATTCTTGGAAATAAATAAATGATAGCAAGAGTTAAGCCAACAAGGGCATACATTATCCATCCTTCACCCTCAAAGTGTTGTAACTGTGAAGTGAAAATCAATATAGCAAGGGCATTGACGAATCCTACCATTACAGATCTAGGAACAAACTTCATCACACTCGCAAGCTTAAATACACCAAATAATATTTGTATGATGCCTGTTAAAATTGTAGCTGCTAATAGATATTGAAGACCGTGATCTGCAACCAATGTAATCATGAGCAAGGCCATAGCACCAGTTGCTCCTGATATCATCCCTGGTCTTCCACCTACTAACGCGATAACAACTGCAATACAAAACGATGCGTATAGTCCAACCATTGGGTCTACACCAGCTATAATTGAGAATGCAATTGCCTCAGGAATAAGAGCTAATGCTACAACTATACCAGCTAGCACATCACCACGAACATTACCAAACCATGTTTCCTTTATATTTTGTAAATTCAAATTTTTCACCTCTCCAATTTTTATATTAAGTTTTATACATTATTTTTTATATATTAACTTTTGTTAGAGAAATAAAAACTCGCAACCATCCCCATGATTGTAAATATATAATTCCCCCTTTTCTCTAACAAAAGCTAATCCCATCATCAACAAAACGAATAATATCATATCTATTCTAAAATCCAAAACCCAATGGAAACGCGAACATTTGTCTTTTACTCAAACATTCTCTGTTTTTCTCTAAAATGGTACTTGTTTTAACAAAAAGGTGTAAAAAGTATATTTGAGTATAATACTTTATAATTATCTATATTTATTTGTGTATTTTTATAAAAACTCAATGTTATATGGTATGATACATATAATTGATAAATTGGGGGGCAACAAATATGGAAAAAGAAATAATGACGGTTTCACAAGTTGCAGAATACTTGCAGTTAAGTGAAATGACAACATATAAGCTAGTACAAGAAGGAAAGATTCCTGGATTTAAAATAGGGAGACATTGGCGGGTTAAAAAAGACGATTTAAATGAATTCATCGAACGACTAAAAAATGGAGAGAGATTATAGTAAAAAAAGTTTCTAATTCTGAATTGGGGAGTTTATTAACTTCTATTATTTAACATCATCGAATGAAAGAATACGCCTAAAAAACGTAGAGGATCCTCTACGCAGGCTGTCGAGAAACCCTCGACAGCCTTGTTTTTTGTAGGATAACTTTACCAATTCACCACTCTAATTTGTTATAATAAGAGTAATAATCATGGGTGGTGATTAAGGTGTTTCATACAAGAGATAACACGCAAAATGAAGTCGAATTTGTTTGCCTTGAAGACTTAGTGCCCCAAGATCATTTACTTCGTAAAATTGATAAATATATCGATTTCACTTTCATTTTGGAGAAGGTAAAACCCTACTACAGTGAGGATAACGGTCGTCCCTCCTTGGATCCTTTGGTACTCTTCAAAATGATGTTTATCGGATATTTTTATGGCATTCGTTCCGAACGCCAACTGGAGAAGGAAATACAGTTGAATGTAGCTTACCGGTGGTTTTTGGGATTGAGATTATCAGATCCAGTTCCCGACCACACAACAATTAGTTGGAACCGCCGCAAAAGATTTAACGATACGGACATTTTCCAGGAGATTTTTGATGAAATCCTGCTCCAAGCGATCAACTACAGAATGGTTGGAGGCAGGGCCCTCTTCACAGATTCTACTCACCTAAAGCCTAATGCGAAGAAACATAAATTCACCAGAGAAGAAGTTGAGGTAGAAACCAAAGGTTACATACACGACCTCAACCAAGCAATTGAGAAAGATAGGCACGATACGGAAAAAAGCCATTAAAGGAAAGAGAGGACGTGATAAATAAAAAAACAGTCCGCAAAAGTACTACTGATCCAGACAGCGGTTTTATGTCCCGCGACCGAAAACAGGAAATGTTTTGTTACTTGGACCACCGAACCACTGATAGGAAATACAATATAATTACGGATGCCTTCGTCACCCCGGGAAATGTCCATGATTCTGTCACTTATCTTAATCGGTTGGATCATCAGATAAAGCGATTCGGCTTCGATGTAGAGGCTGTCGCATTGGACTCTGGTTACTTAACAGTCCCTATCTGTAAAGGGTTGTCCGACCGTGGAATATTTGGTGTGATTGCTCATAGAAGATACCATCCTACAAAAGGTTTGTTCCCAAAATGGAAGTTTAAGTATAATCCAAAAGATGATTTATATGTATGTCCCAACGGTGACACGTTAACTTATTCCACCACTACTCGAGAAGGTTACCGAGAATATAAGTCCAATCCCAAGAAGTGTGCAACATGTCCATTATTGGATCAGTGCACCAGGTCGAGGAATCATCAAAAGGTGGTAACCCGGCATGTTTGGGAGGAACATAAGGAGAAGGTCCGTCAGAACCGCCTTTCCCCCTCTGGCAAAATGCTCTACAAATATCGAAAAGAAAAGATTGAGCGAAGCTTTGCAGATTCGAAACAGCTGCATGCGCTTCGCTATTGCAGGTTGCGCGGATTACCAAATGCGAGTGAGCAGGTCTTACTCACCGCAGTCTGCCAGAACATGAAGAAGATTGCCACACACCTAGCTAGGATTAGTTAGGTGTGTGGGAGTCTATTTCTAAGAAAAATAACCAAACTAAACTAAATCTCTTTACCAATAAAAAAAGCTTGTAGAGAAAAAACACCCACTTTCTCTACAAGCTGCGTAGAGGATCCTCTACGTTTTTTACTGTTAGTAATCTGTTTTTCCTTATAACGGAACCTCTTTTTTAATAACCAAGTTAATTATTATCCTATTTGAGGTAATTGAGTTTTATCTGGCTTCTTAGCAATTAAAGAGCATACAATCCCAATCAAAGGAAATATTAATGCGATTAGCAGAATAGGTGTATAGCTATGGAAGATATCAAAACCAACCCCAAAAGGTAATGGGCCAAATGCAGAACCAAGCACTCCCATAGTTACTCCAAATCCATTAATACTACCAATATATTTTCGCCCAAAGTAATTTGGCCAAATGACATTTAATGCAATACGTTCAAAACCATTGGCTACTCCCCAAAGTGTTCCAAATATAATAGCCACAAGTAAATTATTGGTCACTAGTAACATTAATAAAAGAACAAATTCAATTATAAATATACCTAATAATAAGTAATTTGTTTTTACTTTTTCTGTCAGATATCCAGAGATAAGAGACATCGGTATCCCAACTACAGCCATTAAACTTAATACCATTGCAGCAATTTCCGGAGAAAGTTCATTTGTCCCAAGAATTGAAATGATATGAAAGGTAATTCCTGTATTAATCATTGCTGGTATCCCAACACAAATCAAAATAGCCCAAAATGTTTTGGTTCTCATCGCTTCTCTCAAGGTCCAATCCTCATCTGATGTTATGATCTTACTACCCATTATCAGCTTAGGTCTATTGTTTTTTTTTTTTGAAAAGCCATCAGGCTCTAATCCCATAAATTCTGGCTTATTTCTAACACCAAAAAAAGCAATTGGAACAAATAAAACAAGCAATAAAATACCCCAAAACCTCCAAGCAAATTGCCAACCCCATTCTCCAATTAACCAAGTGTTAATTAACGGGAACGACATAGCACTAGCAAAACTACCTAATGTCATAATACTAAATGCTATCCCGCGTTTCTTTACAAACCATTGTACAACAAGTGTATTGGGAATAAGAGACATACTCCCTTGTCCTAATAGTCTAACTAGGAAGAATCCAATTGCAAGCATCCACAAACTGGAGACTATACTGTTAAAAAAACAAGCGAAACCAAATAATGACCCAACAGTTACCATCATAGTACGTTGGCCGAAGCGATCAATAAACCGACCTACAAAGACCATTATTAAACCCGCAACTAATGTTGCTGCAGAATATAAACCAGACACTTGTGACCTTGACCATCCAAAATCTCTTATATATTGATCAATAAATTGAGAATTAGAATACGTTTGTCCAGGTCCTGAAAAAAAGACTCCCAATCCGGCTATAAAAACAATAACCCAACCATAGTAAAATTGTTGAAAAACCTTAGCCTTTTTCATCTTAGTAACACCACCTTTGTTGAAATAATATATTTATAAAAAAATTAGAGAAATATGGGGATTTATTTATTGAGAAGAGGCATTTTTACACACATAGAAATATAACATTATTATGTAATTAAAAAAATTATTTGGTTTTAACTTTTAAAACACAAAAAGAAGGGTTGTCCTACAAAATGTAGGACAACCCTATTTTAATATAGAACTATTGTGGCTTAGCTGGAGTTGAAATATTTGCCAATGCTTGTTCCGCTTCATGCTCAAACTGGTGGTTTGCAGCTAAGTCCCCTAACGCCACCATTCCAACAATTTGTCCGTTCTCCACTACCGGAAGCCTACGAACTTGTTTTTCTGCTAACAATTGAACTGCTTGGTGTACATCCATCTCTGGTGTCCCTTGAATCATATTTTGGGAACTCATCACCTGTGACACAGGAGTTTGTGCAGCCCCACCTTTAGCAGTTGTTCGAAGTGTAATATCACGATCTGTTACTATCCCTGTCATTTGTCCACTATTGTTAACCACAGGAATCGCACCAACATTGTGTTGACTCATTAATGCAGCCGCCTCTTGTACAGATTGAGATTCATTAACAGTAAACACATTTGATGTCATAATCTCTCTTAGTTGTTGTTGCATAATATAACCTCCTCAAAAATAGGTTATCGCTTTTTTTTATTTTTATTTTTGGAAGTTTTTTCTGAAGAACATTACTAAAAATTTATAATACTTAAATTGCTATAATAGTCATCGTATAATCCTATAGAATACAGATTCACGGAATAAATTAGCTAACAAAATTATTCTTATCACGTTGGTATTTTTTTCTACACAATATGGCAAAAAACATAAATATAACGCAACCCCATTCTTATAAGATTGCACCCGATTATTGAATTTCTTTTTTTTATTGAACAGTATCGTTGTACTGCGCAACAAAGGAAGCCTTTTAAAATCATTCCTTCTTCAACTAAAGCTCCCGTTAACACAACAATACCCAAGTTAAACTTTTTTTGATTTCCTTATAAGTTTTATGGCTAATAAAAAGATATAAATTATTACTGTAACTATTGCTATTGATAAGACATAATTTATAAACAGTATCTCTGTTGGATGTTCTTGGGGATTGACTAACCCTAATTCGAAAGGGAAAGCATCCTCCATAGGAGTTAACCAGGTATGTTGTTCAATTATAGGCATGGGAAAACCCAGTCTATGCTGAGTTAAATTATAATTCTCCGTCACCATAACAGTGTCAAACATTGGAGAAATTGAAACTCCCATAACACCAATAACTAATGAAATAAGAAAAAGACGACAACTCCACAAAGTAACCCCTCCCTCCAGTTATTTTACCATAAAATTCAATATAACCTTCTTCAACATAACTGCCATTTAACTGAAAAAGACCGTCAAATGACGATCTCCGTAGTTGTGTTAAAGCCTCCCTTTACTTTAAGTGCATTATTTCACAATATCATCGTTGTTGTAAGAAGCACTAAAAACATTTAACTTGATAAATTTAGTTATAATCTTGATAGCATCTTGGCTGGGTTAATTCAATTTTCTTCCCTTTCTTAACTTTTTTATCAACTTCTACCCATTCGCCATCTAATTTTTTTAGTTTTATCATTACGTTGTTATGTGATGTATCTTTGTACAATAAATAGGAATATTTAGGTTCACCATTGATTAAGTATAGTCGACGTTCTCCTGTACTCCCACCAGTGAAAAATTGCTTCAAACTATCAACGCTTTCATTACTTCCTACTAAAATTTGCACATTGAATAGTTCTTCTAAAGTAAAATAGAATTTATTGCTATCGTCATTTTCCTTATTCAAATACTCGTAAGTAGTTAATACGTCATCGAAAACATTATCGACAAATTGATTATACTTTTGTTCAGTTTTATATTTACAATCAGGAGAGAGTTTAGATTCTTTAGCAATGGTATTATGTGGATAAGCATTAAAGATAGAAACTATACCAATCATTACAATAAGATATTTTTTCAATGTACTTCACCTCTTTATTTAATTTTTCAAATAATAAAGAGATTATTCATTTTCTTTATTTACTTTCAATATTACTCATCCTTAAACTTATCTTTATTCAAGAAAACTGCCTAATTACTATTTCTTCTATCACTCCCCTTAGTTTGTTCCCAATTTGCAAATAAAAAAATAACTTCACTTCATATTGAATCAACGCACTCCGTTAGTGAATTTCGCTAACTTTCATTGTTATCATCTTGTTTTGTTTTATTGTATATCGCCATCAGTATTACAACTACTGGAATGGCAATCAATATACTTAAACTCCAATGGTAATTCAAAAGACTTGAAACCTTATCTTCTACAAATAAACCAACAAACACTATTAATATTAGGACAAATTTATCTGTTCTGTTCATTATTTTGTCACCTACCTAAGTACAATCGTATCAAATATACTTTTCCGTTTAATTCAGAACTTGAGGTAGTCCTTATTGAATAATCCTACACTTTACAAAAAAAGAACAGCAGCAACTGATCCCATTTTACCTTGTTGTGAATTCGCATCCCGTTAGTGGAACAAGAACCCTTAGAATTAGCAAAAAACTCTGATTGTCGGTGGTTTATCTAAAAATGTTTTTCTTAATCCATTCAATATAATCAAAATTATTGAATTCATTTAAATCAGTAGTCTCGCTTTCTTCTAGTGGCTTATAAGATAAAAATTCACCTGAGATTTTTTCGTATGTTTCCTTAAAACCAACTACTTCTGGTTTTACATTTCTATTATCAGCCTGTGACCATTGGTAATATTTTATTTGATTTTCTTCATCTTTAAAAATTTGCACCCAACCAATTCTTAAAGATAAGTCATCTAAATATTGCTCTTCAGTCTTACGGGGTATTTTTTCCAAATTTACTTCAAATTGAAAAGAACAATGACCTTTTTGTGCTTCCTCACATTTAATTGGAATAATATTTGGAATATTATCGTTTATTGATTTATGCGCAATCCCTCCATCAGCACCATTCCCTATTGGTTTAGAAGGGTATAGACCTTCTAAACTTAAAAATACAACAGAGTCGATAAACTTTAGTTCTGTTGGTTTAATCGTTTCTGAACGGAAATTAGCATTGAAGGTAAGTTTGTCATCATTCCACTTAAATGAATTTAATACCCATAACGCCTTTGCTTCTTCATCGTATTTAACATTTATTCCGTCAATAATTCCATCGAATTGCACTTGAATATCTTCATCTTTCACTTCAAAGTCTTTAGGTTTAGATTGGTTTTGTTCACATCCAGAAATAATTAGAATGATTGAAATTAAAATCAATGCAGAAATCTTATGCAAAAGAATAGCCCCCCTGTATAAACACTCTTTATTAGTTTAGACGGAAAAACTTTATAAAGGTTTCAATCCCGTCAACTATATACCTAAAAAAACACCTAATTCCATATTACTGCTTCTTTACTTGAACAAAATCCATTTTCAACAATACTATTTTAACATTATTCTCCTGTTAACGGTGGGAAGTAGTAAAAAAGCGCTTCTTCTTTTTGAAGAAACGCTCCCTTTAATTGAAGAAGGTACTATCTTCTTCTCGCTTTAGTTCAACCCAAATATCCTCTGCAACCTTAATGCAGTTTTCAAGATTATGTTCTTTTCCAAATGCTTTCAAATACAACTTTAATTGTATTAGCTAAATCCATTTGACTTTTTATTTGTGGCAAAGCATCAACGAGTTTCTATAATATATTCGTCTAATGGAGCCCCACCTGATAACAGTCCCCAAGCATCCCACTTGTTAATGTGGTTTGCAACAATATTAAATGCTATGTTCTTTTTCAATCTAATCACCTTTTACGATATGTCTTGTTTAACATCTGCTCCCGTTAGCAGAAGAGAAATATTTAATGCAATGGACCTGTAATACCTAAACATTTCCCATTATAAGCAATCATTTTTACTGTTGGTTCTCCTCCGCCATCAAACTTGAATTTTACACTCAACTCACGTTTATTAGTCACTTCATTGAAATAGCCACTCTTGTCATCGATTGATGTAGTCACTGATTTAATATGCTCTATAGCGATAGTACCATTGTGCGATTCTTTATAATAATTTTTTGTATCATTTAAACAAGCCACCCCTTTTTCTATTATTTCACCGCTGGTCATTACTGGTTTTTGGTACTCGTATGCAAATATAATAATAAGTATTATTACCAGTCCTATGATAACTTTTTTCAAGTTACTCCCCCCTTTTCCTTATTCCACAATCCTGCCATTTCCCACAAGATTTTCATTACTTTGATTTTAACATAATATTCCAATAAGCCTTTTTAAATTTAAAAGAAAAAGATTGCCACGATTGACAATCTTCTTGTTAAACTCTTGCTCCAGTTAGTTGATTAAATATAGACATACAAGCTATTTAGAGTACATATTCATAAAAATGAA
>NZ_WIXM01000039.1 GCF_010993965.1 Gracilibacillus sp. YIM 98692 | reverse complement strand
CGTGTCTCAGTCCCAGTGTGGCCGATCACCCTCTCAGGTCGGCTACGCATCGTTGCCTTGGTAGGCCATTACCCTACCAACTAGCTAATGCGCCGCGGGCCCATCTGTAAGTGATAGCAGAAGCCATCTTTTAACCTTTCTTTATGCAAAGAAAAGTATTATCCGGTATTAGCCCCGGTTTCCCGGAGTTATCCCGATCTTACAGGCAGATTGCCCACGTGTTACTCACCCGTCCGCCGCTCGTTCCACTAACGTCACCCCGAAGGGATCTGTTAACTTCCCGCGCTCGACTTGCATGTATTAGGCACGCCGCCAGCGTTCGTCCTGAGCCAAGATCAAACTCTCCAAAAAAGTTTGTTTCTTAACTGTTCTTTAACGTTTGCTCGCTTTTGTAAGCTAGCATGTACTTAACATACTGGTTGTTTTGTTCAGTTTTCAAAGATCAATTTTGTTAGCGACAATTATTAATAATAACAAAATAGATTAATAATGTCAATAACTTTTTTGGTTCGCCTTAATGTTTTGTTCGTCTCTTTTGAAGCGACCTCTCAAATATATCATTTCGATGTGTTTAAGTCAATGATTTTTTATAACTTTTTTTAAAAAGCTATTGTTTGGTTCCGCCCCTCAAAAAAGCGACTTGATTATAATATCACACTGATATTTTATATGCAAGATCTTTTTTATATCTTCTTTCTATATCTGTTTTACCAATTTACAAGCTTTTTTTACGTAGAGTAGAGAACTGATTCCGAGAAGATTCTTCTTTATTCTCAGCTCCCCCTATCAAACCGGAGGCCGCTGAAAAAGTATGACTATTTCGAGATTGTCATCCTCTCCATACTATATATGAGTACAAAATAACAATATCATCTATATACAGTGGGATGCCAATCATTATTTACTATTAAACTATTTATTAGTTTTCAACCGGTATACTTGTTTCTACTCCACTTTTAACAATAACTACATTCTCTATATCTGTGGATATTTCTTTATCAATCTCGATTACGAATGTCCTCGGTGTTGCATCAGAAGTGCAAGCACCTTCCGGCTCTGATAATGGCACTGTCATAGTATGGTTGTTAGAGCTTAATTCAACATCTCTTATCTTGTAGGGGCAACTTCCAGACTCGCTGACTCCAATAAAAAAAATATCTATCGCGTTAAAGTCAACGTTTGGGATTTTATTTTCAAATCCATATAAGTTCCATGTTTGTTCAAATTCAGATGGGTTAACGACTTTTTTCACCAAAAATTGAAACCAAGGTGTCGTTTCTCTTTCAAATGCAATCTCATGAAAATTAGCAGGCAAAGTCTTTTCACTTGCTATCACACCCTTGTAAATTTGTTTGTTTTCGGTATTAGTCTGTAATGCTTTTTTATTTTCTATTGGTTTATTATTATTTGTGTCATTACTACCAACCGAATAATAGTAACGACATAAATACCGAAAGAGCAAGTAATGACTTAAAGCTTGTCATAAAATTCTCTCCTTCTCTATTCAGATTAGACGACCATTCTTTATAAAAGTTCCTCACAGCAAAGATTATAAGGTGAATTTTGAACGAACTATTTGATGAGCCATACTGTAATTAGCAAAAAAGCTACCTGGATTGCTGGAATTAGGATAGTAATTTATTCGCATAAAATCCCCTTTCATTGTTCAATTAACTGTGCTTTAGTAGATTAATAAATTGATTGAAACAGTTAAAAACATTAAAAGGTTTTAATACTACAATAGTTGGTATGAACCAACAGGACATCAAATGAGAGAGCATTGATCCGTTGAGACATGGGAGCGGAAACCTCCAAGGGTGCGCGAAGAACCGTACAGTGTATGAAAAAATTGGAGTTATCAATACCTCCTCTTATTTAAGTACGCCTTCATGTAGATCGAATCATTAGAACATCTACAAAATCCCTAATGTTCACTCCAAGTGTATTGAAACCCTGCATTTGAGAAATATATGCATCTAATTGAGGGAAAGTTAAAATGTTTAATCATGTTCAGTTTGTATAGATTTAAGTGTAATTATTTCTTCAGTTCCCATCCATTCTATTACAACCTTAAATTCATCATCTTTTTTTGCATATTCTTTGTTATCACTAAAGCCTATTGTAATACCACCTTCTTCTGTACCATACCATTCTTGAAAATGACTTGAACTCATCGGTTGGTCTCCGTTAGAAAGAACACTATCAACATATATTTTCACAGGGATTTTCTTGGTTTCTAATTCCTTTAAATTATCCCCAATATAAGTTATATGATGACGTTCTTTTACATCGTATTTTCTTTGTCCATTATTAGATTGATTGACTTCAACTACTCCCTTCCAGTGTTCATTTTCTCCTTGAAATACTAGATGATTAGATATCGTTTCATTGGAACATCCTGCAAATAAAAGAGATAATAATCCTAATAAAATCGTAATTATTTTTTTCAAACCACATCCCCCAATATCAAAAATTATTATTAAAGAAGAAACTTAGCTTATGAATGTTTGAAAACCCAATATATTTGGAAGAACAAATATCAAAAAGAAACCAACTAATACTTTTTTCTGTCAGTCCCTTTTCTTAATTCCCAAAGACCAATGGTTATAAATTATAGACCAACCATTAGACAAAACAGTGATATTACATAAGCTATTCTTCTTTTTTATAGGTATTAGTTTAGACATAACAAAATGAACCACTGCAATAGTAAGAAGCACATCTCTATATGCTTCTTCTGTCTTTAGCCACGATGCAATAATAAAGAAATAGTTCCATTTTACATTTCCCCCCTCTGTTTCATTGAGATATAATTCTTCCACTAAACTACGATTTACTTTAAGTAAAATAATTCACATTTTATTTTAACATAAAATTCCAATATTTCTTGAGATTTTACAGAAGAAAAGGATCGCCAATAATATGACGATCCACTTGTTGTACTAAGGCCCGCAGTGAGTTGAATTCTCTGTATTTCATGCTTGAAGAGAACTTGTAGCGAATTAGAGATCTAATTATTACGGATATTGAGTGCCTTATTTCATAATAAATACATTTTTGAAGGTGGTTGCGGACATCAGGTACGTTATATGCTCATCACTTTGGGAAAACGAACGCCTTCGCTGAATAAAGGAACGTATGTCCGCCAAGGTGGGAAAAGACAAAGCCTATTTCCCGTTCCTATTGCTTTAATAACTGATTTTGATATTGTTTGGGAGAGTGGCCGGTGTGTTTTTTGAATACGCGGCTAAAGTAATTTGGGTCTTTGTAGCCGACTTCTGCGCTGATTTCTTTTAGGCTCCATTCGTTTTGCTGCAGAAGCTGCTTGGCTTTCTTTAACCGAGTTGCTGTCATGTACTCAATAAACGTTAGGCCTGTTGCTTCATGAAAAAGGCTGGCGAAATAGTTTGGGCTTAGGTCGGTATAGGCTGACACGTCTTCTAAGCTGATCGCTTCTTGATAATGTTCGTCGATATACTGTTTGGCGCGTTCGATTTTGTTTTTCGATTGAAAGGATTGCTTGACCTCTAACGATGCGAGTTCTAAAAAGTCGCGCCATGCTTCTGGTGTGGTCAGAGTCGTTAGCTCTATATTGGGTATTTTTCTCCCTTTTTCTTCTAAAAGTTGTTTGATCCGGAAGTAGAGTTCCATTCCGGTGTTTTCGGTTATTTGGCTGGCGTGTTGGTTGAAGGCGTGCCAGAGTGCTTCTTGTTCGCCGTTTTCGAGTGCTTGCCAGATGGCGTCTAACTCGGTGTCGTCGTCGACTTGCGGCGGGAAGCCGTATTTCTTTTTCTTTGCTTGCACCAGGTGCCGCAGGGCTTGTTTTGCTTCGTAATAGGAGTTGGTGAGATCGGCGGGCTGTTTGTATGGGTAGCCGATGCCGATGTACGTGTCTCCTGGCAGTTCGAGCTGGAGTTTTCGCATTTGTTTGAGTACGTCTGCTTTGTCGA
The DNA here is from genome assembly GCF_010993965.1 of Gracilibacillus sp. YIM 98692. GTDB lineage: Bacteria > Bacillota > Bacilli > Bacillales > Amphibacillaceae > Gracilibacillus. The sequence continues at coordinate 24,377 of NZ_WIXM01000039.1, read as the reverse complement.
GTGTTTGGCTGGATGCGTAGAAGCCGATTTTGTCTAGGGTGATGTAGGTTTCTGGCAGTTCTTGTTCTTCGCTTAGGATAAAGAAAAAGCCGCTTTTCATATTGGGAAACAGGTTTTGTTTTAGGCTTTCTGCTTGTTCGCCTTGGATGAGGCGGTTGATGAATAGGGCTTTTTTGGTTTCGAGTGTTTCTTTTTCTTCGGCGATTTCTTTTTGGACGTGTCTGATAGCTTTGATGGTTTCTTCTTTTTTGCTTGGTTTTAGGATATATTCTTTGACGCCGAAGCTTATTGCTTGTTTGGCGTAGTCGAATGAGTCATAGGCTGTGACCATGATAAATTTGGTTGTTGGGTGATTTTGATAGATGGTTGCCATGGCGTCGAGTCCTGACATACCAGGCATTTGGATGTCCATCAGCATCAGGTCGGGCTGGTGTTCGTCGGCAAGCTTGGCGGCTTGTCTGCCGTTTGCTGCTTCGCCTACTACTTCGATATCGTGAAAGTTTTCTTCTAAAAATTTTCGCATCGCTTTTCTCTCTAACATTTCATCCTCCGCAATGATGATTCTCATTCGGACTCCCCCTTTTTCTTTTTATGTACTCACAGGCGACGCAAGCAGAATATACTCGCTTGCCGTTAGGTATGCGCTCACTTCCTTTTGTTTTTCTAGGTCTGCTACGAATCCACTGGCAGCAGTAGCCGAATAGTTGTGCCTTGGTCTCGGGCTGAGTGGATTTCGATGATGTCGTCTTTTTGGAAAAAGAGCTGTAGCCGCTTGATGACGTTCGCCAAGCCAATGCCGGTTACATGCCCAACGTGTGCCGCCTCCTCTTCTGTTGGACTGCTTAAGATATATGCACGCTGTTCCTTCGTCATGCCAATACCGTTATCTCGGACCTCTACCACTATGTGATTTTCTTGCTCCTGCACCGTTACCTCAATTTTGCCACCCTCTTCCAACGCTTCAAGTCCATGAATAAACGCATTCTCCACCAGTGGCTGCAAGATCAGGCGCGGCATTCTTACATTGACCCCTTCCTTCGGCGAATCAATTTCAAATTCGATTCGCTCCATGAATCGCATCCGTTGAATTTCCACATATTCATGCACTACTTGTAATTCATCGTGTAACGTGACCGCTTTTTTTAGATTGCCAAGACTATGGCGCATGATCGAAGCAAGCGAGTCAATCAAGTTCGATGTCGAACGGGCATCTTCTAAATATGCCATCTTCGACACGGTATTTAATGTATTAAATAAAAAGTGTGGATGGATTTGATTTTGCAGGTGCTTTAATTCGAGTTCCTTCATTAATTTCTCTTGCTCGGATTGATCTTTGATTTCTTTAATCAAAAGGCGTATGTTGTCCCGCATTTGGTTAAACGAACTGCCCAATAGTTTCAGTTCATCACTGGACTGAATCTTGACAGGCTTTCCATCAAATTTCCCGTAGGAGACCTCTTTAGCAGCGCGGGAGAGCTGCTGCACCGGACGGTGTATGCCGCGTCCGAATCGGATCGCGATGTATGCCCCTACTATTATCGTCGTCACCGATAAGAAAATCGTGAAGTATTTAAAGGCATGATTGCGCTCTTGTAAGTCTAAATACATCGTTTGGTATTCGGTTAAAGAAGTGTCCAAAAGCTCCAGTGTCATATCTTGAATATAGTTGGCAGTGCTTTGGACCTCCTTCATATGCGCAGTATAGCGTTCGATATCGTCACGTATGACAAATCCGACCGTCAGTTCGGATTGATATAACAGAGCATCGATCATATTTGTATAATTTTTAAGCTGAATCGGCCCGACATCGGTGTGTAAGGATGCTGCTTGCTGTTTCAACTCTTCCCTTGTTTCGTAATACTTATTTAATGCTTCGTCTTCCCGGTTGAGCACGTAAGCATTGGTATGATCGGACAGCTCGGTTGCGGTCTGGGAGATCGTATTCAGCTGAAGCAGGGATTCGAATCCATTATGATATTGCTGCATGAGCTGGTTGGAGCTCACGTAGATGGAAATTGTCACAATATTAAAGAGTATGATGATGCCAGCAAAAATCAGCGTTAGCTTGGATTGGATCGTTCGTCCGCTGAATAGGTTGTATGCTCGGACATTTTTCCAAAAGGGTTTTGGGTTTTGGTTTATGTTTTGTTTGATTGTTTCGATCATTGTGTTTCCCCTTCCTCGATGGGTGTGACGAGTTCTCCGTTGTGGAGGTGGGTTTTGTCGATGACGCCGGTTTGGGTGTGATAGTTGGTGTCTACGGTTTTGCCTTGTTTGATGGCGTGCATGAGTTCAACGGCGAGTCTGCCCATTTTTTCGGGATATTGGACGATGGTGGCGTCGATTTTTTCTTGTTCGATTAGGTTGAGTGTTTCACTTAAGGTGTCGAATGCGATGATGTGCGGCGGATTGGCTGGCTGCATTTCTTCCACCGCTTGGACGATGCCCATGCCGTCGAGTGCGCTTGTGCCGAAAAAGGCGGTTAGGTCTGGGTGCTGTTTGAGCAGTTGATAGGCTGCTTGGGCTGCGCCGAGTTCGGTGATTTGCGATGATGTGACGCCAATTAGTTCGATGCGATCGGTTTGTTTGGTGGCGTTTTGGAAGCCTTCGACTCGCTGTTGCAGGTTGGGGGCTTCGGTGTTGCCGGTGACGATCGCTACCTTTTGCGGTCCGGTTGTTTGATTGATTAAGGTTTCGCCGGCGAGATAGCCTGCGTGTGTGTTGTCTGTGCCGACGTAAAAGGCGCGGGCGCTTTGCTCGTTGTCCGTGTCGACGGTTGCGACTGGGATGTTTTGGTTGTTGGCTTTTTGAACAAGTTGTTGGAAACGTTCTCCTTTCATGCCTTTGGTGATGATGGCGTCGACGCCTGCTGCGATCATGCGGTCCAGTGTGGCGAGGCGTTCGTCGTTGTCTGCGACTTTTGGGCCGATGTATTCGAGATAGATGTTCTGTGCTTCGGCTGCTTCTTTGGCGCCTTTTTCGATTAAGCGCCAGTAGTCGTTCCCTACTTCTTCGGTGATCAGGACGAAGTGATAGTCGTAGGTGTTTTCGGCGGTGAGCTGTTGTTCTATGTAAAAGGTTTCTTTGCCGTAGTAGATCATGAGTGTGAATGGGATGAGAAATAGGATGAATCCGATGGTTTTAGTATGGGTGTTGCGTTTGGCTTTGGTTTGGGTGTGCATGTCGGGGTCCTCCTCCTTGTTGTTACTACCAATTTGATCGTAATCGTTTTCAAGGAAAAAGTCTAGGGGGATTTTGGAGGTGGAGGGAAGGTGGTGAAATTCGACAAGGAATTGTCGAATTTTCCTTTGTGGTTGGGGGTTGGGGGTTGGGTTCGAGCACGAGAAGAGGTTTATTTGCAGTTTTGGCTGCGTTACCTTCGCATTTCTGCTCTTAAAACAGCTCTATTCGCAGTTTGGGCTGCGTTACCTTCGCATTTCTGCTATTAAAGGCTCCCTATTCGCAGTTTGGGTTACGTTACCTTCGCATTTCTGCTCTTAAAAGCTCGCTATTCGTAGTTTGGGCTGCGTTACCTTCGCATTTCTGCTGTTAAAGGCTCGCTATTCGCAGTTTGGGCTACGTTACCTTCGCATTTCTGCTCTTAAAACAGCTCTATTCGCAGTTTGGGCTGCGTTACCTTCGCATTTCTGCTGTTAAAGGCTCCCTATTCGCTGTTTGGGTTGGGTTACCTTCGCATTTCTACTGTTAAAGGCTCGCTATTCGTAGTTTTGGCTGCGTTACCTTTGCATTTCTACTGTTAAAGGCTAGCTATTCGCAGTTTGGGTTGATTTACTAACGAAATACTGCCATTAAAGGCGCTCTATTTGTAGTTTTATTGGAGATACAGGGTGGAATAGTTGATATTGCTTGCCAGAATAAACGATTTAAAACCCCTGACCGTTCGGATCAGGGGGTTTAAATCGTTATTCTAGAAAGGTACCTTCCATGATGGTTTCTTTTAGGCTGCGGCGGTCGGATGGTTTTTCGCGTTCTTGGAGTTTTTCTTCTAAGACGCTGACGTCATCTTGGTAGCCGATTGCGATGACGGCGTGGATGGCGTATTGTTCTGGGATATCTAGTATTTCGCGTGCTTTGTCTTTGTAGAATCCACCCATGGCGTGCGTGATTAAGCCTTTTTGTCGTGCTTGTAAGGATAGGAAGCCCCAAGCTGCGCCTGCGTCGAATGCGTGTGAACCGTTTGCTTCAGAGTCTGAGATGACTAAGGCAAGGGCTGGTGCTTTTTCGCACCATGCACGGTTTCCGTCCATGATAAACTGGTGGAATTTTTCACGGTCTTCTTTGTTTCGAGCGATGATGAAGCGCCATGGCTGTTTATTGCTGCCGGACGGTGCCCAGCGAGCCGCTTCGAATATGCTCATGAGTGTTTTTTCGTCTACTTCTTTTTCCGAGAATGCGCGGGGTGACCAGCGCTCTAGAAAAAGATCATCTATGTCGTATTCTGCTTGGCGATAATCATGTACATTGATATTGCTCATCGAATCTATCTCCTCTCTGATTCTATGTAATTTCCTAATTCCACCATATCACAAAATATGACAAAGATTAATTAAAATGCGTAAGTCGTGGAACTATGACGTATGATGTTGGCAGAAAAACTTTGGCTAAGTACTTCATGATTCGAATATTACTTGACAGGAATATTCCTTTAATGGAATAATCAATTCAACAACAAGTTACGTCATAAATACAGTGAAGAACTCGGAGGTGGTATTCTTCATGTAACAACATGCGCTTATTTGATTTAAGAAACATACAAATGTTAGGAGAATTCAACATGAACGTGCAAACATTTAGTGCTCTGGCGGATCCCAACCGTCTTGCTATCGTCGACCTTCTTCTTGACGAATCGCTCCCAGTAGGGGAAATTGCAGAAAAGCTCAAGCTAAACCAGCCCCAAACTTCGAAGCACCTTCGCGTTTTAAGCGAAGCTGGGCTTGTTGAGGTGCAGCCAATGGCTAATCGTCGAATATATAAGCTAAGACCAGAACCGCTTCAAGAGTTGGATAAGTGGCTTGACTCCTACCGTCGAGTGTGGGATGCGCGGATGGATCGGTTGGATGATTATCTCAATGTATTACAGGGTAAAAAACCACTGAATTGATGATTTGATAGCGAAAACATACAAAAATTTTGTAAAGTCGCTACTGTAAATTGTATGGCGACTTATACAATTGGATGGAGGAGATAAAATGTCAATCCACGAATTAAAATCCAGAGTTGAGAACGATCAGGTGCTAGTATTGGAGCGTATTTTTGATGCACCGCGCGATCTCGTGTTCAACATGTTTAAAGAACCTGAGCATCTCAAGCATTGGTGGGGACCTATTGGATGGGAACTTCCAGTTTGTCACATTGATTTCCGACCGGGCGGTTCATGGCATTTCTGTATGAAGTGTATGGACCGGAATCAAGGAGAATATTACGGTATGGAGTCTTGGGGGAAAGCCGTTTACAAGGATATTATCGAGCCAGAGATGATTCATTACACGGATTACTTCTCGGATGCCGATGGTAATATCGATAAAAATATGCCATCATCCGAGATCACGCTGGAATTCATCGATCTGGGTGACAAGACGAAACTCGTTAACCGTGCTGAATATGTGTCTGCGGAAGCTCTCAATAAGGTCATGGACATGGGCATGTTACAAGGCATCACAGAAACCTGGAACCGTCTGGAAGAGCATCTTAACAAGGTTAAATAAGGTATCATTCATAATGAAAAGGTGGAAATATCAATGATAGATCAAAAAATTGTCCCGCATCTATGGTTTAATCAGGAAGCAAAAGAAGCTGCACAATTTTATACCTCCATTTTTCCCGATTCAAAAGTCACTAATACAGCAACCATTCACGACACACCATCCGGAGAAACCGATGTCATTTCTTTTCATCTCGCAGGGTATTCATTTATGGCTATAAATGGAGGGCCGCATTTTCAGTTCAATCCTTCGATTTCCTTTTTTGTCCATTTTGATCCTTCTAGAGATCAAAACGCAAGGCAGAATTTAGATCAGCTCTGGGATAAACTTTCCCAAGGCGGTACACCACTTATGCCACTTCAAGAATATCCATTCAGTAAGCGCTACGGATGGATACAGGATAAGTATGGCCTGACTTGGCAGCTGTTCCTCACCAACCCAGATGGTGAAGAACGACCATTTATCGTCCCTTCATTGATGTATGTTCAAGAGGTGTCTGGTAAGGCAGAAGAAGCCACTGACTTTTATCTTTCTGTTTTCAATGAGTCCAAACGAGGGGAAATCGCACGCTACCCTGCAGGCATGGAGCCGGACAAGGAAGGGACTTTGATGTTTACAGATTTTATGCTAGAGAATCAATGGTTTGCTGCTATGGACAGTGCTCAGTTCCATAACTTCCAATTTAATGAAGCCATTTCACTTTTAGTTCAGTGTGAAAATCAAGAAGAGATTGATTACTACTGGGAAAAGCTTTCCGCAGATCCAAAGGCAGAACAATGTGGTTGGTTGAAAGATAAATACGGTGTTTCTTGGCAAATTTGGCCAGAAGTGATGGGAGAAATGATGATAAATGGGACAAACGAACAAATGGATCGATTAACCAAAACATTTCTTCAAATGAAAAAATTTGATATAGAAAAATTAAAAGAAGCATATCAAGGTATGTAATCATGATGTTGCTCTGAAATAAAGTGATGGTTTTAAAAGCTGGTAATCACCAGCTTTTTTTTCGTTTAGTTGCCATAAATCGATGATAGACGAATAATATAAACCTTCATACTATTGTTTATTATTAACACATTTAACTGTTACAAGGAGCCCCTTATAATAGGAATCTATGCTCATTATAGCTAAAGGAGACCGTTCCAATGTGGTTAAGGTATCACGATTTAAATGACATCCATCACAAATTTTTTTCCATAGGGGTGTCAGTATATCCTGCAACTTTCCTAACAATGAATTTCTCATTTTGACATGTTCAAAGATTAGTATTTCAGCTCCAGGCTTGCTTACTCGATGTATTTCTCTTAGTGCTTTCTCTGGATCTGGAATAGTACAAAACACCAGTGTTGCAACAACTGAATCAAATGTATTATCACTGAAAGGAAGTTTCTCAGCTTGAACTAAATAAGTTTTTATTGGAGTCTTCGTTTCCCATTGACGTTTTAGTGATTGCTCCAACATCTGATTATTGGGTTCAATGGCATCTACCTGCATTGCATTAGTATAATAAGGAAAATTAGCCCCTGTTCCCGAACCAATTTCAAGTACTCTTCCCACTGCATTATTTAAAAGTTCTTTTCTGATTTGTTTAAACTTCATTTGTTCAAGGGGTTTCATTACTCTATCATAATAATGCGGAAGCCCTTTCCCCATATTTTTCACCTCTTCGTGATTCCGAATTAAAAAGAGAGATGGAAAAGACCTCTATAACAGAGGCCTATCACGCTGAAATAGTTCCATTTCAAAATTACTCCGTTTTTATCTCACCCTCATAGGAATCCATAAATCGACTACAATCATCCATCATTTCTTCTTTCATCATGTTCGACATATTTCCATTTTCCATCATGTTCATCATTCCATTACCATTGTGACTATTCATCATATTACCCATTCCATTACTTTCTGTATCTTCATGTGCAAACGCTGCTGAACCAATTACGAATAGAGCCGCAGTAGCAAATGACAACGCAAAAGGAATCTTTTTAATTTTCATGACAAATTCTCCTTTCGTCTATACGTGAATATCTTCAGTATAGATAACCATTTTGTTAAAATCCATATCCCCCACTTATTTTATTCTATTATTATAGGGCAATACCTTCATTAACACTTTGATTCCATGTTTTACCGCCATCTTCTGAAAAGTAGATGTCTTTCTTACTAGTGGTAAAAATGAATTCATCACTTTTTACAGGATTTTGCTCTACAAAAGTAATCACATCTTTTCCTAAATCTGGGATACTTAATTCATTTTCTTCATTTGTGGCTAAATTAATATGTTTAAGCTTCCCACTATCCGTTGCAGCCAGTAAATTATCTTGGTAGTCAAAGGAAACTGCCGTTACCGTATTCGATACAGCTAACTTTTGAAAGTTATTTCCATAATCATTTGATAAGTATACCCCTTCTTTTGTACCAAGTGCTACTGTGCCAGATTTAGTTGGATGTGCTGCTAACGCCATTGCTTGTCCTTTAAGACCTTGTAATTCAGCTTGATTCCACGTCTTCGTCTGATCCGTTGAATAATAAAATCCTGGTTTATCCATCCGTGAATTTTCTGATGTATTAAAGACATAGATATCCTCTGTTTCGTATCCAACCGTCATACCATGAAAATCCACTTCTTTGTATAAGTCGAGAATTTCAATATTTCCTCCCATATCAGTACTTCTGATAATCCCTAATGGATTAGCAAGGTCTGATCCTGGTGCAGGATGGCCACTGCTGTAAAAACCATCCTTAAACATGGAAAAACCCATGTAATCATGCTTTTCACTAACTGATGGAACCGTCCACTCTCCATTTTTGAAAACTCTTAAACCATCATGAGCCGGAACATAAACTTCTTCTCCATCACTAGAATAACCAAGTCCATGAATATGGGTGAAATCCACCTTCTCTTGACTATTATCACCTTGTGCTGTTCCATCTAGTCGATTTGCTAGAAATCCAGATCCATTTGTAACATTTATTATGACTAGCAAGACAATACTTAACAATGAGGCCCCGATCAGGAATCGTTTATAGATGTTAGCTCTAGCTATGATCATTTTACGCTTTTCACGATTTTCTTTATTTTTTACACTAATCGTACTTACTTTTCGTTTTGTTAGTAGGAACAGGCCAAGAAAACTAACCAACATTACTAGTGATGCTATCAAACCATAACTCCAATAATTAACTGCGACTTCTCTTGCATGTTCTTCTTCCGTCCCCTGAGCAAGCACTTGAAATGGAATAGAAAATAGCATCAAACTTAAAATAGATAATTTTTTCATCATTGCTTATTTCACTCCTAGAAGGATATTCACCAATTACAATAAGTTATTAATCAGATTTATCTCAAAACAACCTTAAAAACCATACCATTAAATAGCTATTAGAAATTATCGTAATCAATCATGTCGCTAAAGTTCGTATAAACTTCATCCTATCACAACAATAACATGCAAAAATTTATATAACATATTTTAGACTGAAAAGGATAAAAAAACCAGCATTTAAGAAGAAGTTGGTTTACCTTGTGCTATTGGTGGAGTCTCGTCCATCTTCCTGCTTCTTCCACTACCCATGACAATGAACGCCTAAGCGCCTAGTGCATAGGCTATTAGCAGAAGAGGTGATCAATCATGAGGGGAACGGGTATGTTTTTCTACTTTGTTATGGTCATGCTTATTGGATTTTTTGTGTTTGTGCCGTGGCTTTTATTTGTTGTTCCTTTGATGGGGTTGCGGAATTTTATTATCCTTGTGCTGCTACTTATCGCGGGTTTTGCGCTGGAAGGGATTTACCGTTACTATAAGTAAACATTTTTTTACAATTTTCAGGAAGGAATATGACATAAGTCAACGAATAGGATATATTATCCATAAATTACAAAAAATTCTATTAGAAGGTAGGGCAAAGGAATGATAAATATCGGAAAAACGATCAAACACTATCGTAAATCCCGCCAATATACGCAAAAAGACTTAGCCGAAAAGTTGCACAAATCCAATTCTTTAATCAGCAAAATCGAATCAGGCTGTCATCATCCTACTGATCACATGCTTCATCAAATCAGCAAACTTCTGCATGCGCCAGAGTTAGATCCCTATTCCACTGATCATCGTACTTTGGCCAAGCAGCTTTCCCAATGGGATAAGGCGATTGCACGCCGGAAAGTTGGGAAAGCAGACAAGCTCTATCAGGAAATGAAAGAACAATTCCCTATCACACACGCGATGAATACGAACACGACTTATCACTTGTATCAATTCCGCTATTCCTTATTAAAAAATGATCTCGAAAAAGCTGAAGAGCTATTGCCCCAGATGATCAATTTCTCGTCCACTTTATCTGATTCACCTGCTTACTTATGCTGTAAAGTGATTGGACTTTACTATATTACCATAAACGACTTTCGCCAAGCTAAGTATTATCTTTATCATGCAAAGAAGGAGTACCCCCACCGATATCAACAGGATCCGGAGTTGAACCTTTATCTTGCCATGCTCTATCATAAAACAAGCCGCTATTCAGATTCACTCGAACATGCGCAATTTGCTTTACGACAATACCAAGAAGTCTTAGATAGCTCTAACATTATCCGCTGTAGAAAAATCCTTTCTTCCAATGACATGATGCAAAATAAGTGTGAGCGTGCGAACCGAAATTTACTTAATATCCTTTACCAATACCCGCAAGAACATCATCCTTCTATCTATGCCCTGCTGGGAGAAGCGTTTCTCCTTTTGAAACAGAAAGATAAGGCGCTCAAATATGCGCGAAAAGCGATTCATTATGAAAAATGCCAAAGCCAAAAGGTATCTCATATTTACTTAACCGCCATCATTTATCAATCCAAAGAGGACTATTCCCAAGCTTTAGCCTACATCCAAACGGGACAATCCTTACACGCCAACCTCAAATTTCAACACAAATTATACATATTAGAAATGAAAATCCATAATCAAATCGGTACACCGCATTGTGTGGAGCGACTAGAACTCGAGATTTATCCTTATTTTGTTAAGGTCGGTGATATGGTTGCTGCAAAAGAAGTCTGCCTGGTACTATCCAATATCTATAGTAAAAAACAACATTATAAAAAAGCAAATGATTACTTAAAGCGTGTGGTGGATGATCGTATTGCAGAAGGCTGGACTTCTTATTTGGCAAGGGGCTCTGACGGATAGCCTTTCGATTATCTTGCTTTGATTTTGCTGGTACTTTTCCATGTCTACCCTAGTATATAAATATTTTTTGATTCCTATACTATAGGTATGGGAGGTGGTTTGAGATGGCGAAGGATGTAAAATGTGAAGTGAATAACTGTGTATACTGGGCTGAGGGGAACCTATGCCATGCTGATAAAATTTATGTGGTAAGCCATACTGGGAAACAGGCTTCCGATGAGAAAGAGACGGATTGCCAAACGTTTGAACCGTCTCACTAAGTATTTTGCAGGGGAACGTGTGGATGCGTTCCTCTGTTTTTTTCCATTTTAGAACTGCTTTAGTTACATTTTTAATTGAAAAGATTTCCTGTAGGATATAAAATATTCCATAAGGACTTTTTTACTAAATGAAATACTACATATGTTCTAGGGGGAAGTTGATTTTGCCATACATCAAACACCAAAATATCCACCTTTATTACCAATATATAGAAGGATATGAACCGACTTCTAATACGGTTATTTTTTTACATACTAATATTTCGGATCACACATTATATGATGACCTGTATTCTTATTTTTATGATTATCATATTTTAGTTTTTGATTTACGAGGATTTGGGAAGAGTGATCTGGGCAATGATATGTTGTCGATTGACTTATATGTCGAAGATTTGCATTATATGATTGATTCGTTTCAATTAACGTCTGTTTATATAGTTGGCATGGGGTTTGGTGGTTTGACAGCCTTAAAGTTCAGTACGGTTTATCCAGATTATGTAATTAGATTAGTTATTCTTTCCTTACCTTGTTTCCCACAGGAGAGTTATAGTCAATTGAAACAACAGCGTGACCAGCTAACGGTGAATGGCACGCGAATTCCGGTAGAGGATTTACTGCAGATTGTGACGGTTTTAACTGGTGAGTATGAAAGGTATTATAGGTTGCAAAAATGGATGACCGAGATGAATACTTTTGTATATCGAAAAATTATGGAGTTGACCCTTTATACAGATCCTGTTGTATATATGAGACAAACAAAAGCACCAACCTTAATTTTGGCAGGAGAGCATGACATTTTATTTCCACAGGAGTTGCTTATTTACCACTCGATTCAGCTGCCCCACGTCCATCATACTGTTGTCCCCAATGCGTCCACCTTTCTTGTATTGGATCAACCTGAAATGACAGCAAAGCTTATTCGCAACTTTTTTACGGCGCTGGATAAACGAAAGCGTCCACTTCTTCAATATAAAAGGAATATTTCGGATTATGTGCCTAGTTATGAAGAGACGATGAAACATAAAAAGGCGACGAGAGCGAAAGAAAATCAGATACTGGAAGTCAATATTGTCTATAGTTTTCGTGTTCGCTTTAATGGGAAGGAAATTCTGCATGGTTGGAATAAACGGCATGCGAAACGTATTTTTGTTTATTTAGTGTTTCATCCTACTTCGCCTCGGGAGGAAATTTGTGCTTCGTTGTGGCCGGATACTCCGTTGGATAATGCTTTGCGGAATTTACGGGTCTATTTGACCCATTTGCGCAGATTGTTGCAGGTGGAGGGTGAAAAAATAGATCATTTACTAGTGATTGATAAGAAAGAAATTACGTTAGCTGATTGTGTGGATTGTGATGCGATTCATTTGATGCATGAAGTGAAAGATGCGGTGAATGAATCGAATAAATTGTTGAAACAAAGGCGGGTGAAGAATCTTTTATCTAAGATTACCGATCCTGGATTTTTGACAGCGGTTTATGATGATTGGTTTTTAAACTTGCGGCAGGATATAGAGGAGCGGTTAATTGAGCTGACGATTTGGCTGGTTCGGGAGATGTTCGAACAAGGACAGGCAGAAGATGCGATTGATATTTTAAAACAGTATGTACAGGTGTTTGATCATAACGAATCGTTGTATGATATGTTGATTAACTTTTATAAAATCACGGCGAATGATGCGGAAATGAAATACTGGATGACGGAAAAAGACAAGCAGTGGGAATAGAGTAAATTAATTGGGTAACAAATGATCTTGGCTCTCACTATCCCACAGGAGCCTCCGTATTCTGCCTGCGCTAGTTGTGATGTTCTTTTTAGAGAGAGAAATCATAATAAGTAAAGTGGAACAGGAACATATATCAATCTTTCCACTTATAAGCGTAGGAAAATATACGTAGACTCCTGCGGGAAAAGCAACAGCTGAAGATCCCGCAGGCAGTGGATTTCTGCCGAGGAAGCTGAAGCGTTGCCCGCGGAAAGCGAAGTATATTTTCCGGAGCGTTACTTAGCTCTTCTCTTTTAAAATAAGAAAACCGGGTGGTGCTGTTGTGGTGTTGCGCTAGCACCTCCCGGTTTTTTGTGGGGGAGTTATCTCATTTTTTCTGGCAGGGATGTGATCGACTCGATTAGGGTGTTGAGCTTTGTTTCGATGCGGTGCAGCAAATAAAAAGTGACCGCCATCGGAAAGCCGACATCCGTTACGAGCGACATCCATGTTTCCTCCAAGCTTTCACCTCCAGTTTGTCAGCTCACTAGATACGCAACTGTAATATACTCGCTTTCCTCGGGAGTCTCGCATATTACAGTTGCTGATATCAGTGTGTATTCATAAAGCTAACCTTAGTATTAGATAGCGATATCAAAGACGTTGCGCTCTACGATGCGGGCGCTTTTCTTGCTGACGAGATCACCACCGGATGAGAAGAACGCATTTTCTTGAAGGATCGCATCCATCGCAGCATTGACTGCCGCTTCGTCGACTGGTTCCACTGGATGGTCCAGAGCGACTGTCACCGTCCTCCCTTGCTCATTTTCAAATTTCAGCTCTATCTTTTTCATCCAACATTCCCTCCTTTCCTTTATTACTGGGATTCAGTAAGTTATTCTGCTGTGATCAGTTCGGTGTCGTCACGTTCGATCGAGTACAACGTCAGCTGCTGCAATGGGGCAAGTGCTTCCGTGATGGCAAACAGCTGATCGGCTGTCGCGTCCATTTTGACATTGTTGAACGATTTCGTTTTGTAGATCTGGTCGCCGGAAACAGGATCGGTGCCATTTTCAAACACCAGCTGCAATCGGGAATTAATACGTTCCGTTACGGCCAAGTCTCTCACCTCCTTTCGCCTCTATAATCGTAAAAAACGAGAAGGAGGTGTGTATGAAGTTTAGGAGGAAGAATTTCGGGAATCGTGTCGAATAGGAGTATGGAGTGAAAGTATACTATTTTAAAGATGGGTAAGAATAAGGATAAGGAACGAACAGAAGTGTTGCCATTTCTGTTCGTATTCGTTATTGCGCATTATCTTGTGGGAGCGCGCGTTCTTTTTTAAATCTTACTAAGCTATTATATGACTTTCATCATCTAGTTTTGCGCTTTCACCGAATTTCACGCGCTCTCGCCAAACCGAGGCGACCATTTTTCCATATTTTCGACAAGTTTTTGTCATTTTTGTAACTAATTTTTAAAAGAAACGTCATATTAATTAGTAGTGACAGTTTTGTTTTTTCATAGTAAAATGTACTTTGATGCAAAATTATATTTTGAGGAGCTTACACTATGAGCAATAAAGATAAAAACTTACGAACTCAAATGAGAAAGAGACAGAAGAAAAAGAAACGTAAACTCTTATTATATATTCTGATTCCACTGCTTCTCATTGTTGGGGCTGTTGGGAGTTATGGCTTTTACTTAGTGAAGAAGGCGGAAAATGTGGCGAGCAAATCCTTTGAAGATGATGGCCGTGAAAATGGCTCAGAGAAAAGAGAAAAGGATGTAGATCCGGAGCAGGATAATGTCTCTATCCTTTTTATTGGGATTGATGATAGCGAAAAAAGGTCCAGTAATGGGTCATCTCCCCAACTATCTGATGCTTTAATTCTAGCAACCCTTAATAAAGAGGACCACAGTGTGAAGATGTTAAGTATTCCGCGTGACTCTTATGTTTATATTCCGGAACAAGGTTATAAGACCAAAATTAATCATGCCCATTCATTGGGCGGTCCGAAATCCACAATTGAAACAGTGGAGAATTTCTTAGATGTCCCTGTGGATTATTATGTACGCGTCAATTTCAACGCCTTTATTGATGTGGTGAATACACTTGACGGTATTACGGTCGATGTACCATATGAATTTTATGAACAGGATTCTCAAGACCGTAAAGGCGCGATTCACTTAACCGCTGGTGAGCAAACCTTAAATGGCGAAGAAGCTTTAGCACTTGCCAGAACTCGTAAGATGGATAATGACATTGAACGTGGAAAACGTCAGCAGCAGATTATGAAAGCTATTGTAAAACGGGCGTTAAGCCTTGATTCTGTTTTAAAATATGATGATATTATGGAAGCAGTCGGAAACAATATGAAAACAAATATGGAATTTTCCGAGATGAGAAGTTTAATGTCCTATGGCATGCAAGGCGATCTTGATATGGAATCTTACACATTAGAAGGGCACGACTCCTATATTAACAACACCTATTATTATCAGTTAAATGAAGATAGTGTAGCATCCGTACAAGACACCTTAAAAGAACATCTTAATATCGATGAAGATACGTCAATCAATGCATCAGATAACAATCATGGCGATATGGAACTAGCAAACCCCGCTAATTAAATAGAGACGGCTCACTAATGGAGCAACTGACAGTACCACAGAAAAACGCTTGGATCTAATATTCCAAGCGTTTTTTATTTTGTCTTGTTCTTGTTTGATTCGTTACCCACCACTAATGCCATCATTCCTCGAACAAAAAGCATGAGAAGAAACATGCTGATTAACGAATAAAACCATGTCCAAGAATGATATTCAATTAAATCTGTATATTTTTCGAATACAACCTCCAATACCGTTAAAATGGCAGAATAAAGAAAAGTTTGAATCATTATACTACATAATTTGGAATGATAAGTTGTCTGATAATAAAAAATGCATGTAACTGGGAAAAGAAGGTATTCAAATAAGATACTTGTATCAAAGAAATCAGGTAAAAACTTCACCGGATACTCAACCATTTTGTTCTCCACTATGATTACACCTAAAAATGCCGAAAAATATGCTTTCATAAAGTAAATAAGCAACCAATGTGTAATAGGTGGTTTCCTAAGGCTGAATATGAGCAATATTAGACCAAGTAATAGAAGTCCCCAAAGAATATAGTTATCCATAATAAAGTATTTTTAACAACATTACTATTTATATTCATGAAACTCACCCAATTCAGAAAAAGCATATGCATTCGCCCCAATAATACATATTTTCACGGACATTTGGTACGCTATTTCAAAAATAACAGACTTTTGAAGGTGTTGACGGACATCTAGTGCGTTATTTTGGTGTCCACTTTCTTGACAGAGATCCACAATGTCCGTAAGCCATCCAAAAACACCTTTTTCGCCCCAAATAAAGGAACGTATGTCCGCCAAAGTTCTTTCTATCTATACAACCTTAACCCAGCCAAAATCCATACCCCCGTAATCAATCCGCCTCCGATTAGCATGACCCAATCATTGGCATCCAAGAGCAAGGAGCTGCCCCAAATCACAAATCCTCCTGCCACACTAAACACGACATATCCCAATCTGCCTATTGTATAGCTGTACCTTACATAGGCACTGATACATAGCAAGACCATATTCACTATCGTTGCCACAACCGTTCCCAGCGCAATCGCAAATGGCCCCAGCTCCTCTAACCACCCAACAATAATCACCAAATTAATCCCAAACACCGATAACAAGCTGTAGAAAACCGGTAAGTACGACTGTTCTTTTGCATAAAAAAATCTGGTGATAAATGTAGTGAGTGCTAATGGTAGCATCGAAAAGGCGAACCATTGCAGTAATGGGAATGTTCTAGCTGTCGATAGCTGGTCAAACGCTCCATATTCAAAGATGAGGCGAATGATCTGTTCGGCGTACACGTAGAGATATACGGTCGCAGGCACTAACAGCAGGACGAGCCAGCGCACGCCTTTCTGGTATATCCTCCCCACTTTTTCTTCTTGACCATCGCCGATTGCTTTCGCCAGCAATGGGTAGATGACGGTGGTGACGCTGGTCATCAGGATGGCTTGTGGGAATTGGGTCATTTTGGTGGCATAGTTGATCGATGCGATTAAGCCTTCTTCCAGCTGGGCTGCGAATATGCGCTGGATGAAGAAATAAAATTGTAACGTCGCGCCGCCGAATAGTATCGGGACGCTGAGTTTGATAAATCGTGCGAGTTCGTTTTGGTTGGCTTGCCATTTCCATTGCATCGGGATCGGGCCATATTTTTTTTGCCAGGCTATGTACAGCGTTAGTGCCATGGCAAGTGAGCCGATGGTGGCGCCGATCGCGTAGGAAAAGGTGGCAAGTGCTTGTGTGAATGCGACTCCGATTAACAGGAATAGTCCGTTGAATAGGAGTGTGGAGAAGGCGGTGAAGCGGTAGTGCCCTTCCATGTTCCACAGGCCGCTGAGCCACATGCCGATGACTAGGAATAAAGATGCTGGTGCCATGACTTGATAGAGTTTGGTTGTCAGTTCGGCTGCTTCTGGTGACATGCCGCTGAAAAACAGGTCGATCCAAAAGGCTGCGAATAGGATGCTTACAAGGCTTAAGGCGCCTAGGATGATGGTTAACAGGGTGAAAATGTTTTGCCTGAATCTTGTTTGCTTGTCCTTGGATAGTTTGCTTTGGACAGAGATAAAGGCTGTGGTGATTGCCCCGCCGACGACTAAGTATATAAAGTTGGGAATGGTAAAGGCGGTAATGATACTGTCTGCTCTAAAGGACGTTCCGTATTGATAACCGATAATCACTTCGCGTCCGAAGCCAAGCAGACGAGCGATCACATTGATCACCGCTACCGCACCTAAAATTTTCAACCAGCGCACCATACATTCCTACTTTCCTGGGTTTTTATTTCAATTAAAAGATTTGTTAGTGACCTTACATCAATAATAAGGTTTCTTTCAGCCAGGAAAATATGCGAGACTCCTGCGGGAAAAGCAACAGCTGAAGATCCCGCAGGAAGCGATTTTTGCTTCCGAGGAAGCTGAAGCGTTGCCCGCGGAAAGCGAGTATATTTTCCATGGCGTGATTAAGCACTATCCACTAAAAAAACAAACTAGTTAACCAGACTTTTCGTGCATCGGGTTAACTAGTTTTGATATAGACGAATGACCGATTTCACTAGGCGTTCTTGGTCATAGCGTTTTGCTTTTTGCCAGCCGTTCTCGATGTATTGCTTACGTAAGTCTGGCTGCTCGAGCATTTTATCTATTTTTTCTGCTAAATCGTCCGTGTTCTTCGGCTCTACTTTCATCCCGGTATCGTCTGCCAGTAAATAACTCAGTCCCCCGACATCCGACCCGATCACAGGCGTCCTGCAAGCCATCGCCTCCAACGCCACAAGTCCAAACCCTTCAATATGTGAAGGCAAGACAAACACATCTGCCGCGGACAGCCATAGCGCAAGCTCGTCTTGCGATTTCGAACCGTGTATCACAAGCGAATCATGCGTAAAACGTTCTTGGAAGGATTCAAAATAGGCTGGATCTTTCGGTTCTCCAATTAAATGGGTCACAACTTTTGAATCTTTTTCATTTAACCGTATCGTCGCTTCGGCTAACTCGTCCAACCCTTTCGCATAAATCAGATTGCCGATAAACAAGACCACCTTTTGATCTTGTGGAATCCCGACTAATTGACGTGCCTCTGCCTTTTCAATCGGACGAAACACCGAACGGTCTACCCCCATATTGATCACCGACACCTTGTCTGATCCAATCCTAAAATGATCCGCTATATCTTGCTGCAGCCCTTCTCCCACAACGATGACGTCATCCGCTTTTTGTAAAATATGCTCGGATAACTGCCTCACTCGATTATTCTTTTTGATCATTTGATCAATATCTCCGCCATGAGAGGTGACCACTAATTTTTTGCGATAGAGATATTTATACCACAATCCGACTAATCCGGTTGGAAAAATGTAATGGACATGAATGGCATCATAGCGCCATCCTTTCCAAATAAATTGCCATAGGTTTCGACCGAAGAATGCTCCGTATTTCTTCAACAGTCGCAATTTCCCTTTACGAGGATCACGAATCGCAATCACATCTGCTTCGATACCCTGTTCTTTCAGCTGCTCCACCTGATTTTTCACGAAAATACCGTATGTCTTCGAGTGCTTGGATGGATACATATTACTCAGCACGAGCAGTTTGGTCGGTTTCTTTTTTTCGAGTACTCGACTCTTCACTAGCTCCATCCCAGCATGAGCTTGCTGTTTCATCATTTCGGACACGTCGGAAAAGCGTTCTAATGTTTTATTCCAATTATCCCTCATTTGCCCTACCGCATTCACAAAAAAGGATGGGTTTCGATCTAATTCCTCAATCCCAATCGTATAGGAGTGCATGCCGATCATTTCCATAAAGTCGCGTACTTTATGATGATAAGAAACGGCAATCACCGGCGTCTTGGAAACAAGCGCTAAAATTAACGAGTGAAGCCTTGTCCCAATGACGATATCTTGATCAGCCGCAAATTGCACGATTTTTTGCGGACTGGTTAAATTGGTTTCGATCTTACACTTTTCTTGCATATCCATTCTCGAACAAATATCTTCTGTCACCCAAACATCTTGCGGATATTTGGTGGAAAAAAACTGAATGCGGCAATGCGGATATGTTTCCAATAAAGCATCCAAATTTGCTGCCATGCCAGATACATAGCGCTCATATTGTTCGATGTCTTCATTGGGCCAGTAGCTCTTATGATAAAATGGCACGGCGGTGACACCGATATGTACAGGGCGCTCCTCCCTATCTGTATCTTCTAACATTTGCTTTTGTGCAGGTGTCATTTGAAAAGCGGGATCCCCGATCACATGAACTGCTGATTTGACCCCGATCTCCTTCAGTAACTGTTTCGATTTGGGATCACGCACCGTGACTAAATCAGATAAATGGGCTAAGGAACGCAGCAGGAATTTACCTGTTTTGGTCAAAATAGGACCTGCCCCTACCCCGTAAAGCACGACAGGCGTGCGAGATAGTTTTGCCAGCCAGCCATACATCCCGAACAAAAAGGCTTCACGACCATACAAGTCCATGAAAATACCGCCACCGCCAACAATCAGAAGATCTAATTGCTTAATCGCTGCTGCATTTTTACGCATTGTCTTACACATCGTCGAGACTGCATTATGATTTTTATAATAGAGACGCTTAGACTTTACGCCATATTGCTCACTTGTCTTTTCTGGCTGGTTAGAGAACACGATAATATCCGCACGATCCATTCCAAATACGTCCTCTAACTGGCGTAAAATCCCTTCTAAAATCGCCTCATCGCCTTTATTATTATTTCCGTAATTTCCAACAATGCCGATGACCATACGATCTTCCATCCTTTTTCACATAATAAGTGAAGTTTTTTCACTGCTTGAACAGGGATTTCATTTTTCCGTTCAAAATATTCCAGACAATACATTCCATTATACTATTTTAACACGATTTATGCACATAAAAATATCAATCTTTCAATTTTTCGACGAATTTCCATTTTACCTATAATGTTATTCTGTTTCTTTCATGATATACTAACATTTAGGCAAAACTTCATGCGAATATCAGCTATCATGAAGTTTTTTCTTATCGAAATAAGGAGAGTTTGACATGAAGTTACTAACGAAATGGAAAGAGTTAAAATATAAGCAACAACTGAAAAAATACGAAAGAACGGTGCAGAAAATCAATGCGTTAGAGGAACATTTTTCTACCTTAACAGATGAGGAATTACATCATAAGACGTATGAGTTCAAGGAGCGCCTTGCTGCTGGGGAAACAGTGGATGCATTGAAGAATGAGGCGTTCGCGACGGTACGGGAAGCGTCGAAGCGTGTGTTGGGATTAAGGCATTATGATGTGCAATTGATCGGCGGTCTTGTCTTGTTAGAGGGAAATATTTCGGAGATGGCGACTGGTGAAGGGAAAACGCTGGTGGCGTCGTTGCCTAGTTATTTACGTGCATTGGAAGGAAAAGGCGTGCACGTGATTACCGTAAATGAGTATTTGGCACGTCGTGATTGTGAGTTAATCGGGCAAATTCATGAGTTTTTAGGATTAACGGTTGGATTGAATGTACCAGGCATGGACCCGACGGCGAAAAAACAAGCGTATCAAGCAGATATTACATATGGAATTGGAACCGAGTTTGGTTTTGACTTTTTACGGGATAATATGGCCTACTCTTCTAGTCAAAAGGTGCAGCGCCCTTATCATTATGCGATCATAGATGAGGTTGACAGTGTCTTGATTGATGAGGCGAAAACTCCTTTGATAGTGGCTGGGAAAACGAAATTAAGTGAGAACCTCCATCAAGTATGTGCGAAGCTTGTCAAAAATTTTAAAGAGAATACCCATTTTACATATGATATCGAGTTAAAGACGGTGAATTTTACCGAAGAAGGTATTACTAAGATTGAAAAGACGTTTGCGATTGATAATTTTTATGATTTAGAACATCGTGCGCTCAATCACTATATGAATCAGGCGCTAAGAGCTCGTGTGTTATTTGAGCGAGATGTCGATTATATTGTGGAAGATAGCGAGATCAAGCTTGTCGATATGAACACAGGACGTATTATGGAAGGAAGAAGTTTGAGTGACGGGCTGCATCAGGCGTTGGAAGCAAAAGAAGGCTTGAAGGTAACCGAAGAGAATAAGGCTCAAGCATTGGTAACCGTGCAAAATTATTATCATATGTACCCGATCACAGCTGGGATGACAGGGACAGCTAAAACGGAGGAGTCAGAATTCCAGAAGGTTTATGGCATGGATGTGATTTCGATTCCGACCAATAAGCCAGTCATTCGTGATGATCAAGAAGATATGATTTTCTGGGCGAAAGAGGACAAATATAAGTATTTAGTTGATGAAGTCAAGACTCGTCATGAAAAGGGACAGCCCATCTTGATTGGCACCACTTCGATCATTCAGTCCGAGACCGTTGCTTCTTATTTAGATAAGGCAGGGCTGGACTACCATCTTTTAAATGCAAAAAGTGTAGAAAAAGAAGTACAGTTGATTTCCTTAGCTGGGCAGAAAGGACAGATCACGATTGCGACCAATATGGCTGGGCGCGGTACCGATATAATGCTTGGCGAAGGTGTTGCTGAGCTTGGCGGTTTACATGTAATTGGAACAGAACGTCATGAGAGCAGAAGAATTGATAATCAATTAAAAGGCCGCGCTGGCCGTCAAGGAGATCCAGGGTCGTCGCAGTTTATCATATCTTTTGAAGATGAGCTGGTGAAACGCTTCGGCCAAGATGTGATGGAACGACAAGAAGAAAAGATCGAGACAAATGACTTAGGGCTTATACTGAACAAGCAGGCGCATGAATGGATTGATACGATCCAGAAAATAAGTGAAGGCGGCCATTACCAGTTCCGTGAATTTAATTTTCAGCTAGAGGAAGTCGTAAATGATCAGCGTAAAGTGATCTATCAGTTGCGTGATCAATTGTTGACGACAGATGAAGTGAAAGAAACGATTGGCACATATATCGATGAAGTGATCGAACAACAAATCGAACGATACATTGATCCAGAACTGCTGCCGAACGAGTGGAATATGAAAGGATTATTAGGCTGGCTGGATGAGGCTTTATTTGTTCATGTCCCACAAGATCGACATTTTGAGGATTATGAAGAGCTGAAGGGCTTTGTTCAGGAGCAAGTTGCGGAGCATAAAGAGATTTATGCAGAATTAGGAGATCATCCAAAAGTGGAAGAACAAATTAGAAAAGGTGCGCTCATGTTTATTGATCAAAACTGGACGTCTCATTTGGAAGAGATGGGACGTTTAAAAGACGGGATCAGCATGCGCTCTTATCAGCAGGAAGATCCGATTCAAATTTATAAAAAAGAAGGATATGTATTGTTTGAATGGATGTTTAACCAGACGAAGATGCAGATTCATATGCATTATGTACAAGCTTATAATGCGATCGTGTTTAATAAATATAAAGTGTAGGAGTGTTAGATAAGGATGTTTCCATTTTTACGGAAAAAGAGTAAGAAAAACAAGCAAGTCGAGCACGAAATAGATGCACAAGATGTTTTGGAAGATGGTGAGGAAAGTAACGAGGATGAGGAACTAGTCGACACCAGCTTATCGATTCATCCAAAATGGCACTTGCCGGAAGAAGAGAAATACGTATTTGCCTTTCATAATAATGGCGCAAAGCCTTTGAAGAAAAATCAATTATCGATTGCGACCGTGGATCTCGAAGAACGGGATGGGCAATTTCATTTTGTTGCTTTGATTCGTCAAACCTTAGAAAAGTCAATCGAGTTGGCAGAAAGCACGATTTGCCTGCTAGATGAGGACCATCAAATCGTAGGGAGAAAAAACTTTGATTTAACCGAAGTTGGCAAAATCCCGCCAATGAGCAGCAGGCCTTGGGAATTCGTTTTTACGAAGGAAGATTTGCAAGATAATTCGGTAACTCCCAATGCGAATTGGAGTCTAGCATTTGAATTAAAGAAGAAACATCAGTTGGATTTAGAAGATTCATGGAAAAAGTCCTTAGCGAGTGAAAGCATCGAGAAGCTGGAGCAAATCGTTGCTTCTGCTCAGCCATTAAAGCCAGGCGAAGTGAATTTGATGGGCATTGATGCGAAAGTAACCGATGATCAGCAATTAGCGGTGACGATTTTGATTCGAAATGGCGCTAACAAAGATATTACGCTGGAAAAACTGCCATTAATGGTGAGCGATGCGTCTGGGGAAGCTGTTGCACGAGGAGCGTTTTCGTTGGACGGCCTTCAAGTAAAAAGTAATACAAGCAAGCCATGGCGCTTCATCTTCCCATCTTCTTTATTGTTGAAGGATACGAGTGAGATTGATTTGAGTGAATGGAAGGTAGAAGCCATACAGAAGTAAAGATGTAAAAATCCACGAGCAAGACGCTCGTGGATTTTTATTGTTTATAAGGTTTGTGCTCTCATTTTGAAGTATGCTTGAGATTGAGATTCGCACTCTCGTAATGTGTTATATCATATCGAAGCATCAAACAAGCCATAACCCACCCAGTCTTATCCGCTATTATCTAACATGAACTAATTCGCATCAGGACCAAACTGCGCAATAGTGTGGGGTGAGAGTTTAAATGACGCTTCGGAAATATACTTCGCTTTCCGCGGGCAACGCTTCAGCTTCCTCGGAAGCAAAATACGCTTCCTGCGGGATCTTCAGCCGTTGCTTTTCCCGCAGGAGTCTACGTATATTTCCTACGCTGTTAGGATGGTAAATTTTTTGTTCAAACGCATCATATATAAAAGATACTAGGATTTTTTCTTACAAATACGAAAACTCACACAAGCTGCGGAAAAACGCGAGACTCCTGGGGGAAGAGCAGGAGGCCACTGAAAAACTGTGCTGTTTTGAGTGAAAAAGAATCAATCACAGGCTGAAAGGAAAAATAG
>NZ_WIXM01000038.1 GCF_010993965.1 Gracilibacillus sp. YIM 98692 | reverse complement strand
CGATCAAATATCGAGCTCAGTTTGAACAAGTAGCGTAAAAAGTGTCCAATAAATGGGGGTCACTCCATGAGCGTTTTTTGCTCACGAGGAGGCTGAGCCGTCGCCCGCGGAAAGCGAAGTATATTTCCGGAGTGGTATCATAGCACTCACCTTAAAATAACTTTTCAAAGTTACGTCGTAGTTTATAGCTTTTGTACACTATTTTAGTGCTTTCTTATCTATTAAAAAAGCTATGATGCTTTATGCATCATAGCTTTATCTCTTACATACTTTCTGGGGCGCGGACGCCGATGAGGTCCATACCGTTTGCAAGCGTAATACGAACTGCTTCCATTAAAGCGAGTTTTGCTTTTGTTTCTTCTAATTGATCTGGATTGATCACTTTTTCTGCGTTGTAGAAGCTGTGTAGAGAAGCTGCTAGATCGAAAATATATTGCGTCACACGATGTGGTGTTCTATTTTCGGCTGCATCGGCGATCATTTGTGTAAATTCACCTAATTTTTTGAGCAGATCTTCTGCTTTATCTGATTGTAATAAGCTTGCATCGTAATCCGCACTATAATTTATCCCTTTTTCTTGCGCTTGTTTCAACATGGTACAAATTCGTGCGTGCGCATACTGTACATAGTAAACTGGATTGTCACTCGATTCGGATTTTGCTAAGTCCATATCAAAGTCTAGATGAGAATCCGCGGAACGCATAACGAAGAAGTAGCGCATCGCATCAATACCGACCTCTTCCATTAACTCACGAAGAGTAACTGCTTTTCCAGTACGTTTACTCATCTTAACCTTTTCCCCATTTTCAAACAGGTTGACCATTTGGATGATTTCTACTTCTAATGTCTCAGCATCATAACCTAATGCTTGAATGGCGGCACGCATTCTAGGAATATAACCATGGTGATCGGCACCCCAAATGTTAATCAACGTATCAAAGCCGCGATCTAGTTTATTTTTATGATAGGCGATATCTGGTGATAGATACGTGTAAGAACCATCTTGTTTCACTAACACACGATCCTTATCATCATCAAATTCGGTAGAACGGAACCAAGTTGCTCCCTCTTCCTCATAAATATAGCCTTTCTCTTTTAACAACTCGATAGCTGGAACAATTTTATCTTCTTCATATAAAGACGTTTCAGAAAACCAATGATCAAACGTAACACGGAATGATTCTAAATCTTTTGCTAGTTTATCCAGCTCATACTTCAACCCATATTCACGGAAAAAAGCATGCTGTTCCGCTTCTGGTTTATCAGCCCATTTATCTCCGTGCTCCTCCGCTAATACTTTTCCAATTTCGATAATATCAGCACCATGGTAGCCATCTTCTGGCATTGGAAACTCCTTGCCTAACGCTTGCATGTAACGAGCTTGTACTGATAATGCAAGATTATGAATTTGGTTTCCGGCATCGTTAATATAATATTCCCTAGAGACATTATAACCTGCTTTATCTAGAATATGACATAATGCATCCCCTACAGAAGCACCTCTTGCGTGACCTAAGTGTAAGTCACCAGTTGGGTTTGCTGAAACGAATTCGACTTGAATTTTTTCGCCCTTCCCAATATTGGAAGCTCCGTATTCTTTGCCTTGCTCCATAATCGTAGGAATAAGCTTGGTTAAGTATTGGTTATCGATAAAAAAGTTAATAAAACCTGGCCCTGCTATTTCTACTTTTTCAATTGAACCTTTTGATTGATCTAAATGGTCCACCATATCTTCTGCAATTTGACGTGGTGCTTTCTTCGCGATACGAGCTAGCTGCATCGCCATATTGGTGGCATAGTCGCCGTGAGCTTTATCCTTTGGTTGTTCTAATATCACCTCTGGCAATTCTTCTTCTGTTGCTAAACCAGCTGTTAAAACCGCATTTTTTATTTCTTCTTTTAAATTTTCTTGCATTTGTTGCATGACATTCATATGAAAACCTCCTCATGATTCGTTCTTTTGTAATTGAATGGTTAATCGATGCCGTCTTGGATCCTCGCCATTTAAGCTTGTTTGATAACTAACAAATAATTTACCGTATTTGTTTCCTTTCGGTGCTTCATATAATATTTGATCGGTGTGCGTCTCCATATGAATGGTTCCAAATTCATGACGATAGACATTTTCAGTTATTTGCTTCTTTTGAAACTTCTGGTGCATGGCAACCGCACCTGATCGCTTGACACTTACCTTCTCTGGCTGAATGGTAATCATCGAATTTATTTTTTCATCATTTTCGTTATGCTCACTGAAGGTTAATACAGACGTATTAGACCGCTCCATTAACGTCCCTTTTTCTTCGACAACCGTTACTTCTTTGTTTCCCGTATCATAAATTTCCATCGTCATTTTTAAGGAAACGGGACTTTTATCACTCATACTATCCATCCTTTATTGTTCAAATGCATGAAGAGCTTCTAAGGGAAGCTTAGCATAAAAATAATCATCTCTTTCTTCGATAAAGCGTTGATAAGACCGACGCAGCAAGTGCTTATCTTGGCGAGCAAGGCCTAAATAATATTGTTGGAAAGGGGTTAATTCTTCAAAAGCTTCCAAAATAGCTATACATGTCTGCACATCTCCTTTTGCTAAAGAAAGATGCGCTTGTTCCGCTTTATCTGTTGTTTCAATCCCATCTGTTTTGCAGTGATAGGACGAAATAAAAGGTAATGTATAATTGGTCAAACCAAATAACGCTCGTTCATTTTCGAGCTCCTTTGCTATATCAATGGCAATATGGACATGATTGATTGCTTGATCATAGCTTTCAAATAAATAGCCTTGTGCTAATATATTGTGAACATCCATCTTTTTCCGAAGGTTATTCGTTTCTTCTAATAATCGATACCCATACTTTCTGGATAAAATTAATTCATTTCGTTTCCAATGGTAGATAATAAGTGTTTCGTTCAGACGTGATTGAAGCAATTTATATAATAAAGGATCATTCAAGTCAAGTAAACGCTCTTTAATACGATCATTATAAGTACCGATATACCTGTACTGATGCATGTCAAAATAACAGTAAATATGCATTAAGTCATGTAAAATCTGCAAGCTATGCTCATCATTATCTATTTTCATACGCTGCACTTGTTGTAAATATTGATTGGGTGAGCCTGGCTTGGCTGATTTCTTGGAAAAGGTCCGACGATTGTAAAATAATTGATAAACCTCTGCCCACTTCCGATTGAGGAAGTTGTCTGATTTCTTATTACGATCGATTAGTACTTGAAGATCCTTTAATAGTCCATGGGAATATAAATATTCCATGGCTACTCTTTGACTTTCGTCACTTTTGGTTGCAAGGCATGCCACACGCATGGCATCTACCTCTTGCGGGTCCATATTTATTTGTTGATAGAGCACATATAATGGTAATTCTATTTTTGATTGCATAAATTGATTAACTATATTATGAACAGATTGTTTTTTGTTTACCATTTTGATTCCTACTTTCCATACTCGACACATATTTTAACATAATTTAATGGTCGATTACATGATTAAGAACAGGAAACGAATAAACCAATTGTTCATCCTGTCTTCCATCAAGTGTTATACCCTATTTTCCTGACTTCATAACATATATCGAACAAATTTTCGCAGCAATGAGTGTTTACTCTGTTAACTCATATAGAGAGACTTTCATTAAGTCTGCTCCAATTACTCTGATCAATCTTTTAAATCTCGTAAAAAATACTATTCCAGAAATTTTTTTAGAAAAATCAAGTAATTCTTATAAACAAGGTTTAATCCCTGTTTCTTTTTCCCATACTTCCTAATAATAAGAGACTTCATCAGTGAGGGTCTTACGGAAATTTGTCCACTGTGATAAATAATGGAATCAATATGAGGGGATGTATGCATGCGTAGTAGAAGAAGCAGGAAAAAGAAAGGGTTTTGGCCCTTAAAGCTATCTATCTTTCTCTTATTTTTAATAGGTTCTTTCTTAACAGTAGTCATCATAGCCAGCTTTTTACTTGGTCCCCCGTCACTGACTCGTGATCAAAACACCATTTATTATGGTGAAAATGAGGAAGTGATCGGGGAAGAATATGGGACCGAAAAAAGGTACTGGCTTGACCTTGATGATATTGACGATAAAGCAGAAAAGGCCACGATTTGGACAGAGGATCAGCATTTCTACGACCATTTTGGCTTTGATTTCAAACGGTTAGCTGGTGCTATATGGAAGGATATACGCACAATGTCTCTAAAAGAAGGGGCAAGTACGATTACCCAGCAATATGCTCGAAATTTATTTTTAACACATGAAAAAACATGGAAGCGAAAGTTGTATGAAGCATTTTATACGATTCGACTAGAGATGTTTTATGATAAGGACGAGTTATTACAAGGATATTTAAATACGATTTATTATGGCCATGGTGCTTACGGGATTGAATCAGCGAGCCGGTATTATTTTGATAAATCTGCGAATGCCTTAACATGGGCCGAAGCAGCAATGCTTGCAGGTATTCCAAAGGGGCCATCGCTTTATTCACCTTTTCATAATATGGACAAGGCCAAAATGCGTCAGGAATTGATTTTAACGAACTTAAAGGATCGGAGAGTGATTGATCAAACGACATATGAAGAGGCTATTCAAGAGGAACTAGACTTTTCGGAAGAACGATTGATCGTAACACAAGGAGTTGCGCCATATTTTCAAGATGTGGTGGTGGAAGAGTTACAGGATTTATTAGATGTCGACATGGAAGAGATTCGTTCTGGAGGTTATCAAGTATATACAACACTTGATGTTGAGCAACAAAAGTCATTAAAGCTAGCAAGTGAACAAGTCATAAAAAATGAGGAGATTCAACTTGGAGGAATGGCGATGGACCCATCGAGTGGAGCTATCACTGCATTATTAGGCGGTCAGGATTATGAGGAGTCATCCTTTAATCGTGCGGTACAGGCAAAAAGGATGCCTGGATCTTCTTTTAAGCCATTTTTGTATTATGCTGCGTTGGAAAACGGGATGACACCAGCGACCACTTTAATGAGTAAACCAACCACTTTTGCGCTTGCGGATGGAAAAAGTTATCAACCTAGTAATTACAATGGGTATTATGCGAATGAGCCAATTACGATGGCACAAGCGTTGGCTTTGTCTGATAATATTTATGCGGTAAAAACTAATCTATATGTGCAGCCTGAGCGATTTGTTCGGATAGCAAAAGAGAAGTTTGGAATTGAAAGTGAGTTGGAACCTGTTGCTTCGCTTGCGCTTGGGACAGAGGTCGTAAATGTTCGAGAGATGGTTACGGGGTATAGTGTCATTGCAAACGGAGGTAAAAAGGTAGAGCCATATACGATTGAGAGAGTGACGGATGCAGTTGGAAATGTGTTGTATGATCGTGAAGCAGCTAAGGAAGAAGAAAATACAGATTCTGGCTGGTCACTCTTTAGTCAACCCAAAGAAGATCCTCAGATTTTGAACCCTAATTATACTTATATTTTAACTGATTTAATGAAGGGCATGTTTGAGGAGGATTTAAATGGTTATATGAGTGTGACGGGTGCAACGATTGCGGATCAATTGACACATGAATATGCTGGAAAGTCTGGTTCGACGGATTCAGATAGCTGGATGGTTGGCTTTAGTCCTGCTTTAACAGCTGGTGTGTGGGTTGGCTATGATGACAACAGGGAAATAGAACGTGTAGATGAGCAGCAATATGCCAAAGAAATTTGGGCACAGTTTATGGAAGAAACACATGAAACCTTGCCTGTACAGCATCCCGTTAAACCTGAGGATGTAATCGAAGTGGCGATTGATTTAAATACAGGGCTAATAGCAAGTGATGAGTGTCCGAACACACATAACATGTATTTTGTTCGCGGAACACAACCAACGAAACAATGTACACTTCATTTACAGGATTATTTTCACGAGCATCCCGATGCGGTAGATCAAATCCCTGAGGACGGGTCACTGTTGGAAGATTGGTGGAAATGGCTGCTAATAGGCGAAGATTCACCACCGGTTATAGAAGAATAATACGACAACATTAGAAGAAAATACACCTTATGTCACAATATCCATAAACCCGCAGTAACTTTGGGAAAGTTTTCCTCCACTTGTCTCGATGAGTGCGTAATCGGCGCTGCGGAAAAACACTCGCTTTCCGGGGGCAGCACCTCAGCCTCCTCGCTCACCAAAACCGTTCGCTGTGGGGTCTTCGGAAGCTGCTCTTCCCCCAGGAGTCTCGCATTTTTCCGCAGCTTGTGTGAGTTTTCATATTTAGTAAGAAAAAATTCTAGTAGCTTTTATATATGATGCATTTGCACAAAAAATTCACCATCCTAACAGCGTAGGAAATATACGTAGACTCCTGCGGGAAAAGCAACGGCTGAAGATCCCGCAGGAAGTGTATTTTGCTTCCGAGGAAGCTGAAGCGTTGCCCGCGGAAAGCGAAGTATATTTCCGAAGCGTCATTTAAACTCTCACCCCACAGTATTGCGCAGTTTTGTTCTACTTTGTCATATACAACAAACAATTCAAAAAGAGCCTAAAGAAAAAGGCTGGGTGTGCGTCCCAGCCTTTTTCTAGTCCTAGTATAGTAACAGAGAGTTACCATGTGAGTATATTTTATAAAGAGTTATGTTTTTGGACAAGTGTTATGATTCATTTTGTCAAAATGTTCACAAAAAGTTCACTCTTTTTATTCAGGAAGGGCATTTTTTAATTCCTCTGGAGCATTTTCCCACATGACAGGATCAAATTCTCGTAAGAAATCCGCTAACAGCTTTAGCGATTTTTCATCCATATGTTCCACAATGTAATGACCTTTCATGGATTTGTCCATATGATTAACATGCTCCGGCATTGATTTATAAGCACGCTTGATGGAGCGGTCGACGCGAATTTCACTTCCTGCCACACCATGATAATAAGGCCCGTTATCTCCACGCTCAACGGTTACCCATACAATCCAATAAAGCTTTCCATTAGGCACTTCTTCTTTATTTGGAAGGAATTTCACACGGCGCTCCACTTCACTGCGTGCATGCATCGCTCCCATGTCGACAAATGCTCTATCTTCATTGGGGTCTACAATAACAGGTGAAATATTTTCTAAACTAATTGCCCCAACTCCATAACCGCCATGCCCATCAGTTGAATCATCCTTCATGATCGTAAAGGCATTCGATTTTTTCTGCTTTTTTTGCTCGTTTTCTTCACTCATTGTGAGGCCTCCTTGCTTTTACGTTTTAATATTATTGTAGCATATCAGAAATGCTTCATCGACATAACGGCTCTTTAGGTTTCGAGGAACATTGTTAGCTTCCTTATCGATCCGACATTTCCTCTATATTCTTTGTTTCCCTCTTTTCGCATTTACGATACAATAACTTTTGCGCCACAAACCAGGTGATTCGAGCCACTATTTAGCTTTTTCGCGCCACTTCCAATTTTGGCAGTATATAATATGCTCCTTTGCCCGTACCTGCTCGGAAGTGACGTTAAATGACGTCATATTATAAAGAAAAAATAACCCCAAATTCGGGGTTATTTTTTAATGCTTGATTTTTTCGATAAAGTTCCATGCTTCCTGGATATCTTCTGATGTATAATTGGACTTCTTCTTCACGTCTTGTACTTTTTGCTCGATTTCATCTTTTGGGTAGTGATCAAAGTAAAGCATTGTCGCCACAAGCTCCAAAAAACGTGAGCTTCGACCTTTCATCTCTTCCACCAAAGACTCTACCACTGGCAGTTTCACCGGAGACTGCTCAATAAAATCTTCGCCTTCATCAGTCACTTGATAACGGTACTGATAATAATTGCTCTTTTTCTCCTTCACTTCTGACACAAAGCCAAGGTTCGCCAACTCCTCTATTCTTATGCTTAACTCCTCTGAATAAGGACCATAAAAATGAAAAGTATACTTCTCTTCAAAAGGTAAGCCGAGCTTTTTCAGTATATAAATAATCTTCTGCAGCTTCTTTCGTCCAACAATCCCACCCGATGACGCGATGACTTTGACAAGTCGTGCATGATTATCTAGCATCTCAACACCCCAATTTCTTTATTGATTTGCTTGTTTTAATATATCTAAAATTTTCCTTTTTCCTGGTACATCATCTGCTATACGTTCTATCAAATCTTGAGGATAGTAAAGCTTATGATCTGTCCGTTTCTTCCCAGAGATAGCTTCCACGATTTCCGACTGTCTGGACAGTTCTTTTAACTCTCTGCTGCGCATCAACAAATGAATCGGCAATCGTTCCTCTTCTTCTCCGGGCCGGTAAAAATCATACGGCAAATCAGAAGAAGAATCAACAACTAAATAGTAATCGGGATCTAACCCAACCTCTTGAAACGTTCGATACAGCGCCATCCATTCCTTCATTTGCAAGTTTGGATTAAATTCGACATATTTAAAAAGCTTTCGGTTCACAAACCGATAAGCCAAATCACTTAAAATGGGGTCATCCTCTTCTGCCCACATTTGAAAATAATAGAGAACCACTGATTCATCCAGCCGCACATAATCTTCTAGTGACACATCCTCTTCAAAAAACGATCGAAAATGAACAGGCTCGCTCTTGAATGCATAACCGTCATGATAGAGCTCTTTCACTCGATGTAATATTTTAGTCAAAATCACTTCCGCACTCCGTGTCACCGGATGAAAATACACTTGCCAATACATCTGATAGCGGCTCATAATATAATCCTCTACCGCATGCATCCCGGATTCTTTCACCACGACCTGATCCTCCATCGGCCGCATCACACGTAAAATACGCTCCATGTCAAAATGGCCGTAGCTCACACCGGTAAAATAAGCATCACGCTGTAAGTAATCCATTCGATCGGCATCGATCTGACTCGAAATCAAGCTAACGACAAGCTTGTCTTGATAAGTTTTATTAATGACATCCGCTACTTTTTGAGGAAAATCTTTGTTGACCTTTGCAAGTACTTGATGGACTTCGGTGTCTCCTAAAATAATCGCCCTCGTATAATCCTCATGATCCAGCTTAAACACCTTCTCAAACGAATGAGAAAACGGTCCATGTCCTAAATCATGAAGCAAGGCAGCACATAAACACAATAAACGCTCTTCCCGGTTCCAATTTGGACGGCCATCAAAATTCACTAAAATACGCCGAACAATTTCATAAACCCCTAATGAATGATTAAACCGGCTATGTTCTGCACCATGGAAGGTTAAAAACGAAGTACCAAGCTGTTTTATCCGTCTTAACCGTTGAAATTCCTTCGTCCCAACCAAATCCCAAATCACACGATCGCGTACATGAACATAGCGATGAACAGGGTCTTTAAACACTTTCTCTTCATGTAACTTTTCGTCTTTATAGGCCATGACATTTACCTTCCTCTTTTTTCTTACACCTAGTATAATATAATTTCGGAAGAACGGAAACCAACTATCGACATTTTTTGTTATACTATATAGCGGAGGACGCAAATAATGAAGGATATACAAGCTTTTTTTCAAGATAAAAAAATAAGAATAGTGGACCATAGCAACCCTGCAACGTTAGGCACCGCTATGGCTTCTTTTGCGGCAGACGATACATTGTGCCAAACCGCCGGCCGGAATGCTAATGAAGTCGCGACACGATTCTGGGTGCACGACCATACGGTTGTACTCGGGATCTTGGACACCCGCTTGCCGAATATGGAGGAGGCACTTGCTTTTTTACGAAAGCAAGGGTTTGATGTTGTCGTTCGTAATTCGGGTGGCCTTGCGGTTGTATTAGATGCTGGTGTTTTGAATTTTTCTTTTGTGTTTGCGGATACGAAGGAAATGGGCATTCATTCTGGCTATGAGCTGATGACTGCTTTTATTCAGGAGTTATTCCGTGATTACACGTCAGATGTAAAAGCGTATGAGATCGTCGGCTCCTATTGCCCTGGTGATTATGACCTGAGTATTTCTGGGAAAAAATTTGCAGGGATTTCGCAGCGGCGAGTCAAAAAGGGGATTGCCGTGCAGATTTATTTGTGCATAGAGGGTAGCGGGCGAGCTCGCGCCGATTTAGTGCGCCAGTTTTATGCGCTTGGACAGGCGATAGAAGATGAGCGTTTTTCTTATCCAGTGGTCGAGCCGGATACGATGCGCTCATTGACAGAACTGCTGGGAGTAGAAATGACCGTTGCTGATGTGCAAAAACGCGTGGTTGCGTTATTGCGTGAATATGGTGCAGAGTTGATCGAATGCGATTTAGATGAAGATGAACTTAACGTTTTTGAGAAGAGAATGCATCAAATGGTGGATCGTAATAACAAAGCACTCGGATAATCGAGTGCTTTCTCTATTTTAGCGGTTACTTACAAACAATTCGCTCTGTTCGATAATGGGCAAGTGCTTCTCGGTCGATTTCATAACCGATGCCTGGGGTGTCAGGTAATTGTACATATCCGTTTTCGACCTTAACTTCAGGCTTGATGATATCTTGATGCCAATATCGGCTGGAAGCCCCAGGGTCTGCTGGGAATCTGAAGTTTGGTAATGTTGCTAATGCTAAGCTTTGCGCTCTGCCTACTCCTGCTTCTAGCATGCCCCCACACCATACAGGGACTTGATTTGCTGCACATAAATCATGAATGGCTTTTGCTTGGGCGAAGCCCCCAACTTTTCCGAGTTTGATACTGATTATTTGGCAGCTTTGGAGCGTTAGTGCTGTTCTTACATCTGACATGGTATGAATGCTTTCATCAAGACAAATCGGTGTATGGATTTCTTTTTGGAGTTTTGCATGATCGACAAAATCATCATGAGCAAGCGGCTGCTCGATCATCATCAAATGAAATTGATCTAACTGTTTCAAGTGATCCATATCCTTTAGGGTGTAAGCAGAATTGGCATCCACCATAAGGTCTATGTCCGGAAAGCGGGTACGGACTTTTTCTAATAGATTAATATCTTGACCGGGTTTTATTTTTAATTTAATACGCTGGTATCCTTGATTCATTGCTGTTTGAATAGCTTCTAATAATGCAGGGATATCTTGCTTCATGCCAATGCTAGCACCAACAGGGACATGCGAGTTGTCGCTGCCGATCGCTCGATGTAGTGGCACGTGCTCGCGCTTGGCATACAAATCCCAGATCGCCCCTTCTACTGCTGCTTTCGCCATGTGATGTCGCCGGACGTCTGCAAATCTTTTCCCTAAAGAGGATGGGTGGGAGACTGGCTCTTCTTGAAGCAGCGGAAACAAGTGATGCTCTATCATGTAGCGGGTCGTGGCACTGGTTTCTTCGGTGTACCAAGGGGAATCGAATGCGACGGTTTCGCCAAATCCTTGGTTGCCGTCTTGATCGAAGATTTCTATGATATAAAGATCCTTTTTCGTGATAGTTTGGAGGCTGTTCGTAAAAGGATTTTTTAAAGGCATTTGCAGGTGATGCAAGATGAGCTGCTGTACTTCTATCATGTTTGGCTGCTCCTCTCTCTCGAATGGGTCATTTTTTGTTTAAAACGGGCCATTTTATGATAAAAACAGGGCACTATCTGCAAGAAACAGGGCACTTTTTATGAAAAACGGGCCATTATTTGGCATAAACGGGGCACTTTCCAATACTACCCTACCTTATCTTCATATGTAAAGAAAACTCGTCGATTGACAAGCCTTTGGGCAAAGTCAGAGACGTAGCTGTCCTTATCTATATTCCTAAAATGGTCCACTACGTCGAATTGCTTCCTTACTAACCATTTATAATTCCCTATACGGTAATAATATTAACAAAAAAGCACAGTGACGTGTCACTGTACTTTTCTCATTATATTGACTGTGCTGCTGTGATTAATGCTAATTTGTAGGCATCTTCTGCACTGCAGCCACGAGAAAGGTCATTTACTGGTTTGTTTAAACCTTGCAAAATTGGACCGACTGCATCAAGTCCGCCAAGGCGTTGAGCGATTTTGTAGCCAATGTTACCTGCTTCAAGACCAGGGAAAACAAATACGTTAGCATCTCCTTTGATGTCAGAATCTGGTGCTTTTTTCTCTGCAACAGAAGGGACAAAAGCTGCATCAAATTGGAATTCACCATCCAATGTTAGGTTTGGCGCTAATTCTTTTGCTACTTTTACTGCTTCTGATACTTTTTCGGTTTCTTCTGATTTTGCTGACCCTTTCGTTGAGAAGCTAAGCATAGCAACGCGTGGGTCAATATCAAATAATTTGGCTGTATCCGCACTAGCGATGGCGATTTCTGCTAAATCTTGACTGTTTGGTGCAATGTTAATCGCACAATCAGCAAACACATATTTCTCTTCACCACGAACCATAATGAAGACACCAGATGTCTTTTTAATGCCTTCTTTTGTTTTAATAATTTGAAGTGCTGGACGAACGGTATCCGCGGTAGAATGAGCTGCCCCGCTTACTAGACCATCCGCTTTGTTCATATAAACAAGCATCGTACCGAAGTAATTTTCATCTAATAGAATGCTTTTTGCATCTTCTTCTGTAGCTTTTCCTTTGCGTCGATCTACAAAAGCTTGCACCATGGCATCAAATTCTCCATAATTTGCTGGATCTATTATGTCAACTCCTCCCAAATCAATGGAAGATTCCTTAGCTTTCTGTTCTATTTTATCCTTACTTCCGACTAATACAGGCGTGACTAATCCGTCTTTATTTAAGTCACTCGCCGCTTTTAAGATTCTTTCATCTAATCCTTCAGGAAATACGATTCTTCTAGCATTCCCACTAAGTCTTTTTTTTACATCTTCAAATAAATCGCTCATGATTAAACCCTCCAAATAGTTATCTGTATTATATGATACGATGTTTTGTGTCATAATGAAAGTGCGATAATGAATGAATACGTTTTATTCTTGAAAAAATTTTTTAGTTCACTTTTTCGTCAAAACTGATGTGGTTATTTTGACAATTCCGTGCCAGTTTCATGCTTATATTTCCCGATATATGTTATATTAAAACAAGACAATGAACGAAAAAGGAGAGATCAAGTCATGGCAGAAGCGGTTGAAACAATGGATGGCTGGTATTGTTTACATGATTTACGTCAAATAGATTGGACAAAGTGGAAACGTGCTTCAGAATCGGAGCGTGAGCAAGCGATCACAGAACTGAAAGATATGCTTAGCGCATGGGAAGATGTAGAGGAAGATCGAGAAGGCAGTCATGCTTTTTATTCCATTTTAGGACAAAAAGCAGACATTCTGTTAATGGTGCTGCGCCCTACCATGCAGGAATTAAGTGAGATCGAGCTT
This sequence comes from Gracilibacillus sp. YIM 98692, assembly GCF_010993965.1. Taxonomy (GTDB): domain Bacteria; phylum Bacillota; class Bacilli; order Bacillales; family Amphibacillaceae; genus Gracilibacillus. The sequence continues at coordinate 16,447 of NZ_WIXM01000038.1, read as the reverse complement.
CGTTTTAATAAATCAAAGCTTGCCGAGTTCACAAGGCCTGCTTATTCTTATGTATCTGTTGTAGAACTTTCCAAATATATGGCTAAAGAAGGAGAGAACCCGGAAGATAACCCTGGAGTACGTGCCAGGTTGAAGCCTCGTTTACCAAAATGGGATCATATTTGTTTTTACCCAATGGACAAGCGCCGTGAAGGAAATGACAATTGGTATACCCTTCCATTTGATGAACGTCGCGAATTAATGTATGAGCATAGTTTAACTGGCCGTAAATATGCAGGTAAAATTAAGCAGATTATTACAGGGTCGATGGGGTTTGATGATTGGGAGTGGAGTGTGACTTTATTTGCACATGACGTTTTACAAATTAAAAAACTCATCTATGAAATGCGTTTTGATATCGTTAGTGCTCGATACGGAGAGTTTGGGTCATTTTATGTCGGCAACCGCCTCGATATCGAAAACATTCCAAGTTATTTTTCCATATAAGTTTATATATCTAATTGGAGGTCCTCTTTATAGCGGACCTCTATTTTTTATGCATTTTTAGGGAATGGGCGCATACATATGGCTAGTAGGAATGTGAAAAAAGCACGTCTACAACCTTTACGTGTGAGAAAGGAGCCAATAAGTATGTACCAAAACGATCAAGGTCAACAACCTTTTCAACAAGGGGCTGGAATGCCATATTATGGCGGTATGCAGGGAGGTAATGGTGGATTTCAGATGCCTATGCAACAGCAACAGCCACAGATGCCACAGATGCAACAACCGCAGCAGCCAATCTCTGATACACCTGGTATGCTTCCTATTCAAGAATCCTACATTGAAAACATCTTACGTTTAAACAAAGGAAAACAAGCAACTATTTACATGACTTTTGAAAACAATGAACGTTGGAATGCTAAAATTTTTAAAGGTGTGATTGAAGCCGCAGGTCGTGATCACATTATTATTAGTGATCCAGAAACAGGAAAACGTTACCTATTACTAATGATTTACCTCGATTACATTACATTTGATGAAGAAATTAATTATGAGTATCCATTTAACAACCAATCCTTAGCACAATATTCCCCACGATAGAGTTGACAGATATTCGGGTGGTGTTATACACTTCCCGAATTTTGTTTCAAACGACACATTTGTATCTAGTAAAGAAAGCTCGGCAATTGCCGAGCCTTTGGCGACAGCAGAGCCGAAGTTGCCCTTATCTATATACTTCAAATTGGCCGCCTCGTCGAATTAATTCATTGCTGACAATTTATACTTTATGATATGGCAAAAAAGCATAAGTTTCTAATTCATAGAAGCTTATGCTTTCCTACCTATTGAAAAAGGGAGATGTTTAATGTGAAAGGAACAAGAGCTACAGTAGATGATGTCCTGCTTGCTGTCTTAATTTTTTCCATTATCACGTTTATCATTACATTACAGTTAGGTTCTCTTCCCCTCTTATTGTTATCTGTTTTTGGCATTTCATTTTCTCTATTTCTCGAAGGTTGGAAGGCTTGGCATAGACGAAATATGCTGCTATTTTCCCAACAATTGCTCCGCGGCATTAGCCTATTAGCGATTGTCTTATTTATATCTTATTATCAAATGTTTTAAAGAAATTTCACAACAGCATACCCTAATAAAATCCATCCGATTAAAAATGCAAGTCCTCCAATCGGTGTGATCATGGCAAAAAACTTAAGACCAGACGTCGCATAAATGAACAGGCTGCCAGAAAATATCACAATACCGATAAAGAAAAACCAACCTGCACTAACAATACTACCGGAAGTTATCCGTTGCATCAGTAAGGCTGTAACCAATAGGGCACCAGTATGAAACATTTGGTATTGGACAGCCTTTTCCCATATGTTTAACATTTTCTCCGAAAGCTTTCCTTCTAAGCCATGAGCACCGAATGCCCCTAGTGTTACAGCTAAAAATCCATTAATTACACCTAGTACTAGAAAAACTTTTAACATGATCTTTCCCCCATTCCTTAAAAATCAAGCAAGGAATCTCCGTTTGCCTCTTCATAACCTGTATTTAGTTCTTGCTTTTTATCATTAGACTTTGACGGAGCTTGTTTGAAATCCCCCATCATTTGCTGTAACTCTTTTTCACTAAACTGAGAAGCTGGAGTAGAAACAGAAGAAGATTTTGGTACGGCTTCTGTTTCTAACAATAAGTCTGTTAAAGATTGCACTGCCTTTGCATGCTCACGTATATTTTCTTCATTTTGTAAAGCTTGTTCGCATTCTGCAATTACTTTTCTTAAAATTTGTTGTTTGGTAATAGACATTTTTCCGATTCCCCTTTTCCCTCATTATACTATCCCAATGGAATTAAGGAAAATGATAATGATAAGAACAGGTGCGACATATTTAATCATGACATACCATAAATTACCGATAGCATATCCCGTAAGGTCGCTGGCATCTAAAGCTTCCCTTCTGTTAAAGTACCAACCGACAAATAAAGCCATGGTCAAACCGCCTACTGGTAAAAAGATATTAGATGCCAGAAAGTCCATGGAATCCAGAATATTGAGATTACCAATTAGTGTGACGTCACTCCATTTGCCCATACCTAGAGAAACGGTAATCCCTGATATAAATACCACAATTCCGACTAAGAATGAAGCTAAACGCCTTGACATCTTCGCTGCTCGCATTAAATAGGCAACCGGCACTTCTAGTAAAGATATCGAAGACGAAATAGCCGCTAAACTCAAAGCTGTAAAGAACACGAATCCAATCAACCAGCCAAAACTCATTTGATAAAAGATTTCCGGCAGCGTAATAAAGACAAGTACTGGACCTGAATCTGGCTGAATGCCAAAAGCAAATACAGCCGGGAAAATCACGATACCTGAGATAATGGCAAATAATGTATCCATTACACCAATTCCAACCGTCGCACTAGGCAGTTTATGACCGTTTGAAAGATAACTGCCATATGTCATCATCGTCCCCACACCTAAACTTAAAGAGAAGAAGGCTTGTCCTAGTGCTGCTATATAAACAGAAGGATCCTCTAAAACAGACCAATCTGGTTGGAATAGAAAGGATAACCCTTCACTCGCACCATTTAATGTGACACTATAGATTGCTAGCCCAATCATTAACAGAGCTAATACCGGCATTAAAATTTTATTAGCTAGTTCAATCCCTTTTTTGACACCTACTAACACTATTAACATCGTAATAGTTAAAAACAATGCATGCCAAAATAGTGGCTGATAATCTTGTGTGATAAAGTTTTCAAACGTACCTCCATATCCTATTTCTGGCATTTGATTCATGGCACCTGTCAAATATCCCCAAAAATAATAAAGTGCCCAGCCTGCTACAACACTATAAAAACTTAAAATTAATAACGCGCTTGCTACACCTAGATAACCTAGCATAAACCACGGTTTATTCGGTGCTAACTTTTTATATGAACCAACAATATCTTGTTGTGCTTTTCGACCAATACTTACTTCGACTAACAGGAGTGGAATCCCGATTAATAAAACACTTACAATATATAATATTAAAAAGGCTCCTCCTCCACTTTCACCAGCTACATAGGAAAAACGCCATATATTCCCTAAACCAACGGCGGAACCCATCGCAGCCAGCATAAAACCAAGTCTGGATGCCCAATGTTCTCGTTGCATATCTATACTCCTTTTCATATAATTTGAAACCTTCCCTATTGTACACAAACACTGCGTACTTTTCCACCTCTTTTTTCACATGATATACTATGTGCAAAGGAGTTGGTATACATGCAAGCATGGATGGAACAAAAGTTAGCAGCCATCGGAGATGATAGCACCATCAAATCTGTCGATTCTGTTTCTGGCGGTGATATTAATCAAGCCTACCTTGTCCAAACAGCTAAACAATCCTACTTTGTTAAAACAAACCAAAATGTCCTTTCCCATTTTTTTAAAGCAGAAGCGGAGGGACTGAATCGGATCCAACAAACGAATACCATAGATGTGCCAAAAGTGTATCATTATGATACAGATGCTAATAATGCAACGGTATGTTTAATCATGGAATGGGTCGAAGGGAGAGCAAATGCCAACACTGGTACACTGCTTGGAGAGCGGTTAGCGGAATTACACCTTAAGGACGTTGGTTCAAAATTCGGGTTAGACATGCCTACATTTGTTGGTACATTACCACAAGAAAATCAATTCTATGAAAATTGGGTATCCTACTACCGTGAAAAAAGATTACAGCAACAGTTAGAAATAGGTATTGCCAAAGGGCGCATGCCAAAACATAGGAGAAATCGGTTAGAAGCTTTAATGGAAAAGCTAGATGTACATATCCCTGCTCATCCTAAATCATCCCTATTGCACGGTGATTTATGGGGAGGAAATTGGCTGACAGGACCAAATGGAAACCCTTATTTAATCGATCCATCGATTGTTTATGGAGATCACGCGTTTGAGATAGCTTTTACTGAATTATTTGGCGGATTTCCTCATGATTTTTATGAAGCCTATCAGGCACACAATCCATTACCTGATTATTACCAAGATGCAAAGCCCCTGTACCAGCTATTCTATTTACTTGTTCACTTAAACATGTTCGGAGAAGGATATGGCGGATCCGTTGACCGGATACTGAAGCATTACGCAGGGTAGTAAAAGCTAATTCAGAAGTGCAGTTGAAAAGGTTAAGCTATTAGCAACTGGAATATAACCACGGTATAGGAAACACTGTGCAAGCGAGTATATTCCAGTTGCGTGTACCATTAAAAGGTGGAGACAATCCTTTTATTCATAATGATAGACTTGCTTTTTTTGACGCTCTTCCCACCAATTTTGTAAAAGAGTTGTTCTCCCTTCTACTAGTGGCTGTGTAAAGGTGATGACCCATCTCGAAGACAAGAACCTCACTAAAGCAGCTACAATCACAGCTAAACCAATGGTGTCTAGATTGTGATCTAATTGCAGCAGGTTATTTTGTCTAGCAAATTGAATCACTACACCATGTAATAAGTAAACATACATTGTATATTGTCCTAAATGGGTATAAGAATATTCCTTTTTTGGCACTAGCAACAATATCGCAAAAACCATGCAAATGGCTACGATATAAATCGCTAATCTAATCAGACCACCATAAACTGGTTCATCTAATGCCTGATAGGAGCTTGATCCAAACAACCATGAAGCAGGTATTGTTGGCGTGAAATAACTTATAACTAATACACTAGCTAAAATACTAGCAGATACTAATTGTAATACCTTTTTCCTCCATTTAAATAAGGCCTCTTTAGTTAGCCAATATCCAATAAGGAAAAATGGGAAAAATACAAAAGTCCTAGACAGGCTCAACGTTCCCCCAAAAAGCGGAACATAGCCAATCAAAATCCCTAAAAGAAAAGCAAAAGGTATACCAAATACAGGTGGAATTTTCTTGAATACAATTAACATCATATGCCACGTAAACAAACTTAATAAGAACCACAACCCCCAATGAGGGTCATATATACTGCTATCCCATTCACTTTTGCCAATCCCTAAAAAATAAATCGAATATGTTAGTTGAAAAATAAAATATGGTATTAATAATTTTTGGAAGAGCTTTTTGATATATCCTTTATCACTTGAGCCTTTAGCGAAGAAACCACTTACAAGGATAAAGACTGGCATGTGAAAAAAATAAATCGATTGATATAACGCATCCACAAGTTCAATATTGGGCTTTAGTGGTTGAATTAAATGACCAAAGACAACTAAAAAAATAAATAGGAGCTTCGCATTATCAAAATAGGCCTCTCTTTGCATACCATAACTCCCTTTATCTGATTTTCCTCCATTTTATCGGGAAACCAAAAGAAGGGGAAGTCATCTAGCTTAACTTTAAGTAATTGTAAGGGCATTGAAATAACCTTGTCATATTGAAATACAAATGAAATAGTTTTAAAAAAACTGCTATCTAATACAAGATAACAGTTTCTTTCCTATCTTTTCTAAAAAGATATAGCCCATGTCCCGTTTCGGAAAATAGCTTCTTTCTCTCCACTTTTTGTGATGCCATCAATGTTCATTGTGCTCGAACCAATCATAAAATCTTCATGCACCATACTATCATTTACGCCATGAGCATCCATCGACTGTTGGTCCATATCAGACCCGCCTGATATATTAGTTGGATAAGCTTTTCCTAAAGCAATGTGACAAGAAGCATTTTCATCAAAGAGTGTATTAAAGAATATAATTCCTGATTGAGAGACAGGGGACTCATGAGGTACAAGCGCCACTTCGCCAAGCCTGGAAGCACCATCCTTATCAGCATCTAATAAATTCTTAAGTGCCTCTTCTCCTTTTTCACACGTATAATCGACTACTTTTCCATCTCGGAATGTTAAAGTGAAGTTTTCGATCAGCTTTCCTTGGAAGCTTAAAGGTTTTGTGCTTGTAACTTGCCCATTGACACCATATTTGTGCGGCATCGTAAAGACTTCTTCTGTTGGTATATTCGGATTAAAACGAATGCCATCAGCAGCTTTAGCAGCTCCTCCATGCCAAATATGTCCATCAGGCAAGTCGATTGTTAAATCGGTCCCTTCTGCTTGGAAATGAAGTTTAACGTACTGTTTATCATTTAAAAACTCTCTTGCATTTCTTAGCTGCTCATTATGCTTTTCCCATTCCTTGATCGGCTCTTCTTTATCTACACGTGCAATGCGGAAAATTTCTTGCCATAACTTTTCCTTAGCTGCTTCGGCCTTATCATCAGGATAAATTTTTTGTGCCCACTCATTGGTCGGAAAACCGACAATAGACCAACGAGCTCTATCATTCATCATATAGTCTCTAAATTCTTTCAATGCCATAGAGCTTGCTTTTGTCACGGCTGCCATACGTTTCCCGTCTACTTCTTTTAATAAATCAGGATTTTCACCATATACATTAAGTACCGCATATCCTTCTTTTACCATTTCTATTAAAGCGTTCTTGCGCCATTCTGGAAATGTTTCTAATACTTCCATTGGTGCATGCTTCATTTTTAAATAAGTAAGGTCGTCGTCCTTCCATTCGACATGAACATTTTTGGCACCTGCTTCATACGCTTTTTTAACAATAATCCGTACAAATTCAATTGCTTCAATAGGTGCCTGTAATAATAATCCTTGCCCCTTTTGTAAGTTTACTCCTGTATGTAAAGCTAATTCTGCATATTTTTCTAATGACCGTTTCATTATTCAAACCTCCTTTTACTTTCTCTATTATAATGAATATAGGGAATTTTAGCCAACAAGAGCAGTAAAGACAAATCTACTTTATATATTAATTGGAAGTTCTTTATTTCATCTGACCATAATAGAGTGCCCCCTCAAAAGCAAAGTTGCTCGTGAGGAGGCTGAATCTATTGTTTTTTTTCGCTGAATCACCGCCTATTTGTTACAGAATCCATTTTAAAATTTGCTATCTTTATGGTAATGATCGAAAATAATGCTGTATTTTCATGTATTGTAACATGAGTCTAGCATGTCTGCCTTCTCTGGAATAAGGGTTTTGAAAAGCTTCCAACCTCTTGATAAACGCTTCATCACATCCACTTCGATCAACATTCCTTTGATAACATTTGTCATGAGCTTTACATGCAGCATCTACAGCGTTAATAGGCTCACCTGGACCGCTGCACCCCGGCCCACACCAATTGTATCCAGAAAAGATACAAAGACGAGGCCTCCTTCTTCTTCTATGTGATGTCCTCATTTTCCTCCCCCTTATTCATAAGCATGTACTATATTATACGAATAAGGTAAAGGAAGGGTATAGGAAGATTACTCAATATACGTCAAAATAGGTCAAAGAGGAGAGCCTTAGTTTTACTTATACTATCAACCATAATAATCTATACTTTCTGATAGTATAAAAAACTCCTTTTTCCGTTTTTAGAAAAAAGGAGTTTTTACATATTTATGCTTGTTTATGGCAAACTTGTCTAAATGAAAATGTTAATTGTTTATTACATCTTTTTCCTTCATAACATGGGCAAGGATGAAAAATAATTAGCTTTTTAAGCACTAGTTTCCTTTTTCTTAGCACCTGACATAAACCAGCCTGCCACTGCTATCGCTACTAAAATAGTGTAAAAGGTTAACTTCCACGCTAATGAATGAGCAAAATCATGTGGTAGAATATGCAAATCCTCATGAGCTAATACGCTGATTACTAGCTTAACCCCTACCCATCCAACAATAACAAATGCCGCTACTTCTAAACCTGGACGATCTTTTAATAATTTCACAAAAACATTTGCTGCAAATCGCATAATAATTAAACCAATCATTCCACCAGCTAAGACAACAGCAAATTGACCGCCATCTAAGCTTCCTACCTGCGGTAACCCTGTTGCTGGTAATGCTACAGCTAAAGCAACAGCTGCCAATATCGAATCGACCGCAAACGCTAAGTCTGCTAGCTCTACTTTTAGAACTGTTGTCCAAAAACCACTGCCAGATTTTGCAGCTGCTTCTGCTTCTACTTCGGCTTCTTCCATCTCATTCCTTTTCTTCGCAAAAGTATCATACAAGTGTTTACCTGATATAAACAGTAAATAAGCTGCACCTATTGCTTGAACTTGCCATACATCAACGAGAAACGAAATAATAAATAAAGAACCGAATCGTAAAATAAAAGCACCAGCTAAACCATAAAATAGAGCTTTTTTTCGTTGTTCTTCTGGAAGGTGTTTAACCATGATGGCTAAAACCAGCGCATTGTCAGCTGCCAATATCCCTTCTAGACCAACGAGCACAATTAATACCCAACCGTATTCTAAGAGTAATTCCACTCTTATCCCTCTCCTTTTTTAAAGAAAAACTTGGCTTATCGCCAATTCCTTATGGCGAAAGCCTTAGTTTTACTTATACTTTGTACTTAAAAATTTTTTGCTACGTCGAGTAGCTTCCCTGCTAAAATTTTATACTTTCATAACGTGCAAAAAAAAATGATCTCCACTACATGGTAAAGATCATAAAAAAACGAGACCTTTACCACTAGTGGTAAAGGTCTCGCTAACAACGTCGAGTTGCCAATAATGCCGGAGATTCATTCTCGAAATGACGACATTTATTGTGTAGCTACTCCCCTTTATGTATATTCATACTATAAGTCTTTTTACTGATTTTGTCAACCTTAAGGGGAATCAATACGAAAGAGAAAAACCTTTACCGTTATTAGGTTCTTCTCTTTCTTGCTCTCTTATACGAATCTGCCGACAATTTTATTAATACGCTCTTCCACGTCTTGCTGAATGTCCTTTAATAGCTTATCACTATCTGCTGGTGATGACGTACACACTCCGAAATAGCTTTTAATTTTCGGCTCTGTTCCGGATGGACGGAAGCAAACCCATGCGTCATTTTCAAGTTTAAATTTCATCACATCTGCTTCTGGAAGATGAATCGTCTCTATTTGGTTTTCTTTTGTGAGTTGACGCTCTCTTTTTTGATAATCTTCTACAGCAACTACCTGCAAGCTGCCTAAAGCCTCAAATGGATTAGTACGAATATCCCTCATGATAGCAGTGATCTGATCAGCACCATCTTTTCCTTTCAATGTAAGGGATTTCATCCCCTCTAGATAATATCCATGTTGCTGATATAAGGTATCTAACGCTTCTAATAAGGTTTTTCCTTTTACCTTCCAATAGCTAGACATTTCACATGCCGCTACAGCTGCTTGTACAGCGTCTTTATCTCTTACAAAGTCTCCAATTAGGTAGCCATAGCTTTCTTCATAACCAAACAAGAATTGGTCTGAAGTGGATTCAAATTGCTTAATTTTTTCACCAATAAATTTAAACCCTGTTAACGTATCCATAGTTTTGACCCCATAATGATCAGCAATAGCTCTTCCCATTTCTGTTGTTACAATGGTTTTGATCAATTGACCATTTTCACGCTGGTGCTTGTCTAAATGGGATAATGTATAATCTAGTAACAACGTTCCTAATTGGTTACCTGTAATTACTTGATAAGAGCCTTTACCATCTCGCACCGCGACACCTAAACGATCGGCATCTGGATCTGTCCCGATTAAAATATCAGCATCTACTTGTTTCCCTTGTTCGATAGCCATTTCAAATGCTTGGTGCTCTTCTGGGTTTGGAGAAGTAACAGTGGAAAATTCTGGATCTGGGATCGCTTGCTCTTTAACCACTTCTACTTTGTCAAAACCTAATTGATCAAGACCAGCTAACACTAAATCATGTGCCGTGCCATGAAGCGGTGTGAAAATAATCCGTAAGTTTTCATGTTCTTTATTGTCTTTCCCTAATCCTTTACTAATTGTTTTCAATTCTTGCAAATAAGCTTGGTCTACTTCTTCACCAATCCAGTTTAATAGATTTTGACTTTCCAGTTCTTGCTGATCTCCAACACGTACTTGCAGTTCATCTTCTATTTTGTTTACCTCTGCAATGATCGCCTCTGCTTCATCCAGAGGAACTTGCCCACCATCTTTATTATAGACTTTGAAGCCGTTGTATTCTGGGGGATTATGACTAGCTGTGATCATAATACCTGCAGCTGCTTTCAGATGACGTACTGCAAAAGATAACAATGGGGTTGGGCGCAAAGATTCAAATACATATGCTTTTATATCATGAGACCCTAGTACTTTAGCCGCTTCAACTGCAAACTCTTTTGACATATACCTGGAATCATACGCAATCGCTACTCCACGATTTTTTGCATCGGTTACATTTTCCGTTATGTACGCAGATAAACCAGCTACAGCCTTACGAACCGTATATATATTCATGCGATTCGTCCCTGGACCTAACACTCCTCGCATACCACCAGTCCCAAAAGCTAGATCCTTATAAAAAGCATCCTCTAATTCTGTTTCATTATCTTCTAGTTTTTCTAGCTGCTCTTGTAAATCCTTGTCCAACTCCGTAAACGAAATCCACTTCTGATACTTTTCCTTCCATGACATAATCCATTCCCCCTTTAATTAACCTAACCTTTCCATATATATCATACTAGCATAAAAATATGTTTGATTCTATTTGAATATGATACGTTTTCATCCTTTTTTATGGTAAAATTATGATAAAGTATGATTTTCGTAAAAAGGTTGTGAGGCTTTTGTTTGAAAAAAAGAGCACCCATATTCTCTTAACACTAATATTTTTCTTCGGTTTAATTTACCTTATCTATCTGACAAGGTTTATCTTCGCACCAATTGGCGCCTACCTGACAGCGATTGCTGTCCCTATTATTGGAGCAGGGATGGTTTTTTACATAACGAATCCGATTGTGAATTGGCTTGAAAGGAGAAAAGTACCTCGAGTTGGCGGGACATTTATTGTTTTCTTCGTCATTATTCTTGTGTTAACGATAGGCATTGTATTTATTGCACCTATTGTACAACAACAATTCTCTAACTTTGTCGAGAGCGTCCCGAAGATGGTAGAAAACACTGAACAACTTTTAAAAATTTGGCAAGATAATCAAAATATCATCCCACAACAGTTTGAAAATTCTATTCAAAATATAACAAACAATTTGGATGGCTATGCAGAAAAAATTACATCTACTCTATTTGATGTCATTGGTGAAGTTTTTGGATTTGTTTTTGCCTTTTTCTTAATACCATTCTTTTTATTCTTTATGTTAAAGGATGGGCATAAGTTTGTTCCTTGTATTACGAAATTTTTAAGTCCTAGTAAGTCTAGTAGTTTTCAATCACTTGCAGCAAAGATTAACCACACCTTATCTTCGTTTATACAAGGTCAATTTATTGTAAGTGTCTGTGTTGGTGTTATGCTCTATATTGGGTATGTTATTATTGGTTTAAACTACTCTTTATCGCTAGCGTTATTTGGGCTTATCATGAACTTCATACCATTTGTAGGTCCATTTTTATCGGCAATTCCAGCTATTATTGTTGGTTTATTTCAAGATCCAATGATAGCGTTATGGGCACTGGTTGTCATGGTTATTGCTCAACAGCTGGAAAGCAATTTTATATCACCGAATGTAATGGGACGAGCGTTATCACTACACCCCCTTACCGTGATTACACTTATTTTAGCTGCCGGTGCCATCGCAGGTTTTCTTGGACTGTTATTTATCATCCCGGCATACGCCGTTGTAAAGACCATCATCTCTCATTTTTATGAAGAATGGCGAAAGAAACAACCTGAAAATAACCCTGAATTGTTTTAATGTATAGTTGAACAAAACTGCGCAATAGTGTAGGGTGAGAGTTTAAATGACGCTTCGGAAATATACTTCGCTTTCCGCGGGCAACGCTTCAGCTTCCTCGGAAGCAAAATACACTTCCTGCGGGATCTTCAGCCGTTGCTTTTCCCGCAGGAGTCTACGTATATTTCCTACGCTGTCAGGATGGTGAATTTTTTGTGCAAATGCATCATTTATAAAAGCTACTAGAATTTTTTCTTACTAAATAAGAACACTCACACAAGCGGCGGAAAAATGCGAGACTCCTGGGGGAAGAGCAGCTTCCGAAGACCCCACAGCGAACGGTTTTGGTGAGTGAGGAGGCTGAGGTGCTGCCCCCGGAAAGCGAGTGTTTTTCCGCAGCGTCGATTACACACTCATCGAGAAAAGCGGATGAAAACTTCACCAAAGTTACTGCACAGTTTATGGCTATTGTGCTATGCGGTTTATGGTTAAAGGGGGCTCCAAGCCTTAATAAAAACAGCCTTAGCTCGTGGAGCTAAGGCTGTTTTACTGTGATTTGCGAATTACTCACCAGTAACTTCCGCAATCTCTTCTTTTAATTTGTCATAGATAGCAGGGTCAATGCCTTCTACTTCATTACGATAGTATTCGTGCACTGGTTCTGCTACTTCTTTGAATGCAGCAATTTGATCATCTGTTAGTTCAATGATTTCAGTAGGATTTTCTGTATCCTCTTTAATTGCAGCTAAACCTTCTTCGTTTTGACGTTTTTGCTCATCAAATACCCAATCTTGCATCTCTGCTACTGTCTCATCAATTAATTGTTTCTCTGCATCTCCTAAACTGTTATACCATTCAGTATTTACTGTTGTCATGGCAACATAGTTGTTGTGATTAGAGATAGTTAATGTATCTTGCACCTCATGGAAACTAGCAGAATTAATAAAGAATACAGGGTTCTCTTGTGCATCTACTGTTTCACGATCCAATGCAGTATACAATTCACCCCAGCTGATAGATTGTACAGTTGCACCATATGCACCAAATGATTCACGCATTAGCGGTGACTCTTGTACACGTACATTTAATCCATCAAAATCTTCCGGAGATTCAATGCCTACATTACTAGTCCAAGCCATAGCACCTTCTGTCCAGTATGATAATGGCGTAATGCTATGCTCTTCATATTTTGCTCTTAAGTCTTGATTCAGTGCTTCACTATTTGTTAAAACTTCATGAGTTTGCTCTGGATCAGCTGGGAAGAAATAGTGAAGTGAAAAGATTTGACCATCTTGTACTTGTCCACCAGTAAACCCTGGAGACATAACGGCCATTTGCACACCGCCTTGTTGTAGTAATTGTGCTTGGTCTACTTCACTACCTAAAGCACCATATTCATATGGCGTAACAGTGATAGCTCCACCTGATTTTTCATCAATACGTTTTGCAAACTCTGCTGCATATTCGTATTGAACCTGGCCTTCTAACTCTTCCGTTACAAATTCCCAAGTTTGTTCTTCAAATTCCCCTGATGCTTCGCCTTCATTACCAGTGTCTTCACCAGTATCTTCTGTTCCTTCATCTGTTTCTTCAGTTCCGTTATCTTCACCTTCATTACCTTCTGTGTCTTCTTCGTTGTTCCCTCCGCATGCTACAAGCAAGAAGCTTAGTGTCAATACAGAGATTAACATAAGTAAATACTTTTTGTTAAAAATGATCATTACCCCCTAGGTTTTTTATTTTATATTAAGTGGCTAAAAAGCCACTTTAATATCTTAGTTCATTAAATTAACATTAATGATAATTGAGGGAATAATACAAGTAAGACCCCAATTATTAAAAGCATGATAATGAATGGTGGTGTACTTCTAATAACCTCCAAATACGGTTTTTTGAATACCGCACTGGCGGTAAATATATCAACACCAAACGGTGGTGTTGCTGAACCTAATGCCGCTTGGAAAGTCACGATAATTCCTAAATGGATTAAATTGACCCCTGCAGCCTCTGCCGCTGGCACAAAAATTGGAGTTAAAATTAAAATAACTACAATAGGATCGACAAACATACATCCAATAAAGAAGAAAATACTTACAATTAACAATACATATAATGCACTAGGGTCAGACCCTAGAACCGCTTCTGTAATTTGCTGCGGGATTCTCGCAAATCCAAGAACCCATGTAAAAACTTGACCACCAGCAACTAGAATAAATACCGCTGATGTAACAAGTCCAGTAGATAAAGCAATTTTTGGAATCTCTTTAATTGGTATTGATTTGTAAATTAGCACTTCTAAAATAAATGCATACAATACAGAAACACCTGAAGCCTCCACTGGAGTAAAGAAACCTTGGTAAATCCCGCCGATAATAATAACCGGAAACCCTAATGGTAATAATGTTTTCCGGAAAAACTTAAAACGTTCTTTCCAATTTACCTTCTCTGCTAAGGGGATATCCTTTACTTTTGCATAAATCACACTATAAATAGCAAATGCAAGAAACACCATTAAACCAGGAATTATACCAGCAATAAATAGATCCCCGACAGATACACCAGATCCTGCTGCTAAGGCATAAATGATCATCCCGATACTAGGTGGTACCAGTAATGCTGCATCACTTGAATTGATAATAAGTGCTATAGCATTTGAATCTTTATATCCTACTTTTAATAATCTTTCTCGCATTGGACGACCAATAGCTACTACGGTTGCTTGTGTTGAACCTGAAATCGCACCGAACATGGTACATGCTGCAGCTGTTGTTACTGCATATCCCCCACGTATATGTCCAACAAAAGCACCAATAAAATCTAGCAACCTCTGAGATGTTCGTCCTGAAGTCATAATATCTGCTGCAAAAATAAATAGCGGCACACATAATAACACTGGCGACTCGATACCTGTTAAGAGCTGTTTCATTAACAGATCCATATTCACATTTGGATTATATACTAACATAATAATGACTGGTGCTAAGATAAGCGGGATCATCATCGGGAAGTTCAACAAAAGCAATATGATCATAATTACTAATAACGTTGTTAACATAATCTTTTCCTCTCTATACTTTGTCGTATACTATATCTATACAGATAAATCTTCTAATTTTACATCTTTATCTTTTGTGTCGTTATAATCCACTGCATCAATACCTAAGTACACTTTATCCTTTGCTTTTGCTGTAAAGTTAATAATGGTATTACGTAAAAATTGAATGCCAGCAAGGAAAAATCCAAGTGGTAAAAATATAGCCATCCAATATCTAGGTAATTCTAAGGCTGTTGTAATAGCACCTGTACTATATTCAAACATTAGTAAACTATAAGTGAAATAAGCAAGCATAAACATCACGATAGCAGTAATAAAATTAATTGCGATCATCATCACTTTTCGTATTTTAAAAGAAGCAAAATCATAAAATGCCGACATGCTAATATGACGGCCTTTTCGTGCTGCATAGCCTATCCCCATAAAGGTTGCAATAACAATGGCGAATTTACTTACTTCATAAGCAAAGAAAAAAGCTCCAGAACTAAACACTTCACGTGCTATCACATTCCCCACAATCATAATAGAGATGAGAATAATAGCAAAACTTAAAATAAACTCTTCTAGTTTCATAAACATGTTATCAATAAATTGAAATATTTTTTTAATCCATTCTATAACGATCAATATATTAGCTCCTCCTTCTAAAGGACTAGAAAAAAATAGTCAAATAACCATTATTTATAATCTTACCGAAATAATTACAATTGTACAAATTTACTATACCCTCATATTACAGAATTAAACTACAAATTCCCCAATTCTAAAAAGATGTAAGTGTAAGACGACTAGAATAATGGCAAATGCTTTTATATAATATCCTTACCTTTATATTTAGTTATATTCTACACTTGTAAGCGGTTAAAAATCAATCAACTTGCTGTTTCCATTGATTTCTTTTACTATGAGACATAAGAACTGTATAAAATGAGGTGTTAAAATGCAAAGAAGTGAAATAGAAGATCAGATTGCAGAATTAAAATCCGATTATATACGTATTTCCTCTGATTTAGAGAAACTAGATTCCGTTGGCGGGAATACCGCAAATGGGGAAAAGCAGCTTGCTGAAATTGAAGAAAAAATTGCACATCTGCGCAAAAAATTATAAAAATAATAAATTATCTTGGTGAATAAAAAGAACCAGCCAAAACTAAAGTGTACCCTTTGTAAAGGACATTTTAAAAAAAAGACTATGCTACATTGAGAAGATGATTCCTA
>NZ_WIXM01000037.1 GCF_010993965.1 Gracilibacillus sp. YIM 98692 | reverse complement strand
ATCATTATATCCAAATATGAGTTTCGTTAATGGGGTATCCACTTTTTATTCTAGTATCAGTATGTCCGCAAATTTTAAAAAAAGTAGTGATGTAACCACCATGACCATATGTAGCTTAAGCAATGTGCGTAATATGATATATTTTCAAATGCTTGAAAGAAGATGAATACTTTCCATCATTCAACAGTGTAGTGATACTATATTTTCAACATTTTCTAAAAACAGAAAAACCAGTTATTCTGGAATAGAATAACTGGCCTTCATCTAAAGCTTTAACTCGCCCATGCGTAATAATTCCACTACTGCTTGTGAGCGCCCCTTTACACCCAATTTTTGCATCGCATTTGATATATGATTACGAACAGTTTTTTGTGAGATAAAAAGCTCTTGGGCGATTTCCTTAGTGGTTTTATCTTGCACTAATAGCTCAAATACTTCTTTTTCCCTTTTGGTCAGTAATTGCTTCGGCTTGTAGTCATTATCTTTCAAATGTTAACCCCTCCTTGCTACTTTCAGGCGTTTAATTGAAGAGGGTATTACTTAGTCACTGTATAATATGTCAAGTAAAGTTAACTTGTGCTCTACAAACGTCTAATATTTCAACTTTTCGAGACTTTTGTAAAAAAAAAGAAGCAGCCATTTTACATGACTGCTTTTTTTCTTAATGCGCATAATCACTGCCAAAGAAATTTTTAAATGATTGAATGTTGGTTTCTCTATTCAAAGCAGCAATGGAAGTAGTTAATGGAATACCTTTAGGGCAAACTTGAACACAATTTTGTGAGTTGCCACAACCTGCAAGACCTCCATCTTCCATCAATGCTTCTAAACGTTCACTTTTATTCATAGCACCCGTTGGATGGGAGTTGTGTAAGCGTACTTGTGATAATGGAGCTGGTCCGATAAATTCAGACTTACTATTTACATTCGGACATGCCTCTAAACACACACCACAAGTCATACATTTAGAAAGCTCATAAGCCCATTGACGCTTTTTCTCTGGCATTTTTGGACCTGGGCCTAAATCGTGAGTTCCATCAATCGGAACCCATGCTTTCACTTTCTTCAAGGAATCAAACATACGGCTGCGATCTACAACTAAGTCACGAACTACTGGGAACGTTGCCATTGGTGCAATACGAATGGGCTGTTCTAATTTATCAACCAAGGTGGAACAAGCTTGTCGAGGTTCACCGTTGATCACCATGGAACAAGCTCCACATACCTCTTCTAAACAGTTTGACTCCCAATTCACCGGTGCAACTCTCTCACCCTTGGCGTTCAATGGATTTTTCTGTGTTTCCATTAATGCAGAAATAATATTCATATTTTTTCGATAATTGACTTTAAAAGTCTCCTCATAAGGTGATGAATCCGGACTATCTTGTCTAGTAATGACTAGAGTAATAGTGTCTTCTGCCATTTGTTTCTACCCCCTTTATTTTTTCTGACTATAATCACGTTTTCTCGGTTTGATTAACGATACATCGACATCTTCATAATCGAAAGTTGGTCCATTCTTCTCATTATCGAAAGATGCCATGGTTGTCTTTAACCATTCCTCATCATTACGATCAGGGAACTCTGGCTTATAATGTGCACCGCGACTTTCATTACGGTTATATGCTCCCATTGTAATAACACGAGCAAGATGAAGCATATGTTTTAATTGTCTTGTAAACATAACCCCTTGATTGTTCCAGCGTGAAGTATCATTGATATTAATATTTTCCCAGCGTTCCAATAATTCTTGAATTTTTTCATCTGTTTTTAATAGCTTTTCATTGTCACGAACAACGGTTACGTTATCAGTCATCCACTCGCCTAATTCTTTATGGATTTGATAAGCATTCTCTTCGCCATCCATTGCAAGCAATTCTTCAAAATAATCTTCTTCTTCTTTCAACTTATTATCAAATATAGAAGATGGTACATCATCGATTGTTTTCTCTAATCCATCAATATATTTAATAGCATTCGGCCCTGCTACCATACCACCATAAATAGATGATAATAAAGAGTTTGCACCAAGTCGATTCGCACCATGCTGTGTATAATCACACTCACCTGCTGCGAAAATACCTGGAATGTTTGTCATTTGATCATAATCAACCCATAAACCACCCATAGAATAATGAACAGCAGGGAAAATTTTCATTGGTACCTTTTTAGGGTCTTCTCCAACGAATTTTTCATAAATTTCAATAATACCACCAAGCTTTACATCTAACTCTTTCGGATCTTTATGAGAAAGGTCTAGGTATACCATGTTCTCCCCATTAATACCTAGTTTCTGATTCACACACACATCAAAAATTTCACGAGTTGCGATATCACGAGGAACAAGGTTACCATATGCAGGATATTTCTCTTCTAAGAAATACCATGGCTCTCCATCTTTGTATGTCCATACACGGCCGCCTTCTCCACGAGCAGACTCACTCATTAGACGGAGTTTGTCATCACCCGGAATTGCAGTTGGATGGATTTGAATAAATTCACCGTTTGCATAAACAGCACCTTGTAAATATAGACCTGCCGCTGCAGAACCTGTATTAATAACAGAGTTCGTTGATTTACCAAAAATGATACCTGGTCCACCTGATGCAAAAATAGTAGCATCTGCTTTAAAGGCTTTTAATTCATGCGATTTGATATTTTGACCGATAATACCTCGACCTACCCCTTCATCATCAACAATCGCTGAAATAAATTCCCAGCCTTCATATTTAGTTACAAGGCCTTGTACTTCAAAACGGCGAACCTGCTCGTCCAATGCATATAGCAATTGCTGCCCTGTTGTGGCACCTGCGAATGCGGTACGGTGATGCTGTGTTCCACCGAAGCGACGGAAGTCCAGTAAACCTTCAGACGTACGATTAAACATAACACCCATACGGTCCAACATATGTATGATTCCTGGAGCTGCGTCACACATTGCCTTAACTGGAGGCTGATTTGCTAAGAAGTCTCCACCATAAACCGTGTCATCAAAGTGTTCCCATGGTGAATCGCCTTCCCCTTTTGTATTAACAGCACCATTGATACCGCCTTGTGCACAGACAGAGTGAGAACGTTTTACAGGAACTATAGATAATAAATCTACATGAACTCCTGCTTCTGCTGCTTTAATTGTGGCCATTAAGCCTGCAAGACCACCACCGACAATAACTATATTGCGATCACTCATTTCATACTCACTCCTTCAATTTCAACTAATCTTATCATTCATCTATTAAACAAATGCAAATAGCGCACGAATTCCGATGTACGTTACTGCTAAAAAGATTAAAAGTGTTGCATATGTAGCAATTTTTTGCGAACGCGGTGTTACGGTAATTCCCCATGTTACAAGGAAACTCCACAATCCGTTTGCAAAGTGGAATGTCGTAGACACGACACCAATAACATAGAACCAAAACATAACTGGATTAGCTAAAATATTTTCCATCAAGCTATAATCCAAATCTTTTGTTCCCATTCCAATTTGAACACGTGTTTCCCATACATGCCATACTATAAAAATCAAGGTGATAATCCCTGTGATTCTTTGTAGGTAAAACATCCAATTACGAAAGTACCCATATCGTTGAACATTATTTTTCGCTACAAAGACGATATAAACACCTAATACAGCATGAAACAAAATGGGTAGAAAAATAATGAAAGTTTCAAGCACAATTCTAAATGGCAAATCATGCATAAAATGTGCCGCTTTATTAAAGCTTTCCGGACCATATACAGCAAAGTGGTTTACGACCAAGTGCTGAATTAAAAAGATCCCTATCGGCACAACCCCTAATAGTGAATGTAACCTGCGATAAAAAAATTCCCTATTTTCCAAGTTTTTGTACCCCCCTCTAGAAATAAATGTGCATACAACATATACGCGATGGATAACGAAGCACTCTCATATAAAAGCGCTTTACAACATGATCTAAAAGTACTTTTCTAGTTTTTCCTCCTTTTAGAACATATATTCATCTCCAAAGCACGTATTTTGTCAACACAACTATTGTACTTCTATCGGGAAAAAGCGTCAAGAAAACGAATACTATTTTTGGACAATATTTGCCATACCTCATATAATGATTAATCATTTACCTTGATGACACCTATTTTTCTGTAAAAGTTATGTAATAAGATTGAAGTTTTGATAGAAAAAGAGGATAATAGTAATAAAATAACGGACGAAAACATGGAGAGGGGAACAATTTTGAGTCGACAAACACCAAATATGGCTACAGTACTTACAAATCTTCAAACAACAAGTAGCGGATATGATATTATTCGATATATAGGTTTACCAGACATGTTAGGGGAAGAATCAGATTTGATTTTATATGTGCTTGGAAAAAATTTAGCTCGTCATACCGAATGTGGAGCAATTGAAGAAGTGGAACAGTTTTTCGTGCATGCAGGTTGGGGTGATTTACAATTAGAAAAAGAAAAACGGAAAGGGCATCTATTTAGGCTGGATGGAGACATCGTATTAGCTAGATTTCAAACCATAGAAAAAATAGATTTTCAGTTGGAAGCAGGATTTCTAGCAGCATCCATGGAACACATCACAGGTAAAAGCTGTGAATGCTTACCGGACATCAAAAAAAATTATGTAATACTACAAGTTATCCATCAATAGATCCCCTATGCTTCCAAGCAGTATAGGGGATCTAGTCATTCTGTATCTTGCTCTTTAATTGAGAGATAATGTTTTCGGCAACAGGGTTTGGAATACCTAATCGGATTAATTCTTCCTTTGTTGCCTTTTTTAGTTCAGTAATAGATCTAAAATGAGTCAATAATAACTTTTTACGCTGTGCACCTACTCCATCAATTTTATCTAATTCTGAATGAAAAGCCCCCTTCCCCCGTAACTGACGGTGAAAAGTTATAGCAAATCGATGTACTTCGTCCTGTATCCGCTGAATAAAATAAAACTCCTGAGAGCGTCGATCTAGCGAAACAACTTGAACAGGTTCACCGTACAAAAGTTCACTTGTTCTATGTTTATCATCCTTCGCGAGACCACATAATGGAATGTCTAGACCTAATTCGTTTTCTAATACATCAATCGCTGCTGACATCTGCCCCTTTGCTCCGTCGACCATGATCAAATCAGGGAGTGGTAAATGTTCTTTTAACACTCTCGTATATCTTCTTCTGATTACTTCACGCATTGTTTCATAATCATCAGGGCCTTCCACATTTTTTATTTTATATTTTCTATATTCTTTTTTAGCAGGTTTACCATCAATAAATACGACCATTGCTGACACTGGGTCCGTGCCTTGAATATTAGAATTATCAAATGCTTCAATCCGATGCGGAGTTTCAATTTCAAGCTTTTCGCCTAGACGTTCCACTGCTTTAATCGTTCGTTCTTCATTTCTTTCTA
Source organism: Gracilibacillus sp. YIM 98692 (assembly GCF_010993965.1). Lineage (GTDB taxonomy): Bacteria > Bacillota > Bacilli > Bacillales > Amphibacillaceae > Gracilibacillus. The sequence goes on along the minus strand of NZ_WIXM01000037.1, from coordinate 26,253 downwards.
TTAAAGTAAATTTTTCTTTTAGAGCGATTTCTGCGTTTTTTCCAGCTAATTCTACTAATTCTTTTTTTCTGCCGCGCATCGGTATATGAACGTCTACTTCTAATAATTTTTTCAATAATTCTACGTCTGTCGGGATTGGGACTAAAACCTGTTTAGGTTTTGGGTGATGATGGTGTAAATAAAAACTACCGATAAAGCTTAGGAAGGTTTCTTGAGCATCGTCAAAAAAAGGAAATAATGATACATCACGTTCGATAAGTTTTCCTTGTCGAATAAAGAATACTTGGACACACATCCACCCTTTGTCATAACTATAGTGAAATACATCTCGATCCACATTATCATTCATCGTCATTTTTTGTTGTTCCATAACAGATTCCAAATGCTCAATTAAATCTCTAATTTCTTTTGCACGTTCAAAATTTAACGACTCAGAAGCGTCGTACATTTTCTCTGTTAAATCTTTTTTGATTTGATTATGACCGCCATTTAAAAAACTTGTCATTTCCTGCACAATTTTCTGATACTCTTCTCGCGATGGCGGGTTTTCTGAACAGGCTAAGCATTGATTCATATGGTAATACAAACAATGCCTCCCTTTCGGATTCTTACATTTACGTAGAGGATACAACCTGTCCAGTAGCTTTTTTGTTTCTCTAGCTGCTAAGACGTTAGGATAAGGGCCAAAATACTTACCTCTATCTTTCTTGACTTTTCTGGTAACTATTAAACGGGGATGGCGTTCATTCGTGATCTTTAAGAAAGGATACGACTTGTCATCCTTTAATAATACATTATATTTAGGGTCATATTTTTTGATCAAATTCATTTCTAATATTAGTGCTTCGATTTCAGAACTTGTCACTATGTATTCAAAATCTTTAATCTCTCGCACCAGGCGTTGTGTTTTTTGATCATTAGCTCCTGTAAAATAAGATCTCACACGATTTCGCAGCAATTTCGATTTCCCCACATAAATCACTGTACCATGTTTATCCTTCATTAAATAGCATCCAGGTTGTGTTGGTAAGACTGCCAATTTCTCTCTTATCGTTTCATTCATCGAAAAACACACTCCTAAAGGTAAAACAATCCCTTATTATAGCACTGGGGCTACAATAAGGGATTGGCATTCCAATATTTTCATTCGAGAAGAATTAGGAATGTTTATTAATAATTTCTACTAACGCTTCTTTAGGTTGGTACCCAACTACTTGTTCTACTACTTCCCCGTCTTTAAATAATAGAAGTGTTGGAATACTCATTACCCCATACTTCCCTGCTGTTTCTTGGTTTTCATCTACGTCTAATTTGACGATTTTTACTTGATCACTCAATTCACCATCTATTTCTTCTAGAACTGGTGCAATCATTTTACAAGGTCCACACCAAGTTGCCCAGAAATCAGCTAAAACTAATCCTTCGCCTATTTCTGTACTAAAATTGCTATCTGTAGCATTTACGATTGCCATTTTCATTCCTCCTTCATAGCCGAATTTCTCATACAGTATAACATTGTCACAAAAAAGGTTGCCACTACTTTGCTTATTATAAATGATTTGGCACGTGTTATACTTTTGACATTATAGTAAATACACTATACCAAGTGCAAGAAATACAATTGACAAAACGATTAATACATATGCTAATGTTTTCAACTATTCGCACTCCCTTAGCCAATGCTAGAACCAATTACAAAGGATAAGCCAACAGAAATAACCATAGAAATAAACCCTACTGCTCGGTTATCCCTTGCAATTTCTTGATCAATTTTATACGTAGGTGTTAAAAATTCAAAAATAAAGTAACCTAAAAGTAATAAAATAAATCCAAATGTTCCCCACGTCATACTTTCAAGGATGGAATCATTATGTTGGATGGAAAAACGAAATATGTTTGCAATTCCAAAGATTTTTCCTCCTGTTGCCATCGCCACACTCATGTTTCCTCGCTTTATTTCGTCCCAATTCTTATAAGATGTGACAAGCTCAAAAATGACTAAAAAAACAATCAAACATAAAACCGCAACACTATATCTTGCAGCTGTTTCGACAAAGATATTACTCCAAAAATCAGACAATGTTAAGCCCACTCCTCATCCCAATTTTATCACGGTGAACAATCGTCCGTAAGCCCACAGTTAATGACGTAGATTAATGCAAGAAGTAGAAGTGGGAGATACCGGACAGGGCACTAGCACCCTGATAAGTTTCGCTAACCACAGGGGGGGTGAAGACCCCTACTGATGGAATTCTCTCTTTATATCATGGGGGCAAGATTCGTCCTCTGTTAGCTATGACAATTCCAGAACGGTTACACCTAGTCCACCTTCATTCATTCCGCCATCTCTAGCACCTGCTATTTTGGAATGCTTTCTTGCAAATGCTCTGACACCTTTACGTAACGCTCCAGTCCCTTTCCCGTGAATAATCGATACTTTTCCATAACCTGCTAAAAGGGCATCATCAATATATTTCTCTAATTGCTGCAGGGCATCTTCATACCTTTCACCTCGGACATCCAACTCTGGTTTCACATGATAATGAGCTCCTCTAACGGTCGCTAATGGCTTCTCCATTTTCGGCTCATCGCGTCGTACAAATAATAAATCTTTCCGTTTTGCCTTCATTTTCATGATACCGACTTGCACTTGGAATTCATTTTTACCTGTTTGTTCTATTACAGTTGCTTTTTGATCTAAGGTTAATAATTTTACTTCATCGCCTGGTTTTAATGTTTTCGCCTTATCTTCATCAATAGTTGGTGCCTTTTTCTTTTCTTTCTTTGAAAGGTCAGGCTGAGCTTCATTTAACAATTTTTTCGCTTCAATCCACTCGTGCTCTTTCCATTCTGTTTCTGTCTTCATATTACGAAGCTCTGATACCACTGTTTCTGCTTCTTCACGAGCTTTTGCTACAGCTTTTTCTGCTTTTTCTTCCGCTTTTTTATAAATCGCTTCTCGCTGTTCTTCTAATTGTCGCCATTGCTTCTCTAAATCTCTCTTTAATTGAGCAGTTTCTTCTAATATGTTGTGTGCTTGTTCATAATCTGCATCCGCCTTTTTACGAGAATCCTCTAAGGATGCAATCATGTTTTCCACACTTTTGGAATCTGCTCCAATCTGCTCTTTTGCTTTCGCTATGACTTGATCGCTTAACCCCAGTCTTTTCGATATATCAAAGGCATTGCTGCGGCCTGGTACTCCGATTAATAAGCGGTAGGTCGGTTTTAATGTCTGCACATCAAACTCCACCGATGCATTAACGACTTCCTCTCGATTATATCCATATGCTTTTAATTCTGGATAGTGTGTCGTAGCAATTACACGAGCCCCTTTTTCTATTACATAATCTAAGATAGACATAGCAAGTGCAGCACCTTCTTGTGGATCTGTACCAGCACCTAACTCATCAAACAACAATAAAGAACTAGAATCAAAGTGTCCCAATATGTCCACGATATTGGTCATATGGGAAGAAAATGTACTTAAGCTTTGTTCAATCGACTGTTCATCTCCAATGTCTGCAAAAACATTCGAGAAGATTGCTAACTGACAACCATCCAATGCAGGGACTTGCAAGCCTGACTGTGCCATCAATGTACAAAGGCCCACCATTTTCAATGTGACCGTTTTCCCCCCCGTATTCGGTCCAGTGATGACGATCGCTGAGAAATCTTCCCCTAACTCAACATCATTTGCTACCACTTCATCTGGTTCAATAAGGGGATGCCTTGCTTGTTTCATTTTAATCATACCATGGTCGTTCATTGTTGGTCTACTTGCCTTCATTTGATGGCTTAACTTGGCACGTGCTGTAATGAAGTCGAGCTTTGATAGCGCATCTACATTTTGCATTAAGAAAGCTTCATCATCAGCAATGCGCTGTGATAACTCTCTTAATATTCTTTCAATTTCATTCTTCTCTTCAGCTTTGGTTGCTTGTAATTCATTATTTATTTCCACAACCGATTGCGGCTCCATAAATAAGGTAGCACCAGAAGAAGATTGATCATGAACAATGCCGCCAACTGCCGAACGATACTCTTGCTTTACTGGCAGCACATAACGATCATTTCGAATAGTGATGATCGCATCGGATAACATCTTGGATTTTGATTTTGTAATATGGTCTAATTTATCTCGAACTCTATTTTCATTGGTACGAATTTTAGAACGCAAACCTCTCAACTTATCCGAAGCCCCATCCATCATATGGCCATGGTCATCAATACAATTTTTAATTTCTCGTTCTAATTCATTTAATGGTACAATTTGATCCGCTAACTCTTCCATGATAGGAGCTTCTACATCTTCTAATTGATCGAAAAAATATTTCAGTTGTTTTCCACCATAAATTGTACTGGCAATATCTAAGCACTCTTGTGGATTTAACATCCCCCCAATAGCAGCACGTTTCACACTAGGTTTTATATCAACGATGCCACCTAATGGGATATGGCCTTTTAATCGGAGGATATGAAAGGCTTCATCTGTTTCATCTTGCCACTTCACCACTTGGTCAAAGTCCGTAGAAGGAAGTAGTGCTCGAGCCTGTTCCACTCCTAGCGAAGATGCGGCTTGCTCCATTAATTGAGATATGATTTTATCAAATTCTAAGACATGAAAAATTCGCTTGTTCATGAACGTGAACTCCTCCTAATCCTTAGCTAGAAAATGCTTGAACTCTTGCCTAGTCATGGTATTGATGACCGTTCCTTTAAATAATTTGCCTCTTCGAGCGGTACGACATCCTGATGTCATATGATCTAACATGCGATAATCATGCGCATCTGTATTAATAGCAATGTTAACTCCTTTTTCTTGTGCATGTTGAACCCACTCTGCAGATAAGTCTAACCTGTTGGGGTTAGCATTCAATTCTAGCACTGTGTTCGTTTGTTTTGCTTTGTCGATTAACCATTCTATATCAACAGAATACCCTTCTCTACGTCCAATCAACCTGCCAGTTGGATGAGCTATCATATGAACATAAGGATTTTCTAAAGCACGTGTTAACCGCTCATGTATTTTTTCTTGTGATTGCTGAAAACTGGAATGAATGGACGCTATTACAAAGTCTAATTCTTTTAATGTCTCATCTGTAAAGTCAAGGTTTCCATTAGGTAATATATCCATTTCAATTCCTGCATATATGTCTAGTTCAGGAAATTTCAGACGAAGTTGTTCTATTTCCTGTCTTTGTCTGCGCAATCTTTCTTCATTTAATCCATTTGCTACTCGTAAATATTTGGAATGATCCGTAATAACGATATAGTCGTGCCCTTTATCTAAGGCCTTTTGCGCCATCTCTTCAATAGATTGAGCACCATCACTCCAAGTCGAGTGCATATGAAGATCCCCTCTTACATCTGATTCCTGTACCAGTTTAATCGGTTCTTTCGCTAACTCTATTTCATCCTTCCCTTCTCTTATTTCAGGGGGAATGTAGTGCAAGCCAAAACTTTTATAAAATGCTTCCTCGGAATCAAAAGTAATGATTTCTCCTGTTTCCAGATCTTCCACGCCATACTCACTAATTTTTTTACCTTGTGATTTCGCTAACTGACGCATTAATACATTATGATCCTTTGAACCAGTGAAGTGATGTAAAGTAGTTGGAAAAGCTTGTTCCTCTACAATACGAAAATCAATATGAATCTCATAAGTATCTTTGAGGACGATGGAGACCTTGGTATCTCCAGATGCAATAGTTTCCACATTTCCCTCTATACTCAATAATTTTTCCCTTACTTTTTCTGGTTGGTCACTTGAAATAATAAAATCAATATCTTTCACTGTTTCACGATACCTTCTCATGCTGCCTGCTAGTGAGAACCTCTTGATTTCTTCTATTTTGGATAGATAGTCTTCGACTACTTTTACAAGAGGTAACACTTTAGCCACTGGTAATCTATCTGGTTGACTATTTAAATTGTCTAATGCTGCTAAAATTTTTTCTTCTGACTTTTTGCCAAATCCCTTTAACTGTTGAATCTCTTCACGCTCACATGCCTCTCTTAAGGTTTGTTCATCTACTATGTTCAATTCTTGGTATAATCTTGCTAGCTTTTTTCCACCTAAACCTTGCAGATGTAGTAATGGAATTAAGCCTTCTGGAATTTCTTTTTCTAACTCAGTCAAAGCAGTGGATTGTTCTGTGTCGATAAATTCATTAATAACACTTGCTGTCCCTTTTCCTACTCCTTTTAATTTTGTCACGTCATCTATTTCAAATAATGATCTTTCATCCCGTTCTAAAGCCTGAGCTGCTTTTCGGTAAGCCGATATTTTAAATGGGTTCTCCCCTTTTAATTCAAGATAGGTCGCTATTTTTTCTAAAAGTTTGAGCACATCTTTTTTATTGACGTTCATATCGCAATCCCTCACTTCTATTCCTAAAGCGGAAATACCCTTGCCTTTTTCTTAGATGCAAGGGTAAATAATGGTCACTTTCCACTATTGATTTAACTTTCGAACCAAATATCTGTTAGTTTATCCGAAATAACTGGTGTATGATTAATAATAAATTGAGCAATGCCTGATTGATCGATCCATGCTTGCACCTCTGGAACAGGCAGCAATGCAATGATATATAATGCAACGAATATTAGAAGGTAGACTTCAACGAAACCAAGGATCGCCCCCAACCAACCATTTATAAGGTTGAGAATAGGTAAATCAGCGACAAAATCTAACATTGTGGCAATAATTTGCAGCAAGATTTTTGTTACAAAAAATAACACACCGAAAGCAATCGCATTATAAAACGCTGTTTCTAGTGGTAAAGAATCTAAAAATACTGCCCATGTTTCATCTGTGGGAAAATCAGGGTATGGAATCCACAACTCTAATTTCGATGCAAAGCTATCATAATACATAGCCGCAACAATAAAGGCAATCACAAAGCTTGTTAAATGTAAAAGCTGTAGGATAAACCCTCTCTTTAAACCAATCAAAAAACCAATAACAAGTAATATAAGGATAATTAAGTTTACCATGTCAAATTTATTCCTCTTTCTCCTCTAATAATTTCTGTAAAATTTCATAATCTTCTTTCAATTTTATATAATCATTCATTGTATTCACAGCAGTTAATACAGCTAAATTAGTCGTATCTAATGCTTTGTTATGTTTATGTATTTCTCGCATTTTCTGATCAACAAGGCTAGCCACATTCTCGACTTGTTCTTCCTTTTCATTTCCTATAATGTTATAAGATCTCCCATAAATACGAACCGTAATACGTGATTTATCTGGTTGGGTCACCATGATACCCCCTTATCAACGATTAAACCTTAAAGTTAATATTAACATGAAGCGAACAAATAGAAAACTATTCTGATAGTATGGTCTTTGTTATACTACATGTATCACTATTAACGAAGGAGCGAATACTCATTGTCGAATGTTGTCTTACAATTACCGAAAAATTTATTACAAAAGTTAAAAAGTCACTATCAATCACAGATTCACCAAACTCCAGTTAACACGATATTTCAAGCAAAAGCAAATGGGGCCAGTATCACTGCTTATTCATCTGGTAAAGTGTTATTTCAAGGGAAAAATGCAGCAATAGAAGCAGATAAATGGAAAACATTAGCTCTTCACAGCAACCAATCACAATCAGCCAAAGTCTCTGTTAATCAACATGATTATCAACCACCAAAAGATTTTTTCAGCCAAAGTCATATCGGTACAGACGAAGCTGGTACTGGTGATTATTTCGGTCCTATTACGGTTGGTGCTGTTTATGTAACAGATGATCAGATAGAACCTTTAAAACAGTTAGGGATAACGGATTCCAAAACGTTAACCGATGACCGAATCACAGAACTTGCGAAAACCTTAGTAAGAGAGCAAATTCCATATACACTTTTAACCCTTGACAATAAAAAATATAACCAATTACAAAAAAAAGGCTGGTCTCAAGGAAAAATGAAGGCAATGCTTCATCATCATGCCATACATAAATTAGCTAAAAAATTAGGTGAAGTCAAGCCGAAAGGGATACTTGTTGATCAATTCTGCCAACCCTCAGTATACCAAAAACACATTCAATCAGAAGGCGAAGGATTGCCTGAGAACACGTTTTTCATGACAAAAGCGGAAAGTTACTCTACTGCTGTTGCTGCGGCATCGATCATTGCTCGAGCAAAGTTTGTGAAAGAAATGGATCGCTTATCAAAAAGTGTCGGTGTGACGATTCCTAAAGGAGCTTCCAACAAAGTAGACGAAACCGCTGCCTATATCATAAGAAAGTTCGGATTAAATAAAATGAATCAGGTAGCCAAAACACACTTCGCCAATACGGAAAAAGCAAAGAAATTAGTAAAAAAATAAAGAGAGACTTTCATCAGCGGGGGTCTTACGAAAGATTGTTCACCGTGATAAACAAAAAAAGAAATTTCACTGATGAAGTCCCTTCTCCTATACCAAACACGAAGGGCTGCAAGATTGCAGCCCTTTTCCTTATCCTCTTAATTCTGCTTGATGTTCATTCGCTACAGCGTCAATGATGGCTTGATAAGATGCTTCCACTTCCTCGTCTTTTAACGTTCGCTCTGGATCTTGATAAAGCAAGTTAAAGGCTATCGATTTCTTACCTGCATCCAAGTGTTTCCCTTGATAAACATCAAATACTTGAACAGATTTCACTAATTCTCCGCCAACTTGCTGAATAGTAGATTGAATAGCCCCAGCGTTTATTTCCTCATCCACCACTAATGCTATATCGCGTGAAATACTAGGATAACGTGGGATTTTGTCAAAGCTTGGTTCATTCTTATGGATCTCAAGTACATAATCTAGGTCTAAATCAAACACATACGTTTCTTTTAAATTGTATGTTTTTTGCAAGGTAGGATGAACTTGCCCTGCAAACCCTATGGAACGATTATTGATAAATAATTGTGCCGTTCTGCCCGGATGCATATCGTCTAGTTTGGCCTGCTTAAATTGTACGTCTATATTCAATGATGCAAATAATGACTCTAAAATCCCTTTTACAACAAAAAAGTCAACTTGCTTTTTCTCCTGCTGCCAAGGATGTGTTATCCAATCACCAGTTAAAGCACCAGATACTCGTAATTTTTCTTCTGGTTGTTTTGTTACTTCTTCCTCTTTGGAAATAAAGACACTGCCTAATTCATAATAAGCGATGTTTTGCTGCTTACGCGCTAAATTGTAGGAAAGAGTGCCAAGCATCTCAGGAAGCAAACTTAAACGTAATGTACTATGATCTTCACTCATCGGCATTGCTAATGAGACAGTCGAAACAAGCTCTTCCTGGATCTCAGGACTAACAAGTTGATTTACTCGACCTTTACTTGTTAGAGAGTACGTCACCGTTTCAGATAATCCTGCGCCTTCTAAGAAGCTTTTGATATGACGTTTTAACTGTTGATTTTTCGTTAATCCGCCAGCTTGCGCCCCGCCCTGTGGCAGTGTAAATGGCAAGTTGTCATATCCATAGATACGTGCTACTTCTTCTAACATGTCTTCAAAAATAGTGATATCTTGTCTGCGAGTCGGCACAAATACTGTAAATGTCTCTCCATCTTGCTCATAGTCAAAATTCAATTTTCGCAAAATATCCCCTATTTCATCATTGGAAATATCGGTTCCTAAACGTGCGTTAATGATCGATGTCCAGATCGTCACCGTTTTTTCTTGATAATCTAATTGATCAAATTCTGCTACCCCGTCTAAGACAGTACCATTTGCATATTGTGAGAGTAATTGACAAGCACGTTCGCCTGCTAAGCGTACACGGTTAGGATCTACTCCTTTTTCGAACCGGTTGCTTGACTCACTGCGTAATTCGAAATCTTTTGCAGCCTTGCGAACGATTTGTGGATCAAAATAAGCAGCCTCAAGTAATATAGTTGTTGTTTGATCAGATACCTCAGAATCTGCTCCACCCATCACACCAGCTAGTGCTTGTGGTGTACTGCCATTTGTAATCACAAGATGCTCACTAGATAGCGTTCGTTCTTGATCATCTAACGTATACATTTTTTCTTGTTCCTTCGCTTGTCGAACGACAACTTGATTAGAACCAAACTTGTCAAAGTCAAATGCGTGTAGTGGCTGACCATATTCTAATAATACATAATTGGTAATATCGACCACATTATTAATAGGTCGAATACCTGCTGCTATTAAATAGTTTCGCAGCCATAATGGTGATGGACCAACTTGCACATCATTGATGATAAATGCTCCGTAATATGGATTGTTTTCTTGTGCTTCTACCTGAACCGAAACATGATCTGTCGCTTTTTCTTCCACTGTACGTACACTGTTTTGTGGTAAACGAATCGGAACATCTAAGATAGCTGCAACTTCATAAGCTACGCCTAGCATACTAAAAGCATCAGAACGGTTCGGCGTTATGTCTAATTCGATAATCACATCATCTAAATTCAATAATTCAGTTACACCTGCTCCAATTTCACTATCTTCAGGGAAGACAAATATGCCGTTTGCAAATTCTTTCGGAACAAATTTTTCCTCTATCCCTAATTCTTGAAGGGAGCAGATCATTCCATTGGATTCCACACCACGTAATTTTGCTTTTTTAATCTTGAAATTACCTGGTAATACAGCTCCCGGCTTTGCTACCGCAACTTTTTGTCCTTGGGCAATATTTGGCGCACCGCAAACAATCTGTAACGTTTCTTCGCCAACATTGACTTGGCAAAGATTCAATTTATCGGCATTTGGGTGTTTCTCACAGCTTTCCACATATCCTACAACAACATTTGTTAAAGACTGCCCAAATCGCTCTAGCCCATCTACTTCGATACCTGTTTTTGTAATACGTTCTGCCAATGCTTCTGGTGATAGTTGATCTATATCTACATAATTTTTTAACCAATTTAATGATACAAACATGTTTCAGCCTCCTCCTTATGCTTTATGATACTGTTTTAAAAAGCGAATATCGTTCGTATAGAAATGTCTGATGTCATCTACTCCATATTTAAGCATTGCAATTCGCTCTGGACCCATGCCAAATGCAAAGCCACTGTATTTTTGGGAATCATATCCTGCCATTTCTAAAACACGCGGGTGAACCATGCCTGCCCCTAAAATTTCGATCCATCCCGTTTTTTTACATACATGACAGCCTTCACCATGGCATACTTTACACGATATATCCATTTCCACAGAAGGTTCGGTAAACGGGAAAAAGCTTGGACGCAAGCGAATTTCTCGATCCTCCCCAAACATTTGCTTCGCGAATCGATCGAGCACTCCTTTCAAATCACTCATACGAACATTTTCATCTACATATAGTCCTTCAATTTGAGTAAACTGATGAGAGTGTGTCGCATCATCTGTGTCGCGACGATATACTTTACCTGGGCAAATCATTTTTACGGATTTAGATCCGTCAATAGCGTTCATTGTGCGTGCTTGAACTGGTGACGTGTGGGTACGCATGAGAATATCTTCCGTGATATAGAATGAGTCTTGCATGTCACGAGCTGGATGACCTTTTGGTAAATTTAATGCCTCGAAGTTATAATAATCTGTTTCCACTTCTGGGCCTTCACGTACTTCAAAGCCCATTCCAATAAATAAATCTTCAATTTCTTCTACAATGCTTGTTAAAAGGTGTGGACCCCCTACCGGTGCAGGGCGACCTGGTAAACTAACATCTATTGTTTCTTCGGCCAGTTGTTTTTCTAAAGCCTCAGCTTCAATACTTTCTTTTTTCTCATCCAGCGCAGATGCAATATCCTGTCGAACCGTGTTCGCTAGTTCACCAATTACGGGACGTTCTTCCTTCGATAATTTCCCCATACCTCTTAATACTTCCGTAATTGGACCTTTTTTACCTAAATAAGCAACTCGAACGTCTTGCAGTTCTTTCAATGTTGTTGCTTCTTTTACTTTAACTAAGGCTTCTTGCTTTAGTTCTTGTAATCGTTCTTTCATTATAAAAATACCTCCTTATAGTCGTTGTAAAATAAAAAAATCCCGTCCCCTAAAAAGGGACGAGACTTGTATGTATCGCGGTACCACCCTTGTTGATATAACGAGAATTGCTATACCCACTTGTGATTAGATAACGGATTGATCCGGAACACCTTTACTTACATATTTGCAAGGTCCAAGTGCCAGCTCCAGAGTGAAATTTCAACATGCGATCGTTGAAACACTTTCAGTCATGGTGCTTCATCCCTTTAGAACGATTGACACATATCTACTTGCTCTTTCGTCGCTTATCCTGTTCAATTTTCATTAAAAGTTTACTTATATAGTATAAGCAAGTATGCTTTATGATGCAAGTCCTATTCGATATTTATTGTGTTTTAGCGACAGCATACATCAAAATACCAGCTGCCACACTCACATTTAAGGACTCTGCTCTGCCATATATCGGGATGGTTACGATTTGATCAGATTGATCCATAAGCTTTGGATCTACACCTGCCCCCTCATTTCCGACAATCACAGCTAACTTTTCTGGAATCTCTAATTGATCATACCTTTCCGCATTTTCTAGACCAGTGGCCCAAACCTTCACGTCTCTATCTTGTAAATGTCGTATTTCTTCCGATAAATTAGCTTCTAAAATATCTAAATGAAAAAGAGAGCCTTGAGTTGCTCGAATGACTTTTTCATTATATAAGTCAACAGTACCTTCCCCTAGGATAACTGCATCAAACCCAGCTGCATCTGCCGTTCGTATCATGGTTCCAAGATTACCAGGATCTTGTACTTGATCCATTAACAAAACACGCGAAAAATCAGTTGGTGTTACATACTTTTTCTCTACAACCGCTACAATACCTTGAGGTGATTTCGTGTCCGTTATCGCTGCCATTACATTTTCAGCTACTTCATAAACAGAGTAACCTTCTAGAGAATGGCTTTTATCGATTCCATCTTCTATAATCACTTCTTTTATCTGCCAATCACTTTGAAGAGCTTCTTCTACTAAATGAAACCCTTCAATCATAAATAAGGACCGCTTGTCTCGTTCTTTTTTCTGCTTTAATTTTCTCCACTGTTTTACTTTTTCATTTTTTACAGATGTTATCATGCATATCATCCTTCTCGTTTTCATTCTTTACTAGCATACATATTTTTTATAACCTTGGTCAAACTATATTGCAGATGGTAAAAGAATGGAGTGATATGAATGGATTTAAATTTAAGAAAAGCTATCTTATCTAATGTCTCTGGTAACTCTGCTAATGATTTAGAAGCAACTATTGTAGATGCTATTCAAAGCGGGGAAGAAAAAATGCTTCCAGGTTTAGGTGTACTATTTGAACTTTTCTGGGAACAAGCAGATGAAAATGAAAAATCAGAGGTATTGGAATCATTAGAACAAGCAGTAAACAAACAGTAGGATTAGGAATAACTTTAGGGCTTATGTCATAATTTAGTGGCTATAAGCCTTATTTTTTTGTATTGCATTGCAGGGTATCAAGCTTCATTGTATAGTTAATATATCGTCAGCAGGTAAAGGAGTTTTTTATATGAAGATAACACCTTTTCATTACTTAATGCAACTGCAAGCCATGCAACAATTTTCATTCAGCAATATTCAACCTAATTCAAATTATACGTCTTCATTCTCTCAAATTTTACAGGAAGCTTTACATATGGATAATAACCTAAATCATACAAAAGATGTGTTGTCCCACACACCTTCTAGCGATCTACCAATGGGTGCATCGAGTGCATCCCGTCCTATATCCAATACTACTGCAGGCAACGAACAGATTATGGAAATGATCCATGAAACAGCATCCCAATTTGGAATAGATACAAATTTAGTGAAGGCCGTAGTGGAAACTGAATCCAATTATGACATTAACGCAGTAAGCCAAGTTGGGGCTCAAGGGTTAATGCAGTTAATGCCTGAAACAGCCCAATCACTTGGTGTCCAAAACCCATTTAATGCAAAAGAAAACATTAGAGGCGGTGTCCAATACTTAAAGCAAATGCTTGATAAATATGATGGGAATAAATCATTGGCATTAGCAGCTTATAATGCAGGACCTGGTAATGTTGATCAATATGGAGGCATACCACCATTTCAAGAAACGCAGCAATATGTCAAAAAGGTATTGGGAGCCTATATTGGGTAGTACGTTCAATGTGAAGGTGATCTAATCAATATATGATACTGAATAATTTTTTGCTATATAATAATGAACTCATTTGTTTATTATATTAATCTGAAAATGTTATAACCCCCATTTATTACATTATCATTTAACGCATTTCAACACACACCCATTATATATATGAGTTAACTATACTGTACTATAAAAATTAGTCATGACAAGTTTTAATTGACATCAAATAACTTTCAAAACATCCTCGAGAATTTCCCTACCTTCCGTTTGTTAGATCAAAAAAGAGGTGGACTCAAAATCGCCAATTGCGATGTTTTGAGTCCACCTCATCTTCTATTTAAGAAAAAGTGATCGTTTCTACTGTATCTTTATCTAATTTTTTGATAACCTCTACCAACATTTGTACGGCATGTTCAAAATCATCTTGGTGCAGAATGGCTGCGTGTGTGTGGATATATCTTGTAGGCACCGTAATAGATAAGGCTGGAACCCCCTCTGCTGTTACGTGGATAGATCCAGAATCTGTTCCACCACCAGCCATTGTAGCATATTGATAAGGGATATTTTTCTCATCAGCGGTATCAATTACAAAATCCCTTAATCCTTTGTGTGATACCATAGAAGCATCATACAAGATAATTTGTGGGCCATCTCCAATTTTGCTGTCCGCATCTTTTGATGAAATGCCTGGAGTATCGCCAGCAATCCCAACATCTACAGCGAATCCGATATCAGGCTGGATCGAATGTGTAGCCGTTTTAGCCCCGCGAAGTCCAACTTCTTCCTGTACAGTTGCTACTCCATACACCACATTTGGATGTTTTTCCTCTTGCAATCTTTTTAATACTTCAATCGCTATCGCACATCCAATACGATTATCCCAAGCTTTTGCTAATAGTAATTTCTCATTTTTTAATGGTGTAAACTCAAAATACGGTACAACGGAATCTCCTGGCCTAACCCCAAATTCTTGAGCTTCTTCACGGCTAGTTGCACCGATATCAATAAACATATCCTTTATTTCTACCGGCTTTTTTCTCGCTTCAGGAGACAAGATATGCGGTGGTTTGGAACCAATCACTCCCGTTACATCCCCTTTTTTGGTTAAAAGCGTTACACGTTGAGCTAACATGACTTGGCTCCACCAGCCGCCAACCGTTTGGAAATAAACAAACCCTTTATCGTCAATTTTAGTTACCATAAAGCCCACTTCATCTAAATGCCCTGCAACCATTACCTTTGGTCCATTTTCTTCTCCCGATTTTTCTGCAATTAAGCTGCCAAGATGATCCGTGTAAACTTTATCTGCGTATGGTTGAATCCACTTTTCCATTACTTGTCTTGGTTCTTTTTCATCTCCTGGGATACCTCGTGCATCTGTTAGTTCTTTTAGCATTGTCTTCATTTGATATTCGCTTGCCATTATGTATCGTCCTCCTATTTTTCTTTATTAATAGCCATGATTTTGTCTATCATAGTTGACTTTATTTTTGTCTAAATAGGCATCTTTCATATCATCTGCAGAAAAACCAATGGCATTGCCTAACAATAAGTATGTCTGAAAAAGCTCTTTATATGCTTCGATCGTACGTTCATTTTTCAGAGTTGTAATTTTTTCAAAAACATCATTAAATAAAGAAGATAAATCCTTTTCTGTTGTCCTATCTTGGGACTTGAAATCATCCAATCCTAATTCTAATCCTAATGATAAAATAAAATGAATTCCATCTACATATTCTTCAGCAATGACATCATTAGGGCTTGCTGGCTTTAAACTCCAATATTTAAAGCACCTCGTTTCATTAGCTAATTCGCCTACTTCGACAAGTAATGCAAGAATTTTTTTGTCAAAAACTTGTTCATTTTCTAATTGATGTTGTGCTACGATATAGTTATCTAATTCTTGTTGCATATGAAATAATGGTTGCCAGTTCATATAGTCCACCTTTTTTAAAAAACTTTTGTACAATTATACCATGTAACCTTTACTTTTTTGAAACCTTTTACTTTTCTAAACGTATAGTTAAATAAGCAGAAGTCCGCCTAAAGGAGTGTTAAATCATGATTATTATTTTATTTCGGCTATTAGTGTTAGTGGCGATGGTGGCGCTGATCTACACCGCCTATAAATATATTGTAAATCCGAAAAGAAAACTAGAAGTAGCTCAAGAAAAAAAAGCATTCTATTTTTTAGACTATAATGATGATATCAAAAAGAATTTCTTTATCACATATAAAGGGTTCGTATTTGAAGGGGAAAAATATCTGGGTACAACGGAACATTCTTTTGAAGTGGTTAATATTACGATGCACACTCGTAACCCTGAAAAGTTAAAAGGATTTGATCGTCAGGATTTATATTTTTTAGAAGAAGAAATACTTATTCGCTACCCTCACGCTAAAATCGAATGGAAAAATCCGATTAATCGACTTCATCTTACGTAATTATGTCGGACGCGAAGAAAAAAATGTCTGCCACTTAATAATGATTTGTTTCTTTCTAGCATAGTATGCTGCCAACAATATTAATACAACAAATGGGATGGCATAAAGCAAAGATATCTCTTGGATTGTTTTACCTAGGGTAGTGTAAAATATAGCTAATGGTACAACGGAAAAAAAAGTTGTGCGAACATATTGCTTGAAATCAACTGATTTTTGATAGATACAAAAGGAAAGTAAATGAAAGTGAATAAATGGAAGCATTCTTAACAAAACGATCTGCATCGTCGTTAATTGTCCTTTTTCACCCAGTAGTTTCAATTCCAAACGTTCGCATCTTTTTTGAACTGCTGGTACTAGATGCATTATATAGTAAAAAATAAAACTTGACATCATTAGACCAATAATAGAATAAACTGTTCCTGCTAACATCCCAAAGAGAATACCACCTGTTATACACAATAACAGTACAGGAAGAATTAATAATGGGCGCAAAATATGAACAAGAATAAATAAAACCGGGGCAGCAAAAGCATAACTTTCCATTATCTTCACGTGATCTAACATCTCCACTGACATGATCGATCAGCTCCTTCTCCTGATCATTATATGACAAGAGACGAGCAGTTATGACAGCTTCAATTCTCTTACTATGAGATAAAGTAATAGTACCATATGCAATATACTTAGAATTGGCAAAAATACCTGGAAATTGCGATGCATCGTTTTATGTTTAAATTGATTCATTGCCAACGTTGCACCAATTGCTCCTCCTATAAAGGCAATCAACCAGAGGCGTTTTTCAGGAATACGCCATTTATTCTTCTTTGCTCTTTGTTTATCCATCCCCATCATGATAAAAGCTATAATATTTAGAACTGCATAATACATAAGTAAACCATCTAACATCCTCCCAAGCTCCTTTACTAACTAACTATACAGAAAACTTGGGCTTAGCCAAGTCTATGGCGCAGTGTGGTAGCCTAGTTGCCCTTATCTATCTTCCTAATTGTGGTACCTACGTCGAATTCACTTCATCTGTAACACGACATAAATGCTGATAAGGTAAATAAAAACTTGGCTTATCGCCAAGTCCTAACGGCGAAAGCCTTAGTTGTACTTGCATCGGGAGTGAAAATGGATCATCTGTTAAGTTCGCCTACTTCCTGTAGGCAACACAGATGTCAGTACATCCTGTACAAGTACGTCCTGTGACCAACGCCGATACTAGACCGTTGCTACGTCGAGTAGCTTCGCTGCTAAAATTTTATACTTTCCTAACGTGTAAGAAAAAAACGGATTGTTTTCATTGTTACGCTTAGATGAAAACAATCCGTTTCGTTTAATCGTTTATTTTAATGTAGATTTTGCTTGGTCTGCTAATTGTGCAAATCCTTTTTCATCATTTACAGCTAAGTCAGCTAGCATTTTACGGTTTACTTCCACACCAGCTAATTTTAATCCATGCATGAAACGGCTGTAAGAAAGGTCGTTCATACGAGCTGCCGCATTGATACGTGCGATCCATAATTTACGGAAGTCACGTTTTTTCTGACGACGGTCACGGTATGCATACTGACCTGATTTCATTACTTGTTGTTTTGCTGTTTTAAACAATGAATGTTTTGCACCATAATAACCTTTAGCTAATTTTAAAATACGTTTACGACGTTGACGTGTAACTGTTCCACCTTTAACACGTGGCATAATATTTCCCTCCTATATAAATAAACGAATCTTAGTTTCGATTATATTTTGTCTAGTTCAAGTAGCCCGGAAACGAGAGTCCTCCCTTAACTCCGTATTGATAGGTTAACAATCGACTCACAAGCTTATCGTGTTCCCTTTATCTCTTACGGTTCAGTTTTAAGTCTACGTTTCTAAACGGGCCGCTCTTTTGCTTTTCTTATTTATTTTGGCAAGATTTGTTTAATGCGTTTGTAGTCTCCTGCAGAAACAAGTGCAGATTTGCGTAGTTTACGCTTTTGCTTTTGAGACTTGTTAGCAAATAAGTGACTTGTATATGCGTGGGAACGTTTTACCTTCCCAGAACCTGTCTTTTTGAATCTTTTTGCAGAACCACTGTGTGATTTCATTTTTGGCATCGTAACTTCCTCCTTGTAAAACTAGAATCTATTTAACTTTCGCAAAGATGCGAGTTATTTCTTTTCGTTAACAGGTGCAAGCATTAAGAACATACTGCGACCTTCCATTTTTGGCTTTTGCTCTACTGTAGAAAGATCCTTACATTCTTCTGCCATTCGTTCTAATACTTTTTGACCTAATTCTTTATGGGTAATCGCACGTCCACGGAAGCGAATGGAAACTTTTACTTTGTCTCCTTTAGTTAAAAACTTACGTGCATTACGAAGTTTCGTATTGAAATCATGCTCTTCAATACCTGGACTTAACCTTACTTCTTTTACGTTAATCACTTTTTGTTTTTTACGTGCTTCCTTCTCTTTCTTTTGTTGCTCGAAACGATATTTCCCATAATCCATAATTCTACATACTGGTGGTTTTGCTTTTGGTGCCACCAATACTAAATCTAGGTTTCTTGTTAGGGCAATATCTAACGCTTCTTGACGAGATTTAACTCCTAATTGATCCCCATTTGCATCAATGAGTCGTACCTCTCTTGCACGGATACTTTCATTGACATTCATCTCTTTGCTAATAATCAGCCACCTCCGAAATTTAATAAAAGCGTAATGAAACATGATCAAGCAAACTTTAGACAAGTCTATTATCTCAGATAAAACTGATTGACTAAAAGGTTAACTCCTTTATATGCTGCATGAATTCAGCACATATTAACCAAATAAAAACGTGCAGGTACACATACTGCACCCACACGTTCGCATTTCATTACTTGAAAGTCGGATTCATACCTGTTAACTACACAACTGTGTCAATCAGGTGAGAAGCGGGTGCTTCTACTTGTCTTGAGATCATATTTAATTTCACTTTTCCTATACTAGCATGTTCCACCTATCAATGTCAACAACTTTTCTCATTCAACCTTGTTTAGATGGTATGACATTATTTACGGCGTAACGATCTTCGATTTATTTCTTCCTGAATGCTGCTTTTAAATGATTCAAAGTCTACTGTTTCCGAATCTTTCTCTCCATAACGGCGAACATTAACAGCATTTGCTTCCATTTCTTTATCTCCTACAATAAGAGCAAATGGAATTTTCGCTGTTTGAGCTTCTCTGATTTTATAACCGATTTTTTCATCTCGTTCATCTACTTCTACACGTACACCTGCAAAACGAAGCTCATCCTCGACTTTTTTCGCATAATCTAAATGAACATCAGCTGATACCAGGATAATACGTGCTTGAATAGGTGCTAACCATGTAGGGAATGCTCCCTTATATTCTTCTATTAAGAAAGCAACAAAACGTTCCATGGTGGAAACAACTCCACGGTGTATGACTACTGGACGGTGTTCTTTTCCATCTTCTCCAATGTAAGTTAAGTCAAATCGTTCAGGCAAGTGGAAGTCAAGCTGTACAGTGGAAAGTGTTTCATCTTTTCCTAAAGCGGTTTTTACTTGTACATCTAATTTAGGACCATAGAATGCCGCTTCCCCTTCAGCTTCTACATACTCTAGGTTCATATCTTCCATTGTTTCTTTTAACATTGCTTGTGCTTTATTCCACATTTCATCATTATCTACGTATTTTTCTTTATCCTCTGGATCGCGGTAAGAAAGACGGAAGTAATAATCATCAATACCAAAGTCTTTATATACATTTTGTACTAACTCTACCACTCGAATGAATTCATCCTTCAATTGATCAGGCCGAGCAAAAATATGAGCGTCATTTAATGTCATCGCACGCACACGCTGCAATCCTGCTAGTGCCCCTGACATTTCATGACGGTGCATCATTCCTAATTCCGCAATACGAACAGGTAAGTTACGATAGCTGTGCAATTCATTTTTATATACCATCATATGATGCGGGCAGTTCATCGGACGTAAAACAAGATCTTCGTTATCCATTTCCATTGTTGGAAACATATCATCTGAATAGTGATCCCAGTGACCACTTGTCTTATATAGTTCCTTACTGCCTAATACCGGTGTATAAACATGGTTATAGCCTAAACGTTCCTCTAAATCGATGATATAACGTTCAATCGTACGACGAATGGTTGCACCATTTGGCAGCCACAATGGCAAGCCTTGTCCAACTTTTTGGGACACGGTGAAAATACCTAGTTCTTTTCCTAATTTACGATGATCACGTTCTTTTGCTTCTTCACGTAAACGTAAATACTCATCTAACTGTCCTTGTTTTTCAAAAGCTGTTCCATAAATACGCTGGAGCATTTTATTGTTACTGTCTCCACGCCAATAAGCACCTGAAATACTTAATAACTTAAATATTTTGATT
Source organism: Gracilibacillus sp. YIM 98692 (assembly GCF_010993965.1). GTDB lineage: Bacteria > Bacillota > Bacilli > Bacillales > Amphibacillaceae > Gracilibacillus. The sequence goes on along the minus strand of NZ_WIXM01000037.1, from coordinate 5,294 downwards.
TTGCTTGTTTGAGGAACGTGAACACCTCGACATAAGTCAAAAAACTCACCTTGTTCGTAAATCGTTACTTTTTCATCTTCTGGAATGGCTTCTAATAATTCTAATTTTAAGTCATCACCTAATTCTTCGTACATTTTTTTCGCTTCATCTCGAGTAACTTCTTTACGAACTACTTCTAAATTTTCATCCACAATTCGCTTCATTTCTTTTTCAATTCTCGGTAAATCTTCTGGTGTAATCGTTTCTTCCATATCAATATCATAATAGAAACCATTTTCAATCGTTGGGCCTACACCTAGCTTGACATTATCGTATAGTCGTTTAATAGCTTGTGCCATCAAATGCGCCGTTGAGTGACGCAATATCTCCAGTCCCTCTTCATTTTTAATCGTAATAATTTCAATCGCACCATCTTCTGTTAACGGTGTGCGTAAATCATAATAAGTACCATCTAGCTTTATCGCTAGCGCTTGTTTTTTTAACCCTGGGGAAATAGATTTTGCAATGTCCTCCCCAGTTGTTCCATGTTCAAAACTTTTTACAGATCCATCCGGGAAGGTAATATTTATTTCTGCCATCTACACTCACTCCTACTAAATTTAGTGCATAAAAAAACGCCCATCCCTCTACTCTCTTGTAAAGGGACGAGCGTTGTACCCGTGGTTCCACCCAAATTTCCACACCATTGTGCAGCTCATTTTAGGATCATTAACGGAGATCAACCGCCACTTACTAATCAACATTGTTTTCATAAGCAGTGTTCCGAGGTGGTAATAGCATGTGGTTATACAGAAAGCTTTCAGCCACGGCTTTCCTCTCTTATTGTATACCTTCCATCCTATCTTGTCCTCATCGTCACATCGTTAGCGAAAAAACGTTTAACTTATGACGATAATTATAACGATTGTGTCGACAAAAATCAAGACTCTTTTTGCTCATGATTAGAAAAAGGAAAAGCTGTCAACGGATAGAAGGAAAATTTTTCTTGAAATATATTCATAACGGTATGTGTTTGTGCTTCTTGTGGATTATTCCCATACATGATCACATGTTTTGGTGCTAACATAATCAATGGCGATATATTCCACTCTCCATGCTCTAGACCGAATATGAATAATGGAAAACGTTCACGCAATTCTTCTACTTCGTGCTTCATTAAGATAGATCCGTTTCCACGATAAAACTCAAATGTTTCCCCTTGTACAACATGTACAACATCTTCTTCAGGTGCTTTACGTTTAATAAATTCACGCAACGAGTGAATAAAGGATTGGTAATCTTCCTCTCGTTTGAACTCGTCTATGGCTAGCCCAATCATTTCAGTCAATTGCTCTATATACAAATGCAATCGAAAATGAACGATTGAATCAAACCGAATTTCAGGTGGTTCTAAATGGAGAGAAAATATGGTAGAAAGAGTATCTCGAAGCTCATGTTGGTGGATGCGATGTTCGTAAACACACTCATCCTTTTCTAATAACGATCTCGCAATACTGGTTATTCGTTCAATTTCTTCTTCATTTGTAAAATAGTACTTCTTTTTCAATATGGACTCAATCATCGGCAGTTCTCGATGCATAATATACACCGTACTAAGAAAACGAGCAATTTGATCTTTACATAAATTCCACTCTTTACTTTCTGAAATTAATTGCACAATAAATTTTGTTTTTCGTTCCCATTTTGCACACACTTCATTGTCATGACTATTTACCAATTGATAAAAAGTATTAGCTTCTTCCTCTTGTTCAAAATACACATCAATCAATTCTTATCACCCTCACCACCATCAAACTGGTACATTATATGGGTAAATAAGAAAAAAAATAACCTCTGTTATAAAAACAGTCAGGTTATTACGTATTTCGGTATCGATTTGCTAATTCTAATGGTTTACTAAGTTGTCTAATCCGCTCGATTATTCTACCTGCTTTAATCGTTTCAACATCTCCACGATTAGACGTTGCTAAATGGTCTTCTAATTGGTCTAAATTATAGTTTGATGTAAAAAATACAGGTGAATGTTCCATCATTCGATATTGTAGAATAGCCCCAAGCACTTCATCACGAAACCATGGAGAAATCGACTCGGCTCCAATATCATCAAACATCAATACATCCACTTTTTTAAAATGTTCGATTTTGGATTGCAAAGAGTCATTTTTAATGGATGCTTTCATTTCTCTTACAAGTTCAGGCATGTAAATAATAGCCGTGCTAATGTGCCGTTTCTTTAATTCATTGGAAATAACCCCAAGAATATATGATTTTCCTGTTCCAAATGGACCATGAATATATAATCCTTTTTGAACGTGATCTTTGGAATAGTCTTGTACAAATTCAATCATTTCTTTGACAATTTCTTTTCGTTCATAAGTGGAGGAGTCAAGGTCTTTTAGATCAGCGTTTCGAATTTGTTTAGGTATATAAAGACTGTGGACAAGCTTTTCCTTTTCTCTTTGTTTTTCATCTGCAAGTTTATTCGTACATTTCTCATAGCGGATAGAGATATCTTTTCCCTCAATATCTAAATGCGGACTGTATCCAGGTATGATGTTTTTACAACCATCTAAATTCGAACATTGAGCACAGTTTTTGGATGCTTGCTGGTATTCATATAACTTCATCAAGTGACGGTTAATATTGTTCTCGTCCAAATCTATGTGCTCACTTAACTGTTTTTTGATCGAGGGATCATTCAAAACTTTTTCGCGCATATCGTGAAAATTCTGTTGTATTTTTTTATTCGAATGCATCCACTTCTTCAATGCAGTCTTTATAGGTTCCATCTATATCATCCTTCATCATCATTTGCGTTTTGCGCTAAATATTGAGCGAGTAATGCATCTGCTTCTTGAGCTGTTTTCTCCTTATCCACCTTTTTAGCAGTTTGCTCGTCGCGTTGTTTTGTTTGTTCTTTTTGTTTTTTATACCAATCTGGAACAACATCTTTTTTCTGCGATGGTTGATAATATCTTTTCTTTGCCTGAGTTGACCATTGTTGATATTTTTTATTTTCTGATTTAGCTAAAGTCATCGCTTGCCTCACGGTTTTTACATTTTTTCTTGCCCAATGACTCGCAATTTTCTCTAAATAGCTTTTCGTTAGCTTCATATCAGTTTTTAACATTACATAATGAATCAGTACATTCATGACACCAGGGTTTAGTCCTTGCTTTGTCATCACATCACTAATGACCTTTAAATCTTGCTGTGATGCCTGATTTCCATTCGCTAAATCTTCTAGTACTTGCTTTGGTGAGATATGCTCCATCATTTCAATAAATTGATCTTCTTTTGACTTAGACTTTGTCTGAGTAGTAGTCTGTAATTTTTGTCGTTCATCCACTGCTTTTAAAGAACCGCTGTCCTTTGGTCCTTCCATAAAATTCAAACAAGCCTCTGTAAATTCTGTCGTATTCAATTCATTTTCATCACTAATTGCCCATATTAAAGCTTTTTCCAGTTCAATATTGCTTAAATCATAAGCTGATGCCATTTGGTTTATTAATTTTCTATTTGCTTTTGTCAAAATTTTTTCTTTTGGTAACATTCGTTGGTTCAGCACTTGCTCTAACCATGAAAAATCAACCTTATTTTTCAATGGGATAGATGGTTTAGGGCTAGCATACTCCACTATCTCTTCAGGATGATGTGTTCTGATCTGAAACACATCTTCAAAAGGGGCAGTAGTCTCTTCCTTATCTTCCAACAAGGAGCGCTGCATAAATACCTCTTTTACTCTCTTAAACTTTTCACTGCCTAGTTGATGGTATAGTAGATGACTTAAAAAATCATCCGCGAAAAAAGCCTGAGTAGAGAATGGAGGATGGAGGAGATAATGGTACACCTTGTTTCCTTGATGCTCTCCTTCAAACGTTTGTAACAAACCGATAGCTTCCAACTTTCTTCTTGCCCGATACATTTGATCAAGCGGCAGCCCTATATAACTCATTAACGTATGGTGCGTTTGAAACGCTTGGCTATGATTATTAACGATAAATTCAGTATATAGAGTCTGATATAAGGCAAGTGCATCTAATCCTATTAACGGCTGGTACAAATGAGTTAAGGCGTTAGTAAATGATACTTGCATTTCCTCCGCTAATTCGACTATATATAATTCTGCTGGTAGTATTTTTCCGATGTCTCCTGTATTCATATACATAGCCCCTTACAAATCTATCCACTATTTCTTATCGGACCGAATTATATCCTTTAACTCGTCTAAAAATACACTTAAATCCTTAAACTGACGATACACAGACGCAAATCTAACATAGGCTACTTCATCTACATCTGCTAAACGGTCCATCACCATTTCGCCAATCTCATTACTTTCTACCTCTGATGTACCTCTATTACGTAATTCTTTTTCAATTTCTAAAGCAATATTTTCGATTTGCTCTAATGCTACTGGCCGCTTTTCGCATGCTCTAATAAGGCCTCGCATGAGCTTATCTCTACTATATTCTTCTCTCGTTCCTTCTTTTTTCACAACGATAAGAGGTACTTCTTCAATCCGTTCAAATGTCGTAAATCGAAAATGACATGATTCACATTCTCTTCTTCTGCGGATTGACCTCCCCTCTTCGACTGGTCTTGAATCTAATACTTTTGTATTTTTAAATTGACAATGTGGACATCGCAATTTTATCCATCCTTCGTTCCAACGATTTATTATCTTATTCTGTCGTTCCGATATAATCTAATTCCTTTTTTATTTTATCATAAAGTTTTGGAATTAGTTTATGACTATAACCAAAGTCAAATGGAATAGCTGATTCTGTAGTAGCAGATATATCAATAGCTGTACGATACGGCTTTACCATAATAATGGTCATAATGACAAAAACTTTTCTACCGGCCTTATAATTCAAACTAATTTCACCATGCTCTTTCGATACAGCTACAATATCGCATTCCTTTGAATTTTGAAACAATGGCTGCAACTTGTCAAAAGCTTTATCTTTTGTTGTTTTAAAATAATGGGTTCTTAATGCAGGATCCCAATGCTTATCCCTTGTTTCTGAATGATTGTTAAAATTTTTATTAATTGCGTTACGAATTGACATATTATCCAAACACCTCATTATATGTATTGTACTTTACATTACATTTTAACACGTTTTCATTCAGAAAACGATTATTGTTGACCAGTACTTTGATTTTTATGTATGGTATTTTATAAAAAACTGTTACTATTCAAAATAACCTTATTGCACAGTATCCATAAACTGCGCAGTAAAATGAGAATAAGTTTAACTCTTACTGCTTTAAAAAGTGTTATGATC
>NZ_WIXM01000036.1 GCF_010993965.1 Gracilibacillus sp. YIM 98692 | reverse complement strand
AATGTTTTGGGCGAAAAGTGTTCAATCTTATTGAGCAATAATTGACTATTTTAGTTTAGCAGTTACAGGTAACTTCTATTATTGATATTAACCCATCAAAAAGCCAATTTATTAGTGTATTTTCGCATTTTAAAAATGAATAAATTCGCATCATTGTCGCCTTCAAAAAGTCTATCCGAGACTAAAAACAGCTAGTAATCTACTAAAATTAGTAAAAGATTATTGCTAAAATCCGGTAATAGAAAAAGGTGAGGTACCTGTCACTTCCCGAAATATGTCGAATGACTGATTAAAACCCTGTTAGGATTTTCCTAACAGGGTTTTATAATGTGGTTTCGGCAAGCGCATATATTCCATCTCCGATATTTAATGTTGGATTCACTTTTAACCGAAGAATCGACAGGCCCTATTGCAATAGTTGAAACAAACCTATTAATGTTTAAAATATTCAATCTATGTTATTGGAATAGCAGAAGCCTTGTCAATTTACTTTTAGTTAAGCATGTTTCATACAGCAAAGAAGAATATATTCAATTACACAAAGGGTAAATAACCTTTATTGTAATCTACTAGTATTTGCCAAAAACTTATACTACAATAGAGTTACGATCATAGAAAGGAGCGATTAATAGATGAAGAGGCGATTATTATTGTCAGCATTAATATTTTTCTTGCTATCACCTGTTACATATGCAGAAGCAAGTAATCTATCAGTAGCTGAAATAAAAGAAAAGATTACGAGTGTTGCAATAGAGGAGGAGGTACCGCCCGAAGTTTTAAAAGCGATTTCGTTTATCGAAACCGATTATGAGCATTTTAATGAAGACGGGGAGCCTAATATATCGGATGATGGCGGTATAGGAGTCATGCAGGTGACGCCTGATAATATTGACTTAGAAGTAGACGAGGAACGGTTAAAAACGGATATCGATTATAATATTGAGATAGCGGCAAAAGTGCTGAAAAATAAGCGAAACTTAAGCTATATTCCATCTATCAATGATAACTCGAGTGATACACTAGAGAATTGGTATTTTGCCGTTATGGCGTATAACGGTTTGTCGGAGCGAAATGATCCTAATATCCATCCGAAAACTGCATATGCAGAAAAGGTGTTTAATCGTATTGGCTCATCTTCCTTCCTAGAATTTTCACATCCATACTTTTTATTTCCAAAATTCGAATTGAAATATGAAGAGGATAGTGAATTAATTGTTTTTGCTGATGGACGTGACTATGAAACAAATGTTAGAACATCATCTAGACAAATGTATGAACAAGGCGACACCGTTTATGTAGATGGAAGAGATGGAGATGTCAACTTTAGGAAAAATGCACCTTCCGATTCTGATCCAATAAAAGTAGAAGGAAATACATCATGGGAAATTATCAGTGAACCTATTGAATCTAGTAGCTTATATAATGACTTTGTTTATTATAAGGTTTCCAATGGCACCCAAGAAGGATATATTACCTCAGCATATTTATCAGATCAACCTATTGAATATACCCGGTTTAGTGATATCCATATTTATGAGGATGAGATTTACTACTTAACAAAGTTTAATATTATTAATGGATATCAAGAAGACGGCACCTTTAAACCTAAAGATTATGTAACGAGATTGCAAGCTGTTCATATGGTACTGAGAGAATTAGGTATAGATTATGAAAACACAGATGCTCCAGATCCTGGCTTTGAAGATATAACCTCCACAACTTATGGCTATGATGCGATTGCTGAAGCAGTGCGGTTAGGATTTATTAATGGACAAGACGATGGCCGAGTCTTTAACAGAGCGGGGAATTTAACTCGTTCACAAATGGCAAAAATTATGGTCAAAGCATACGAATTAGAAGGAGATACAGACAAGGAATTTAATGATATTGATATCATGCATCCAGAGACTCAAGGTTATATTAACACACTAGCAGCTAACGAAATCACAACTGGTTATCTGGACGGTAGTTTTAAACCGAATGACCCGATCAAGCGGGAACATTTTGCTTTATTCCTTTATCGATATTTAACAGAAGTAGAATCATAATAATAAGACACAAAGATGATAGTATCTTTGTGTCTTTTTCATGCTTGACATGTGTACAGGCTATAGGATTGTGTGAAGGGATGTTACCAAAGATGAATAAAAACTATCAAAGTATTTACTGTATCGTGTAGATTAATAGGGCAATATATTGACAAATGGTTATGTGGAATTGCGTTAATAAATAAAATAATACAATTTTACTATAATAGAAATAGTTCAATAGACATGTGTGCTGGTTCTTGCTAAAATATAATCTATATCAAAAACATAATATTCGTATTGTGTTTTTTGTGCTTGGGAAGTGAATAAATTCCAATTCCAGCTTATAAGAAGTATTTGTACCAAGGGGTGTTTTTATGAAAAAACTAATAATAATTGGAGCAACATTATTAACCGTAAGTTTAACGCAGCCATTAGGTGGTTTGCTTCATTCACCTAACGTTGTAGAAGCAAAAGTGAATGAGAATGGCTCGTTTAGTGATATTAAAGACCACTGGGCGAAAAGTGTGATTGATTTAATGGTAGATAAAGGGGTAGTCAGTGGATATCAAGACGGAACCTTTAAGCCTGGTGGGAAGGTGACCAATGCACACGTAAGTAAAATGTTGTCTGGTTTAATTGATGCTGAAGCAGAAACTAAACATTCTGACATTGCAGATGGACATTGGTCAAAACCTCACATTAATAGACTAGTAGATTTAGGTATCATTGATTTAAATGAGTATCCAGACGGATTTCATCCGAAACAAAAAATGAGTCGTTTAGATGTAGGGAAAATGATTGCGAAAGCCTTGGCGAAAGATAGTTCTAGCTGGAATGATGCACTCGAAGGTTTGAAACAACTAGACACCATTGATGTCCCATTTAAAGATAAAGATAAAATGGAAAAAGAAGATTTACCTTATATCGCACTCGTAAAAAGTGCTGAAATCATTAATGGTGACAATGGCTATTACTTGGTAGAAGATGATGTTACAAGAGCTCACACAGCAGCTATTCTGGCTCGTTTCCTAGATGCCAAAGAACAAAGCATAAATGTCGATCAAGTAGTAGATAAATATAAAGGAACTTCGGATACCAATCAAGGTTCTAATACTTACAAAAGTTCAAACTATTCAAATGATTATTTTAATATTGAACTAATTGATTCTAATACGATCAAATTTTATGGAGAAACAATTAGCAATAATAAATGGTTATGGTTTCAGGTGAATCATCAAAGCGGAAAAACAATGGAAAGTAGTTTAGTCCAAATAAGTAGTGGTGAATTTAGTGGGAGTATACATATGGATTTGCCTGAAGGAGAATACGAAATTGATACTTATGTAAGTACAGAAAGATATGGTTCTTATCCCGGCTTTCATTGGGGTATTCCTCTTTACCAAAAGGAAAATAAATTATTTTTTCCTCAATCTCCTGTTTACGACAACAATGTCACAATGTTCGATTCATCACAAGAGGTAAAAAATAGTTATGTAGAATTAAATTTAGGGTCAGAAGAAGAGGAAGAGAGGATCTCTGACTTAGCAAATGAAATTACGGAAGGACTTACGAGTGATTATGAAAAAGTACTAGCGATACATGATTGGGTGTCTGATAATATTTATTATGATTATGATGCCTTTTATTCAGGTGATTATGGAAAACAGGATGCAATCGCAACATTAGATAAAAAGCGTGCCGTATGTCAAGGGTATGCGGAATTGACAGAAGCTCTATTACAATCATTAGACATTCCTGCTAAGTTAGTGAACGGTTTTGCTTTAGGCGTTAGTACAGATGGTAAAGGATGGGATGAAGTAAACCATAATGATTCCAATCATGCTTGGAATGAGGCGTTTGTTGATGGAAGGTGGATCATTCTAGATACAACATGGGATTCTAGTAATAAATATGAAAATGGTGAATATTTAAAAGGTAATATTAAACATCGTTATTTTGATCCTACTTTAGAGGTATTTTCTAATAATCATAAGATAATAAGATATTATTAGGGAAGAATCACAGAGAAAATTGTTGATCACGTGTATGATAAAACAGAAGTGTTGAGTAGGCCAGTGTTCAAAGTTCATTTGTAACAAGAATAGATGACAAATCAAAATTTTTTTCTTTATTCATATGTAGCTTTTAAAACTAAAAACTATAAAAGAAGGAGTAAGCCATTTGAGCTTACTCCTTCTTTTAGTATGACGTCTTCATCAATTACTTCTTCCAATTCATCGCATGTCATATCATATAATTTTCTAACAAGCAAAAAAGTGTATCGCCAATCAAGCGATACACCTTTTAAGTTTTACCTTTCGATAAGATGTATTAGCAGATGATAATACCACCAAACCTAGTAAGCTAACGCTGAAGAAAATACCAAGCCCTGAGATAAAGGTAACATTAATAGAAAAAAATCTATTTATTATTTTGGTAAAAATATTATGGTTTAAGTAAAGATAGTTCATTGTTGTAAATGGATACAAATTCTACAATAAAATCACAATTTAGAAAAAGAGGTGAAGTGATTACCCTGATTTAGTTCTTTTTGATACCACAATAACTAGAAAAGCAAATCCAATGCACTATGAGTCAAAAAATAACGAAAATCTTACAATGATAGGCATTTTATTATCTTAGCATATACAATAAAATTTACTCTGTAAATCAAAAAAGGTGATAAAAATGGGTGAACAGTTAATGGTGAATTATCAATTGCAAGGACAAGTTGGTAAAGTAAAAGGCCACTCCTCTAGAAGTATTGGGGGCTTGAGGTATTTTATAACTTCATCAGATAGCAGATGAATGCGATTTTGAAAACGTTTCATAATTTGGTCGGTTTTTCAAACTGAAGACAATACCGACAGAAACGCCTTGATATATATATAAGGAGTGATGAGTAATGACAAAAGTAAAATTAGGTATCATTGGACTAGGTCAACAAGGTGGAGCGTATGCGAACTTTATTAAAGAAGGTCGTATATCGAACATGGAAATTGGAGCAATTTGCGATAATGATCCAGAAAAGAAAGAAAGAGCCGAAACAGAATTTCCAGGTGTGCCTTTTTATGATGACTATATCGACATGTTGGAAAGTGGAGATGTTAATGCGATCGTTACTTGTGTCCCACACTATCTACACCCTGAAATGGGAATGGAATCTTTAAAACGTGATGTGCACGCATTACTTGAAAAGCCTGCAGGTGTATATACGAAACAAGTGAAAGAAATCAATGAATTTGCAGCAACAAAACCCGAACTAACTTATGCGATTATGTTTAATCAACGTACAAATGAACTATATCAAAAAGTGAAGGAAATTATCGACAACGATGAGATTGGAGCAATTAGAAGAACGAATTGGATCATTACTACTTGGTGGCGCCCGCAAGGTTATTATGATGCAGGATCTTGGCGAGCTACATGGGATGGTGAAGGTGGTGGTGTATTAGTTAATCAAGCACCACACCAAATCGACCTATTACAATGGATGTGTGGAATGCCGGAAAAAGTGTACACAAAGGCACAATATGGTTATCAGCGTAATATCCCAGTAGAAGATGATGTAACAACTGTATTCGATTATGGTAATGGTGCAACAGGTGTGTTCATCACATGTACACACGATGTCATGGGTACAGACCGCTTAGAGATCCATGGTGATAAAGGAAAAATCGTTGTCGATGATAGCAAGAAAGTATCAATCAAACGCTTGAACACACCTGAAAAAGAAATGAGCGACAACATGGACATGCAAGACGTGATGAAATTGTTCCAAGGTGAGGGTCCTGGCTCTATCTTTGAAGAAGAAGTGTTAGAGTTTGAAAGTGTTTGGGGAGGTCAACACGTAGCAGTATTAGAGAATTTTGCAGCAAATATTCTAGATGGCACTCCACTAGTTGCACCTGGTAGTGACGGGATTAAAGGTGTAGAGCTTGCAAATGCGATGCACCTATCCAGTTGGTTAAAAGAAGAGGTTGCATTGCCAATCGACGAAGATAAATATTTAGAAGAATTAAATAAAAGAAGAGAGCAAGAGAGACAAGGATTAAAGGTTTAAAAAAAGGAGGTGTGAAATGGTGTTGCGAATAGGAGTTATCGGACTTGGAGATATTTCAACAATTCACCTGTCTACTATTAAGCGACAAGAAAATACTCAGCTTGTTGCATTGTGTGATATTGATGAATCCAAACAGAACATGGTAAAAGACATACCATTTTACACTAATTATCATGAAATGTTGACGGAAGCAGATTTAGACTGTGTGCATATTTGTTTGCCACATCACCTACATTATCCGGTAACAAAAGCAGCGGCAGAAAACGATATACATGTTATTTTGGAAAAACCACTTGCTCATAATATGGACGACAGCCGTGCTCTAGTAAAACTGGAAAAAGACTACCCAAATGTGAAGATTGGCGTAAGTTTGCAAAATCGTTTAAATGAGACGATGGAAGAAATTGCATCCATTATTGCTAGTGGAACATACGGAAAGGTGCTTGGTTTAAAAGGACTTGTGACATGGCGTCGTCCTAAGTCCTACTATGAGAGCAAACCATGGCGTGGTGCAATGAATACAGCTGGTGGCGGTGTGATGATTAACCAATCGATTCATACATTGGACTTGTTACAGCTGTTCGGAGGTGAAATCAAGTCTATTCGTGGGTCGGTAGATCGCTTATTAGATTACGGGTTAGATATAGAAGATACTGCTACTGCACATATTCACTTCCAAAGTGGTGCGACAGGATTATTTTTTGCGACCTTATCAAATGCTGAAAATGATTCGGTTGAATTTCAAGTGTTATTAGAAAACGCAAGATTAACCGTGAAGGATAGTATCTTAACTCTTACAGATCAAGATGGAAAAAAGCAAGTTATCATCGAAGATCAAAAGCTACCTGGCTCTAAATTTTATTACGGTGCTAGTCATGCTAAATTAATTGATCAATTTTATCAACAGATAAAACAAGATGGATCCAATTATATTCGTGTGAAAGATGCGCATGTATCAATGGAAATGATCGATTTGATTTACAAGTCATCAGAAGTAAAGAAAAAAATGAAAATGGGGGTTTTACAATGACACAAGGTAAAATTGGTGTTCAAATGATGATGCTAAAAGGAAAAGTGGAAGAAATAGGTGCCTATGAAACAATGAAAAAATTACATGATTTAGGTTTTAGCTCTGTGGAAGTATCACAAATTCCAATGACGAGTGAAAATGTGAGTGAATTAAAACGTGCAAGTGATGATTTTGGTATAGATATTACGGCTATAACTGCACCACTTGAGCCTAGGATGCCAGGGCTTAAACAAGAAAACTTGACGGATCACTATGACAAAATTGTCGCTGATTGTAAAGCTTTAGATTGTGACTTTATTCGAATAGGTATGTTACCCTTTTCAATCATGGGAGATAAAGATAAGATCATGGATTTCATTCATCGGGCCGAGGAAACAGCAGTTAAACTTGCTGAAGAAGGAATAAAACTGTACTATCATACCCATCATATTGAGTTTCAGCGTTATGATGGCACTTTCCTACTAGATTTAATGAAACAAAATACGAGTAAACTAGGCTTTGAATTAGATGTTCACTGGATTCAGCGGGCAGGAGTAAATCCAGTAGATTTCATTACGCAATACAAAGATCGAGTAGATTTGATTCATCTTAAAGATTATCGTATCGGCGAATTGAATGTAACAGATGATGACTTAAAGGACATGCCAGCTTTTTTTAATAAATTTGTGAATTTGATTGAATTTGCTGAAGTTGGCGAAGGAAACCTCAACATTCCTGCTATCATCGATGCTAGTTTAGAAGCGGGAGCAAAGTATTTTCTAATCGAACAAGATGATACATATGGCCGTGATCCATTTGATTGCTTGCATGATTCTGCAGAAAATTTAAGAAAAATGGGTTATGCGGACTGGTTTTAATCAGACAGTGTATGGAAACAGGCATAAAAGTAATAAAGGAGTGTAAAGAAATTGGGTAAAGCAGATGGTATGAATTATGCACCGAAAGGCAAGCCAAATCCGGTTGTAAAAGAAGGTGAATTTGTCATCGCTGCAGCAGCACTTGATCATGGTCATATTTATGGGCAATGTAATGGTCTTGTAGAAGCTGGTGCTACATTAAAGTGGGTATATGACCCTGACCAAGAGAAAGTGGATCAATTTTTAGAACAATTCCCGCAAGCAAAGCAAGCTGAGTCATTAGAGCAAGTGTTAGAAGATGAGGAAGTAAAACTAGTTGCAGCAGCGGCAGTACCATCTGAGCGCAGTGCTTTAGGTAATCGTGTTATGCGTGCAGGCAAAGACTATTTCACGGATAAGACACCTTTTACAACAAAGGGACAACTGGAAGAAACAAAAAAAGTCATTCAAGAAACAGGGCAAAAATATATGGTGTACTTTAGTGAACGCCTTCATGTAGAAAGTGCAGTGTTTGCTGGGGATTTAATTGAACAAGGTGCAATTGGTAAAGTCATACAAGTGACTGGATTTGGACCGCATCGCTTAAATGCACCAGCTCGTCCAGAGTGGTTTTTTGAAAAAGAAAAGTATGGTGGCATACTTTGTGATATTGGAAGTCATCAAATTGAGCAATTTTTATTTTATGCTGGATGTGATGATGCAGAGATCCTTCATAGTAAAGTAGGAAATTATGATAATCCAGAATATCCAGAACTAGAAGACTATGGGGATACAACATTAAAAGGAGATAATGGTGCGACGCAATTTTTCCGTGTTGATTGGTTCACACCGGATGGTTTAAGTACTTGGGGAGATGGAAGAACGTTTATTGTAGGTACAGAAGGAACAATTGAGATTCGTAAATACGTAGACATAGCAACGGACAAAGGTAGCGATCAACTGTATCTTGTCAACAAAGAAGGAGAGAAACACTATGATTTACAAGGAAAAGTTGGTTTCCCATTCTTTGGTGAATTAATCAAAGACTGCATTCATCGCACAGAAAACGCGATGACACAAGAACATGCATTTAAAGCTGCGGAATTATGCTTAATTGCCCAAGAAAAAGCAATGAAAGTAACGGAATAGCATTCTATTCTTTTTATAGGTAGTGCTTGTCTACCGCTCTGGCAGAATCCTTCGATTAATAGAGTAATGTATTTATCGTTGAACTATGTATATACTGACAAATTTCAGAATGCTTACCGATTTGGATTTTACCTAACCTGCTAAGTAAAAAAAGAACCCTATAGAGTAGAGATTTCATAAAAGTCTACTTTATAGGGTTCTTTACTGTGTGAAAATGATATTTTCAGGTTTGCAGGGCGGATTGTTTTTTCTCTATTTTGCGATAGGCAAGTTTAGCGGAGGATAAGATGACCATTCCTAAAATACTAACACTGAAAAAGATACCGAGACCAGAGATAAAAGTAACAGCATAATAGACAGCGGCAAATCCGAAAATAATAAATAAACTAGCTAAAGGATTATACATGGCGATTAAAATCGAATTTTTGATATGCGTTCTTACATTTAAATCAAATTCTACATATGAGGCAAGTAGATAACAAATAACTAAAAAGTAAAAACAACTAATAATAATCGCAGAGATGTAGATAAATTCTGAAATAGCAATATCGGTTGTACGGATAAATTGTATATTGATAAAGAGAATCAACCCAATCGCCATAATGACCACACCAAGCTTATTACTTTGGATAAATTCTCGTTTATAATACTGCCAAAAAGTCGGGAATACAGCTACCTCTTGCTGATTGATATATTGTCGCAATGTAGCTAACATCGCAATAGTTGCCGGGAAAAAACCGAAGATCCCAAGTCCTAGAATCGTGAATAAAATCCACAGAACATTGATAAAAGCTAATCGATAAAACCATGTACAAAACGTGTAGATGGCACCGGAAAAAGCTCCTAGTTGCATAGAAATTCCTCCTTTTTTAAAAATATATCATGTTTATAGAAGATGTGCGCTGTTAATAAGTAGAAAGTAAAAATTTTATCGAAAAAAGTAAAAATTGTTCCTTTCAAAAGCAGATGCGGATCGATTAAACAAAACCATATAACACTATTTTAAGCGAATAAGCTAGAAAAGGGACTGTTACTAAAGGGTTTGAGCCATATATATTCAACCGAACAGGATTAGTAAAAATTTTTTCATTCGCGTAAATATAGTCGATTGTTGTAAACGATTTCTTAACTTATAATGAATTTACAATTTAGTACAGAGAGGTGAATTACATGAGTAGTGAAGTGAGAGCGGATACAAAAATAAAAGAAGAACGCTCCGCCAAATCGAAAAGGAAAAAAAAGAAAAAGACCAGTGATCCTTTTGGTGGTTGGCGAGAAAGTTTAGCAGGATGGCTTTTTATTGCACCAATGTTCATCGGTACATCTATTTTAGTGATCTTTCCAATAGTTGCATCGTTAGCACTAAGTTTTACCGATTGGAACTTTGTATCGGGTTATGCGAATGCATCATTTATAGGGTTTGATAATTTTATTGCCTTATTTAATGATGATGTATTCTTAAAATCTTTAGGAAACAACTTTATCGTTTTAATAGCAATCCCGATTACCTTAATCCTTTCTTTGGGAATTGCTGTCATTATTAACAAATATATATTTTTTAAAGATCTATTTAAAGTAATTTTCTTCATGCCATTTATCTCTAGTGTGGTTGCGGTGGCTGTTGTGTTCCGAGTATTATTTCACCCATCTGAAGGACCGGTTAACCAATTCCTCATGTCAATAGGAATTGATAATCCACCAGGATGGATAGCAGATACAACGTATGCATTACCATCTGTTATGATCATTCTGATCTGGACAAGTATCGGTTTTAACTTAATCATTTATTTAGCTGGTTTGCAAAATATTCCAAAAGAACTATATGAAGCAGCTCAAATTGATGGTGCTTCTGCTTGGTATCAATTTACGAAAATAACGATACCACTTGTTTCACCGACAACTTTCCTATTATTTGTAACCGGACTCATAGCTAGTTTTAAAATTTTCGATTTGATTATCGTCTTAACAGAAGGTGGTCCAGCGAATTCGACAAATATTCCAGTGGTTTATTTATACCAACAAGCATTTATAGAATTAAAAACAGGCTATTCTTCAGCGATAGCATTAGTAATGTTTGTGATTATTTTAGTGATTACGTACCTTCAATTTATTGGACAGAAAAAATGGGTGAACTATTGATAAGGGAGGAGGAGACAAAATGACACAAAGTTTTGATTTTAGAAGATTAACAATGACCATTATTATGGCCCTTATTGGGATATTGTTTATGGCGCCGTTCTTTTGGATGGTATCAGCTTCATTAAAAGTAGAAGAAGAAGTGCTGACATTCCCGATTCAATGGATACCAAATACATGGAATGCTATCGAAAATTATCATGAAGTATGGACCGGATCATTGCCATTCTTAATGTTATATTGGAACTCGATTAAAGTAACGGTATTAACAACATTGACATCGGTATTTGTTTCAAGTCTTGCAGCATATGGTTTTGCCAAAATTAACTTTAAAGGAAGAGACTTAGTATTTATAATCGTATTGGCAACATATATGATACCGCCACAAACATTATTAGTAACACAGTTCTTACTTTATCGTTGGTTGGGCTTATACGATACACATACTGGATTAATTCTATTAAATAGTTTTAGTGTATTTGGAACTTTTATGCTTCGACAATTTTATCTAGGTGTTAGTAATGAAATTATCGAATCTGCGAGAATGGATGGCGCTGGTCACTTCCGCATATTTGCATCAATAGCATTGCCATTAGTCAGACCAGCGATTGCAACATATGCGATCTTACGCTTTATTTGGACTTGGAACGACTTTCAATACCCTTTAATTTTCTTAAGAAGTGAGGCGTTGTATACGATCCAACTCGGGGTCTCGAGCTTCGCTGATGAACATGGCAGTATTTATTCATTAATGATGGCTGCATCTGTATCGGCAATCATTCCACTATTGATTATTTTCGTAATAGGTCAGAAGCAAGTTATTGAAGGGATTCAACTTGGTGGTGTGAAAGGTTAAGTAGTTAGTATCCATATGTATGGTTTACTATAAATAAATTTCAATAAGAAGGGGAGAAAGAAAAATGAGGAATCGTTGGAGTATTTTATCAGTTGTTATGTTAGTCGGTTTTCTGTTACTAGCAGCGTGCTCTGGTGGAGAAAACAATAGTTCTAGTGACGGCACAGACACAGGAAATGATGATAATGGTGGTGATTCAAGTACTGAAGAGGAAATCACTCTACGTTTTGTGCACTGGGTAAATGAAGAGAGTGGTAACTGGGAGCCTGTGATCGAAAAATATGAAGAACAAAATCCGGGCATTAATATTGAATCAATGCCATTAGTAGAAAATATGAATACAGCTGATTATTATAAACAGCTAGATTTAATGGCGTCTGCAGGAGAAGATCTTGATATTGTAATGTTTAGTAATGGAAGTGACTTAGCAAAACGTGTCAATGCAGGATTATTGGAACCACTTAACCCATTCTTGGATGATGAAGGAATTGATATTAATGAAGAATATTTGAATGGTTATCCAGCTATTAATGAAGAATATTTTGGTATTCCAATGAAGCAAGTAGCAATGTTAGTTATGCTAAATAAAGATCATTTGGATGAAGCAGGGTTGGAAATCCCAACAGAATGGACATGGGAAGAGTACCGTGAATATGCACAACAATTAACAACAGATGATCATTATGGATCATATTTGCATGTATGGCATGATTTGCACTCTTTAGTGAAATTTTTTGGTAAACCAGAAGGAGATAACAGAATTATAAAAGAAGATGGAACGTCAAATGCCGACGATCCATTAGTGCGAGAATCATTGGAACTGCGTTATGCATTAGAAAATGAAGATCAAAGCTCCGTACCGTTTTCGGATATACTTTCTCAGCAAATGGATTATCGTCAACAGTTCTTCACAGAGGCTGCAAGTATGGTTCCAATTGGTTCTTACATGCTTTCGGAATGGGGTCAATTCACACCTGATTTTGAAATTGCATGGGCACCTTGGCCACAAAATGAAGAAACTGACTCGATGCATGGTTTTGTTGGTGGAGATGCTTTAAGTATTGCTAAATCTTCCGAGCATAAACAAGAAGCGTATGAATTTATCCGTTGGATGTCGACAGAAGGTATTATGGAACAAGAGGTATGGGTACCGTCTTGGAAAGGTGCTGAATTAGATACTGCAGTTGAGAATGTAGCGTCCAATACACCTAAACCTGAAGCAATACACACTGAATCATTCATTCATTCTGTCAGCTCATTTGAGCCGATAGAAGTATATGCTGATGCTCCATATATAACGGAAGCGCATACTGAATATAGTACAGAAGTCGAGAAATATTTACTTGGTGATCAAGATTTAGACACTACAATGCAAAATGTGAAAGAACGCATTCAGAATGTAGTAGAATCCAATCAATAAATATATGTTAAAATAAAGGGAGGGAACACCCCTCTCTTTATTGTTAGTTATATAAGTGATAAAGAAACGTTCTTGCGCTTTTCTTATATTCGGTGGTGAACATAAAATGAAGAAATTATTCAAAAAGTTAAAGCAATTATCTTTGCGCAGTCGTTTAATTATTGCGGTCATCCTTTGTATTTTATTGCCTTGGATTATTACCTATTTTGTCTCAAATTATTTAACGAAAGATGTGTTGGAGGAACGTGCAGTTAAGCAAGCAAATGAGTCACTACGTTTGATTGAAGTAAACCTACAAAATATTTTAGATGACGTAATGTATGCGTCCAATTATATCCAATTTGATACAAGATTTAATCAAATCATGAAACAACATCAAGCGATTAATTCGGAATCACCACAAGCTAATCAAGAGATTGCTTTGAACTTTATAGAAATGTCTAATCATTTATCAAGTATAACTGATTTATTACCACCAACTTACTTTACTATTTTATTTAGCAATGATCTTTTTTATATGAACTATCCTTATAGTGAATTTGATCCATTAAAATTCTATGAAGAGCCTTGGTTTGAGGAGTTAAAAGTGTCTGATTTTTATCAGACATTATGGATTGGAGCTCATCCTACTTATATTCCATCAGACCAAGACAAGGATCCATATTTGATTAGTTTCGGTAATAATTTAAAACAAACAACCAAATATGATGCGTATTTAATTATAAGTATTCGTGAAAAACTAATAAGATCCCTTTTAGAGAATTACCAACAAGATACTAATTCTGAATATTTTTTAACCGATCAGGATGGAGAAGTTTACTCAAGTGTGGATGAAGCAATGATCACCCAAACATTACCGTATGATGTCAACACAAATGATTATCAAATTGTGAAACGAAATGATGAAGACTATTTTTTAGTCAGTCATCCTGTTTCATATTCTGATTGGCGTCTAGTAAGTGTTGTGCCTTATCAAGATACAATCGGAAATATTAATACAATGACAAGAACAACGATTATTATTCAAGGGGCACTACTATTATTATTTTTAATTGGTTTAATCGTATTGGTTCGCGAAGCAACGAAACCATTGTCCGAATTAAATACTGTCACAAAATCAGTAGAGCAAGGTGATTTAACTAGGAGAGCTAAATTATCTGGTAACCATGATATTGCAAAGCTGGGCTATTCTTTTAATGACATGCTAGATACGGTGGAAGAAATGATTGAACAGATTCGTTTACGTGAACAAGAAAAACGGACTGCTGAATTAGAAATGTTACAAGCTCAAATTAATCCGCATTTTTTATTTAATGTTCTGAATGCTATTAGGTTACAGATCAAATTACAAGGAGACAAAAATAGTGCTGAATTAATTCATGCATTGTCTTCTTTGTTGCGAATGACGATCAATCGTAATAATCCATTTATTAGTTTAGAAGAAGAATTAGATATTATCGAACATTATACAAGACTGATGAATTTTCGTCATCAACATGAGGTAGAATTGATGATAAATATTGAATCAGATGCTAAAAAAGTCGAAGTTCCTCGATTTTTCTTACAACCGGTCATTGAGAACGCCGTCATACATGGATATAATGAAGGAAAAGGATCAATCGTCATAAATGGTTCTATATTAGATAGGAAGCTTTTAAAACTTCAAGTTACAGATGATGGAATTGGCATGTCAGAAGAAACGCTAGAGAAAATAAGAGAAAAGATCTTTCAAACGGAGTCGAGCAGTCAGACTAAAAACCATCAATCATTCACCGGGATTGGTATACAAAATGTCTACCAAAGAATGAAAATGATATATGGTGATCAATTTTCAATGGAACTTGATAGTGAAGAAAACATTGGAACAACTTATACCTTTTATCTTCCTATTGAGAAGGAGTGACTAGTATGTATCGAGTAGTATTAGTAGATGATGATAAACTTGTTACAAAATTTTTAGAAAAGATGATTCCTTGGGAGGAGTCTGGGTTCGAGGTTATTGCGTCTTTTCAAGATAGTTTACATGCTTATGAATTTTTGATTTCGCATTCATATGATGTATTGATTACAGATATTGGTATGCCACATATGAATGGCATTGAATTAATTTCAAAAATAAAAGAGCAGAATAGCTCATCATATAATGTCGTTTTATCTTGCCATGATGAATTTCATTTTGCACAGCAGGCGCTAAAATTAAACACGTTTGATTATATATTGAAAGAATCGATGGAAGAAGAAGATATTATCCAGGTGATGGGTAGGTTAAAGGAAACGCTAGATCAAACAAAACAAGAAGTTGATTACCAAGACAAAATCAAGAAGTTTATGAAAACGAATAATATGTCTTTAAAATCTAGCTTTCTTGAAAAGATCATCCATGAGTCCTATGTCAAACAGGATGAATGGTGGAAAGAGCAAGAAGAGCTATTAGATATGGACTTTTCACATGGAAGCTATTCCGTCGTTCTTTGTTATATTGATCAGTTTAATGAAGCGATTACTCATTATGAAAATGAAACATTACTTCAATTTAGTATCAATAATGTAATGGAAGAAGTACTTACTAAGTATCAACGAGATGTGCAAATATTTTATTTGCACAAAAAATTCTTTATTCTCTTTCCTTCGAATTCAAACAAATTATCAATCGTTCAACGTACCATCGATTCAGCGTTGGAAGAAATCCAAGGTAAACTAAAAAGTTATTTAGGGGTATCCATGACATCTGTTATCCATCCCGGATGTCAACAACGCGACGGACTTATAGCATCAATACAAGATTTGATAAAGAATGAAGAACAGCGTTTCTATTATCTACACGGAACGATTCAATATTTTGAATGGATGGACTATCAAGAAGCCTCCATTTTTGAACATTACGCTGATGAAGTGGACCAGGTAAAAACTTCCATTTTGAATAGAGATAACGAAAAAGTGATCCAATGGCTGGCTGACAAGTTACAACAAATTAAAATGGAACAACATACGCCGAAAGCGATAAAAGACTGGGCAATGAAGTTAACGTTGGATATTAAAATTAGTTTGAATGCACTACAGCATTTTGAAAATCAGTCATTTAATTCGATGACAAGCCGACTGTTGCAAGAGACAGAAAATTATCAAGAGTTACAATCATTGCTAATGGATATTTTCCATCAATATATGGATCAAGTTCAGAAAATAGATTCTATTTCCAAAAATGAAGAAATCGTCAAAGCGAAAAAGTATGTTTATTCTCACCTTGATCAAAAAATTACTTTAAAAGATATATCTTCTCACTTGCATTTGAACCCGAGTTATTTTAGTCGACTCTTCAAAAAAGAAACAGGGGAAACTTTTATTGAATATGTTACAAGGATAAAAATGGAAAAAGCAATGGAGTGGTTAGATAATAGTACGAAATCAGTCGAACAAATTTCATTAGAGCTAGGTTTTGACAGCAAGAGCTATTTTTTAAAGACATTTAAAAAATTCGCAGGTATTTCACCTAAAAGTTACAAATATAAGGAAGACTATAAACCTATAAATAAGATAGAACTAGATTAATTTGTTCACCAAACAAATTAATTGGTATGGTCACCTATGGAATATAGTTATGTTTAGCTTTTTTAGTTTATTCGACAAATAATTTAAGGAGTGATAGGCATGTTATACCCAATAACTACAGAAACACGTGGACTAATAGACTTAAATGGTGTTTGGAATTTCAAAATAGATCAGGGAAATGGTTTAACTGATAAATGGAATGAGAAACCATTAGAAGATACAATGCCAATGGCGGTTCCAGCATCTTATAATGATTTAGCTGTTACAAGAGAATTACGTAATCATGTTGGATGGATATGGTATGAACGGGATTTCACTGTACCAAATTATATGCTAGACGAACGTGTTGTATTACGTTTTGGATCTGCAACACATGTTGCCAAGGTATTTATTAATGGACAGTTAGTAACGGAACATAAAGGTGGTTTTACACCGTTTGAAATAGCGATTAACGACGTTGTTAAAAAGGGTTCCAATCGTTTAACTGTTGCAGTAAATAATATAGTAGATGAATCAACACTACCGGTAGGTTTATATAACGAAAAAGAAGTAGACGGATTAGGGAAAGTAGTTCGTAACTCACCTAACTTTGATTTCTTTAACTATACAGGTATTCACCGCCCAGTTAAAATTTATACAACACCTAAAACATTTGTAAAAGATGTAACCGTCACCACTGATTTTGAAGGGAATCAAGGATTGATAGATTATCAGGTTGATGTGTCAAGTTCTTCTGAGAATGTAAGTGTTACGGTTATCGATGAAGATGGGAAAGAAGTTGCAAGTGGATCAGGTGAAAGCGGTAGACTGACCATTGAAAATGTGAAGCTTTGGGAACCATTGAATGCTTATTTATATACACTGCGCATTGATTTGAATAATGGTGAAGATATTTATGAACAACCATTTGGTGTCCGCACAGTTGAGGTGAAAGACGGGAAATTCTTAATAAATAATAAGCCGTTCTATTTCAAAGGTTTTGGTAAACATGAAGACACACCTATTCATGGACGTGGATTTAATGAAGCATCTCATGTAATGGATTTTAACTTGATTAAGTGGATCGGAGCGAATTCCTTCCGTACAGCCCATTATCCATATTCGGAAGAAATTATGCGATTAGCTGACCGTGAAGGGATTGTTGTTATCGATGAAACACCTGCAGTAGGTGTTCACTTGAATTTTATGGCAACATTAATGTCAGACGGTAAGAACAGGAAAACCTTTGAAGAGATTCAAACTTTTGAACATCATCAAGATGTGATCCGAGAATTAATTGCAAGGGATAAAAATCACCCATCTGTTGTAATGTGGTCTGTTGCAAATGAGCCTGCAGCTCACGAAGATGGAGCTTATGAGTATTTCAAGCCTCTAGTTGAATTAACAAAAGAACTAGATCCCCAGACTAGACCTGTAACGATTGTAACATTAATCGAGTCGACACCTGAGGATGACAAGGTTGCAGAATTAATCGACGTAATAGCATTAAACCGTTATTATGGTTGGTATCTTAATGGAGGAGATTTAGACGTTGCTAAAATTTACCTCCGCAAAGAATTAGAAGGTTGGAATAAACGTTGTCCAGATAAACCAATCATGTTTACCGAATATGGGGCTGATACTGTAGCAGGACTTCATGACGTAGATGCGGTGATGTTTACAGAGGAGTATCAGAAGGAATATTATCGTGCGAATCATGAAGTATTTGATGAATTTGATAATTTTATTGGTGAGCAGGTATGGAATTTTGCAGATTTTGAAACAAGTCAAGGTATCGTTCGTGTACAAGGTAATAAAAAAGGTATCTTTACACGCGAACGCAAACCAAAAGGGGTAGCGTTTGATTTGAAAAAACGTTGGACAAATATTCCGGACTTCGGTTACAAGAATTAAAGGTATGTGTGTGTATTTGGGATATCCAAGTACACACAAGTATATGTTTTCATTAAAGTGGATCCTTTACGTGCAACTAGGCTGCCGCACTGCGCCATAGCTTAGGCGGATAGTCAAGCTTTCTTTATCTGTTAGTATTTCCAAAAATCTATACTATAATAGAGTTATAATCATAGAAAAGAGCGGTTAATAGATGAAGTGGCAATTATTATTTTCAGCACTAATATTTTTCTTGCTATCACCTGTTACATATGCAGAAGCAAGTAATCTATCAGTAGCTGAAATAAAAGAAAAGATTACGAGTGTTGCAATAGAGGAAGAGGTACCTCCTGAAATTTTAAAAGCGATTGCGTTTATCGAAACCGATTATGAGCATTTTAATGAAGACGGGGAGCCTAATATATCGGATGATGGCGTTATTGGAGTCATGCAGGTGACGCCTGATAATATTGACTTGGAAGTGGATGAAGATCGGTTGGAAGCTATTAGTATACAAGCGGGAACATTTTGCTTTATTTCTTTATCGATATTTAACAGAAGTAGAATCATAAGAAAAAGACACAAAGATGATAACATCTTTGTGTCTTTTTAGTTAAGCTGCCTTTTTCTCATTGGAAACTTGTTGATATTTCCTTTTCTGCACATTACCTATAATAAATTGGCTGTAAGGAATAAAGGAGATTAGTTTCATAATAGTCATGGTTAATGAAAGAGTAACAATAAATAATACGCCTACTTGCAATGATGTAGAACCAAAATAAGGAACTACGATAGGTGCTATAAATCGCTGTACTTGCCAATGAATCAGATAAATACCAAATGAATAATTGCTGATTGTATTAATGATGCTTAGATTAGGCATCCACTTATGAATACTTATCAGAAAAAGAGAAACAAAGGTTGTCAGGAAGATTAAATCCAATCTTCTGGAGTTTACAGTCCTTTCTCCTAAATAAAAAGATAGTACAACCACTGCGATAGACAATAACACCCCAATAAAAAGGCTGATTTTATATTTACTTAATTGTTCTTTGATCGTGTTGTAATAACGACCGATCAAATAAGCTATTGCAAAATACCCTATCCAAGCAGAAAATAAAATTCTTTCTCTTGCTAAAACATCAGAAAGGAATGCCGGTTCTAGTTTTACGATACTATGGTGAATGATCATGATTAGGAAACTGAACGGCACAAAAACTGCTGCTGGTATTCGAAAACGTGTAATTAAAAAGTGTAATATATAAAATTGCATAATTACTAATACAAAAAAGCCTTCAAATGTACCAAACAGTAAGTTGTTTTTGATTCTTAGCAATAGATCTATATACGGATATTGTTGCTTGGTCAATATGGCATCTATCAGCCCAAAAATGATATAAGGTATCAATATAAATTTCAGTCTTTTTGTAAAAAAGCCCTTCGGTATTTTTTGATGATATTTATTTGCTAATATAATTTCAGATAACAAAATAAACGTAGGCGTAGCGTAACAGAACAGAATTCGAATAATGTCGTATATATCCCCTATATCCGGTCTTCCAACTACAATTCGAGTATACGTATTACTATGCAGAAAAACGATACTGAGGCAAGCTAAAACTCTTATATAATTCCATTCTTTTATCATATGAAACATCCAATCTAAAAAAAATACTTCATTAGATTACTATGTATCCATGCATATGTCAATTGCTGATTCAATTAACTCCCGAATGCCGAAATGAAAGACTCCCTCAAAAAATAGATAGGTGGATTCGAATGTATAGGTAATAAAAAGTTTAATAGAAAAGGAAAATCACACAATGAAAAAAACAAGAATAGAATCCATCTATATATTACGTTTGACAGCAATGCTAATGGTGGTGTTGGTGCATACGGTTGGTGTGTATAATGAAAGTTTCGATGTGTTAAGCGGCGCCTTTCAGAAGTATCATTTTCTAAGCAGAATGATCCGTGTCGAAGCTGGTATATTTATTTTGTTAACAGGTCTTGTGTTCTTTTTTAATTATGCTCAAAAAGAATGGAACAAGGCGAGTCTGATTGATTATTACAAAAAAAGAGCGATGTTCATTGTCGTTCCATATCTTATATGGGCTTTGATTTATGAGTGGTATGCCCATGTCAAAATTGATAGAGAGCTGATATTTTCAGAGGTAGTCTCTCGTATTTTACAAGGTGAATCTTACTATCAGCTTTATTTTATCTTTATTATCGTCCAAATTTATTTAGTGCTTCCGCTATTTGTCTGGGCAACACAAAATTGCGATTTTGTACGAAAATATTTATGGATCATCGGAATTGTCTTACACCTGATCTATATTTTCATACAAAACACCTTTGATTTATCCGCTCACAACCTATTTTTTAACAAAATTTCGTTATTCCTATTAGGTGGCTGGATCGGATTGCACTACTTAAAAGAAAAGGAAAAAGCAAGCAAATGGATACCAACAGCAGTCATTGGAGTCATCGCATTAGGCATAGGCAGTGTATTGTTCTATTTACATTATGCCGGCTATACACTGAACCAAATCCAAGTGTACAGTCCTGTTTATAAATTAACCGAACTGGGTTACCTTGTTTTAGGAAGTTATTTTTTCTTTAAGTTATCTGAAAAAATAACCAGTCGTTTAAGTACCAAACACCTTGGTAAGTTAAAGCATGTAGCGGTATATTCATTTGGCTATTATTTAATCCATCCGTTAGTGCTCAAAGAGGTAGCGGGATTTACTACCGTCCGAACGAATTACTGGTTCCACTTTGATATTACGGTACGCTATGTGCTGACGGTCGTGCTATGTTTTGTCATTATTTGGCTGACACATCGATTCGTCCCATTCGCACAACTATTTTTCGGAAAACTCCCAGCACGGCGTAAAAAAGAGATTGTTTCCGAAAGCCATCAATGGAGCATGCGAAACTCCTCATAATGATTGACTTAGGGTAAGTAGTTCACTTTCTATCGAGAAAAACTAAAAAATAAGCGAAATATGGATTTAGTATGCTTTTTGTATGCTAAATAAAACGATAAGTGTCATTTTCATTGTATTACTTATTGATTTGGTATTTATTCAGCGGTTAAGTGCCAAGTTTATTAGAGCAGTCTTGATTTTGGCACTTATCACCGTTATAAGTGTCATTTTTGGTAGTGTGGTGATTCATTTTGGTACTTAACCTTGTGATATTATTAATTGCTTGGACAGTTAATTGAAAACATATTAATACAGGGCATTTAAGTCCCTTTCTTTAAGGGGAAACGGATAATCCTAATGAATAGTCTAAATATGAATCAGTAGTTTAAGGAATAGTTAACCAAATCGGAGTCTAAACTTGAACTCCAGTAATACGCATTCTCTTCAGAAGCTTAAGTATGTTTTAAAGCGTGTTGCAAATGATAAAAATGTAAGATATTTAAACCTATATATCATCGTATTTGATGGAGGTAAATATGGACGAAAAAAGAAGATTTGAAAAGCAGGTAGAAAATGTTCGAGAAGAGACGAATAGTTCAGCTGTATTAAATGATGTGGTAGATACGGAATTTGAACAGTATCCTGGACAGAATGAAAGCATCATGGAAGAAGATCCACTTACTCCCTCTCAAGAGATTCTTCAAGATCAAGTGTATGGGAAAACATGGAATAGAATAACGGAAGAACGAAGAGAAGAACGGGGTAGATAGATTTCTGTTGTTCCAACCACAATCTGTGTCAGGCACTCGTTTCGGACAATTGTCCGTGAACGGTGCTGGCACTTTTTCGTTTTAAAGGATCAATCCTTGTTTAAGTAACGGAGGCAAGAGTGGAACAAGAGTTGGCAATGCCTTTTGCTTATTAAGTAAATGGCAGAAGCGCAATTTATTTTGGTAGAAAAGAGAAAGACTTGATATAATAAGGAAGGAAAAAGGAGTGAACACGCCATGCCAGTTCGACCGTATATACAAGGAGACGAACACCAGATTATCGCATTATTTGAAAAAGTGTTTGGCCATAAGATATCTTTAGACGAATGGAAATGGAAATTTTTACAGACCCCAAATGACTCTAATCCGTTTATCCTTTTATATGAAGAAAATGATCAAATCCTAGGACATATTAGCTTATGGGTGCAAGATGCCTTTATTGATAAGAAAAAAACGAAAATAGGAACGAGAGTAGATACGATGGTAGATCCTGATGCGAGAGGGAAGGGGATCTATAAACAATTAAATCAAGCACTGCTTCCTTATGCGGAGGAAGAAGGGATAGAACTATTATATGGTTTTCCAGCTGAGACAGCGAAAAAGCTTTTTATTCGTTATACGAATGCACAACATATCGTTGATGTACCTAGGCTTATGTACATATTGAGGCCAGTGGAAGCCATGACGAAAAAATTCTCTTTTTTAAAATGGTTCAAACTATTAGATCAACCTATCGCAGCATTTCGGTTACGCCCTTTTAAACAACATCATGATGGGATTCAAGAAATCACCAGATGTGACGAAAGATTTGATGCGTTACAGGAGAATGGAAAAGCTCATTTTGAAGTGAAACTCAATCGTCACAAGGATTACTTGAATTGGCGTTATTTTGATCATCCTGAGCGCAATTATCAAATGCTTGCTTACATAGATAATGATGAAGTGAAAGGCTATATGGTGTATCGCATAACAGAGCCTGATGCGAATGGATTTTGTAATGGAATGTTGATCGATATGGATGTTGCAGATTGGGATAATGACAAGGTGATCCAAGCCTTAATAGAAACGGCAGTCACTCGAATGAAAAAGGCAACAGTGATACAAGCCTGGGCATTATCCCATATGCCGACTTATCACAGGTTAAAAAAATACGGCTTCATACATAAAGACTCCCCAATGCCAATGGTAGCCAAAGAAACCACAGCAGATCCTATTTATACAAAGGATATAGAAAAATGGTACATAACGAATGGGGATCTTGACTCATTCTAAACCAAAAGAGTCCATAGACCTAAACCAAATGACCGATGCAAAAGGAAAGCCCTGTGAAATTATTCTTCACAGGGCTTTTTGCGTATAATAAAAGGCTCTACGTCAAATGATGGAAAGCAGAATAAGCTGCGAAAGATGCGAGACTCCTGCGGGAAAAGCAACAGCTGAAGATCCCGCAGGAAGTGGTTGTTACTTCCGAGGAAGCTGAAGCGTTGCCCGCGGAAAGCGAGTATCTTTACGCAGCGTCGAATAAGCACTCATCTTTGAAAAGAACACATATAAGTATGATAAAAAAATAAAACACCGACTCAGACGGCGTTTCTGTCCTAATCGGTGCTACTAAGGGAGCATTATTCAGTCGTTTTTAGTTTTCACTTTTAAATTCATATAAAGTAAAACCATAGACATCGCTAAGTATATATTAACTGCTGGTGCCACCCATACGTGCCCAGCTATTAATGCGATACCTAATCCAAGTAATATAGAGACCATAAGTCCTATATTTTCTATCTTAACAACTTCTTGAAAGTTTGTAAATAGATTTTTTACAACTGTCCAAATTAATAGGAACAATGGAAACATCACTAAAAGGAAACCAACGATACCATAAGAGAAGAAGATATCAAAAAAATCCATCTCTATCGTCTTACGGTTATTAATATAATTGCCCGCATAACCCATCCCAAGAATTTTTTGGGATACATCTGCCCGTACCATTTGATTCAATTGCCATGTAAAATAAATTTGTCTAGAACTTAAAATTTTGTTAATAATCGGTGCATCTAATTCAAAGGTAATGCGTGTATCTTCACCTTCCACAATCTCTTCCTCTTCGTCTTTTCCGTCTTGATTACCACCATCGTTCGTATTCCCATCATTTTCTTCTTCCCCTTCATCTTCATCAGTGAGCAAGTCTTCAAACCCTTTATCTATATCATTTTGGTCAGGGGCTGGCATATCTACAGACAAGTTTTGATAACCAGGTGTAAAAGGAGAGAAAATAAAAAGCATCGCAAGAAAACCTAAACTAAACACTAGCTTTTGTAAGAATGAACCATGCTCGGTCTTCTTTTGGAAAAACAAAATAAGAAAGTGAATCACCGTAAAAAGACTGAGTAATATACTCGTAATGATAACAGCGAATAAACCAACTTTAGTGCCTACAATGCCGCCAGTAATCCCGATAATCACAGCGGGTATCCAGTATCGGAAATCACGCCATTGTTCTGTTTTCCTCAATCCATACACATAAGCTAGCGGAAAACCGATAGCAAGCAAGGCGCTTAATTCATTAGCGGAATAAAACCAACCTTTAAATCCGCCTTTTACCCATTCATAAGAATTAACAGAAGTGTTAGTAAGAATCGCAATAAAAATGCTGACCGAGACAATCAGCAATGCATAGACAATATAATGTAATAATCTTGCTTTTGTCTGCTCCAACATTTTCCGGTTAGAGAAAAGCAACAGCATGGAGCAAAGCATCACGGAGAAATATAATGTTTTCGTCAGCCATTGCACTTCGATAAACAAATTGAAGACAGGCTTTTGGAAGAAGTTATTGATAAAGCCAATTCCGAGAACGGCAATCAATAACGCTAAATAACCGACAATATATTTTTTATAGGGGTGTTCACTGCCAAAGAAAATATAAAGAAGGGCAACACCCATAAATAAAACACGAACGACAATTCCTACGGTAAGGCTAATATCTAAATAACGGATCGTTAATGCCGTTAATATATCTAGAATTGGTTGAAACAGAATAAATAATGTGAGTATGAAAAAAAACCTTTCATTATTTAATAACTTTGACATTGGTCATATAAACCCCTTTTCAATCATTTAAAGACAATCATTCAAAGTATATCGTAATTTATATTATGTTGTCCATCATACGTTATGTAAAAATTTTGTGTAATTTTTATGGTAAATGAAGCCTTTTTTATCGAAATGAATATTTTAGGAAAAAAAACTCTCGAAAAATCTTGTAGAACCATATAAAATAGAAGAGTCTGATAGTTTTGAAGAGGGGAGGAGAACAATCAAAATCTATGAAAAACTTCATATATTCTATCGGTAAAATGGCAGCGCTCTTGACCTTGTTTACATTGGTTCTGCCAAGCGCCTATGCCGAAGCAGCAGAAGAGGATGATTCCAAGGAAACGTTGCACTTATTGACTGTACAGGATTCACTTGAAGTACAGCATGAGGAGACGTTGTTCGGTACTTTGGAAGAAGATACATCCATTGTAGTCAGTGAACTAGCGGAAGAAGAGTATCTACTGCAATGGGGACAAGAAGAAATCATCCTAGATTCAGCCGTTATAGATGAGCATCTCCTTGAACCATTGGAGACTGAAGAAGCAGAGGAAGAACAAGAATCAACACAAAAAACGACATTATCTGCTGAAACGGTGTTATATCAAGACAACCAATGGGAGAGACGAGCAGGAGAAGTATTAGAAGACGTAACGGTTTCTGTTATTTCGGAAACAGATGAGTACATAGAGATAGAGCTAGCTCAGCAATCTTTTTATGTTCAAACATCTGATGATAGTACGGAAGAAGCAGTCGAAGAGGATACAACCGAGGAAAGTAACGAACAGGAATCCAATCCTGTAGAAAACGATACAGAGCAGCAAAAAGAAGAGGAAGCGGATCAAGGCGAAGAGCAGGCAACAGAATCTGAGGAATCGGACGCATCTGAGGAATCAGAATCTGCAGAATCGGAGCAGGCAACGACAGAAGAGGAACAAGCATCTGAAGAAGATACGGCTTCTGAAGAAGAAAGCACCGAGGAAGAGCCATCCACTGAAGAAAACACGGAAGAAACATCAACGGAAGAGAACGATACAGACGAAACCATGGAAATAGCAGAAGCTGACGCCCAATTTTCTGATTCGGATCAATATTTTGAAGTCACGGTGTCCAATTTGACGGTTTACGATAACAGCTCAGGAAGCTTAGAGTCTGTTGGGAAACTGAAAAAAGGACAAGTCTTCAAACGTATCAAAAGTGTCGGAAATTGGCATAAGATCCAATTTGCTGAAAAAACCGGCTATGTCTGGAAAGAGGCGACAAAACCTGCATCGGAAGAATCTGTTCAGAACTGGACAAGTCCTTCTAGTCACAGTCATAAAGCGAGAGCATGGGAAAACTTAACCGTCTATGACAACTCTGGCGATTCACTAGAACTGTTTGCTCAAATTTATGCTGGTAATGAATTCCAATATGTAAAGCAAGTTGGGTCATGGCTTATCGTAGAAATTGGCGGAAGAACCGGTTATGTTTACGAGCCTGCTGCAATCAAACCTTTTACCAATGACACCAAATACTTCGAGGTGCTAGTAGACTATCAATCTATCTATGATAATAGCTCTGGCAGTTTAGAAAAAACCGGTGTGTTGCGTGAAGGGGAAGTGTATGAGCGAGTAGCGGACTATGGCAATTGGCATAAAATCATGGTGGCTGGTGAACCAAGGTATGTATTAAAGTCGACGACAAAGCCTGCGAGCAAGTCAGCAGAGTCCAATTGGTATTCAGCTAGTGATTACCAAAGCAGAGAGCTCACTGCTCTTGAGCGCTTAACCATCTATGATAATTCATCTGGTTCTCTTGTTCCTTTTGGTTATATCGAAGAGGGCGAATCGATTAACTATGTGAGAACAGTTGGAAACTGGGCGATCATTGACTACGGTGGAAGAAAAGGTTATGTTTATGAGCCAGCAACAAGCCGTACATTTAAAGATTCGGACCAATATTTTGAAGTATTAAAAGATGGGCTGACGATTTATGATAAGAGCTCAGGAAGCTTGAAACGAGCAGGTACGTTGCCAAAAGGTGCTGTCTTAGAACGTACACGAGATTTAGGGAACTGGCATCAATTGGAATTTGGCGATAGAAATGCCTATGTTTGGAAAGCAGATACGAAACCAAGCTCTGCACCGCCAAATAGAAGCGATGATCCGAGCTATCAACGTGATAAGCTGACATTTTCCCAAACAGCTATCGTACAGGACAATTCATCCGGCTCTTTAAAAGCATTTGCTAAAATGGATAAAGGTCAAGTTTATCCTTATATTCGTCGTGTTGGCAATTGGTATGAGATCGATCTTGGCGGCAGAATTGGCTACATTTATCACACTGCTGTAGAGGATAAGCGTCAATTTACCTATAGTAGCTATTCGCACGATTATGAAAGCATGCTAGACGAGCAAATGAAGAGAACGCCTAAAGTAGATGGAGCTGGGAAATATTTAGCAAGTAAAGAGCTAGTATCCTATTATGCGCACCCAGAATCTTTCGATAGAGACTCTAGCGCCTATCTGCAGTTCTTGATTTTGTCTCAATCGGCCAATTTAAACGCTGATGAGATCAATGAGAAAGTGCTGAAAGGAAAAGGTACTTTAGAAGGTACAGCAGAAGCATTTATTGAAGCAGGTGAAAAATATAATGTGAATGAAGCGTACCTGATTGCTCATGCCTTGCATGAGACAGCTCACGGGAAATCTACCCTTGCACAAGGAGTAGAAGTCAATGGCAAGACCGTTTACAATATGTACGGGATTAAAGCGTATGACTCATGCCCAACAAAATGCGGGTCTGAGCATGCCTATGACGAAGAATGGTTTACACCAGAAGCGGCTGTGATTGGCGGAGCGAAATTTATAGCGGAAGGCTGGATTGAAAGAGGACAAGATACGCTTTATAAAATGCGCTGGAATCCAAGCAGCCCTGGCTATCCGCAATACGCGACACATGTAAGTTGGGCGATTATTCAAACGAAAAATATAGCTGAGATCTATAATTCATTAGACAGCTACACATTGAAATTCGATGTACCAGAATATAAAAATCAGCCGAGTCCAAGCGCTATGCCAACTGCTGGGGACCGATATTATGTAGATATCTCTTCAGCAGGTACGAAAGCTGAGACGACAACCGATTTGAACCTTCGTGAAGGACCATCCACTAGCTTTAGCAAAGTCCGAATGATGGACAAAGGAGAAAAGCTAGAAATCCTTGGTGAGAATGGCGATTGGTATAAGCTGCAAGCAGGCAGTGACACTGGCTGGGCACATGGTGATTATATTAAATTCAGCCAACAGTTAAAAGTAGTCGGTATTCACAGTGATAGTGTATTACGTGTACGTGACGAACCTTCAACAGATGGAGATGTCATCGGAGAATTGAACAATAACGAATATGTTACTGGTGATCTGGACGAAGATGATAACTTTATTAAAGAAGACGGTTGGTACAAAATTATCTATGATAACCAAACCGGTTGGGTACACGGTGACTTTATCGAAGAACAATAAGTGTCTCTAAGGAGGCACTTATTTCTTTTTTTGATAACATTAGAAGAATATTCCATATATTTGTTCCGCGTTAATTTCCGAAGCGGTATCTTAGCACTTTCTAACCTAGAAGAAATGAAAAGCAGGTATAGAAAAAAGCTCGTATCAAATCCTATCCATAGTTGTCAAAATCTAACCAATTGATTATAATCCTTATTAGCTTGATCATCCGTGACACGCTATTTAACATTTATATTGGAGATGAAAGAAAATGACCGATTTAAAAGCACCAGAAAAGAGATTCCGTCCGGAAATTGAAGGCGTAAGAGTGCTTGCTGCCTTTTTAGTAGCAATCTACCATATTTGGTTAGGCTCTGTTTCCGGGGGTGTAGATGTTTTCTTTATCGTATCTGGCTATTTAATTACCACCTCCTTATTATCGAAAATGATAAAAGAAGGAAAAGTGAATATATTCGAATATTTACTCGGCCTTATGAGAAGATTGTTGCCCTTAGCACTAACCGTTTCCTTCTTTGTTACCATAGGCGCTATTTATATTTTGCCGCAATCCCGTTGGAGTGACACGATACCAGAGATTTTCGCTTCTATTTTTTATTATCAAAACTGGCAATTAGCCTTTAATGCGGTCGATTACTTAGCACAAAACAATGCAGCAAGTCCATTCCAGCATTTTTGGGCGTTATCGCTTCAAGGTCAGTTTTATGTGACCTGGCCAATTGTGATTTTTATCGCTTATTTGATCGCAAGAAAAATATTGAAAACACCTGTCAGAAAAACACTATTAGCGATATTATCAATCATTTTTATTGCTTCTTTAAGCTATTCGATTTATATCACGACCGTCAATCAGCCGTGGGCCTATTTTGATTCTTTTGCCCGTGTGTGGGAATTTAGTTTAGGTGGGATATTGGCACTTTTAATTCCTTACTTATCATGGAAAAAATCAGTGAACCTTATTGTTGGATGGCTCGGTTTTGCTATCATATCGTTAACAGGAATCATTTTGCCCGTAACAGATGTGTTTCCAGGGTATGCTGCCTTATTGCCGACATTTGGTGTTATTCTCGTCATTGTATCAGCGGAAAATGCCAGCAAATATGGCGTGCAGCGCTTCTTAGGATCCAAGCCATTGCTATACTTGGGCAGCATGTCATATGCCTTTTATCTATGGCACTGGCCGCTATTAATTTTCTATTTATCTTACTTTGGCGTAGAGCAGGCCTCGTTTATAGGCGGGGTGGCGATCATTCTCACGGCACTTGTGTTATCTTTTGCCTCTACCAAAATGCTAGAAACACCTGTACGCAAAATTAGTGTAAAACAGTCAAAAGTCCGCCTAGCAACCGTACTCGTTTGCTTCCTATTACCAGTTGTAGCTGTTGGTACGTCATGGAATATCCATGTCAAGGAAACATTAGCAGAGATTAACGAGGAAACCGATGCGGAAGAAGAACTGGATGCACCATCTATCCATGATCATATCGGTGAGGCACCTAGCGGGGAATTAACCCCACCGCTTTTACAAGCGCCAGGAGATTTAGCTGAATTTTATGATGATAAAGAGTGCTACTCCAGTACAACTGACCCAGAAGCAAAGATTTGTTACAGAGGCAACACCGATAATCCTGATTATACCGTTGCGCTCGTTGGCGGATCGCATTCTGGTCACTGGTATCCGCCATTAAAAGAGTTATCGGAAAGCTTAAACTTTGAAATTGAATTATATAATAAAGATGCTTGTCGCTTTTCCACCAATGATTTCGATGGAAAGCTCTCCGAATCCTGTATGGAATGGAACGACAACATCTTAGAACCAATGCTGGAAAACCCTCCAGACCTAATCTTCACTACCGCTAGCGTTGCTGGTGGCAGTACCGTCCCTAGTGGATATATCGGTATGTGGGAGAAACTGGAAGGAATTACTGAAGTGCTAGCCGTTAGAGATAATCCGAGAATGCCCGAAAAAGTTCCGCAATGTATCGAGGAAAAAGGATTCGAGGAATGCACTGTAAAACGGAAATATGTCCTATCAGAAGAAATTCCTTGGGAAAAAACCGAGAACATCCCAGACAACGTAACTTTCGCAGACTTATCGGATTACTTCTGTGACGAGGAAGCATGCTACCCTGTCATAGGCGACGTGATTGTATACCGTGATCAACATCACCTCACAGCCACATACGCCAGGACACTAGCAGAACCATTAAGAGAATACTTTTTAGAAGCCTTTGAAAAAATTGATCAGAAATAAGGGAAACAAGGTTGGGACAAAAGAATACGATAATCCGGACGCATTCATTTTCACATTGTTCGGATTTTCGTATTTTAGAAGAGTTCTTTGCATCGCTTCGTCAAAATACTTCGCTTTCCGTGGGCACGGCTTCAGCTAACTTGGTGAAGAAGAACACTTCACCAAGTGGATCTTCAGCCCGTGCTGTTCCCACAGGAGTCTCCGTATTTTGACTCCGCTTAGTATCTGCGTTTAAGATTTATTGTTCGTCTTCTGAGTTAATACTATGTTTTGACCCAGCCTCGTTTATTTTTAGCACTATAGGAAGTATAAAATTCATTCGTAGTAGCCATAAACTGCGCAGTAACATTGGGAATTTTCCCTCCACTTGTCTCGATGAGTGCGTAATCGTCGCTGCGGAAAAACACTCGCTTTCCGGGGGCAGCACCTCAGCCTCCTCGTTCACCAAACCCGTTCACTGTGGGGTCTTCGGAAGCTGCTCTTCGAAGCCACTGAAAAAGTCCTCCATTTTTTAGGAGGACTTTTTTGTGTTCCATTCTACTTAAAACATGAGCTGCCCCTATCGCTCCGGTAGAACACTCCGCGTCTAGTGGGGACGGCTTCAGCCTCCTCGGCAAAAATTCGCTGCCTGCGGGGTCTTCAGACGCGTCCTGGTTCCACTAGAGTTATAATGAACGAAACTAGCCCCTGATTCGTAATATCGTAGGTTAATTCGGGTATTGATTAGTA
>NZ_WIXM01000035.1:21881-36611 GCF_010993965.1 Gracilibacillus sp. YIM 98692 | reverse complement strand
AATCATCCGTTATATTAACGTCTAACAAGGGACCCAGTGATTGGGGAGAGCTATTAGGAGATCCGGCCATTACAGCAGCAATATTAGATCGGATAATCCACCGTGCTGAAATCATTCAATTATCAGGAGACAGCCTTCGATTAAAGAATAGAAGTACGATATTCAAAGAAAAAACTGTTCAAAATTAATGAG
Organism: Gracilibacillus sp. YIM 98692; assembly: GCF_010993965.1. GTDB lineage: Bacteria > Bacillota > Bacilli > Bacillales > Amphibacillaceae > Gracilibacillus. The sequence goes on along the minus strand of NZ_WIXM01000035.1, from coordinate 36,419 downwards.
CAAAAAGTGTTCAATTTAACTTGACGGTTACAGTTACCGACTCTTCTTCTTCCATTTTCTTTATACTGCTTTTTAATTGTCTTTCCAATGAACTTAATGTCTTACATTTTCTATAATCTAAATCAAACATCTTTTCCGCCACTTTTATTTTCTTCTCTTTGAAAAGTGATTCATACTTGCTCAGCTCTAGTTTTTCTATTGCTTTTCTTAAATCACTTACTGTTTCAGACTTAGCTACTTTAGCAAGCTTAGTATTAAATTTATCAGTTAAGGACTGTATAGAATTAATTTATCGGGAAGTGACAGGCACCTTGATTAAATACATATGTATCTATTATAAAGAAAAGTCCTGCAGAGATTTTTCTCCACAGAGCTTTTTTTATGTCATTCGACACATTTCGGGTGGTGACAGGCCCAATTTCCAAATTTAATTGATACTAATCGGGATTTTTACCGTTTCACACTTCGCTTTCATTCATTTTTCTATCGGGTCGGCTTTTTGAAGTGTACAAGTCTTTGATTTTAAAAAGGAAGTAACTAGGAAATAAAAAAAGACGAGAACAGCCATTGTGCTGGCCATTCTCATCTTCAATTGTTCTATTTTTAATTAGACAATTGTTCTAGATTGCTAGACTTTTGTCCAATGGTTTTTCAAAAGTTGCTTTCCATTCACTTAAGTCAATATCCGCAAATTTGGTATTTTGATTATCTATTACTAGTTTATGATACGATATTTTATTTACCTTAGTTTTAATATTTACATTAAACAATTCCCAAACTATTTTATTATTGTTATTATCTACAATTTTAATTGGTAATGTTGGTATAACTAAGCATTTTTTGGATTTATTTACGGATAAAAGTACAACATCTAATCCGCCATTTTTATTCAATGTAACATCAAAAACACTTATTCGAGTTTGCCCTTTAGGTACTTTTAATTTATCATCGATATATTCTTTATATTTCCTAATTTGGTCTGTAGACAACTTCTTTTCAGTGTTATCAAAAAAACTGCGCAACTCATCATCATTTGTAACTGCCTTCGAATACATATTATTTTCAAAATCTATAAGTCCTAAATCATAAACGTTTTCAACAAATTCACTTGTTATATTAGAGGATCTTACATCATAAAGAATTCTTTCATTTTGGAAAGTAATATATGTTATATTTCCAAATTCCTTTATTTTAATCATTTCATTTTTATTGTTAATATCGATAACACTTTTAAACATATAATATCCTCCTATAATATTCTACTATAAAATATTAGATGCTTTCTATTGTTTAATAAATTGAATTCGATGTATAACATTTGAACCTCTAGTAGACGGGTTATTTGGGAGTGTTTTTGTATAGTAGTATTTATTATCTCAAGTAAAACTTAGTTTGAATGAGAAATGGCACCCAACCATTGGCTGAGTGCCTTAAATTCTCTCTTTATTTTACTATCATTCTAGCTATGATCTATTATGGATTAACTGTAAGTTCTACAGAGTCTGTTAATCCGTTAGAAGTAACATATCCAATTGTAACATCACCAGCTGCATTCAGCGTAACAACACCGTCTGTAACAGTTGCTACACTAGCATCACTAGTTGTCCAGAATCCTGCAGTTGGATCTGCAACGTCAACATCATATTGGTCTAACACTTCTAGGTCTCCACTAATATCATGTGTACCAGCACCAACTGCAACTGTAGTAGTAGCTGGATCAAGAGTAACTTCAGAAGCAACAGGAGCATCTTCAGACACTGTTACAGTTGTTGTTCCAACAACTTCTCCACCTTTCCAAGCAGAGATAGTAGCAGTTCCTTCAGATTTACCTACTACCTTTTTACCAGTTGAATCGATATCAGCAACTGAAGCATTGCTTGAAGTGATGAAGTCTGGTGCAGTTGATACTAATTTAACTTGATTTCCATTAGCATCTACCCCACTTAGAGCTACTGTCCCATTATAAACATCTTCAGCATCAGAAGCATAAATTGTGTCAATGCTATCTACAGTATAGCTCTCAATATCATCAGAACCAATTACTTTTACATCTACTTCTTTAGTAACACCGTCAACATCGATAGTTAATGTTGCAGTTCCTTCAGCTACAGTTGTAATTGTATCGTTTGATCCGTCAGATGAAACTACACCTGTATCATCAGAAGCTACTGTTATAGTTCCTTCAAAATTACGACCATATTGGTCAACTACTGTTAAATCATCATTTGAAAGTTGAAGAGTTGCTTGATCTTCAAATACTGTTGGGAAGCTTGTAGCAGTGATTTGTTGAGCAACAGCATTTGGTTCAACATCGAATGTCAATGTACCAAGTTCATCTGCACCATCAGTAATTGTGATTTCAACTTCAGTGGTTTCAGTAACAGTTGCACCAGATAAATCTACATTTAAAGAAGTTACATCATCAGCATCAACCAAACCTACAGTAGCTCCAGCTAAATCAATATCAGCAACCAAACCATTTACTGAATCAAGGATGTCACCATACTGATCGGTTACAGTTAGTCCTAAATCAAATGCTTCATCTCCTGCTGCCATCAATTTAGTTGGTGCATCAATTGCAACTGACTCAGGAGCAGAGTCTTCTTCAACTGTGATTGTTGTCTTAGCAATATCACCAGATTCATTATTGATTGCAGTAATAACTGCAGTTCCAGATCCAGCAACTGTTAATTCAATTTCACCATATCCATCAGCATCATTAACAACAGCGATATCACTAATTACGCCTGAATCTGATGAAAGAAACTGAACATCATCAATTGTTGTTGGAAGAGCAGAAACACCAGTAGCAGATAAGTCTGTGGTATTACCATATTGGTCTAATAAAGTATAATTTAATTTAACCGTACCATCAGATACATTTAGTCTTGTGTCATCTTCACCTAAAACAATATCACCAAATTCAATAGCAGCTGCAGATGAAGGATCAGCAACTACAACATTAGATTGAGTTGTTAGACCTTTATAAGTTACAGTGAAACGAATTTCATCTCCAACTTCATAATCATCAGCAGTTGTATCTGTTTTTAATTCAAAATATTGTTCGCTAGGTTCAGTAATGTCACCTGAAACATCCTTACCTTGAGTTACATTATAAGCCGATACACTTATTGCCGAATCATCAGCATCAACTTCCATGTCTTCACCATATTGGTTTTCAACAACGAATGCAACTTGTGCAGCAGAATCTCCATCATCAACAGTTGTAGATGTTAGAGCAACATCAGATTCAACTTCCTCACTAACTGAAAAGTCATATGTTAACGCTTCGTCAGCTATGCCTGTAACTACTGCCGAGTAATCATCTTCAGGCAACTCAATTACAGTTGTAACAGTAGCAGTGTCTCCCGCTTCGTTCCACTCTACGTCTGATCCGTAATTTGCTGCACCTCTTTTAATTTGAACAGAAGCAGCATCTGTATCTACTGCTGTATTGAATTTAACTTCAACAGTTTTAACGCCAATCGCACTTACACTCTCAACTTCTGGAGCTGCAGTTGCATCTACCGCTCTATGTAAGAAAGTTGCAAATTGTGCACGTGTTACATTGTCTCCCGGACGGAAATCATCTAATTCAGTAGTGATTCCATGTTGAGCAAGGATTGTTACGTATTCATGATATGTTTCATGAACGTTGTCCAAGTTAACACCAGTATCTTCGCCAGTGTCTTCTAAATCAAAGTACTCAACGATAACTTTAGCCATTTGTTGGCGAGTAAGGTTGTCATTGTAACCGAATTCACCTTGATAACCTGCGAAAATTCCTGCTTTTGCAGTTGCTGCGATATCTGCAGCATAGAAATCTTCTGCAGTTACATCATCAAAATAATCAGATACATCATCTGCAGTTGCTTCAGGCAGATCAAAAATACGGTTAAAGAAAACTGCTGCGTGACGACGAGATAGCTCATCACCTGCACCAAAAGATCCATCTTCATAACCAGTGATTCCATTTGCTGCAGCCCATTGAACTGCATCGTAATGACTGCTTTCTGGTGAAACATCTGTGAAATCCTTTACTTCATCAGCAGACACAGCTGGTGCAACTGCTGCAACCGCTGCAGTTGCCGCTAAAGAGCCTACCGCAACTTTACGAAAAGCTTTGTTTTGTGACATAAATAAATTTCCTCCCTTAGTATATAACTATTTATATATTTCACTATTACTTTAAATCTATTAGCCTATAAATCAATTAAAGTAATAGTAAATTCCTATAAATATAATTACCTGTAAACAAGTATACGAATCTATAGAACTACTTGTCAACCAATAAAATCTAATTGAAGGTAATTATGGAATTTGAGCTATGTATTGCTAACTCAAACTAGATTTAATTTTACTAGATGTTGTAATTTTTGACAAGGAAATTAATCATATTTTTAGTTTTATTTCTTTTATATTCCCCCAAAACCAAAAATTACAGTTTACATAATACTAAAACTTTTATAAATTCAACATAATAAAACGTATTCATAATACCTACATGGTAGTATGTACTCAGTTTAATCAGAGCGTGATACTTTATACCCTTGTTTACATAATGTAACCAACTTCTTTTTAGTATTGGATTAAATTACCTTTTGCTACCTTATGCTTATCTTTCCATAATATAACTACGTTGGCAGGAATTCTACGCAAATAAGAGCCGTCATTACTACTACAACACAATAAAGAGAGACTCTATCAGTGGGGTTTTCTTTATCCCTCACTTATATTTTTTATTATTCTAAGTCTTGAATTAGGGGAGTTAGACAATTGTTCACCGTGATAATGAAAAAACGAACAAAACCCGGCATTTTTTTTCATGCATTAATGTGAAGTAGAACAAAACTGCGCAATAGTAAAAATTTGTCTCTGTGTAGCATTCTGCCATTCTCGTTTGAGATGTGTGCTATCATTCACTCCGACAGAACACTTCGCTAATAAAGGAGTTCTACTTTTGAGAAGAATAGATCCATAAGAATTCATTTCTTTGCGCTCTTTCTTTATTCAATCAGAACTCCACACAAAGCGGAGGCAAGATACGAAGACTCCTGCGGAAACAACACGTGTCCGAAGACCCCGCAGCGAGGGACGAGCGAGGAGGCTGAGGCCGTGTCCGCGGAAAGCGAAGTATCTTGTCGAAGCGATTCTTTGCACTCAGTTTCGGAAGTATGGTAGAAAGTCATGCTAAAGTTGTTGTGTAGTTTATGGATATTAAGCACAAACTCTATTCTTTATTCAATTATAAAAACACAATAAAAAAAAGGTGAAAAACGGATCTAAACCGTCTTTCACCTTTTTAATACCTTTAGCAAAAATTTTGGTAATGCTAATTGTCTTTTGATTCTCCATGGCTCTGCTAATAATCGATAGAACCACTCTAAGCCAAATTTAATGAAAATCTTTGGTGCTCGTTTCAAGTTTCCTGCGATCACATCATAGGATCCACCTACGCCTTGGAAAATCGATACGTTCAGCTTCTCCTTATTATCACGTATCCATTCTTCTTGACGAGGACTTCCTAATGCCACAAACAATACATCAGGGTTTGCTTGATTGATCGTATCAATCACTTTTTGCTGATCTTTTTCGTATCCGTTCATCGTACCAGCAATTTGCAAATCTGGATATTGTGCTTGCAGTTTTTCTGCAGCTTGATCGGCGACACCTGGTTTACCGCCATACATAAAGACTTTCTTCTGTTTAGCTGCTGCTTCTGCTACTAATGTCTGCATTAAATCAATACCAGTAATTCGCTCGCGAATAGATCCTCTTTGCAACCTTGATGCTAATAACACACCTATCCCATCAGGAATTTGATAATCTGCTTGATTGATCAATTTCTTTAAATCAGGATCTTCTGATGCCTTCATGATTTTTTCTGGATTGACCGCCACAATAAACGCTTGTTTGTCAGTCCCAATTAAACCGAATAATTTTTCTTTCAAACTATCATACGTTTCATTAGAGACTTGCACACCTAAAATGTTTTCTTTATCCATTTACCTCACCTATTTTTCGCATCGCCTAGACGAATGTAATCAAAGCCAGCGTTACGCCATTTTATTTCATCTAATAAGTTTTTCGTATCAAATACAATATAGTTCTTCATCAAATCTTTTAACTTTTCTGGTTCATACGTATTAAACAGTTGATGGTCTGTTAATATCATCAAAATATCTGTTTGTTCCGCTAGTTCCTCTAACTCTAATACTTGGTGCGGCACACGAATATCTTTGATATGTGGATCATATACTTTATAGTTAATATTTGCTTTATTTAAATGCTCCATTACCGTTAAACTTGGGCTTTCACGCATGTCATCCACATTTCCTTTAAAAGAAAGCCCTAATAACCCAACGGTTGGATTGGATACCTCATTTTCTTGTAAAATCTCTTGCACGCGTTGAACGGTATAAGCTGGCATATTATCGTTTGTTTCTCTAGCAAGAGAGATGATTTTTGATTCTTCTGGCTGCAGTTCCACTAAAAACCATGGATCAACCGCGATACAATGTCCACCTACACCAGGTCCTGGCTGGTGAATATTCACTCTTGGGTGGAAGTTTGCCAGACGAATAGCCTCCCACGCATTGATTCCAATGTTATTCGCAATTTTAGCTAATTCATTAGCAAAAGCAATGTTCACGTCACGATACGTGTTTTCCATTACTTTGACCATTTCTGCTGTGGTTGCATCGGTTAAGTGAATGTCCCCTTTGACAAATGCTTGATACAACTCTTTGGTTTTCTCAGCAGCGATTGGGTTAATACCACCGACAATACGATCATTTTGCTCTAATTCCTGAAAGATTTTACCTGGAATCACACGCTCTGGTGAATGAGATATATATAAATCTTTTTCAAGGTCTAGACCTGTTTTTTCTAGTACTGGCAGCATAACATCTTCTACTGTTCTTGGTGGAACAGTTGATTCTAAGATAACGAGATTTCCCTTTTCCACAAACGGCACGATCGCTTCTGTCGCTGCACGAACATAATCCAAGTTAGCTGTTTTCTCCTCTGTGATCGGAGAAGGCACGGCAATAATATAAACATCCGCTTTCTTCGGCTCCGTAGAGACTGTGAAATTACCATTATCCATCACGAGCTCTAATGCTTCTTGTAAGCCTGGCTCTTCGATATGCAGAGCTTTCTTTTGTAAGGTGTCCACAACTTCCTGATTGACATCTACTCCCTGTACTTGGTATCCACTTTTAGCAAACATAACGGATGTTGGTAATCCAATATATCCTAAACCTATTACACACAACTGTTTCAATGAGGTAACTTCCTTTCTCTTGTTAAGTAATTCCCATAATCATCACTCTATAGTAATTAGTATGGGATTTTATTGTTCTGACGGTACTTTCCAAACAAATCTGGCAAATAATATAATGACAATAACATAAATTAAAATCACAAGCCATTTCCATGGCATCATGGTATACGCCATGATGATGGATAAAGTTGCAAAACAAGTCGCAAAACTATATATAATCAAAACGGTCTCTTTGTGTGACCATCCTTGCTGTAATAATTTATAATGAATATGCTTTTGATCACGATGAAAAATGTTTTGCCCATTCAATAATCGCTGCAGCATCACAAATAAGGTATCAAAGATTGGAACAGTTAAAATGACAAGAGGGATGATAAAGCCCAAAAAAGTAACTTGTTTAAAAAGCCCTAATAATGGCAGTACCCCCATCATATAACCGAGAAATAGGGATCCTGTATCCCCCATATAAATCTTGGCAGGATGAAAGTTAAACACAAGAAACCCGCTAATCGCTCCAATTAAAATGATACATAAAGAAAAAAGCAATATCTGGTATTCGATAATTGCCATGATCCCCATAGTAGCTAAGGCAATCATCGTAACTCCTGCTGCTAATCCATCCAGTCCATCAATCAAGTTAATCGCATTAATAATCCCAATCATCCATATAAACGTCAGGATATGACCATAAGGTTCGAGATGGACCAATCCGAAAAATGGCACAAAAAGTTTGGTAACAGCGATGTCACTATACACAATCACGGCCAAAACGATTATGACCTGTGACAGCAGCTTCCACATGGCTCTTAATGTATATTTATCATCCAGTAAACCAACGATAACAATGGCAATGGCCCCCCATAAAATGGGTTGTATCGTCTTCAAGTCAGCTGGAGATAAATAAATCGTGATCACAAATGCCAAAAAAATGGCGAGTCCACCTAGCCTTGGAGTTGGAGTCTGATGGATTTTTTCACGAATCGGCTGATCAATGATGTCTAAGCGATAAGCAAGCCAGCTAACGAAATAATAACCAGCTAAACTAATAAACAGAGCTATAAAACCGTACAAAACACCGACCATTATCATACACAAATCCCTACTTTTGTTTTATCGTTGGATTTAGTGTTATGAAAATGGTTCTGTTTTATACAACTCTTAGTATAAATAGCATATTTTTCATGAAATGTATAGCTTAGCTTTTTAGAACGAGTGCTTTATCTCCGCTGTAGAAAAATACCCACTTTCACCCAAATGGCTTTTTCTTCTTTCAAAAGTTGTAGTTCTAAAATCAAGCGTAGTCAATATGCGTAGACTCCTGCGGGAATAGCATGAGCCGCAGACCCCGCAGCGAACGATAGTGAGTGAGGAGGCTAAGGCCATGCCCGCGGAAAGCGAAGCATATTGACGGAGCTTATGTTAGCACATATCAAACTTTCAAAATGGCATCTATGCTATTTTCTAACGTGTAAAGAAAACACTCCCTGCTGTTAACAAGAAGTGCTTTTCTTTCGTCATTACTTCTCTTTACTTGCCATTAGATTTAATAATGGACGATAACTCTTGCTGATCAAGCCAGTTACTTCAACAATCAATTCGATTAAAATCAGAAGTAAGACTAACATGACAGTGGAACCCCATAGTGTTGTTCTGGTAAAGAGAATAGCAGCTAGGCCGAACAATGCACTTAAGGCATAAATGGCTGTCACAGTCTGTCTATGACTAAAGCCTAAGTTAATTAAACAATGGTGTAAATGATATTTATCAGGCGCAGAAAGTGGTTTTTTCTGCACAATACGACGAATAATGGCAAATGTCGTATCTAAAATGGGCACACCTAAAATAACGATCGGGATAATTAAAGAGAAAAACGTAACATTTTTAAATAACCCGACGATCGAAAGGACACTGATCATATAGCCAAGGAACATGGAACCTGTATCTCCCATGAAGATTTTGGCAGGATGGAAATTGTACCATAAAAACCCTAGTGTACTTCCTAACAGTAATAAGGCAAGGATTGCTACAAAAATATTCCCCATTGTTACCGCCATCGATGCAATGGTAATTAAGGCAATCGATGATACACCTGCTGCAAGTCCGTCTAACCCATCAATCAAGTTGATCGCATTGGTAATCGCAACAATCCACAAGATCGTGAATGGAATGGCGAACACACCAAATTCAATTCGATCTGCAAAAGGTATAACAATAAAGTCAATTTGCATACCGCCGATCACGGTGACAATCGCAGCAACTAACTGTCCTAAAAATTTCATTTTAGCCGGAAGCTCAAAACGATCATCCACCACACCGAGAGCTACGATAAGTGTGGCTCCAATAAATAAAGGCCAAGACTCTGTTCCAACCGGTTTGAAAATAACAAAGCCGATCAAGAAACTAATATATATAGCTAAACCACCTAATCGTGGCATGACTTTCTGGTGTACTTTTCGCGCATTTGGCTGATCCACTGCACCAATTTGAATGGCAAATTTCTTGACTAATGGTGTAAGTGCTAGTGCCAATCCAATGCACAGAATTAATGGCAAGATATAATCCATGTTCATCCCCCTATCGCTGTCTACCACTATAATAGACGAACAATCTACTAAATAAGTTTCAGTAATTTCATATTTTCATACATTTTTTCTAAAAGATTCTTGAGTAATTATATATAAATTCCATTGGAAAATCAATTGGAAAAAAGTTTCATAGATAAAATCATTCAGAAGTCACATTATCAGGACGTACCGATACTTTGGTCATATAATTGCGTTTTTTTCTTTTCGCTTTGAAAAATCGCCCAAAGCAATGTATCTGTTCGGTTAATCTGTTTAAAGATCTTAGGATATTGGTTCTTATATTGTTCTGTCACTTGTCTTTGTTTCTCTAATTCTTGCGGTTGGCATTCTAGAAATACTTCTGCTGCTTCCACTTTTTCTTTCACGAGATTACTTTTCCACTTATTTAGTGCAATAAAACCATCAAAGGCAATGGCTTGGGACTGAAAAGTATCGATCGCATGCTTTTTGACATCAAAAGTATCGGATATATCCACGACACAATTGATGTATTTAGGGGGAATCGCACAATTAATTTCATACAATCGAACCACAAACGCTGGTTCGCTCAACCGTTTGATGACATCTGTCAAGAGAATAGCTGTCTCTGTATGATCTGTATGTGCATCCACAAATAATGTACTATAAATAATGTCTGGTTGTGTCTGTTCGATGATATTTTGTAATTTTTGCTGTGATTCTTCTATGCTTTTCACATTGCCATCAGGAATACCCATATAAAGAATATCTTTAATGCCTAATAAACTTTTTACTTTTTCCATTTCCTCTAAGCGCTTTTTGGTTAAGGCCTCTTTCGATAAAGAACTCACACTATTCGAACCGTCTGTGATCAAGGTAACATATACATCCGCACCTTCATCAGCATGTTTTTTTATAGTTCCGCCTAATCCAATCGTTTCGTCATCCATATGAGGGGCAAGAACCAGGACCTTTTTGGCATTTCTTGTACCAGCTGATGCGTTGTCCGCTTGATAGTACTTGGATAAGAAATGTTTCGTTATTGGATAATTAACTGGTTTTAATATATTTAATATGAGTTCTTTACTATTCATCAAGATGACTCCCTTTTGAATCACAGTTTCTTTGTGAATTTTGACAATATAATTTGCATCGACTGAATTTTTAATAACCATGCGCTAACCGCATAAATCATAGCGCCCATAACGGCAATCACGACAATAATCCATAAATCATGAGAAAAAGGCAGCACCAGCTTGGTACCATAGACAGCCACACTCATGATCGCCACCGCTAACGTTACCTTCACATACTCTGTTATTAGAAAGCGCAAGGAAAAACCATTCATCATTCTAAAGAAGATGATGAATGTCCCTACGACATAAAATAATCCATTAAGAGAAGCTGCTAGCGGGATTCCTAGATATCCCAACCATTTTGTTAGAATCGCATTTAATATAAAGGTCAGAATAATAGAACTTCCACTAATCGTTAAGATAATATGCCCTTTCTTTAACGAATAAAACCCTTTATTGATAACTTGATTCAAACTAAAGAAAAGAACTGAGCCAAAATAAAAATAGGCAACATAGGATGTTGATAATGTTGCTTCAGATGTAAAAGCTCCACGTTCATATAAAAGCGAAATGATGTTTGGCATCAATAACATCATGCCCATAATCGCAGGCAATAAAATAAAATACATGGTCGTTAAACCTTGTGCAATCCCTTTTTTAAACAAGTCATAATCTTTATTGGCGGTTGCCTTTGCTAATAATGGGAAAATAATCGTGCCAATCGTAACACCGAACATCGCTTGCGGCATATGAACTAAATTTTTAGCGTAATTAATATAAGTAATCGCACCCTCGCTAAACTTACTAGCATATACGGTGCCAATCATTAAATTTATCTGACCAACAGCTACAGTTAAAGCTACTGGTATAAATATTGGATAAAACGTCTTTAATTCTTTCCATTGTATAGGACCTATTAAAGACAACTTTTGCTTTTTACCAATAAGTATTTTCTTAAATAGTAATGAAATAATGGTGCCGACTACATATCCAATCGCAATCGAATAGGCACCTATCTGATCTGCAAATAAAAATGCAGCAATAATAGAAGTTGAAATGACAATGATCTGAGACGTAACAGATAAACTATATTTGCTCTGGGCATCAAACAATGCTTCTAAAACAGCATTTAATCCTGTGAAAAATACGGCAATAAACAAAATCATCGATGCATATACCGCGATATCTGTTGCCTCTGGCCGGAAATCCGGATACAACAATCGAATATATAAAGGAGCTGCACTAGCACCTATGAGAGCTACCAGTAAGCTGACCCAGCCATTCCCTCTAAAGATCTGCGTTAAGTGATTCGCACCCTTTCCATGGGCAAGTGCTTCGGTATAGCTTGGGACAAAAGCATTCTTCATACCTGTTGTCATAAATAGTATAAAAGTATTTGGAATAATAAAGGCAGCTAAATAAGCATCTGCTACATAACTATCGCCAAAATAATAGGCGATCACCATGTCCCTTACTAATCCAGAAACTTTTAATAATAATGATATAATGATAAACAATAAACTTGCTATTCCTAACTTACGTTTCAATGAAAAGCCCTCTTATCTAGACCATTTTTATACTGCTTTAAATGTTAGCTTTAAAAGCAAGTATGTATCATACATAATAGTGATTATATCACACCTTATACGTTTTCTAAACATCTTTCTAATCTTATTGCTTCAATAAATTCTTGCTATTATGGTAAATCATAGTTAGCTTTTTTCAATTTTTCTCTGATCTCTTCATCCAATTCTACTTCGTTATTTTGCAAATATTTCATTTTAGAACGAACCAGTTTAGAAAAAATATGCTCATCTGTTTGATGAATGGTCTGCCAATAATATTCCGCATCAAGTAAATCCCTTAATGTAAGCAATGGATAATCTCTACCCGTGTATGCAAAATCAGTATTAATCTCGTACCACAAGTCATGATCATCTCTTATCCAATCATCCTCTGTCGCTTTAATCGCTTTTCTTATTTGATTGGCAACTTCATAATATTTTTCTTCACTTGTGTCTAAGTGAACATCAAATAATAGGTTCATGCCTCCCAAAGCATGATTTAATGATGTGTGCGTTAACTGTGTTTCTGTATCATAGTCATAATAATCTAAAATAAAATACCCGTTATCATCCGGTACATAAAGGACGTTTTCTAGCTCTTCCTGCTTCAACAAGTAATCGGCATATTGTATAAGTTGATTATCTACATCTTCCAAGCTTAATAATTCTGATATTTGGTCAATATAAATAGCACTCATTTCATTATGTCTCGTATCCACATAAGGTGCTTTGGTGCCATATTCATCTTTTAACCATGTACTGGTATAATGAGTTTCATACACACTATCTTCATTTTTAGGATAATTGGCATAACTAACTAAGGAATTGACTAATAAATTATAATAATACCTTTCATTTTGAACACGATAACGATTAGCTGCGGTGTCTTCTTTAAAACGAAGAACACTTTTTCCATAACCCATCTCGGCGAATGGTTCTATAGACCAAGGAATCTTAGAATAAACGCCATCCGCTACATACCAAGTATTCACATCTTGGTATTCCTTATTCGATAACTCAATCCATTTTGCTAATTCCTCTTCTTCTTCAAACAATTCTTGATCAGATACCATCAACCAATTTTCTGAAATTTCTCCATTACTTGATGTCATTTCAAAAGATAATGAAACAGAATCATCATTATGCATAAGGCTTGATTGATTATATTCCTGGAGTAACTCTCGTATAAAACTCTCTGTTCCATCTTCGTATTGTTTCGTTAATTTACGTGATACATAATTCTTACTTAACATGATGTCACGATGTTGGTCTAAGTGTTCAAATGAAAAAAGACCGACTGGATACGTAGTAGTATCCACCCCGAAAGTACTATCATGTTCATGCTCTACTTCATATTGATCAAAATTGGACATCGTCATTTGGTTCGTTTCATAGTTTAGGGAGAGTTCTATCCTTTCCTCTTCTTGCTTTGATCCGTTATTTACCCATTTTATAAAAACGAATAAATCTTCATTAGGGAGAACTCTTTCCACAATTTTAAACTCGTCATCTTTCAAAGTATAAGTTGTCGTTTTATCATATGTACTATAGAAACGATCATGCGTCTCTGATTGTTGTTTTTCTAAGGAAGTTCCATACGTTTTCATCTGGATCGTATCGTTATTACTGAGCTCATATTCCGTTATATATACTTCTTTATTTTTTTTATTTTTAGTTAAATCAAACACCACGAAACTTATAGATGTTAGTAAAGCTATGATGCCTAAAGCTAAAACCACTTTTTTCTTCAAATCTAGTTCCTTCTTTCTACGCAAAATGACATACAAGATATATTGTATGTTAGTCCATTTTGACCGTCAATACTAACACAAGCTGTTATCGAAAAGGTTGTTGATTTTTCAATAAACCTCACTGCACAATAGCCATATAATACGTAATAAACCTAAAAAGTTTTCCTCTCACTCTGTTCACGATGAGTGCTTAATCGACGCTGTGGAAAAACACTCGCTTTCCGTGGGGAACGCTTCAGCCTCCTCACTCACCAAAACCGTTCGCCTGAGGGGTCTTCAGACTGTTCCTTTCCCACAGGAGTCTCGTATTTTTCCACA
>NZ_WIXM01000035.1:0-21808 GCF_010993965.1 Gracilibacillus sp. YIM 98692 | reverse complement strand
GGGGAACAGCGCGAGCTGAAGATCCCGCAGGCAGCTTGCTGCCGAGGAAGCTGAAGCCGTGCCCCCGGAAAGCGAAGTATATTTCTGGAGCGGTATTTAAGCACACATCCCACTGTCGTTTTGTTCAACACAAAACACGAATAGAAAAAAACGAGTAAGGCTCACCCTTACTCGTTTTTTATCGTCTTCCATTCTTCTTCTACGCTTTGGTTGACGGCTATGTCACCGCCTAGAATGGAAATCTGTTGGATGTTTAATAGATCGATAGCATTTCTTGTCGCAGTTGGTATTTCATCAGGTCGTACTAATAATAATGGTTGATCAAGCTTGGCAGATAGCACGGATCCAGTCAGCGCATCGGCAAATTCACTACCTGTCGCGATCAGTCCGTGATCTCTGCTTGTGCCAAATGTTTGATGAATAGCTTCCATCGTTTCGTATCGATCAGTGCCTGAGATTCTTTCCGGTGACGGAAGTTGGTCATACACCTCTTTGGAAATGACCCCTTCCCCACCTATCACGATCGTATTTTCCATATCCGCCAAATAGTCTTCCGTTGATTCTGGCACACTATTTTTATTCGTTAATAGAACCGGATATTGGTTCATAGCTGCATATGGCGCAATCGATAACGCATCAGGAAAGTTGCGGCTATAGACAACGACCGCTGTTTCCACCGGTTCATCCGTGTTGGATTCCACCGCTTGTGCAATCAATTGAGCCGTTTTCTCCCGATCAATACCGCCAATTCGCTCAACCTCCATATCCATATCTGTTACATCTTGTTCCACCTCTTCAGAAATCGCTCCTGTCCCGCCTAAAATCACTACATTATTTACTTGTAGTCGAGCTAACTCCTCTTTGGTTGCTTTACTTAACTGACTATCATCCGTTAACAAAATAGGTGCATCTAATTGATAAGCAAGAGGCGTTCCCGCTAAGGCATCAGGAAAGTTAGAGGATGTAGCTAAAATAGCAGTATCCGCTCCCGTCGGCCAGCCTAACTTGGCGATTTCTACGGCTGTTTCGATTCGAGTTGATCCTTTTATACGCGGAATGCTGTAGCTTTTAGACTCTGACGCCATTTGTACTTGATAAGCATCTTTTGACCAATGCTGGTTATAATCATAAATGCTTACATAATAATCCCCTTCTTCTAGAGTACCTTCCCACGATTCAGTACCGCCTTTTCTAGCCTCATCAACCGTCGCTATTTCTTCTAATTGTTGATCTTCTCTTTTTCTTAAAACAAGCACCACATCAAGGGCCTTAGGGAGATCTTGGACATCAAGCATGACCTCCTCCTCTGCCTCTAGCCGAAAATGATATGTATCGGTCTCCATTGGTGTTTCGATTTTATCTGATACGCTCTCTCCTAACGAGAATGATTTCACCGTTTGTGGTGACGGTATGTCGTTGATCGATAATGCATTCGCCGCATCGATCATCCCATATCCAACTTCCAGACCCCATTCTTCGCTACTCTGTGCGGATGCTTGTATCGCATAAGTTAATTCCCCTGCGCTCCAATCTGGATTTTTCTCTTTTAATAAGCTTGCAAGACCTGTTACAAAAGGGGTCGCAATCGATGTTCCATCCACATAGCTGTACCTGTCATCCAGATTAGTCGTTATAATACTCTCTCCGACCGCTGTGATGTCTAACCAATCCCCATAATTAGAAAACGAAGACCGTTTCACTTCTGTATCCACTGATCCTACACCTAACACCCACGGATAAGCCGCTGGATATGTAGATAATGTCGTATTATTGTTCCCGCTGCTCGCAATTAATAGAATATCCTCCTGATAAGCTTCATACAAGGCTTCTTTAAATGCTTCACTCTGCCCAGTACCGGCAAAACTCATATTTAAAATATCGACACCACGGTCAATTGCTTCATATACAGCTTTCACCGCTTCACTTGTTAAAATATCCTTTCCCTCTGATATTTTAAAAGGAACAATGTTTACTTGATGATCGACGCCGATCAATCCTTTATTATTAGGATTGGCTGCGATCACTCCGGTTACTTGGGTTCCGTGGCCATGTGCATCTGTGCTATCACTAGAATCCTCTAACGTGTTATAGCCATCTTGTAATCGATCCTGTAAATCCGCATGAGCATCGACTCCTGTATCTAAGACACCAATGGTCACATCACTAGATCCAGTCGTTTGCTCCCATGCCTCCACAAACCCCATCTTTTCTAAGTAATCTTGCTGCTCCGTATAAAAAGGATCCGAGACATCCATTTGGAATTGATTGACCTGATCATATTCCACCTTTTGCACTTCTTCTAACTGTAACAGAACAGATCGAGCCTTCGAGGTATCTTCCCCCTCTTTTACTTCCAGAAAATAAAGCCCTCGCTCTGCCAGCACATCATAATCTGCAGGCTTTTCCAATAATGCTAGATTCGCAGGCAATTGAGCGCCATCCTCCACATGAACAATCAAACGATTAGAAGGAATATCAGCAGATTGCACCATGAACGAACTCTTTTCATGCCGCAATTGATGCTTGATATTTTCTTGATCAATGATATTCTGATCTAGCTCTACCGCTTCTGTTACTTGAAAACTTGCCATTATCAATAAAAAGATAGAGATAAAATTACGTATAGTGCTCCCCATAATTATCGTTTCCTTCCCTTATGATTTAACGATTTTTGGCCTCATTCGCTAGAAAAATACCTACTGTTCGATTTTCTTGCCATATTTTATCCCAGAAATTTAGCGGCACTGGATTTCCATAGGTGTATGGAGAAATTTCCATCGTTAAGCCTGGTAATTGGTGATCTTGCACAAACCAATCGGTATAACCGCCGCCACTTGGGTTCACACTTGGCGTGACCGGACTATATCCAGTGATGTCGCCTACTTGATCCGCTATTGCTTCATCTCGATCATACGTGCTGGAAGGATTATTAAAATACCAATAAATAATCTCTCCAGATGAATGGTAAGCAACTGTTGTTTCAAAGTTTCGTTGATTGGTAAAGTCATAGATGGCTTTCACTTCCGGTTCGGTTAAAGGTAATGTTCCTTTATAATTTTTTGGCCCTGGATTATCTGCTGCATAACGAATATTCTTCCAATCAGCAGGATACTGACGATTTAAGTCCACTCCACGGATATTCGCTTTCCATGAAGAAAAATCACTGCTGCCATTGTTTAATCGTAATACTTCTCTTGGATTATTGGCAGACCAATGACCCTTTTGCACTAAGGTAACCCCATCAGGGTTGACCATTGGGACAAACCAAATCGACACCTCTGCTAAAATTTCGCGGACTGAATAGCCGTAATAGTTCGCATTTCGAGCATTGGCACTCGCATATTGATCTAACATTTCCATGACCACATTTGTCGTCATATGCTCTCTGGCATGGTGAGAACCATTGATAAAGATTTCTTTATCCCCAGTTCCGAGTTTGACGGCATAGATGTTTCGCCCATCGACCGATTGGCCGATTGTTTTTCTTTCGATTTGATCGTCGTAAATCGAATGTAGTTCTTGTAAATCTTTTTCCATCTGTTCATAAGTATAATCCGTTTTAGGATAAACCACATCTTTTGCGACAATATCTAAAGCAGGCTTATAAATAAAACCTGTCCTGCCCAAGTAATCCACTTCTACCCAGTTCCCTTTCACGCTGATCGCGCGAAGATTTTGACCACTTTTTAGTGCGCCCATGGATTCTAAGGAACCCGATGAGTTGTCGTAGACGTCAGCTCCTTTACTTGTTCGGTAATACGCTATCTCATCTTGGCTGGAAGAAAGGTTCGGAATTTGTCCTTTCGTTGCGGGTGATGTTGGTTTTTTCCAAACAAAACCGGTCTGATTGCTGATCTTTATCTTATGCCAGTTGCCGTAGTCGGATTGACGCTCGTAGGCTTGGCCTTGTTTTAGGGTGGCGATTGGTACTAGCTCGCCGTTCTGCCGTGCCATGACTTGGACGTTTGACTTGTCTGCTTGGAAGTATCGCATGCTGGTTGTAAAGGATTCGCGTACGCCTGTGTGATAAATGAATCCGGTGCGGTTGGCGAATCGGATTTGGTACCAGTTGCCGGATTTTTTGATAAATGTTATTTCTTCGTCTTCTTCTATCGTCCCGACTTGTACTAAGCTTCCGCTGCTATTATCAAATACGGGTACTTCTTGTGTGGTGGTGAATGTTCGAAAGCCGGATTGTTCGATGGTTTGAATCGGTTCCTCGCTTGTTTTCCATACAGCGGATTTCCAAACATATCCGGTATGTTTTCCGATTTTTACTTGTAACCAGTTGCCTACTTCTCCGATGATTTGATAAGTTTCGTTGATTGCTAGGTTGGCAAATGGTATTTTACCAGGATGATAGACTTTGAGCTGATCTATTTTTGGGATGAAGTAATCTAACTCGTCTGGATTGACCTCGATCACCGCTGTCCCGTAAATATAAGCGGCTCTTCCTAAATACGAAATTTTATACCAGTTACCATGTTTGGAAATAAAATCGATGGTGGCGGATGGTTCGATTGTTCCGATAGATGTTAACCCACTTCCGCTATTGTCATAGACAGATACGGTCTGTTTCGTTTGCAGCTGTTGATTGCTTGATTGTGTATTGGTCTCTACCTCTTGTTCTGTTGGAATGGTTGCCGCTTTCCATACATAATAGATTTGATTGCCGATTTTGACGCGTAACCAGTTCCCTATGTCTTGGTAGAAGCGATACACTTTCCCTTTTTTTAAAGTGGATTGTTGGACTAACTCTCCGTCTTCTTTCTTTAATAAAGGGAGATCTTTTTGATCTGCTTGGAAAAAGGTAGTGTCGCCGTACGTTAACTCGTTATCAGGAGATTGTTCTTTTGTCGTCTCCTCTTGGGTTGCGTCTTGCCCTGTTTCCGTTGTTTCGTCTTCGGTTGTGTCTTGCTCATTTTCTGTTGTTTCTTCTTCCTTTTGCTCTGTATCTGTGGTGTTTTCTTCTTGATCTTCTTTTTCCTCATGTTCCGTGTTACTGTTTTCGTTATCTTCATCTGATTCTTGTTCAGTTGATTGCTGATCATCAGTGGATTCGACCGGTTCTAATATGATAAGAGATGAGTCCAGGTTTTCTTGCGTAATAGGAGATATAGAATCTAGGTCGGTGATGTCCTCTGCCTCAGCAGATTCTTGATAGTCTACATTTTCAAGTGAATATTGTTTTTCTTGATATGTAAGAATAGCAAGGTCTTGAACTTCTACATGACTGCCTTGTTTAATAGGTAGAAACATGTCCTGTTCTAACTGTAAATAAATCGATTCGTTGAACTGAATCTGATTCGATTCTTCTTGCTCGGTTGCAAATAATATAGAATGAGATGAATAGATGACGAAAATTAGGGTAAATAACGTAATAAGAGATTGTTTCCAATATGCCACAATGCATGCTCCTTTCAAGATTATGTTACTATTAATTGATTGTCTTGAAAAGGTGAAACTTTTGGTATCTGTCATACGTCTACTTATATAAAGGGGGAAAACATCATGATAAGATTATTATTCACATTATTGTGCAGTGCTTTCTTAATAGCTGCATGCCAAACTGGTGAAACGCCAGAAGAAAATCAGACCGGCGGAGATCAAGAAGAACAAAACAATCAGGAAGAAACGGACGAAGGTTCTGAAGAGGAAACAGGACAAGAGGAAGAATCTTCTGAAACTGACGAAGGCAATTCAGAAGAAGAAACAGGTTCTGAAGAAGGCCAAGAAGAAGAAAATGAAGGAGATTCTACAGAAGAGAGCTCCGAACCATCAGAAGAAGAGCTTCTGTCCTTAATTGCGCAGTTTGACGGAATTCAAGATGAGCTTGACAATATGGTCGACTTTGACAGCATGGAAGGCCAGGTTGGATATCCATTCTACTCGATTACAACGAAAGAAGAATTTGCCGAAGAGTTCAGTGGTTTTGTCGATAAAGAAGTCGTGTTAGAGCATTGGGATAGACTCTTAGAAGAAGGTGGCGGCAAATTATATTTAATTCCATCAGATGGAGTGCCAAAATTCCATGAAGAAAATGGCTATAATATCGAAGAATTAGAAGATGGCAAATACCAATTAACAAGTGAGCACACAACGGAATTAAGCGGCCAATATGAGTATAATGTCACTTTCTATCAAGCAAGCAGCGGTGATTGGAAAATCGGCGCACTCGACATCGTTTATCAAAATGGCGAATAAGCTGTTAGACCAGAAACTGCCTGAAGGCATTTTCTGGTCTTTTTTTATGTTAGAGCTCGAATATGAGAGTTGGCTTTAAGGCTTTCGCGCCACAATTTGGTGTTTTCGCGCCACTTTTTTTGCTTTTCGAGCCACAATCTTCCGCTTTCGAGCCACAAATCAGATGATTCGAGCCACTAATTAGCTTTTTCGCGCCACTTCCGATTCTGGCAGTATATAATATGCTCCTTTTCCCGTGCCTACTCGCTCAAATCCTGCACGGATAAGAAGTTTTGCTGCAGCATGTCTTGACTCCATCATTAAAAATTCCCTTGCTAATTTATTGGTAATGCGATTACCTGCAAGCAGGGCTAATTCTGTTAATACCGGGATATGAGCATCATGCGAGCGGTGGTTGCAATGCGGGCATTCCCAGCGATGGCGGATCCGCGCCATTCGATAACGAGAGCATGCGGGACAGGGCACGCCTTTCTTTATTTCTTCCCATAATATGGCGTGTTTTTTTAAAATGTCGATGTCTGCTTCTTGATGATGAGATTCTAAATAACGGGTGAGTTGTGCGCATTGAGAGCTTGTGAGTTTAGGTACATTATGCTTAGCGACTAAGTTCTCGACATAAAACGGCAGCTCTTGGCTTGTGAGGATGCGGTCGCGATCTTTATAATCTTGGAGCAATAAATGGCCATTACGATTGGTGAATGCCGAGATGGTGTGAATCGGGAGAGATGGGAAGTCAGTGTGAGACAGAAATTGCCGAAGCTGCTTGGCTTGTAAGCCAACTTGTAGTAAGGGATCTGAAAAAAGTTTCTGCTGATCATCGATTTGGCGCAGCAGTTGCTTTGCATACGGATCAAAATAAATCGAGCCAGTGATATTTTTGGATTCGATTAACAAAAGAAAGGAAGGTGTGACACACAATAAGTCGATTTGGAAATAATGCTGATACTTGAGCCGCAGCCGCTTCAACCAATGAATATCAAGATCGGCTAAGAGATCTATATAATAGCCGAGTGACTGCTCGCCTTGATAACCGGAATGATAACGACGGCAAAAATCATCGATTGTGGAATACTGCATGTGATCAGCTGGAAGCCGGTTGCGAAGGGCTTCGTACTTTCGATGCACGAGGGGAACAGCGGGGATCATGTGAGGGACACTCCTTTTTTTCTTTTAGCATATCTTATCCAAGAAAAAATTTCCACAAAAAAAGGAGCTGTTTTATTGCAGCTCCTTAATCACGCAACTGGCATATACTCGCTTTCCGCGGGCAACGCTTCAGCCTCATCTCTTATTTATGCTCTTTTCCGAAACAGTCCTTTCACCTTCTCTGATAAACTGTCGAAATAGGTGTAAACGACTGGTATT
Organism: Gracilibacillus sp. YIM 98692; assembly: GCF_010993965.1. GTDB lineage: Bacteria > Bacillota > Bacilli > Bacillales > Amphibacillaceae > Gracilibacillus. The sequence continues at coordinate 14,239 of NZ_WIXM01000035.1, read as the reverse complement.
AACACAAGGGTGAATAGACTGGACACTGCTAGACCAAAGATGACCGTAATCGCCATTGGTTGCTGTGTTTCTGCCCCTTCTCCGTATCCGAGTGCTAATGGGATCATGGCAAGGATCGTCGTTAAGGTTGTCATTAAAATCGGCCGCAGCCTCGTTTTCCCTGCTTCCACGATCGCTTCATGCCGGTCGATCCCCCGTCGTCTGAGGATATTAATATAATCCACCAATACGATCGCATTGTTAACAACAATACCTGCGAGCATAATCACCCCGATAAAGGCGGTGACAGACATCGGCTGGCCGGTGATAAACAATCCGCCCAAGACCCCAACAACTGTCGCCGGCATCGAGAACATGATCACGAACGGATATAAGAAATTCTCAAACTGCACCGCCATCACCGCATACACTAAGAAAATCGACAAGACGAGCGCTACGCTTAAATCCGCAAATGCTTCGGCCATATCCTCTGCTTGCCCGCCAATCGAATGGTCGTAATCTTCGGGAAAATGCATGGCGTTTAATGTTTGTTCGATATCCTGTGAAACGCCGCCAAGATCTCTTCCGACAAGGCCTGCTGTAATGTTTACTTGCCGCTGTTGATTCTCACGTGTAATCGTAGCAGCACTTTGCACTTGTTCCAAGTCAGCGATCGCTGTTAATGGGACTTGTGTTCCTTGCTGATTTTGAATCTGTACATTTTCTAAATCATTGATCGTAGAACGCTCATCTTCTGGGTACATGAGGACAACGTCCATCTCATCTCCCGCTTCACGATATTGCATCACGGTTTGGCCAGTGAAGGCAACTTGAATTTGACTCATCACTTCTTGGTAGCTTAAGCCATACTGTGCCGCTAACGCTCTGTCCACTTGAACCTGCATTTCTGGTTGAGTATCGGATAACGAAGAAGTTGGATTATAGACCCCTTCTATCTCCGAAATCTCTGCCATGACTTGATCATTTAGCTCTTCTAAGACATCTAACTCAGGACCTGATAATTGGATTTGGACCGGATCTCCGACACTCATTCCGCCAGAGCTCATCTCGGAAACGGTAATATCTGCTCCTGCAATCGTGTTTAATTCATCATCGATTTGCTGCATCACTTCTGCAGTCGACGTCTCCCGATCAGTTGAAGGGATGAGCTGTATCGTGTAATTAGCCGCTCCTTCCCCAGTCATGACAGCGTCGGTTGCATTTTGGCCTTTGACATACACATAATTCATGTCAATCACATCGTCATATGCGGCTAATCGTTCATTTATCTGAGTGGTAATCTCTAATGTTTTTTCTTCTGATGTTCCAGCTGGCGTATCGACCGCAATACTAATCTGGCCTTGATCTCCTTCTGGAATAAACGATGCACCGATAAATGGTGTTAAGGCAATGCTTCCAGCAATCGCTGCGATGGTGATCGCAATCGTTGTTTTCCTTAGCTTCAATGCGCCTTCTAAGACACGTTGATAGCCTCGAATCATTCTATTTAAGAAGCGGTCGAACCAATAACGTCTGCCGCTTTCTTTAAACACGTTGGTCAATAATTTGGATGACAACATAGGAATTAAAGTTACAGCAACTAGCAATGACGCAATCAGCGCAAAGGCAATCGTTAAAGCTAATGGTGTAAATAATTCAGATGCAATGCCATCGACAAACACAATGGGCAGAAATACAACCAATGTCGTCGTAGTAGAAGCAATCACCGCAGGCGCTAGCTCGGAAGCCCCTTTTGTCGCAGCTTCTTTCATCGAGTAGCCTTTTTGCCGGTAAGAAACGATATTTTCTAATATGACAATCGAACTGTCGACCATCATCCCGATGCCAAGTGCGAGACCACCCATGGTTAAGACATTTAACGTTTCCCCTGTGAAATATAACAGCACAAAGGTAGAAACAATCGCGATTGGAATTGATACACCGATAACGATCGTTGCCCGTATGCTCTTTAAGAAAAGTAATAGGACAAGTAATGCGAAGATCCCGCCAAATATCATATTTTGAACCACTGAATTAATCGATTGATTAATAAAAGTGGAAGTATCGACTACAACATCCAAGTTAACATCTGATGGCAGATCTTCTTCTAGATCACCCATTGCTTGTGTAATTTGTTCCGAAACTTCTACGGTATTGCCATCAGACTGTTTTAAAATACTTAAGACAACTGCTGGCTCATTATTTACTAGCGTTGTACCATTTTGCTGGTGCGTATCTTTTAATTCTGCCACATCACGGACAGTTATTTGACTTCCTTGAGGTGTCTGAATGATTGTTTCTGCTATATCTTGTGTCGAGTTAAAGGTGCCATTAATCCGCAGCTGAAGATCTTGATCCCCTTTTTGGATCGAACCAGCTGATGCCGATTGGTTGGCGCCTGCTAGTGCTTGCTGGATCAATTGTGTGTTGACTCCATACTGATTCATGGCTGCACGATCCAGTTCTAGTTCAATCACACGTTCTTCTCCACCTTCGATCGCAACAGAAGCGACACCGCTTTGCCGCTCAAAATAAGGCGAGACCGTATCTTCTGCGATTGACTGGAGCTTCGTCGTATCGGCACCTGTCAGCCCAACCCACATGATTGGCATTTGATTAGGGTTAAACCTTAAAACACTAGGCTCATTCGCCCCTTCTGGTAAAAAGCCTTTGACTTGATCGACACTTTCCCTTACTTCTAATAAAGCATTATCAAGGTCGGTGCCATTTTCAAACATGATTACAACAAGAGATGTCCCTGATTCGGATTGGGATTGGATCGTATTTACCCCTTCTACGGAGCTTAACGATCCCTCAATCGGCTCTGAGACAAGCTTCTCTACTTCTTGTGGTGCTGCATCTGGATAATTGGTTGCAACTACTGCGACAGGCAGTTCAATCTCTGGAAAAAGATCGATCGCTAAATTTCGTACAGAAATAATCCCCATCGCAATAATGGCAAGGACAATCATGATTACACCGACAGGACGCTTTACCGATGTTTGGACTAGCTTCATGATTAATCCTCCCCTACCACTTCTATTTTATCTCCATCTGTGATGGTTAAATGTCCACTTGTAATAACAGTATCTCCTTCGCTGATATCCTCAGCTTGAATAGCTGTTATGTCTGATTGTGTTGCTTCCACTGTCACATCGATGCGTTTCGCATGATCCTCGATAACGGTATACACAAATGTTTCGCTATTTTCTTCAATAAGTGCAGCGGTCGGAATCAATAAAGAATTCTCCGCAACCGTTTCCTTGATCGTAACTTTTGCGACAACTCCTGCTTTATGTTGGGTTTCTTCATTATTATAAGATAACTCTACTGGAAAAAGTCCAGATTCATTAGCGGTATTTGCCATATAGTCAATCACCGCTTCTTGTGCCTCTTCATTTGCCACCGTAAAGCTCACTTCGTCTCCCTCTTCAAATAAATGCAATTGGGCATCTGAAACTTGTAAGGAGATCGCAAGTTCGTCTAAATCGATGATCACCGCAAATGGTTCTTGGTTGGAGACCATGTTGCCTTCTTGTGCCTCTAATTGGGTGATCACCCCGTCTTGTGGTGCTTCGATATCGATATAGCCTTGTTGGCTGGCTATCGTTGCAAGCACGTCTCCTTCTTCTACTTCCTCGCCTTTTTCTGCTTCTAAACTGTCCACTTCTCCTGCCACAGTGGGAATGACTGGTGTAGTGTGTATCGGTTGGGTGCGACCATAGAAATGGCGCTCCATATCAACATCTCCTGTTGTGACTGCATCTGTTTCGACTGGTGTGATTCGCTCTTCTGCTTCGCCCTCTCCGTTATTGCCGGAGCAGGCTGCCAATAAGATTAGAACTGCTAACGACATGCTTAATAAGCGCTTCATACATTGTCCCCTCTCATTTTTTTATAAAAAAAATGGTTTGCACCTGTCGGATTCGCTCTAGGCGGACTCTTTCCGATCATCGGCGTCATTTTTTTAGTTGATATGTCTGTGCGAGCAGGTTGCTCCAGTATTTTAATGGACCGTATTGCTCGAGATGGTCGAGCATGCTTTTTAGAATGATTGATTTTGGTTTTTCTTTGTTGATTTCTTCTTGTATGACGTGGAGTGCGTCTTTTAGTTCTTCGTGTTCTTCACCTTCGATTTTCATGTTTTCGATTTTTTGGTCGAGCTGTTTGATAATGTCGCTGGGTGTTATCGGATTTTCTTGCTCGCTTTCGTTAAATTGGTATTGCAGCTGTGTTTGAGTAAACATCGGTTGCTCGTTTTGTTCGATGACGGCTGTGACTAAGATGTCGACTTGTTTAGCAATATAAGCGGCTAGTTTTTTGGTATCAAAGGTTAAGTTATGTACGGCAATCCATTTGAAATAACCTTGGATCAGCCCATCAATTTGAATCGCTAAGTCTACCACATATGGGGTGACTTTTTCCCCGTACATCGCTTTTAGAATTTTTCTAGTCCAATCAAAGCCTTGGCGGTTGACTCGGATCATGAGCTCATCCATTTTGTCGCCTGGTTTAATGTTGTCACGGAAATGGATCATGAGGTATTCTTTGTGGTCTTGAAAGAGTTCAATGAACATGTGAATTTGTTCTTCAAACTGCTGTTTTGGATTTTCGGTATGTTCATCGATATGTTGCAGTTTTTCCATGACGATCGATGTGTAGTGATCGAAAATGGCCACTAGCAATTCGTCTTTTGAGTCAAAGTGGAGGTAAAATGCTCCTTTGGAGACTTCGCTTTTGTTGGCTATTTGTTGAATGGAGGTAGCGTGGAAGCCTTTTTCGGAAAATAGCTTCATGCTTTCCTCTATAATACGTACTTTTTTGTTATCCATATTGATCCTCGCTTTCTATATACGCAGGGAAATCCTGGTTGGTTTCGTTATATTATATTTTTATTTTGAATGACCAGTCAGTCATACTATATCATCAATATGGAGGTGTTTCAATATTGGAGGGAGTAGAATGTGCGGAGAAGTTTAGCAAATAAAAAAGTCCTTCCTTACTATAATAGAAGGAAAGACTTTTTGTTTGTTATTCTTCTTTTTGATCCTTGTTATTTTCGCCTTCCATTGTGTCTTCCATTTCTTGTTCCATTTCATCTAGCTCTTCTTCTGCATTTTCACCAGGATCTTGTTCTTCTTGTCCGCCATTAGGCTGTTCTTCTTGCTGTTGTTGCTGTTGTTGCTCTTCTTGACCGCCGTTAGGTTGTTCTTCTTGTTGCTCTTGGTCATCTTCATTTGCTGCACAAGCTGTTAACATAGCAGAAGATAAGGCCAAAGCACCTAGCCATTTTAAGTATTTTTTATTCATGGTGTATCCTCCTTAGATTAATGTTCACTGCTAGGTTAACCAACATCTGTAAAAATTATTCCAAAAATAAAAGGGTGTTTTTTAAAAAATTTGTTGCTTTATAAAATACAACTTGAGGCACAATATCTGCAGTAACTTTAGTATGACTTTCTAACATTCTTCCGGAGCTGTGTGCAAAGAATCGCTGCGGAAAAACACTTACTTTCACCCCAAGGGCACAAGTGCGACATCTACTCAAGCTCCCTTTTGGTCGCCTTCGCAGTGTCTTCTTTACCGTGGGGACGCTTGCTGTGGAGTTTTCAGACTGTTCCTTTCCTACAAGAATCTCGCATTTTTCCGCAGCTGATTGGTGCACGTTTTAAGGTAGAAAAATCATCAATCTTACTACTCACCAGTGGAAGAAATATACGTAGACTCCTGCGGGAATAGCGAGAGCTGAAGATCCCGCAGACAGCGAAGAATGAGCTGTCGAGGAAGCTGAAACCGTGCCCGCGGAAAGCGAAGTATATTTCTGGAACGGTATTCAGAGCTTTTTTAAGGCTTAAGTTTTGCTCAACAGTGACGGAAAACACCAAACAATAGGAGAATGGATCAAAAAAAGAGAAGTGACGTCACTTCTCTTTACTTTACGGCGAAGGTGATTTCGGCTTCGCAGGCTAGTTCTCCGTCTACAGTTGCGGTTGCTTTTCCTTTTCCGACTGGGCCTTTTAGGCGAATGATTTCCACTTCCAGATTTAATTGGTCGCCAGGCTTCACTTGTCTTTTGAAACGACATTTATCAATTCCAGCAAGAAAACCGATTTTGCCTTTATTCTCTTCTTTGCTTAAAATAGCTACTGCGCCTACTTGCGCAAGAGATTCGACGATCAAAACACCTGGCATTACTGGATAGTCAGGAAAATGCCCTTGAAAAAATGGCTCGTTAATCGAGACATTTTTTTGACCGACAACTCTCTTTTCATCTTGTTCCGTGATTTTGTCCACTAATAAAAAAGGGTATCGATGCGGAATCGTTTCTTTAATTTGTTCAATATCCATGTTCATTTCTCCTTTCCAATCTAGAAAAAGTATATCAAATTGTATCGGAAAATCCTATTTATTAGAGTGAAATGCTTTATCCGCAATTTCCCCCTGAATACTAGCCCTAAACTGCCTTTAAAAGGCTTCTATCCGCAGTTCCCCCTGAATACTAGCCCTAAACTGCCTTTAAAAGGCTTCTATCCGCAGTTCCCCCTGAATACTAGCCCTAAACTGCCTTTAAAATGCTTTATCCGCAGTTTCCCTCTGAATACTAGTCCAAAACTGTTTTTAGAAGGACTCTATCCGCAGTTTTTCCCTGGCCACTAGCCCTAAACTGCCTTTAGAAGGACTTTATCCGCAGTTCCCCCTGGCCACTAGCCCTAAACTGCCTTTAAAATGCTTCTATTCGCAGTTTCCCCCTGAATACTAGCCCTAAACTGCCTTTAAAAGGACTCTATCCGCAGTTTCCCTCTGCATACTAGTCCTAAACTGCCTTTAGAAGGACTCTATCCGCAGTTTTTCCCTGACCACTATCCCTAAACTGCCATTAAAAGGCTTCTATCCGCAGTTTTTCCCTGACAACTATTCCAAACCTGCCTTTAGAACCATTTCCTTCAAACCATCGCGAGACCACACACGATAAAAACCACGGAAAGTGAGGTGACCCCCAAAGGTTAGATTTTCACTCTACCTTTTGGGGTGCACTTCAATGTCCGTGGTTTTCACTATGAAAAAATTTATTTATCCGCCCATACAATGTCGATGATGTGCTTCCATGTTTCTACCCTGAGCACATCCAGAGGATGACCATCGCCTAAGACACTGAAGCCAATCATCATACCGATTAGTAATGATAATAAGCTCAATACTAAAATGATGATGATTTTCAGCCAAACCGGAACAAGACGCCTTACATAGGTTTTTTCTTCTTTTCTTGATCTTTTGCGTCGCTTTTTTTCCTCTTTTTCTTCCTCTGTTTGCTGGCTTCTTTTAAATGGCAGGCGATCTAACATGCTCTTCCATTTGCGCTTTTGTTCAGATCTCGTTTGCTTAGACATAAAAATGGCTCCTTACCTTACCTAAACTGATTAATTAAACCTTTCATCTGATCATGCATAGATATCGTTCTGGCGTTAAATTGGTATGCTCGTTGAGACTCAAGCATAGCAGTCATTTGCTTGCCTAAATCCACATTGGAGGTTTCCAATGCACCGCTTTTCAATTGAATATCCTCCACTGCACCAATCACTTCATCCACACCGTATGTATTTAACGTTTCATCAGAAAGTCGAAATAAACTATCTCCAGCAGCTTCTAATAAACGCGGGCGGACTGCTTCGACTACATTAATCTGACCTTCGACTGCTTGCTGTCCATTTCTTGTAACATTGATTTGACCGCTTTCGCTAATTTCCAAATCATCCATTTGATCATCGAGTAGGATTGGGCCATCCTCCCCTAAGACTGGATTCCCGTCTGATGTCACTAGCATGACTTGTCCATCATCCATTGGACTCCAATAAAAATTGCCTGCTCGCGTATAACGGGTTTCCTCCACTCCGTTCTCAAACACACCGACTTCAAATAGCTGGTTAGGCTCTAATAACGCCACATCTAACGGGCGCTCTGTTGTTTGAATCGATCCTTGCTTCAAATTGACGTTGGTGTGGCCTAGCATGGCGCCGGATCCTAATCTGATGCCCTCTGGCGTCTGCCTAGGATCCTGAGCTTCCGGGTCATCTACTTGTTCGAGCTGTTGAACGAGCAGTGATGAAAAGTTACCCTCACGTGTTTTATAACCCGTTGTACTGGAATTAGCAATATTGTTGCTGATCGTATCAAGCTTATTCTGCAATTGGCTCATGGTTGCGGCTGCTTGCCATGTCATTCTTGTCATGATTCTTTTACTCCTTTAACCAAGTCTTGCGATATCGTTGACTGCTTTATCTAGGCTGCGGTCATAGGCTTGTACTACTTTTTGGTTGGCTTCGAACGAGCGATAAGCTTCCATCATGCTTGTCATTGTCTGGCCCGCATCGACATTAGATCTTTCCAAAAAGCGCTGCTGAACGGAAATTTGAAGACCGTCTACAGCTCTAGCGTCTGCTAATTCATCCGCGTCTTCCGCTAGCTCTAAAAGGTCTTGTCCATTTTTCGTTAACTGACCTGGTTCAGCGCTGTAAGACAATGCTAAAGGAATAGCTTCTCCATCGAGTTCTACTACTCCTTCTGTCGTGACATCAAATTCCTGGCCGTCTGTTTGAATCGGATTTCCGTCCGCATCTAATACATAAAACCCGTGATTCGTCGTTAAAAGTCCATCTCCATCTACGGTGAAGTTCCCGTTTCTCGTATAACGTTCTTCCCCATCGCCATTTTGTACAGCAAAAAATACAGACCCATTCTCATCCGGTGCATCCACTTGCTCAATCGCCATATCTGTCGTCATTCCCGTTTCCCTTAAAGCACCTTGTGCAAAGTCTGGTATCGCTTCATTTACATAAACACCCGTATTAATCGCACCCAGTTCTGTCATCGTTCTCGGTTTGAAACCTGACCTAGTTGGGATATCATGATTTTCTACTTTGTGTATTAAAAGTTCGGGGAATGATCTTAATGGTGCTTGGTCCTGCTTATAGCCAGGCGTCTGGGCGTTTGTTATGTTGTTTGACAATATTTCCTGTTTCCGCTGCTGTGCCATCATTCCTGAAGTAGCTGTGTAAAAACCTCTTAACATCTTACGTCTCCTCTCTTAAGCCTCTTAACTCGAGATAAGATGTATGTATATATTTATACAATCGAACGCTCTAATTTATCGATATTTTCTAACATGATACCTGTCCCTTTTGCCACACAATTCATTGGTTCTTCTGCAAGTAAAACAGGGACTTTTAATTCTTCTGCTAGTAACTGGTCCAATCCATGTAACATAGCACCGCCGCCAGTTAAGATGACACCGCGGTCAATAATGTCTGCTGACAATTCTGGTGGTGTTTTTTCTAAAACGGTTTTCGCCGATTGCACGATTAACGAAATCGATTCTTTTAATGATTCTTCGATTTCTTTAGATCCAATCGTGATCGTTCTAGGCAGGCCGCTTACCATGTCTCGTCCGCGAATATCAATTTCTTCCTTACGAGATCCTGGAAATACCGTGCCGACATTAATTTTAATATCTTCTGCCGTCCGTTCCCCAATTAACAGCTTGTACTTACGTTTGACGTATTGCAAAATTTCTGCATCAAATTTATCGCCTGCCATTTTGACCGATTGTGCTGTCACGATATCTCCCATAGATAAAACGGCAACATCGGTTGTACCGCCACCAATATCGACAACCATATTACCGCTTGGTTGGAAGATGTCCATACCTGCTCCGATTGCCGCTACTTTTGGTTCTTCTTCTAAGTAAACTTTTTTACCGCCAGATTTTTCAGCAGCTTCTTTAATCGCTTTCTGCTCTACTTTCGTAATGTTCGTTGGGCAGCAAATAAGCATTCTTGGCTTCGAAAGAAATCCTTTGACATTGATTTTATTAATAAAATATCTTAACATCGCTTCCGTTACATCAAAATCAGCTATGACACCATCTTTTAACGGACGAGTCGCTTCAATATTACCAGGTGTACGTCCAACCATGCGTCTAGCTTCTTCTCCCACTTCTAATACTTTTCCTGTATTGCGATCCATCGCAACAACAGAAGGCTCATCAAGGACAATGCCTTTGCCTTTCACGTGGATTAAAACATTTGCCGTACCTAAATCTATCCCTATATCTCTTGCAAACATGAAAGTTGATCCTCCTTACTTCACTCAATTGCGTCGTATCCGAACTTGAACACAATGCCTCTAACTATATATAATAGCACAATTTTTTTCATTACGTTACTAATTTTCACTGAAAATTGGATAGAAATTTAGAATTATGTCGGATGGTTGTCGAATCGGGACAAAAGTATGATTGTTAAGAAAAAAAGGCATGGATGAGCTTATGATTTAGAAGAATTTATGTATGATGAAGAGGATCAAGCAACAAAGTTATTTTGTGATTAAAGGTTGAGTTGGTGTATGAATTTCTGAGGGTTCGTTCATTTCATTTGACTGGTATTTCATTTTGGTTGCTTCCCCACCTCTTAAGTGGCGAATCGCCTTATGATGGGTTAAAATTTCTTTTACCTCATTGGCTAATTCGGGATGAAGTTCGGGCAGCCGTTCGGTTAAGTCTTTGTGCACTGTACTTTTGGAGACCCCAAACTCCTTCGCAATCAGTCGAACGGTTTTTTTCGTTTCGACCAAATACTTGCCAATCTTCAATGTACGTTCTTTGATGTAATCATGCACATCACTCGCCTCCCTAAGTTGTCAGTCCAAGGTGTGAACAGAGACAAGCTATGAAGAAATCGACATGTAATGATAAGAGTATTTTTTTATAAAAAATGTACGGTTAACAAAAGAGGATCAAAATAAGAGCCTGATTAGATGATTCACTAATATGTGTGGAACTTTCCATTCTTTTTTTAGGAAATCTGCTATGAGACGTCCTAAATTCTCACCTTAGACAAATGGTTAGTGGTTTGTATCATTGTATTAAAACGAATACACCAATATGACTACTAATTCGGGGGACGAGCGTTTGACCATACAAAAAAAGTGATGGCTGCAGGTGCAAACCATCACTTTTTTCTGTTAACCAATATCGCCATAATCTGGGTCTGATGCTCTGCTCAACTTCCTACGTTCATACAACAAACATTGTTTAAATTCCCTGACACAACTTTTTTTCTGAATAGACATATCTCGTTATTCCCCTTATTCATTTTTTTAAAGGCCTACCATTTGTGTCGCATTCAATGGAAGTCTAGCAAAAAAGTGATCACTCCTTTTCTCCATGAAAGACTGGTAAGAATGAATGAAAAAGTGCTGTTTCTTAGTTGCTAATCCTAAGTAATATTGTGTAAATGGTGAAGGATTCACGATGCTCTCTAATAATTGAATTGCTTTTTTTCTATTTCCTTTTGCAATTTCGATATGTGCTTGCTCTACTGGATCAACGGTTTCAACATTATCCACTTCACCAAAATGAGCACAAATAAATGGTTTTGTATAGGTTGAAATGTTTTTTAAGGTTTGGTTGTCATTTAAGGATTGGGCAATTTCTTTTGCTTCTTCGATATGGTATATACTGGAATAAAAATCTTCATAAATATAGCTTAATGCCATATAAATATGAATTTGTGCTTTTGCTCTTAAATGATAAGGTGTATGCAGTACCTCATATGCATGTTTTCGAGCAAGAATTAATTCATTTCTTTTCCAGTAATACATAAATAATTGGCTGTGGATTCTAATGTTGTAGAATGTTACTAAAAGCGGGTTCTCTATTCTAGGAAGCAGTTGTTGGATTTTACCTAAATAATAACCTATTCGATCATATTGATAAACACAAACGTCTAATTCAATATATAAAAAATATCGTAAACAGCGTAATTCAGGATGGTCACACCTTATGGCTTGTGCGCATTTACGTATTTTATGTATCGATTTATTTTGGCTTATATCGAACATCAACTGATAAAGCAAAGCATATTTCTGATTTAACGTATGCTCACTTTCTTTATTTTTTTCTATAAAATGCTGAAGTTCTTGATCCATTTTGTTGATATAAAACAATTCTAAAGCTAAGCGTTGATCTAAAGAAGATTTGGATTGATAACAGAATTGTTTCGCTAAACGAAGCATTTCTTTTTCATTATTATCTAGGCTGACCATTGTCATAAATTGATGCAGTTCCAGTGTCACATTTAATTCAGTTTGTTTCATTGTCCCTTGGTTCATTTTTGTAGAAATCATTGCTCTTCTCCTTTCACAATTATTAATTATTTCACATTCGAAGAATTATGCAAGGGGGTAAAAAGTAAAATCGTTCGTCATTTACCTTACATTCTCGACAGTATTTGATTTATTTGCGATCGAAAAGAGTAGAATAGCGAAGAACTCTGGGACAATGTGATGAAACATTTCATTTGGAATTCCTTTTCTCTACATAAAATTTTACCATATTTACTTATGAATAGCGATTGTTTTTAGAAATTAATGTAAGAAATTTGATCAATAACGCCTATTCATTACTTCCTTCGATATTAATGAGTGCAAATATTTATTTTAGCTAATACTGCTTTTTTTGAGAAACTTCTATTTGACATTTTTATGTGATAGTTTGATTAAAATATCGTCAGAGGGCAGTTCCCGGATTCCTGTATCGGAAGTGCCGTTAGAAAGCTTCTATCTATAGTTTTTCCTGCCTTCCTCTTTCCATATTGCCATTAGAAGGCTTCTATCTATAGTTTTTCCTGTCTCCCTCTTTCCATACTGCCATTAGAAGGCTTTTATCTATAGTTTTTCCTGTCTCCCTCTTTCCATACTGCCATTAGAAGGCTTGTATCTTCAGTTTTCCTACCTTCCTCTTTCAAAACTGCCGTTAGAAAGCTTCTATCTATAGTTTTTCCTGGCTTCCTCTTTCAAAACTGCCATTAGAAGGCTTCTATCTATAGTTTTTCCTATCTCCCTCTTTCCATACTGCCGTTAGAGGCCTGCCATCTACCTTTCTCCCGGCTATCTCTGCTAGAATCGCCGTGAATATACTGAAAAACCACGGAGATTTTTTCTCCGTGGTTTTCCTCCATGAAACCATAATATCGTTTATGTGCGTTCCATTGCTCTTGATGATTCAGTTTCATCTGTAGATTCTTCTTGCTCTTGTTCTTCTTCATTCATTTCCGATTGGTCCTCTTCCTCTTGTTCAGAATCATCTTCTGTAGCATCATCTTCTGTGCTAGCTTCTTCTTCGGAAGACTCTTCTTCACTTTCCGCATCGTCCTCATCAGGGGCTGCGATTTTATGGATAGGCTGATTAATAAAGTTTTCTGGGTTTACGGGTGTATCATCTTTACGTACTTCAAAGTGAACATGTACACCGTTGTCTTGTCCAATCGCATTTTGACCTGCTGTACCGATGGATTGTCCTTGTTCTACTTGTGTGCCCTCTTCTACAAAAATTTCTTCAAGACTAGCATAATAAGTAGTAATTCCTTGGTCATGCTCCATCTTTACAACATTGCCTAGTAAAGGATCTTGCTTCAATTCTACTACTTCACCTGATAGAGAAGCCATTACATCAAATGCTTGATTATCAGATGTAGAAATGGCAACACCATCACTTTGATAGAATTTGTTTTCATATAAAATTAACCCTTGCTCTTGTGTTTCTGCATCCGCATTGTAATCATAAAACTTTGTAACGATTTCTACTTGAAGATCCTCTGAAACTGGCATCTGTAAAGATTCTTGCTGTTGCATCACGGTAGTAGCATCTTCATCTGGGTTGTCTTGATCATTAGACTGAAGATCTTCATTCAACTCCTCTTCCATATCTTCTGCTAGATCTGGAACTTGATTAGACACATTTTGATACCAAAGCACCCCTGTTAATAACAATGCAGCTACTGACAAATAAACCGCCGGAAAGAACCATTTTTTCTTGAAGATACGCTTCCACTTGTTTTTTGAAACGTTCTTGTTTTCCTCCATTTAGCATCACCTCAGCAACCATTGTGATCAAATGGAGAATAAAATATACATAAAATAATATTTTTTTTCACAAAATAAAAGATTATTTTCAAAAAGGCGGTTGCTTTTTAAAATAAACCGCCTTGAACAATATCCATAAACTGCGCAGTAACTTATACCACTGGTTTAAAGATGAGTGCTTAATCGTCGCTGCGGAAAAACACTCGCTTTCACCCTAGGGCACAAGTGCGACATCTACTCAAGCTTCCTTTGGTTGCTTTCGCAGTGTCTTCTTTGCCGTGGGGAACGCTTCAGCCTCCTCGGAAGCAAAGGACGCTTCTGCACTGACCCCCTAAATCCGGAC
>NZ_WIXM01000034.1 GCF_010993965.1 Gracilibacillus sp. YIM 98692 | reverse complement strand
GCGAACGGTTTTGGTGAGTGAGGAGGCTGAGGTGCTGCCCCCGGAAAGCGAGTGTTTTTCCGCAGCGACGATTAAGCACTCATCTTTAAACGAGAGGGAGGAAAATATTGATAGGTTACTGCGCAGTTTATGGATACTACGAATGAATTTTACGACTTCTGCTCTTAGTAAGAAAGCACACATCTTTTTAAGATGTGTGCTTTAGCTGTTTTATTCTTCTAATGTTGATGTGTCGCCTGTTGGTAGTCCTAGTTCCCAGGATTTAAGAAGACGACGCATAATTTTACCGCTTCTAGTTTTCGGAATATTATTAGTAATTTCAATCTCACGAGGAGCGGCATGTGCACTAAGTCCTGTTTTGACAAACTTACGAATATCCTCTAACAACTCCTCACTTTCTTTATATTGATCATTTAGAGAGACGAATGCTTTAATAATTTCACCACGTTCAGGATCTGGTTTACCAATGACACCCGCTTCCGCTACTGCAGGGTGCTCAATCAACTTACTTTCTACTTCAAATGGACCAACACGTTCCCCAGAGGTGTTAATCACATCATCTAGACGACCTTGGAACCAAAAGTAGCCGTCTTCATCCATATAAGCACTGTCTCCGGAAACATACCAGCCATTTACAAAGTAGCTATCATATTTACCTGGGTTATTCCAAATCGCTCTCATCATTGATGGCCAACCTGCTTTAATAGCTAAGTTCCCCATCTGATTAGGTGGAAGTTCATTCCCTTCGTTATCCACGATAGCAGCTTCTACACCTGGGATAGGTTTCCCCATCGACCCAGGACGAATTTCCATACATGGATAATTAACAATTAGCATAGCACCTGTTTCAGTCATCCACCATGTATCATGAATGCGTAAATCTAATGTTTTTAAGCCCCATGTAATAACTTCAGGATTTAATGGCTCTCCTACACTTAAAATATGACGTAAGCTCGATAAATCGTACTGCTTTACGATGTCATCTCCAGCACTAACAAGCTTTCGTAACGCAGTAGGAGCTGTATACCATATAGTAACGTCATATTTCGCTAATGTTTCATACCATGATTCAGGAGAAAAGCGTCCACCTCTGATCACATTCGTAACCCCATTTAACCATGGTGCAAAAATGCCGTAACTTGTTCCAGTTACCCAGCCTGGGTCTGCCGTACACCAATAAACATCATCTTCTTTTAAATCAATGACCCACTTCCCTGTAGCATAATGTTGGATCATCGCATTATGGACATGGTATACACCTTTTGGCTTACCAGTGGAACCAGATGTATAATGTAAGATCATCCCGTCCTCACGGTCTACCCATTCAATATTAAAATCCTCTGATGCTTGCTCCATTTCCTGATCAAAGTCTACATATTGATCCACATCTACATTTTCCGCACCAACTAACACAACTTTTTCCAGATGCGGAAGTTGATCAACTGGCACACGCTCTAGTAATTGTGGAGTGGTAATCAGCATTTTTGCTTCACTATCTTCTAAACGGTCTCTTACAGCCTGTTCCATGAAGGCTTCAAATAATGGACCTGCAATCGCTCCAATCTTTAAAATACCAAAGAAGCAAGCATAGAATTCAGGGCTTCGCGGCATAAATAAAAAGACACGATCGCCTTTTTCAATTTGATGTTTTTTAAAAATATTTGCTGTTTGATTGCTCCGTTTACTTAATTCTTCAAATGTTAGTGATTCTTCTCTGTCAGGTGATGAGTATAAAAGAGCAACTTGATCTTTTTTCTGAGGATTTTCAGCATGACGATCAATTGCTTCATAAGCCATATTTACTTTTCCGGTCTTGTACCAGCTGAATTCTTTTTTAATCTCTTCCCAATCGAAGCCTTTTCTTAATGCTTCATAATTTCCTACATTAAATTTTCCTTCACGTGCTGGAACTTTCGTCATATCCATGGTATCACCTCTCTAAAATTGTAAACGTTTGCAAAAAGCATAAAATATAAATGCCTTCCTCTCTATTTTAACGAATAAAAATTATAACGCAAGCGTTTTATTCCCATTATTTACAAAGTGAATGGAGCACCTTACATATAATCCTATGACATGATACATACTAACCCTAACTTTGTCATATAGGGGTGGAGAAATGGCTCGCTTTATAGCTGAACGAGAAAAGCACAACCAACAAGAGCAAACAGTACATACATCGCTTCAGCCCAATTTGGAAGAAATAAAAAAACTTTTTTCATATGGGGTAAATAAAGACTTTTCCATAAGGACTTTTAATCTTTTTTCAAATCAAAAGAAAGCTTGTTTGTGCTATTATAGCTCAATTGTTAATGGAAAAACGATTAATGAACATATTATGGAACCTTTACTTCAAAATAAGGGAGAATCGATTAGTAATATTGTAAGCATTGAAAATATTGAAAAAGTCAACTCCTTTTCCGATATCATCGAAAACATTAACAGCGGGAAGGCGATTCTTTTCATCGACCAATCAGAAACTGCCTATGCCATGGATGTTGCTGATTTTCAACATCGTTATATCTCGAAATCAGAAAATGAAAGTGTCATAAAAGGGCCGCAAGATGCTTTTACCGAGTCTCTCAATTCAAATATTTCTTTAATCCGTAAACAGCTGCATAACCATCAACTTATTAATGAAGGCATCCAATTAGGAGAACGCTCTAAAAATGAAGTGAATATTCTTTATATAAAGGATATCGTCAACGATGACATATTAAATCAAGTCAAAAATAAACTGAATCAAATCAAGGTTGATAATGTTAGAAATATCGAAATTTTAGAACAATACATTGAAGATCGGCCATACTCGATTATCCCAAGCGTACTTTATACGGAAAAACCGGATAAAGCAACATCGTATTTAGAGGATGGTTTTATCGTATTATTAATGGAAACCTCTTCTGCTTGTTTAATTGTACCGGTCACGTTTTGGTCCTTTTTCCATTCGCCAGAAGACCGATACTTACGTTTTTTTTATGGAAACTTTAGTCGATCGATTAGATTGATATGTTTTTTGCTGACCACATTAATATCAGCTACTTATGTCGCCGTTTCTAATTTTCATAGTGAGATGATTCCGCCAGATTTACTATTAGCTATAACGGCCTCAAGAGAACGAGTACCATTTCCGCTTATTGTTGAAGTGTTGATGATGGAAGTTGCTTTTGAATTAATCCGTGAAGCAGGAGTTCGTATACCTAATCCATTAGGTCCTACTATCGGTATTGTTGGAGCACTTATTTTAGGGCAAGCAGCAGTAGAAGCAAATATTATTAGTCCGATAATTGTTATTGTAGCAGCAGTATCTGGACTATCTTCCTTTGCTATTGCGGATATCAATATGAACTTTACAGTTCGATTAATGCGTTTTATTTTTATCTTATCAGCAGGGATGTTCGGAATGCTTTCCTTAACAGGAGCCTTTATTTTGTTTTTTATGTATGCTGCGTCACTAAAATCTTATGGAGTACCATTCTTTTCTCCAATGTCACCACATTTCCTATCATCAAAAGACACGGTTTTTCGTAAGTCGGTTAAGAAAGAGTTGTTTCGACCAGATTATTTAAAGCCAAAGGATCTGCAAAAAAAGCAAAAAAAGGGGTGATACATAATGGGAAATCGGGGCTATTTACGAACACAAGAGATTTTTGCTATGGCCTTAATTATTATTAGCATTAAGTTAACAGACTCGACCCCATCTTTGCTAGCTCAAAAAGGACAAAACGGGTTCTGGCTGATCCCTATTTTATCATTTGCTTTAATACTGCCAGGCTTTCTTTTAATGATTTATTTATTAAAAAAATATGAGAATAAAAATCTCATTGAGTTGTTTGAATCTATATTAGGACAATGGTTTGGGAAATTGATTGGTTTCATACTATTTTTATTTGCCTTCTTCGCCATGACACTTGATAGCCGAAACTATGTGGAACAAATTAAACTGCTTTATTTCCCTGAAACGCCATCAGACCTTATCTTTATCATTTTTTTTGGTATTGTTTTTTTTGGTGCTAAAAAAGGAATTGAAGTGATTGGTTTTACATCTTGGATATCTTTTTTTGTTTTAAATTTCTTTACTTTTCTTATTATTGTCTTAATATGGGGGGATATTGTCGTAGAACGTATTTATCCTATTTTTGGTTCTGGGTTAGATCATTTGCTAAATCAAGGTTATCAAAAAGCAGCCATGTTTTCCGAAATCTTTTTTTTCTTAATTGCCTATCAAGCAGCAAAACAAACAGAAATGTTTCGTAAAGGAATTGTTATAGCATTTACCTATGGTTTTTTTCTAATCATATTGTTTTATTTTATTTATGTTTCCGTATTTGATTATAACTCGATTCAAAAATTGGCCTTTCCGTTTCATGATATTACCCAATATGTGAACTTTGGCAGCTTTTTTACCAATATTGAAACTATTTTTATGATTTTTTGGTTAATTGCTGCTTATCTCAAATTTATGATTTTGTTATATGCCGCGGGCTGGATTTTTGGAACGATATTTAACATTCAAAACTTTGATCCAGTCTTATTACCACTAGCTTTTTTAGTTGTAACCATTGGTCTTATGCCTTTTAATTCTATTATGAATGAACTTGTTTTACGAGAAACATTATTTATGATCATGTCTCCTTTTTTTATTTTTCTTCCCTTTTTATTATGGGGGATTGCATTAATGAAAGGAGATCTAAGAAAATGAACCTATTAAAAGCTCTTTTCTTTCTCATTCCATTACTCCTTCTTTTTGGTTGTTATGACCGAATTGAATTAGAGCAGCAATCGTATGTAATGGCAATTGGAATAGATACAACTGACCAAGAAAATCAATATTTGTTTACTTTCGAAATTGCCAATCCTGAAGTCGGTTCAGCAACGGCCCAAGGCGGTGAGGGCGAACCACCAGCTGAAATCGTATCAGTAATTGGGACAGATATCTTAACTGCCACCTATACAGCAAACTCTGTTGTCGCTAAAAAAATTACCCTGGATCATACAAAAATTATTGTTGCATCAGAGGAAATAGCTAGATCGGATAAATTTTTAAGTGTAATTCAATCCGCATCCCGCAGTCCGCAAATCAGAAGAGCCGTTGAATTAGTCGTTTCCAAAGAACCCGCTGAAGATTTTATACGTAATAATGAACCAACCATGGAAAAACGGCCACATAAATTCTATAATTTCATGCTTTCTAGAGCGGCTCAAACCGGTATTATACCTCAAGCTACTTTACATCGATTTTTTCAAATTACAGAGGGAGATGCCGATGTTTTTTTAGCAGTATATGCCACAACAGAACAATCAAAGGAGAAAGAAAGAGGATATGAAGATAACTATATTGCTGGCGAAATACCTCAAATAGGCGGTTCTCCTACACAATTTATGGGATCTGCTGTCTTTAAAGAAGGGAAAATGATTGATATTTTAAATGGGGAAGAGACACGTTTTGCTCATATTTTAGACAAAACTCATGATATGGACACCTTCTTAGCGACAATACCTGACCCGCTGCAACCAGAATATCGAGTTTCCTATAATTATGCACAAAAAAACAAACCGCAAATTAACATTGATTATCAAAAAGGGAAAACTGCAAAAATAAAGGTAGACGTAGAATATCAAGTAGAAATAATAGGGATACAAAGCCTGATTAACTATTCACAAATACAGAAATATCGAAAGATTTTAAAAGAAAATATTACAAATAGATTAGAGGAAAAAGCCAAACAGCTTGTCAAGAAATCACAGGAGCAATATAGCACGGATCCATTTTATTGGTCACTATATGTCAGGAAACATTTTAAAGATGTGCCATCCTATGAAGAAGCAGACTGGAATAAAAATATTTATCCAAATGCAGAGGTTGAAATAACCTTCAAACTAGATAAATTAGAATTCGGAAAAATGTTTGATGATTCCAATGTATCAGAAGTGAGGGATTAATTTGTCATTACTATTTCTAATTTTTTTAACACTGTTTATTGTGTATCGCTGCATCATTTTTAGCATGCAAACCTTTCAGTCAGGGAACAAGCTTGGTGGTATGGCAATATTAGCACTAATTCCTCTTCTGATCTTTAGTGCCACTTGCTTTATCATGTTTAGATAAAAAAAGCGGCCCTAGCAGGATTCGAACCTGCGACGCATCGTTTAGGAAACGAACGCTCTATCCCCTGAGCTATAGGGCCATACAAATGTTATTATACAAAATAGTAATAGATTTGAAAAGCAAGATACAGCAGGATTTTGTATCTTGCTTTTTTATAAAAAATTGTTGCTATCACATCATATTTAGCAGAAGTAAGTAAAGATCTTATGTCGCAGTTTCCATAAACTGTGTAGTAACTTTAGGAAAGTTTTCCTCCACTTGTCTCAATGGAGTACGCAGTTTTGTTCTACTACGATGAAAAAGCAACAAGGATGAGAAAATAGTCTTATTTTATTTTTCGAATGCTTTTCTTAACTCGCCAGATTTTTGCGCGGCTTTTTCTAAACAATCATAAACTGCTTTTTGGAAATCATAAGAAGCTAGCACATTCAAACCAGCTTCTGTAGTCCCGCCTGGGCTTGTAATCTTTTCTCTCAGTACTTTTGGAGAATCAGGTGACTCTTTTAACATTTCGGTTACACCTTGTAGTGTTTGAATCATAAGCGGTTTTGCTATTTCCATATCTAAATCGTTATTTTGCACAAATTGTTCCATTGCTTCGACCATATAATAATAGAAAGCTGGACCACTACCTGCCAATGCTGTAAAAGCATCCATATCCTCTTCATTAATGACTGTCGTTGTTCCAATAGATTGCATCAACGTTTCCACTAACTGCATATTTTTATCTGTTGCAAAAGTCCCTTTCGCAATGGTTGTTGCCGATTGCCCGATTGTTGCAGAAGTATTAGGCATTACTCTCACAACTGGAATCTCCTTATCTAATTGCTTCTCAATAAAGCTAGTAGAGATTCCAGCTAGTAAAGAAACGACAATTTTCCCTTTTGTTATATAGGGTAGAATCTCTTCTACGGAAGTTGTAATGTCTTTCGGCTTCATGGCTAAAATGATCATATCACTCTGCACAATCGCCTTTTGTTTATCTTGTGATGTTTGAATTTCATATTTGTCTTCTAGAATAGTTAACCGTTCTTGATTAGTACGATTGGTTGCGATAATTTGGTTGGATGGTACAATTTCTTTTGCAGTCATACCAGCAATAATTGCTTCAGCCATCGATCCAGCACCTAGAAACGCAATCGTTTGATTCATGTCACTCACCCTTTTTATGTATACTAGATCTATTATACATGATCTGCTAATCAAAGAAAAACCGAGCATAACCCACCCGATCCTTCATGATTTTTCTCATATATAAATGTCGTAGTAGAACCATACTGCGACATAGTAAAAATATTAAAGGAGTGACTATATCGCCCTCATTTTTGGTTACTGCTATCATTACGCTCCGACAACATACTTCGCTTTCCGCGGGCACGGCTTCAACTTCCTCGGCAGAAAACCGCTGCCTGCGGGATTTTCAGCTCGTGTTCTGAGCAGGAGTCTTCGTATGTTGTCTGCGCTAGTGAGTGATATGATTTATGATGCGTTCCATTTTTTAACAGTTTTTATAGCGCACTCAAAACGAGCACCAATCCAAGCTGCGGAAAAATGCGAGACTCCTGTGGGAAAGGAACAGTCTGAAGACCCCGCAGCGAGGCTTTTTGCTCGTGAGGAGGCTGAAGCGTTCCCCACGGAAAGCAAGTGTTTTTCCGCAGTGCGGTACTAGCACTCACCTAAGTAAGAATGATAGAAAGTCATGTTAAAGTTAATGCGCAGTATATGGATATTATGAATGAGTTTTATGCTTTCTTATCATTAAATAAAAAAAATCGTTATATACACTATAACGATTTTTTATCTATAATCTCCAATTTTGTGTTGAAATCATGGCGGAGGAGGAGGGATTCGAACCCCCGCGAGCCGTGAAGCCCCTGGCGGTTTTCAAGACCGCTCCCTTCAGCCAGACTTGGGTACTCCTCCTTATTTGTTGACGACAAATAATAATATAGCATACAGAATTTTATAAGTCAACAATATTTTTCGTCTATCTCCAATTTTTTTTGAAGATAGACGAATGATAGTAAAAATGTACTAATAAATAAATCTTTACATAATCGTTTTGCCACCCATATATGGTACTAAAACATCAGGAACTTTTATCGATCCATCTTCCTGCTGGTAATTTTCAAGAATAGCTGCAACAGTACGACCAATAGCAAGACCTGATCCATTTAATGTATGAACAAATTCCGGTTTTCCTTTCTCCTCACGACGGAAGCGAATACCTGCTCGACGTGCTTGGAAGTCTTCAAAGTTAGAGCAAGAAGAAATTTCCCTATAAGTATCATTACTAGGCATCCATACCTCAATATCATATTTCTTTGCAGCAGTAAAACCTAAATCAGCTGTACACATGCTCATCACACGATAAGGCAATTTTAGTAACTGCAACACCTTCTCCGCATGACCTGTCAGCTCTTCTAACACTGTGTAAGAATCCTCTGGTTTTACAAATTGGACAAGCTCTACTTTATTAAATTGATGCTGGCGTATTAGCCCTCTTGTATCTCGACCGGCAGAACCTGCTTCAGAACGGAAACTCCCACTAAATGCAGTATATTTTTTAGGTAAATCATCAACAGACAAAATATCATCACGATAATAGTTCGTCACAGGGACTTCTGCTGTTGGCACTAGGAAATAATCCCAACCTTCTAGTTGAAATGCATCCTCTTCAAATTTTGGCAGCTGTCCTGTTCCTGTCATACTGGTGCGATTCACCATATAAGGCGGTAACATTTCGGTATAACCATGTTCATCAGCATGTAAATCCATCATAAAGTTCATTAACGCACGTTCTAATCGAGCACCTAAACCTTTATAAAAGACAAAACGACTGCCTGTTACTTTTGAAGCTCGTTCAAAGTCTAAGATATCTTTATTTGTTGCTAAATCCCAGTGTGGCTTTTCTTCAAAATCAAAATTTGGTATGTCGCCCCATTGTCGCGCTTCCACATTATCCTCTTCTGTTTCACCAATAGGGGTTGTTTCATGTGGAATATTTGGTATGGAAAGCATTAGGTTTTCTAACTCTTCCTCTACTTGCTTTAATTCCTTATCAATCGTTTTAATTCTGTCGCCAACTTGACGCATTTCAGCTATTCTATCGTCAGCATCTTTCTTCTCTTTTTTTAACTGGGAAATTTCTTTAGATACCTCGTTACGTTTTGCTTTTAATTGTTCTGTTTCTGCAATCAATTCTCTTCTTTTTTCGTCTAATTCGCCAAAACGATCTAAATCTGATAAGTCCTCACCTCGATGGGCTAATTTCTCCTTCACTTCGGTAAAATTCTTTCGCAATATTTTCATGTCTAGCATATTTTAGTCCTCCTTTTGTGATGAGCTGTATTTATTCATATTTCTTCTAAGTAAAATGAAATTCTTATTAAGATGAGAGTTTAACCGACGCTGAGGGGAGATACTTGCTCCCCGAGCTATATGAAATCATCAATAAAGCCAATTTACAAAAAAACTCCCGTCCCTATAAAATTAGGGACGAGAGTTTTTCCCGCGATACCACCCTGTTTGAAGAAGATATTTCTCCCAACTTGATTAAGATGATAACGGCATCGTACCGGGTATATTTACACGATTGTTTTCATATACCACTCAAGGATGGATTCACCAAGCCTTTATACCGATTCACACCAACCATCGGCTCTCTGTTCATAAAGGAGATTGGCTACTACTTCCTTTCCATGTTTTATTTCTGATATTCTTTTACCATATCTGTAAAATATGCAGTCAAACGATAATCTTCAGTTAATTCAGGATGAAAAGCGCTGCACATATAATGCCCTTGCCTAGCTGCTACAATCTTGCCTTGATAGCTTGCTAATATTTCTGTTTCTGGACCAACTTCTACAATATAAGGTGCACGAATAAATACAGCTTCAAAATCTTCTCCTACACCTTCTACAGATAGCGATGCTTCAAAGGATTCTCGTTGACGCCCAAAAGCATTACGCTCAACAGTTATATCCATTAATGATAAATGGGCCTGTTCTTGTCCATGAATGTTGTTTGCTAATAAAATAAGGCCTGCACAAGTCCCAAAGATTGGTTTCCCTTGTTTTCCAAAGCTTATGAGTGCATCGAAAAAATCATATTTATCGATTAATCGACGCATTGTTGTACTTTCCCCACCTGGGAGAATCAAACCGTCTACTTCTTCTAGCTGCTCTTTTCTTTTTATAACCATGCCTTCTGCACCACTAGCCTCGATGGCATGGATATGTTCACGAATTGCACCTTGTAAGCCTAATACTCCAATTCTAACCATGATGTTATCTCCTCACTAGCTCTTACCAACCACGATCTTGCATACGTTCTTCTGGTGCTATGGTACTAATTTCTAAACCTTTCATAGCAGTACCAATACCTTTAGATACTTTTGCAATTAAATCATAGTCTTCATAATGGGTAGTTGCTTCTACAATCGATCTTGCAAAGTTTGCTGGATTATCTGATTTAAAAATACCAGAACCAACAAATACACCGTCTGCTCCTAACTGCATCATTAATGCTGCATCAGCAGGTGTTGCCACTCCTCCTGCGGCAAAGTTTACAACAGGTAAGCGACCTCTATCTTTAATGTCTAACAGCACTTCATATGGTGCGCCTAAATCTTTTGCATAAGTCATTACTTCATCTTCTGACATGTTTACAAGCTTACGAACTTGTGCATTTACTTCACGAATATGGCGAACGGCTTCTACAATATTTCCAGTTCCCGGCTCTCCTTTTGTTCGAAGCATAGAAGAACCTTCACCAATACGTCGAGCTGCTTCCCCTAGATTACGGCAACCGCAAACAAAAGGTACGGTATATTCTTTTTTATTTAAGTGGTATACCTCATCAGCAGGTGTTAACACTTCACTTTCATCAATGTAATCCACACCCATAGACTCTAAAACACGTGCTTCTACAATATGGCCGATACGTGCTTTCGCCATTACTGGAATAGAAACAGCATTCATTACTTCCTCTACAATCGTTGGATCTGCCATACGAGCTACACCGCCTGCAGCGCGAATGTCAGACGGAACACGTTCTAAAGCCATAACAGCAACTGCACCAGCTTCTTCTGCAATTTTAGCTTGTTCTGCATTTACAACGTCCATAATAACGCCGCCTTTTTGCATTTCAGCCATACCTCTTTTTACTCGATCTGTACCTACTTTAGACATTCTCTATTTCCTCCTAATATGAACTTACTATCTTACATAGATTCCTATCGACTCTTGTATCCTTCTACATTATATAACAAAAATTTAACAAATGCCAAGTGCTGCCATCGGATTAGCTAAATAATCCTTTTACTGCATCCGAAACAGTTGTAAATATATTGCTGAAGAAGTTCCCTATAGCTCCCATTGTTAGCATGAACCAATTAGACTTTTCTACACCTGTCGTGGTTACTAGGTCTACACGCTGTTCTGTTCCAATTCCGCCTATATAGCCGTAGTCATTGTCACCTTTATATTGTAAAACAGCTTCACCTACTACTTGACCAGCTTCAACTGGGGCAGTTAGAGCACCGTTTTCATTTAAGTTATTTTCATTTATCTCATACGTTAATTCGTATAAATCTTCTTCACCTGTTTTAACCATTGCTTCCATCGCTTCACTTGTTTCCAGTTCTACTTGTTCTTCTTTCCCTTTTTCAACTGAAAGAGTAGACTCGTCTTGTATTTGATAGCCTGCTTCAAATAATTCTGTTGTTTCAAACTGTGAGAACCCATATTCCATTAATTTTTTTGTTTGATTAAAACGTTCTTCCTTGCTATCTGTTTTCATTACTACTGTAATTAAACGACGATCCCCCTGTTTTGCTGTTCCTGTAAAACAATAACCAGCTTCTTGTGTCCATCCAGTTTTCAGACCATCTACTCCCTCAAAATGAAATGGCACAAAATTATTATCTTCCCACGGAAGCATCCAGTTTAAGTTTTGCAATGGTTGATCATCTAATTCTGACATCATCGTACTTGAATAATCTAATACTTCAGGATAATCATTAATTAAATGATAAGCTAATAATGCTGCAGATCTTGCAGACAGTAAATTATCTGCATTAGGTTCCGTACCTTCTGGGTAATTTTCCCCTAGGTCTTCATTCGATAAACCTGTAGAGTTCACAAATTTATATTCAGGAAGTCCCATTTCCTCTGCTTTATCGTTCATCATTTTAACAAATTCGCTTTCTGATCCAGCTACTAATTCTGCTAATGTTATGGTTGTGGCATTATCTGAGATAATAGCCATTCCTTCATAAAGCTCACGAACAGTGTAGTCTTTGTCCTGAATAAGACCAATACCTGAAAAAACGGGATCAGCTGAAATACCGTAAGCATAATCTCCTACTTGTGTTGTTGTGTCCCAATCTATCTTGCCCTCACTAATAGCTTCCAATACTAAGTATTCCGTCATCATTTTCGTCATACTAGCAGGAGGCAACTTTAGATCAGATTGCTTTTCATATAATACTTTTCCAGTTTTGGCATCTACTATAATAGCAGACTCTGCTTGTAAATCTAATTCCTCTGCTGCTTCAACCTTAATGGAACCAACAGAATAAGAAGCGATCATCAAAACCATTACCATCATAATGGCATATAAACTCTTTATATTTGCTTTCACACCACTTACCTCCGACAATTTATTTCACCCAAATATTTTATCACAACTCCACCTAATAAAAAATGCCACAAAATAACCATTTACAATATTCGACAATTAGCCAAAAGTTTGATTACTAGTTAAAAAGAAAACTTGGCATTCCCAAGTTTTCTTCTGCTTTTTGTTTTCCTTTATCACATGGAATAGTTTGGTGATTCTTTTGTTATTTGTACATCGTGTGGGTGGCTTTCGCGAAGTCCTGCACCTGTCATTCGGATGAAAGTAGCTTCTTCACGTAATACTTGTATACTTTCTGCACCACAATAACCCATTCCTGATCTTAAACCTCCAAGCAATTGATGCACGGTATCTGCCAATGGACCTTTATATGCTACACGCCCTTCAATACCTTCAGGAACAAGTTTTTTCGCATCTTGGGAATCTTGGAAATAACGATCTTTAGAGCCAGATTTCATAGAAGTCACAGATCCCATTCCGCGGTATACTTTATATCTTCTACCTTGGAAAATCTCTGTTTCCCCAGGGCTTTCGGTTACACCAGCAAATAAACTTCCTAACATGACTGCACTCGCTCCAGCTGCAATGGCTTTAGCAATATCACCTGAGTACTTAACACCACCATCTGCTATAATTGGTATATTATACTTATCTGCTTCTTCTGCACAATCATTAACAGCTGTAATTTGAGGAACGCCAACACCTGCAACAACTCGAGTTGTACAGATAGAACCAGGGCCAATACCTACTTTAATAATATTCGCACCAGCTTCAATTAATGCACGGGTAGCTTCTGGTGTTGCCACATTACCTGCCACAATATCAATATCCGGATATTTATCTCTTACACGTTTTACTTGGTCAATTACTCCTTGTGAATGACCATGTGCTGTATCGATCACTAACACATCCACACCAGCGTCTACAAGCTTGTCCACACGAACCATAGAATCTGCCGTTACACCTACAGCAGCCCCTGCCAACAATCTTCCGTATTTATCTTTTGCAGAGTTAGGAAATTGGATGACTTTTTCAATATCCTTAATGGTAATAAGACCTTTTAAGACATTGTTCTCTCCAACTAAAGGAAGCTTTTCAATTTTATGTTTTTGTAAAATTTCACTTGCTTCTTCTAACGTTGTACCTACTGAAGCAGTCACAAGATTCGTACTTGTCATGACCTCAGAAATGCGGATCGAATAATCTTCAATAAAGCGTAAATCTCTGTTCGTTAGAATACCAACAAGTTGTTGATCTTTCTCATTATTTACAATAGGTACACCAGAAATGCGAAACTTACCCATAAGGTATTCAGCATCAAACACTTGATTTTCGGGTAGTAAGAAAAATGGGTTAGAAATAACACCACTTTCCGAACGTTTTACTCGATCTACGTGTTCTGCTTGTTCTTCAATCGACATATTTTTATGAATCACACCAAATCCACCTTGACGTGCCATAGCTATAGCCATATCAGCTTCCGTAACAGTGTCCATACCTGCACTAATAAAAGGTATATTTAGTGTAATATTGTCAGATAATTTCGTCTTTACAGAAACGTCACGAGGCAACACATTAGATTCAGCAGGCAGTAGCAAAACATCATCAAACGTTAACCCCTCTTTACTAAACTTATCTTGTCTCATAAATGAACCTCCTTTAGATTTGGTCTTCCCTTCTATTTACATGAATAGCTGTCAATGCCTAGTGTTAGAGTAATTTAAGAAAATATTTATCTAACTATTGTAATTTACAATACGACATGTTTTCACGTTTTTCAACCCTTTTTTATGGCGTTTTTCCACACTTTTTCAGAACTTTTCATTACAACAACAATGTAAGAGTTTACACAGGGTAATGTTTTTTAAAAAAATAATAGAAGGAAGATATTTGATACTTCCTTCTTTACATTAAAATTATTCCTGTATCCATTTTTCAATATACCAAGCAGGTTTCTTCTTCAAATCTAACACTTTCCCATTTTCTTTAAGAACAACCGTCGGTCTTACTGGATATTCTATGGGAGTATGCTGTATATATGCTTCCTTCTGATTAGACAGCAATACACGAGTTCCTTTAGGTAAAAGAAAAAATGATTGAATAAAGCATTTTAATACTCTTTTATCTAGTTTGCCCTGTTCTGATCTGATCAAATATTCTGCTACTTTAAATGGCGTTTGTTTCTTCGAATAGATTCTCTCAGACGTCATCGCATGATACATATCACAAAGAGCTAAGATCTTTGCAAAAAGATGGATGTTATCTCCCTTTATACCAAATGGATATCCGCTTCCATCAGACCGTTCATGATGTTGTAATACGGCTTTTATTACGGGATTTGGAAAAGCATCATGATATTTAATCAGTCGGTATGAATATAAAGGGTGCTTTTGTAACTGTTTATAGTCTGATAGTGTTAGACGTTTATCTTTTAAATAGCAATTTGTATGAATTAATGCTTTTCCACAATCCGCTAAGGCTCCGGCAAAAGCAACTTGTTTCCATTCTTTTTTAAGCCCCAGCATCTTAGCAAGATAGCCAGAAAGAAGGGAAAGGGAAACAGCATGGTGATAAAAGTAATCTTGTTTAGTAGACCATTCAGATAAAGCAAAGATATCCATCTTCACCTCATCCAATAGATCCAAGATTGGATTCATTAAATCTATCACTTCTGCCGCAATTACCTTATGTGTAGTTTTCCACTGATGAAACAGTTTTTTATATTGACGGACAGTTTGTATATACATATTGTAAAACAACTGTCTATCGTCATGACTGTCCCTTTTGGGGTGGAAAATACCCCCATTAGATAACTTTTCCGAAACCTCTACTTGCTCTATACCTAATTGTAAAAGTATCTGAATATGTTTCGGGTTAATGGCCGTATTAGAAGGAATGATGGGATGGTTGCTGTTATCTTTGACTGCATCTACTATAAGACACCCCGGGATAAGTTGTGATGGATGCACCTTCAATCAGACCACACCCCTGTATTATTTTTCTGTCTCCTCATCAATTTCTGTCAATTCCTCATCTTCTGGTGTCACTTTTGCTACAGTAGCTACTTTTTCTTCTTCTTGCAATCGAATTAAACGAACTCCTTGTGTATTACGTCCTGTAATAGAAATGCCTTCTACTTGCATACGGATTAATACACCCGATATCGTCATAATCATAATGTCTTCTTCACCTGTTACCGTTTTTACCGCCACGACATTTCCTGTTTTTTCCGTAACATTGCTTGTCACAATACCTTTCCCACCACGGTTCGTTATTCGGTAATCTTCTACAGGTGTCCGTTTTCCATATCCATTCTCGGTAACATTTAACACATAAGAACCTTTATCAGCTATTTCCATTGATACAACCTCATCGTCATTTCTTAAAGAAATACCTTTTACTCCGGCAGCTGTTCTTCCCATTGTACGAATTTGCGTTTCTTCAAATCGAATCACATATCCACTTTTAGTCCCAATTAAGATATCCTTATCACCATTGGTTAAGCGAACCGATATCAACTCGTCATCTTCTTTTAAGTTTAATGCTCTTAAACCGCCTTTACGAATATTAGCAAACTGCGTTAAAGAAGTTCTTTTGGAAATACCATGTTTCGTCGTAAAGAACAAGTACCAATTTTCGTTGTATTCCTTCACGGTAATTACAGCATTGATCCATTCGCCTTGTTCTACTTCTAGTAGATTAATAATAGGTATTCCTTTTGCCGTTCGATTAAATTCAGGTATCTCATACCCCTTTGCACGATATACTTTCCCTTGGTTGGAGAAAAACAGTACCGTGTCATGAGTGGAGCAAGATACTAAATGTTCGACAAAATCATCTTCATTTGTTCCCATTCCTTGTATACCTCTGCCTCCACGACGCTGCGCTCTGTAGGTAGAGGCTGGCAGACGTTTAATATATCCTTGATGTGTTAACGTAATGACGATGCTCTCTTCAGGTATTAAGTCTTCATCTTCAATTAGATCCACGCCGCCACTTACGATTTCCGTTTTTCGCTCATCGTTAAAACGTTCTTTGATTTCAAGTAATTCTTCCCGAATGATATCTAGAATTTTTTCGTCATCCGCTAAAATTGCCTTTAATTCTTTGATGAGTTCTGCGATTTGCTTGTATTCCTCTTCAATTTTCTCTCGCTCTAACCCTGTTAATCGTTGCAATCGCATATCTAAAATCGCTTGTGCTTGCTTTTCAGATAATTGATACTGATTCATTAATCCCTCACGGGCGATATCTGTTGTTTGTGATTCACGAATCAAAGTGATAATAGCATCTATATGGTCAAGGGCAATACGCAGCCCTTCTAAGATATGCGCTCTTGCTTCTGCCTTATTTAGCTCATATTGAGTACGTCTCGTAATAATCACTTTCTGGTGTTCTAAATAATACTCTAAACATTGTTTTAGATTTAAGACTTTTGGCTGTCCATCCACAAGAGCAAGCATATTAATACCAAAAGATGTTTGCAACGCTGTCTGCTTATATAAATTATTTAAGACCACATTCGGGTTTGCATCCCGTCTTAATTCAATTACAATACGCATTCCGTTACGATCCGATTCATCTCGTAAATCGGTAATGCCTTCTATTTTTTTATCTCTTGCCAAGTCTGCTATTTTTTCAACTAGCTTGGCTTTATTGACTTGATACGGAATTTCAGACACAAGAATGCGTGATTTTCCATTGGCATGTTCTTCAATTTCTGTCTTTGCTCGAATCGTAATCGAACCTTTTCCTGTCTCAAACGCCTTCCGTATCCCGCTTCTCCCTAAAATTTTCCCTGATGTTGGGAAATCAGGGCCGTAAATGTAGGATTCCATTAATTCAGAAATCGTAATATCTGGTTGACGGCTGATGGCTAAAATAGCGTCAATTGTTTCTCCTAATTGATGTGGCGGAATATTGGTTGCCATTCCAACCGCAATACCGCTAGCACCATTAATTAATAAATTAGGAAATCTTGCTGGTAATACTTTAGGTTCTCTTTCAGATCCATCGTAGTTATCTGTATAATCAATCGTATTCTTATGAATATCACGGAGCATTTCCATAGATATTTTTGACATTCGCGCTTCTGTATAACGCATGGCTGCTGGCGGATCCCCATCAACTGATCCAAAGTTACCATGTCCGTCAACAAGCATATAACGATAACTGAAATCTTGAGCCATCCTTACCATTGCTTCATAAACGGCTGAATCGCCGTGTGGGTGATACTTACCAATAACATCCCCCACAATACGAGCTGATTTTTTATAAGCTTTATCTGCATGCATACCTTGATCATTTAATGCATATAATATTCTACGATGAACCGGTTTTAAGCCATCCCGAACATCGGGAAGCGCACGAGAAACAATAACACTCATTGCATAATCTAAAAAGGATGTGCGCATTTCCTGTCCGATATTAATTTCTTGAACGTGTGGACGCTGATTATCCACCATATTGATTACCTCCTATTCCTTTCAGGAAGACGTGCTGCAATTATATTAATTAAGAAACATTTCCACTTATTAAATATCCAAGTTTTTTACATAAACGGCGTTATCTTGGATAAAATTACGCCTAGGCTCTACTTTGTCCCCCATTAACATATCAAAAATTTGATCTGCTTCCATTGCGTCTTCTAAGCTTACTTGAAGCAGTGTTCTTCCTTCGGGATCCATCGTGGTTTCCCATAATTGTGTAGCATTCATTTCTCCTAGCCCTTTATAACGCTGAATACCGGGCTTTGGATTATTCGGTAACTCAGCAATTAATTGTTCCATTTCTTTATCATTATAAGTGTAGTGAACGGCTTTTCCTTGCTTCACTTGATAGAGTGGCGGTTGAGCGATATATACATATCCATGGTCAATTAATGGTCTCATATAACGGTAAAAGAACGTTAAGAGTAATGTTCGAATATGAGCACCATCTACATCCGCATCTGTCATGATAATGATTTTATGGTATCGGGCTTTAGAAATATCAAACTCTTCTCCAATACCTGTGCCAAGTGCAGTGATAATCATTCGAATTTCATTATTAGATAAAATTTTATCCAATCTAGCTTTTTCCACATTGATTATTTTACCTCGTAATGGAAGAATTGCTTGAAATAGTCTGTCACGGCCTTGTTTAGCCGAACCGCCTGCAGAATCACCCTCCACAATATATAGTTCACTAATCGAAGCATCACGTGAAGAGCAATCTGCTAATTTCCCAGGTAAATTAGATACTTCTAAAGCTCCCTTTCTTCTAGTTAATTCACGAGCTTTTTTCGCCGCAAGTCGAGCTCGAGAAGCCATCAGCCCTTTATCTACAACAATTCTTGCTGTATTTGGGTTTTCAAATAAAAACTTAGAAAACAATTCACTAAAGGCAGAGTCTGTTATAGTCCGAGCTTCACTATTTCCTAGCTTTGTTTTCGTTTGCCCTTCAAATTGTGGATCAGGGTGCTTTATGGAAATAATAGCTGTCAACCCTTCTCGTACATCATCTCCACTTAAATTAGGGTCATTCTCTTTAAAAAGGTTATTCTTTCTTGCATAATCATTAATGACACGTGTCAATCCTGTCTTAAAACCAGATTCATGTGTCCCGCCCTCATGTGTGTTAATGTTATTTGCAAACGAATAAATATTGCTTGTAAAGCCATCATTATATTGAAGAGATACTTCTACTTGAATATTTGCTTCTTCTTTTTCTGCATAAAACGGCTCATGTAATACTTCTTTAGAACGATTTAAATGCTCTACATAGGAGCGAATACCACCTTCATAAAAAAAGGTTTCCTTTTCTTTTTCCTCTCGTTTATCTTGAATCGAAATGGTCAAACCTTTATTAAGGAAGGCTAATTCACGTAACCTTGTCGCTAACGTATCATAGTTGAAGACCGTTGTTTCCGTAAAAATTTCTGGATCGGGCTTAAATCGTGTTCGCGTTCCCGTAATTTCTGTATCTCCAATCACATGTAAATCATTATTAGGCACACCCTGATGAAAGCTCAAATAATGAAGTTCTCCATCACGGTGTACATAAACTTCTAATTCGCTTGACAGTGCATTCACAACTGATGCACCAACACCATGTAAACCACCAGAAACTTTATAACCACCGCCGCCGAATTTCCCACCAGCATGTAACACAGTCATAATCGTTTCGACAGCCGGCCTTCCCGTTTTTTCATGCAAACTTACAGGAATTCCTCGCCCATTATCCACAACGGTAATACTATTATCTTCTTCTATAAATACTTCTATATGATCACAGTAACCAGCCAACGCTTCATCAATACTATTATCTACAATTTCCCAGACAAGATGGTGTAATCCTTTCTCATTTGTTGAGCCGATATACATACCTGGCCTTTTACGTACAGCCTCTAATCCTTCTAATACTTGTATTTGCTCCGCATCATATAATTGTTCTTGTGATAAATTTTCTTCCATTGTCATTACATTCACCTACATTCTCTAGTTTAATGGAAAAAATCATTCATATTACTATTCTTCTTCAGGATGATCTGAATAATCTTCTAGTTTACTAATCGTTGAAATCATGCTCGCTCGCTTTTTCAACGTGAGAACCGAAAGTGGGCTATAATACACCTTATCTGATGTGACAACAATTGCTTTTGTTATATCTTCATCGGTAGTCACCGTCTGCTGTTTTTCTTTTAATCCTGTTAACATTTCTTCGTTAATAGTCGAGGAAGTAACCAAGCTATAATCAATAATTGCTACCACATCTTTTGATTGAATCACATGGTCATCTCCAATATGAATAAACATTTTATCCCTACTTTTAAATTAAATTATTTCACCATTTTGGACTTTAAACAACTCTGCTTTCTGTAATGTCTGATGATCAATCCCATCTACACTTGTAGTGGAAACGAATGTTTGTACCTTTCCTTCAATTGTGTCTAATAAGTGAGATTGTCTGAAATTGTCAAGTTCACTTAATACATCATCCAACAATAAAATTGGATAATCTCCTACCTCTTGATATATTAATTCGATCTCTGCTAGCTTTAAAGACAAAGCTGTTGTGCGTTGCTGTCCTTGCGATCCAAATGTTTGCACATTTCTATCATTTACATAAAATATTAAGTCATCTCGATGAGGCCCTATTAATGTTGTCCCTCTATCTATTTCTTTTGCTTTCACCTTGGCAAATGTGTCTTGGAAAACTGTTAATATTTTCTCCTTATTATCAGTCTCTAATACATCAATAGTAGAATCATATTGAATATCTAGTTTTTCTAACTGATGACTTATCCCCCAATGAATATCTTTAGCCCATTTACGCAACCTTTCTAAGAATAGAAATCTTTTTTCCACAATAATGACTGCATGTTCAATCAGTTGTTCTGTTAGTACATGCAGCATCGTATAATCAGATTGTTTTTGCTTTTGTAATTGTTTCAATAAATGATTTCTTTGTTTTAAAATTTTGATATATTGCCCAAGATGGTAAATATATACAGGCTGTACCTGCCCAATTTCCATATCAATAAAACGCCTGCGAATTTGAGGACTCCCTTTTACGAGGGTTAGATCCTCTGGGGCAAACATGACAATATTTAATGCTCCGATATAATCACTAAGGCGTTTTTGCTCTAAATGATTTAATTTCGCTTTCTTCCCTTTATTACTTATTTGAATTTCTAATGGGAAAGTTTGCTTTCGTTTATAAATACTCCCCTTTATTTTAGCATAATTTTGATCCCATTGAATTAATTCTTTATCTTTTGTTGTACGATGAGATTTAGAAAAAGCTAAAACATAGATAGCTTCCATTAAGTTTGTTTTACCTTGTGCATTCTCTCCAATAATGACATTGACCTTGTCATCAAAATTAATGGTAATTTCTGAGTAGTTCCGATAATGATTTAAGCTTAATTGTTGAATATGCATGAAAATTCCCTCACGGCTCTGTTTTACTCTTGTTCTTTAGCGACAATAAAAGTGCCAATATCTTCTACATATATAGCATCACCTGGATATAACTTTCTACCGCGTCTTGTCTCAAGCTCATCATTCACATACACACCGTTGTCTTGCAAAAACATTTTCACCATTCCACCAGATTCCAAGATGTTCGCTAATTTTATAAACTGGCCTAATTGGATATAGGGAGTATTAATTTCTATATATTCTTTCATATCTTCACCTTCTTTGGTTGAAAGGATTTGATGCATAAAATTGGTCCTTCTGTCTATTTTACTAAACATTTGATTGGAAGAAAAGTATACATACTGACTAATGAATGAGGAAACGAATGATGGCATAAAATTGGTGTGAGGCTGTTTGAAACTGTACACGCAACTGGAATACACTCAATTTCCCACAGGTGTCTCGCATATTCCAGTTGCTGAACATCTAACTTATCTGCCAACTTACTTGTGTGACAACCCCACCTTAAAAAGTTCTTACAGGAAGTATTAATTGTAAAATTTGATCGTGATCAATTGGTTTAATAATAAATGGACGCATAGCACCAGTGAATTCAATCTTCACCTGATCGGTTTCCATAATTTTTAATGCATCTATCATATATTTTGAACTAAATGAAATTTTTAATTCTTCACCTTGAATATCTTCAACAGTTATTTCTTCTTCGACTTTCCCTATTTCAGGTGAGTTTCCTGAAATCTCCACAACAGAGTTTTCCTGTGTTTGCAAGCGAATGACGTTATTATGGTTCTCTCTTGCCAATAAAGAAGCGCGATCAACAGCTTGTAATAATTTTTTTGTATTAGCAACAATAATCGTTTTACTTTCTTCTGGTATCAATCTAGAAGTTTCTGGATATTTACCTTCTAATAATCGAGAGAGAAAATATAGATGCTCTGTTTGAAATGCTATTTGATTTTCAGATATACTTATCTGCATTTTTTCTTCTGTGTCGTCTAAAATTTTGCTAAGCTCATTCAAACTTTTTCCTGGAATTACTACTTGTTCAAAAGGAAAATCCTCACTAATTCCTGTTAAGGGAATATTACTTGCAGCTAACCGATGGCTGTCTGTTGCAATAAATTTTAATTGATTGTTTTCAGCTTTTAAATTAACTCCAGTAAGAATAGGTCTTGTTTCAGAAGTAGATACTGCGAAAACTGTTTGTTTAATCATATTTTTCAATAAATTAATAGGTATTTCAAAACTTGTATTTGTCTGAATCTGAGCTACTTGTGGATACTCTTCTGCATCTTGGCCATTTAAATGAAACTCAGCATGTCCAGATTGAATCGTAATTTGTAAATTATCATCAGCTTCTATTTGAACTGTTTCTAAAGGTAATTTTCGAATAATATCTGGAAAATATTTAGCATGAACAATAATTTCACCGGATTCTATTTCATCTATAAATTGAATTCCTTCTTCTTCGATAGGAATAAAAGATTCAATGGTTATATCTGAATTACTCCCTGTAAGCAAAACACCATCATGAGAGGCCTTTATTTTTAATCCTTCTAAAATAGGGATTGCAGTTTTAGATGAAATAGCTTTTGTTACATGTTGAATACTTTCCATTAATTTATCTCTATTCAAAATGATTTTCATTTTTATCCTCCTTGAGGAAGTATATTTATATATATTATTAATAAAAATATAGTAGTACTAGTAATAGGGAGTGTGATTATGTGGATAACTTTTCTAAAGGCTTTCTAACACCTTTTATCCAGATGTGGATAACTTGTTGGTATGTGTGATTCTACTATCCACAGTTTTCACAATAGGATCGATTACATAGATTTTATTTGTTCGGTAATTTCGTCTATTTCTTTACTAAGTATTGGATCGTCTCCCATTAATTTTGCAATTTTTTCATGTGCATGAATAACTGTTGTATGATCTCTTCCTCCAAATTCTTCTCCTATTTTAGGTAATGAGAAATCGGTAAGCTCGCGCGATAGATACATCGCAATTTGACGAGGAAAAGCAATAGATTTTGTTCGTTTTTTGGCAGAGAACTCTTCTAATTTCACGTTATATTTCTTTCCGACTGTTTCTTGTATATGTTGAATGGTAATAACTTTCGGTTTAGATGTTGGAATGATGTCTTTTAACGCTTCTGCCGCTAAGGAGGCATCTATATCTTCGTTAATAAGAGAAGAGTAAGCGACCACTCTAATTAAGGCTCCTTCTAACTCTCTTATATTTGTATCAATCTGATTAGCGATATAAAGCATGACTTCATTCGGAATATCTAGTCCTTCTGCTTTTGCCTTCTTCCGTAAAATAGCTATTCTAGTTTCTAAATCCGGTGGAGTAATATCAGTGATCAAACCCCATTCGAACCTTGAGCGCAAACGATCCTCAAGTGTTGGAATTTCCTTTGGAGGACGGTCACTAGAAATAATAATTTGTTTATTTTCTTCATGTAATGTATTAAATGTATGGAAAAATTCTTCTTGCGTTTGTTCTTTTCCAGCGAGAAACTGAATATCATCTATTAGTAAAACATCAACATTTCGATATTTATTTCGAAAGTTCACCGCTTTATTGTCACGGATGGAATTGATAAATTCATTGGTAAACTTTTCGGAAGATAAATAAACGACTTTTGCTGATGGGTTATGATCCAATACATAATGCCCAATGGCATGCATTAAGTGTGTTTTACCTAATCCTACCCCTCCATATATAAATAATGGATTGTACGCTTTTGCCGGAGCTTCTGCAACAGCAAGAGATGCAGCATGAGCAAACCGGTTTCCTGATCCAATTACAAATGTTTCAAAGGTATACTTCTCATTTAACATAGATTTAGGTGATAGCTGATTTTCTTGTTTGTTAGGACTAGTCTTTTTTTTCTCTTTCATCACTTGTTGATCTATTTCTTGCTCTGTCTCTGGAATAATGAATTTTACTTGCAGCTTTGCTCCTGTTAAATCATAAAGAGCTTCTGAAATAATTGAAGTATAACGTGATTCTAGCCAGTCTCTAGTAAATTCATTTGGAGCTGAAATAATAACTGTATCTTCTTTTAATTGATCAACAGACGTATTTTTTAACCATGTATCAAAACTTGGTTTACTAACTTTTTCTTTAATAATTTCTAGGGTGCTGCTCCATAAATCTTCTATATTTTCCATCTTCCATGCTCCCTCCTTCCTTTGGATAGCTTGTGGACTCTTCTTAACTGACAAAAAAGCGGAAAACCTTTGAATTCAGTTTTCCACATTATTGTGAATAATCTCATAAACATGTTGTGAATATTTATCCACAAACAATCCACACTCTGTGGATAAAATAAAAACACACATGACTTTTACACAGACTAAAACACAAATATGATATCAGAAAAAACCAAACGTTGCAATGATTATCGTCAAGTTATCCACAACTTCAACAATTTGTGACTTTTTCTTTTCCACAACATGTTTTTTTGTGCATACTTTGTCGACTAAGTTATGAAAAAGTCGATTTTTGCCTGAACTTTTATCCACAACCAATCTGTTGTACAACACCATGGAGGTAACTTTGTTATATAACAATACTTTAAAATGAATTTTGAGATGAAAGTTGACAGAAGAGGGGATTTAACCGTATAATGACCTAGACTGTCTAAATGGATTGTGACTTTAATATTCCTCAGGGAGGTGCATATATAATGAAACGTACATTTCAACCAAATAATCGTAAACACAAAAAAGTTCATGGATTCCGTGCGCGTATGAGCACAAAAAATGGACGTAAAGTGATTGCACGTCGTCGTAAAAAAGGTAGAAAAGTATTGTCAGCATAGGCCACTGATAACATCAGTGGTCTTTTCCATGTATAGAGACGGATTAAATAGAAGTTTTTCATAAATGAAGGCTGTTTATTAATGGGGGCGCACATGTTATGAAAAAAGCATTTAGAATAAAAAAAAATACAGAGTTCCAAAAAGTGTTTAAGAAGGGCGCTTCTTTTGCAAATCGGCAACTTGTTATATACTATCTTTATAACGAACAGCAGTTACATTATCGTGTGGGATTATCGGTTAGTAAGAGAATAGGGAATGCCGTTGTCCGTAATCAGATAAAAAGATATATAAGACAAGCTTTTACTGATATGGATCATAGAATAAAACCTACATATGATATTGTGATTATTGCTAGAAAGCCGACTAGAAATATGAACTATCATGAAATAAAGAAAAGTTTAAGCCATTTATTATATAAAACGCATTTATTTCATGGATAATACAAGTTTTACTAGAAACTGTTATCACATTAGTGGTAAAATGTAAAACGATAGAATCAACACGGAACATGTAATCGAGTTAAGGAGGATAACGATGCGTAGGAAGCTCTTGCTAATAATAGGCTTAGTAAGTGTCATCCTTTTGCTGTCTGGTTGTACGGAAATAGATAAGGATATCACACCAGAAAGTGAAGGGATATGGAACTCTTACTTTGTATACCCTTTATCTTGGCTAATTGTCCAAGTAGCTGAATTTTTTCATGCAGAATATGGATACGGTTTATCCATCGTAATTGTAACCATTTTAATCCGATTGGTTTTATTACCATTAAATATTAAACAGTTGAAAAGTTCTAAGGCGATGCAAGAAATACAGCCTGAACTTCAAAAAATTCGTGAAAAATATAGTTCTAAAGATCAGCAAACACAACAAAAATTACAGCAGGAAACGATGCAATTGTTCCAAAAAAATGGCGTAAACCCACTAGCTGGTTGTTTACCAATTATTGTGCAAATGCCAATCTTAATTGCTTTTTATCATGCGATTATGAGAACAGGTGCATTAGATGGCCACCAGTTCTTGTGGTTCCAGTTAGATTCACCTGATCCATATTTTATTTTACCTGTGTTAACTGCAGGATTCACTTATTTGCAACAAAAGCTAATGATGGCAGGTACAACGGCAACTCAAAATTCTATGATGCCGCAGATGACGATGATGTTATATTTAATGCCGATTATGATCGGGATCTTTGCGATTTTCTTCCCATCAGCATTGGCACTTTATTGGGTAGTCGGTAATATCTTTATGGTGTTGCAAACTCTCTTAATTAAAAATCCAATGATGAAAAAATCAGAAGCTGCTACAGGAGGAAGCAAAGAGTGAAACAAATAACTGCTACTGGACAATCCGTTAATGAAGCGGTCCAATCAGCTTTAAAGCAGTTAGACATCACAGAGGACCAAGCAAAAGTTGAAGTGATTGCGGAAGGGAAGAAGGGCTTTTTAGGTCTATTCGGTTCTAAGCCAGCAATTGTTAAGGTAACGAAGCAAGATGATCCAATTGAAAAGTTAGAAAAATACATTCGTAATATTGTGAAAGGCTTTGGCGTTGATGTTGATTTAGAATTGACAGTGGACAATAAAGTAGTCACATGTGAGCTAAGCGGGGAAAAAATGGCGGTTCTTATCGGTAAACGTGGCCAAACGCTAAATGCAATTCAATATTTAGCACAGCTAGCGATTCATCAGTATGCAGATAAATACCATACTGTTGTGATGGACGCTGAGGGGTATCGTGATCGAAGGAAAGAAACATTAAGACAATTAGCTTCACGTATAGCGGATCGTACTATTCAAACTCAATCAGAAGTAAAACTTGAACCGATGCCGTCTTTTGAGAGAAAAATTATTCATACAGCTTTGCAGCATAATCCCAATTTATTAACAGATTCAAAAGGGACAGAACCGAATCGATATGTTGTGATAAAACCTAAATAATAAACACAAGTGGTGGTAAGGTAAACTTATCACCATTTTTTTGT
Source organism: Gracilibacillus sp. YIM 98692 (assembly GCF_010993965.1). Taxonomy (GTDB): domain Bacteria; phylum Bacillota; class Bacilli; order Bacillales; family Amphibacillaceae; genus Gracilibacillus. The sequence goes on along the minus strand of NZ_WIXM01000034.1, from coordinate 9,753 downwards.
GTTAGAAAGGTACAAAAATTATTAGCATGGATGTCCATTCGACTGTTGGCATGTACTAAGGAAATAATGATAGGAAAGCCAGTATCTTATGAAAGAAGAAAGAAGCAAATGCTTTCATAATAGCTTCAAACTGCGCCTTATTTTTTAAACGTGGCTTTCCACCATTCTTTCTTAAGTGAGTGCTAGTCCAGTGGGAAAATATACGTAGACTCCCATGGAAAGCGAAGTATGTTTCTGTAGCGGTATTCAAAGTTAATTTTTCAAGTATTAAAAATTTTGCCATGTCGCGAGTTATATATTACGAAATGTATGGATGTTCATTTAGGGGCGGGTTTTTCCACTTTTTAATATTTACGTTTCTTACTAACTAAATAAAAGGATTGGTAAATAAGTTATTCACATGTGGATAAAAATAAGCCAAAAAGGATTACCAAAAAAAGATGTGGATATCTTTTCTTTTATAGCTGATTTATGGTATTCTAATAAGTTAGTGGAGTGATAATAATATTTCTTTGATATAGATGTGGATAACGTAAAACATGGAGGTGAAAAAATGGAAACAGATACAATAGCTGCAATATCCACTCCTATAGGGGAAGGGGCTATTGCGATTGTTCGTTTAACTGGGGAAGAGGCAATTCCGATTGTAAATAGGTTATTTGATGGGAAAAGTTTAGAGGAGGTAGCCTCTCATACGATAAATTACGGAAAAATAGTGGAGCCAAAAGAGAAGGAAGTAATAGAGGAAGTCATGGTTAATGTCATGCGTGCTCCAAAAACCTTCACAAAAGAAGATGTAGTAGAAATCAATTGTCATGGAGGGCTTGCTTCGGTAAATCGTTTATTAGAGCTTGTATTAGCAAATGGTGCTCGATTAGCGGAACCGGGAGAATTTACGAAGCGAGCTTTTTTAAATGGAAGAATTGATTTATCTCAAGCAGAAGCTGTAATGGACCTAATTCGAGCAAAAACAGACAAGGCTATGAACATTGCCTTAAAGCAATTGGATGGAAAATTATCAAAACAGGTCAGTCAGTTGCGACATCAACTTATTGAAACAGTTGCTCATGTAGAAGTGAATATTGATTACCCAGAATATGATGATGTGGAAGAAATGTCCCATCAGTTATTAAAAGAAAAAACGAAATATGTATATCAAGAAGTAGAAAGATTACTTAGTATGGCAAAGCAAGGGAAAATATTACGAGAAGGGATTGCTACAGCTATAATTGGTCGTCCCAATGTAGGGAAATCTTCCTTATTAAACGCATTGGTACAAGAAACAAAAGCAATTGTGACCGATATACCTGGGACGACAAGAGATGTGATTGAAGAGTATGTCAATATAAGAGGTATCCCATTAAGACTCGTTGATACGGCAGGAATTCGAGAAACAGAGGATATTGTTGAAAAAATCGGGGTGGAACGTTCAAGAGAAGCGTTGAAACAATCTGATTTGATTTTGCTTGTTTTGAATAATGGAGAAGAATTAACAGAGGAAGATCGTCAATTATTTGAGGCTGTGAAGGGTTTAGAATATATTGTGATCGTCAATAAAACGGACTTGCCTCAGAAGTTAAACTTGGAAGAAGTAAAGCAATTAGCTGGAGATCAAAAAGTGATAACGACTACATTGATCGAAGATGAAGGGATTGACAAATTAGAAGAGGCAATTGCCGATACTTTCTTTATGGGTGACATTGAAACAGGTGATATGTCTTATGTATCAAACGTTCGCCATATTCAACTGTTACAGCAAACGCTACAAGCATTAGATGATGCTAGAAATGCCATTGAAGCAGACATGCCAATAGACCTAGTACAAATAGATGTAACGAGAGCTTGGGAATTACTTGGTGAGATTATTGGTGATACGGTACAAGATAGCCTGATTGATCAATTATTTTCTCAGTTCTGTCTTGGTAAATAGAATAAATGATAGGAAAAGGAGGATCAGCCATGTCAACATATGAAGCTGGTCAATATGATGTTATTGTGATTGGTGCAGGACATGCGGGAGTAGAAGCTGCACATGCTGCGGCAAGACGCGGTGCAAAAACACTTATGTTAACTTTAAATTTAGATATGATTGCATTTATGCCATGTAACCCATCTATTGGAGGACCCGCTAAAGGAATTGTCGTAAGAGAAGTGGATGCCTTAGGTGGTTTAATGGGTAAAGTAATTGATAAAACGTATATTCAAATGCGTATGTTAAACACAGGAAAAGGCCCGGCAGTACGTGCATTAAGAGCACAAGCTGATAAACCATTATATATTCAAGAGATGAAAAGTATATTAGAAAAAGAGCCTAATTTAACTTTAAGACAAGGCGTGGTAGAGCAATTACTTATGGAAGATGGGAAATGTAAAGGAGTGATTACTGAAACCAAAGCATTATATCGTGCAAAAACGGTGATTATAACGACAGGTACGTTTATGCGAGGTCGTGTAATTATTGGCGATATTTCTTATGAAAGTGGCCCAAATAATCAGCGTGCAAGTGTGAAGCTTGCAGAACATTTAGAAGAACTAGGGTTTGATCTTGTGCGCTTTAAAACAGGGACACCGCCAAGGGTTCATAATCAATCCATCGATTATGGCAAAACGGAAATCCAGCCAGGAGATGAACATCCGCAGCATTTCTCTTATGAAACAACGGAAGCCATATTAGACCAAATTCCTTGCTGGTTAACGTATACAAATGAAAAAACACATGAAGTTATTAATGAAAACTTAGGACTTTCCGCAATGTATTCAGGAATGATAAAAGGGACAGGTCCAAGATATTGTCCATCCATTGAAGATAAAATTGTTCGTTTTCATGATAAACCGAGACATCAAGTTTTCTTAGAGCCTGAAGGGAAAAATACAGACGAAGTATACGTACAAGGTCTTTCTACATCTCTGCCAGAATATGTGCAGCATCAAATATTGCGCAGCATCCCTGGGTTAGAAGAAGCAGAAATTATGCGAGCAGGTTATGCAATTGAATATGATGCAGTTGTACCAACACAGCTTTGGCCAACATTGGAAGTGAAAAATATTGAAGGATTGTTCACTGCAGGCCAAATCAACGGTACTTCTGGTTATGAAGAGGCAGCAGGTCAAGGGATTATGGCTGGGATTAATGCAGCTGCTAAGGCACTTGGTAAAGATTCTGTCATTTTAGATCGTTCCCAAGCATATATCGGTGTATTAATTGATGACCTTGTTACAAAAGGGACGAATGAACCTTATCGTTTGTTAACTTCTCGAGCGGAGTACCGTCTCTTATTAAGGCATGATAATGCAGACTTAAGATTAACCGAATTGGGATATAAACTTGGTCTTATATCAAAAGAACGTTATCAACGATTTGAAGAGAAAAAACATCTAATCGAAGAAGAAAAAGAACGTTTAAGTAAAGTACGGTTGAAGCCAACAGAAGAATTACAGCAATTAATGGAATCTATCGGTGGTACAAGACTAAAAGATGGGGTGCTTGCTTACGATTTATTAAAAAGGCCAGAAGTGACATATGATGTGATTGAACAAGTGACCCCATCAGAAAAAGATTTAGCAGCAGATGTAAAAGAACAAGTGGAAATACAAATTAAGTATCAAGGTTATATCTCAAAATCTAATCAACAAGTAGAAAAGCTGAAGAAAATGGAAAGCAAAGTCATTCCAGAAAATATTGACTATGATGCAATCAGCGGTATTGCGACAGAAGCAAGAGAGAAGCTGAAAAAAGTTCGACCTTTATCAGTTGCGCAAGCATCGCGGATTTCCGGTGTAAATCCAGCCGATATTTCGATTCTATTAGTGTATATTGAACAAGGGAATGTAGCCAAAGTTTCGAGTGAATAGAGGTGCCTTATTGTCATGAATATAGAAGCTTTTCGATCTCATTTATTAGAAAAAAGAATAGAGCTTTCTGATGATCAGATAGCTCTATTCGAAAAATATTATCAAATTTTAGTGGAGTGGAATGAAAAAATGAACTTAACTGCGATTACAGACAAGGAGGAAGTATTTGCGAAACACTTCTATGATTCTGTAACTGCAGCCTTTTACTTTGATTTCAGCAATGAACTAGACATATGTGATGTGGGAGCTGGTGCAGGATTCCCTAGCATTCCGCTGAAAATAATTTATCCACATTTAAAAATTTCGATTGTAGACTCTTTGCAAAAGCGTATTAATTTCTTAAATCATTTAGCATCAGAATTAAACTTAACAGACGTATCTTTTTATCATGACCGTGCCGAATTATTTGGCAAAAAAGAAGCATTCAGAAATCGCTTCGATGTGGTAATGGCGCGAGCTGTTGCGCGTATGTCTGTGTTAAGTGAGCTTTGTTTACCATTAGCTCGTACAAATGGAACTTTGCTGGCGATGAAGGGATCTAATGTTCAAGAAGAATTAAAAGTAGCAGATCAAGCCATAGAATTACTGGGGGGGAAGGTAAGGAAAGTAGAAACTTTCCAGTTACCTGATGAAAATGGAGAAAGAAATATCGTGTTGGTGGACAAAAAGAAAAAGACACCTAAAAAATATCCAAGGAAACCAGGTACCCCGAATAAAAAGCCTTTAGAATAGAAAAAAAGACTTTATTCAAAATAAATGATTGATTTGCTACCTTCTTTTTTTCTTTTTATGATAAAATAGAACCAACAGCATACGAACTGTTTCACGTGAAACAAAATGATGGCCTTATTTTTTAATCATCTTAAGTTTTGTTTTTATATAATAAACGAGATATTTAAATGTAAAACGGATGGAGAAACGAACTTGGTAAAGCATATGAAGGTGGTGTTGAAGTATGTTACACCCATTTAGTAAATTATTTGGTCTAGGGGATAAAACGGTCGAAGAAGGGTTTGTAGAGGAAGAGAATACTGCTAATGAGGATGAGGTCGTTCATTTGCCAGTTGCTAATATCCAAGCAAACCGCTATCAACCGCGAGCTATTTTTAGTCAGGAAAAAATAGAAGAACTTGCCCAAACATTACATACACATGGTATGATTCAACCTATTGTAGTGCGTAGGTTATCAGAGGAAGACGACCAATATGAATTGATAGCAGGGGAAAGACGTTGGCGAGCTGCGCAAAGTTTGAATTGGGAGCAAGTACCTGCCATTATTCGGGATATGACCGATAGGGAGACAGCTTCTGTTGCCCTTATTGAAAACCTGCAGCGTGAAGAATTAACGGTTATTGAAGAAGCAAGAGCATATGAGAAGTTAATTGAAATGCATGAATTAACGCAAGAAGCGCTTGCACAACGACTAGGAAAAAGTCAATCGACTATTGCCAATAAGATGCGATTATTAAAGCTTCCAGAAGAAGTGCAACAAGCTATTATGGAGAAAAAAATAACGGAAAGACACGCAAGAGCATTAATTGTGCTGAAAGAGCGAGAACTGCAAATAGACATATTAAATCAAATCATTGAAAATGATTTAAATGTAAAACAGACAGAAGCGCAGATTGAAAAGCTATTTACTAAGAAGGAAAAACCGAAAAAGCCTCGATTAAAAGGGGTTAATAAAGATATGCGGATCGCCATGAACACAATCCGTCAATCATTAGATATGGTATCGGACACTGGAATAAATTTAGAAACAAATGAACAAGATTACGATGATTACTATCAAATAACGATCAAAATACCAAAAAAGAATTGAGCATGTTTACCCATCTTTCCATTGTTAAAAGATGGGTTGTTTTGTGTATAGGGGTTGCTAATGAATTGACACAAAAGACCTAATTATTACTATATTGTGAAAATAGTGGTTGCTTGAACGACTTTAATGATAAAATAATGAAAAAGACGTAAGAGGTAGGTGGCATCATGGGAAAGGTAATTGCCGTAGCAAACCAAAAAGGAGGCGTAGGCAAAACAACTTCTTCTGTCAATTTAAGTGCATGTTTAGCACATTTAGATAAAAAAATTCTGATCGTTGATATCGATCCTCAAGGCAATACAACAAGCGGTGTTGGCATTAATAAAGGGGATGTGGAACAATGTGTTTATAATGCGTTAGTGGATGATTTGACCGCTGATCAGATTTGTATTCATACAGACATCAAAAATCTAGATATTATTCCAGCCACTATTCAATTAGCTGGTGCTGAAATAGAATTAGTCTCGACTTTATCAAGAGAAGTACGGTTAAAAAAAGCCATTGATAGTATAAAAGAGCAATATGATTATATTATTATTGATTGTCCGCCGTCACTAGGATTACTAACAATTAATGCTTTAACTGCTTCGGACTCTGTGATTATACCTGTGCAGTGTGAATATTATGCTTTAGAAGGATTAAGTCAACTCTTAAATACCATTCGGTTAGTGCAAAAGCATTTAAATAAAGCATTAATGGTAGAAGGTGTACTCTTAACCATGCTTGATGCAAGGACAAACCTAGGAATTCAAGTTATTGATGAAGTGAAAAAATATTTTCAAAGTAAAGTCTATCAGTCTATTATTCCAAGAAATATCCGCTTAGGAGAGGCTCCAAGTCATGGACAACCGATCATCTCATATGATCCGAAATCAAGAGGAGCAGAGGTATATTTGGACTTAGCAAAGGAAGTGATCGCGAATGGCTAAAGGATTGGGGAAGGGAATAAATGCTTTTTTTCCTGAATTGGAAGAAAGTAGCACAGATCAGGTAGAAGAAATTTCTATATTAGAATGCAGGCCAAATCCATACCAACCACGGAAAGTATTTGAAGAAGAGGCTATTGAAGAGTTAAAGGAGTCTATTCTTCAACATGGTATATTGCAGCCTCTGACGGTACGAAAAAGTATTAAAGGCTATGAAATTGTTGTTGGGGAACGAAGGTTTAGAGCGGCAAAAGAAGCTAATTTTGAAAAAATACCGGTGATTGTAAAAGATTTAACTGATGAACAGATGATGGAACTTGCTTTATTGGAAAATATTCAAAGGGAAGACTTAACACCGATTGAAGAAGCAAATGCCTATGACCGTCTCATCAATGAGCTTGGTATTACACAAGATCAGTTAGCAAAGCGATTAGGAAAAAGCAGGTCGCATATTGCCAATCTCGTCCGTCTATTAAGCTTACCTGAGCATATTATGAAGCTGATTAATCAAGGTGCATTATCGATGGGACATGGAAGAGCTTTACTAGGGCTAAAGGATAAAGAAAAATTAAAGCCTCTCGTCAATAAAATTGTGCATGAAAAACTAAACGTTCGACAGGTGGAATCTTTAATTCAAGAATTAAATAAGCAACCTCTCAAGCAAGTGAAAAAGAAAGAAAAGAAAGATATCTTTATAACGGAAAAGGAAAATCAATTAAAATCATATTTTGGAACAAATGTTAAAATTAACAAAGGAAAAAGAAAAGGGAAAATTGAGATAGAGTTTTTCTCTGAGGATGATTTAAATCGAATTTTAGACAAAATGGAGTAATCAGCAGTCTGATCATAGCCCTTCATCTATGGTCAGACTTTTCTGTGTAGAAGTAAAGAGATAGGTGGAGTGGCAATGATGGTATTATTCGGGACATTGGTAAACGGTGTATTCATTATAATAGGTTCATGTATTGGGCTTATTTTTCAAAATATACCAGAAAGGATTAAAAAGACAGCTTTACAAGGCATTGGGTTAGTAGTTGCTTTGATAGGTTTACAAATGGCTTTACAAGCTGATAATATCGTTTTAATTTTATTAAGTATTTTAATAGGTTCTATCATTGGAACGGTCATTTATTTAGAAGATCATTTGAATTTACTAGGGGAAAAACTAGAACGAAGTGTAAGTAAAGCAGAGAAAGGGAATATAGCGGAAGGATTTGTCACAGCTTCGTTAATTTTTGTTGTTGGTGCGATGTCGATTGTAGGAGCTTTAGATGGCGGTTTAAGAGGAGATCATGAAGTACTTGTGACGAAAGCATTTTTAGATGGTTTTATGGCAATGGTATTAACCTCTACATTAGGTTATGGTGTGATGTTTTCGGTTATACCAGTTGTTTTATACCAAGGGGCAATAGCGTTATTAGCGGTTGAAATCAATAATTGGCTTCCTGCTGACTATTTGGAGCTATTTATTAATGAAATGACAGCTACAGGCGGTCTGCTCATCTTAGCTATTGGTTTAAATATCTTAAATATCACAAAGATTAAAGTAGGGGACTTTTTACCAACTATAGCAGTATTTATCTTGTTCTTTTCTATTTATCATCTTCTTTCCTAAATCTGTTTTTGGAATTCATCATAGCATTGCGAGCCATTGCATATTTTTAATATATCTAACTCTTTTTTGGAGGCAATGCTATGTGGAGATCAGGAATCAAATGGATGTTTTTAATTATAGGAACGATGGTAGGAGCTGGCTATGCTTCAGGTAGGGAATTATGGCAATTTTTTGGCCATGAAAGTGGACTTGCCATCGTTTTGTTCACTATATTTTTCATTATTTCCGTATATATAACAATGAAAATCAGCTATTATCATCAAACGACAGATTATTTATCTGTTTTAGAAATATTATTAGGGAAAAAGATAGCTAGATTTTATGATGTGATAATCTTTTTTTACTTACTATCAACAACGGTAATTATGGTAGCGGGAAGCGGAGCAACTTTTGAAGCTTTTCAATTATCGAAATGGTTGGGCATTATGGTCATTATAGGGTTCCTGCTGCTGGTTTTTTTAAGAGGAATCCAAGGTATTTTAACTTTAAATGCTGTGATTTTACCTTTATTAATTGTTGGTTTATTAACCGTGCTCGTGTATTTTACGATTGACCAGCAACTTGTCTTTCTATTAGATTTAAACCATCAAAAGAATTGGTCTGCAGCTTTCCTGTTTACTGCATTAAATATTTTATCGATTTTAGCGGTTATAGGTGCAGTAGGAAATCAAGTGAAATCAACTGGAGAGATCTGGATTGCTAGTATAGGGAGCGGACTGATTTTAGGATTAACTTCCTTTTTATATAATAATAGCTTAATTCAAATTGCTGAAGTGATTATTCTATATGAGATTCCGCTTTTTGCGATATTAAAAAATTATCCAACCATTACTTATTTGCTGATGTCTATTTTGTTATGGTTTGCGATATTCACAACCGCAATTTCTAGTGTTTTAGGTATTGTGACAAGGCTTTGTAAAAGGTTTCCGTATCCCTTGTGGAAAATAGCAGCAGTTGTCCTCTTATTTTTAATTCCACTAACCAATATAGGTTTTTCTACATTAATAGCATGGCTGTATCCATTATACGGTGCATTGAATTTGTACTTGCTATGTGCCATTTTCCTGTATCCTTTTATAAAAGATAAGCAAATTATGGGTGATGATTAGGTATAAGGAAAAACCTTTCCATTTCACATTTCTCCTTTTTCTAATATAATGTTTGTACATAAATTGTCTAGATTTACATGATGAAACGAAAAAAGGAGTGAGAAGATGGAAAAAAAGGAATTTGACTTACATGACATTGTTGAGATGAAAAAGCCACACCCATGTGGGGAAAACCGTTGGAAGGTGATTCGCATGGGGATGGATATTCGAATTAAATGTGAAGGCTGTGGACATTCTGTGATGATCCCAAGAAGACGATTCGAGCAAAAGTTAAAAAAAGTTTTAGAGCATGCATCAGAATGATAAATTTAAGGCTGTTTTTACAAGATTGCTGCCTTTTAAAAATAAAATTTATTGCACAATATCCATAAACTGCGCAGTAAAATGAGAATAAGTTTAACTCTTACTGCTTTAAAAAGTGTTATGATC
>NZ_WIXM01000033.1 GCF_010993965.1 Gracilibacillus sp. YIM 98692 | reverse complement strand
AAGCGTCTTGGCACTTACTTGGATTGGACTTTCACCAATTAGCAATGAACGGCTTGCTAGGCACGCGACACGGCCTCAGCCTCCTCGCTCGTCCCTCGCTGCGGGGTCTTCGGACACGTGTTGTTTCACTATGGACTTATAAAATAAATGGTACATAGTATAAGAAATCTAAGGCTTTCGCCATTTTGGGCGAAAAGCCAAGATTTCTATACCTCGGAGTCTACGTATCTTGCCTACGCTATTAGTGAGGTTCTAATTTTTGAAAGAATAAATCTTGTGAAATCAGTGTTCCATGGAGCTCTTCTCACTCGAATAGAAAACCACAAAAAGCTGTGAAAAAATGCGACACTCCTGGGGGAACAGCGCGAGCTGAAGATCCCGCAGGCAGTGGGTTTCTGCCGAGGAAGCTGAAGCCGTGCCCCCGGAAAGGGAGCGTTTTTTCGCAGCGCAGGACTAGCACTCATCTTTGAACGAAATAAAAAAGTCGTGCTGATGAGAATATTCACTATGTCGCTGTTTGGTTCTACTGTGTAGTAAACAAAAAGGGTCTAACGAAAAAACTCTTACCCATATAGATATAGGTAAGAGCTCTTTACATTATTTTGTTTCACGGTGTAACGTATACTTTTTTAAACGTGGGCTATATTTCTTAAGCTCCAAACGTTCAGGATGTTTACGTTTATTTTTAGTTGTAATATAGTTACGGTCACCTGTTTCAGTACAAGCTAAAGTAATGTTTACACGCATGGTCTTCCCTCCAAACTAAATCATACATCTCATTTCATCGAATCATTACCATGATATAATAGCAAACTATTCATACAATTTCAAGTATAACTTCTCTTGATACTTCCGATATGATATAACTATTAATAGAATATGAAATTTCGCAGGAGGGTAAAGATGTATTATATTTTTATTACGCTAATAATTACAGGAATTACTTTATGGATATTATCTTTTTTTATGAATGATAAATTCAAGCAATTGGAAGAAAACATGGAGCAGCTAACAATTTCATCTTTGCAAGAAACTTACCAGTTAAAAAAGAAAATGAAAGTCATAGAGGAAGAATTACTAATAGATGAACAACCGCTTCTTTCCAGTGAGTTATCTGACAATATGAAAGATACTCCATTAATAAAGAAAATAAAGCATTTATATGATCAAGGTTTTGATTCCAAAACTATTGCGAAGAAATTAAAATTAAACGAATATGATGTCAAAACAATTATTGAAAGATGAGGAATATACATGAAACCAATTATCAGATCATTTGCAATCGGACTATTAACAGCTACATTAATTATAGGTGTATTCTTTTATTTAACGGAAGAAAAATCAGTAGATAAATCAAATTTACTTAGTGAAGAAGATATGTTAGATAATTTAGAGGATAGTGGTTATTTTATTTACTCAGAAGATATGGAACAAAAGTTAACCGAGCATGTAAATAAAGCCAAAAATGAAGCAACAGAAGAAAATGATAACGAAGAAAATCATGCTCCAAAACTTGTATATTATAACATTTCTATTGATCGAGGGATGAGTGTATCTGATGTTGCTTCAAAGCTTGTAGAAAAAGAAGTTATATCAAATGAAAACCGTTTGATAGAATATTTGGAGAACGAAGAACTTAGTCATCATATTCAAATAGGTTCATTTGAAATACATAACCAAATGTCAATTGAAGAAATTACAAATGCTATAACAAATCCTTAAAATGCAATATACAATTAGAAAAGTAGTTCATAGATTTTATGAACTACTTTTTATACAATGACATGATGAACTTTTATCCAAGTTAAAATAAGAAAACATGATATACAAAAGAGAGGGTATTACCTTCATGTAGGACTTACTTCTATCATTAGTTATTTAAATCAGCTGATTCACCCTTTACTAAATACAGCACATCTTCTCCAATATTTGTTGTGTGATCACCTATACGCTCTACATAACGTCCACTAAATGCCATTTGCATGATATGTTGTATTTTTTGAGGATTTGTAGCTGTTTCCTCCAATAATTCCCTCAGCATAGTGGAATACATATTATCTAAGACATCGTCAAGCTCAGCAAGTTTCCTAGCAAGTGTTATATCCTCACCTTTATAAGATTTTATTGCCAATTCAATCATTTTGACGGCGACCTGTCTCATTTCTTCAATAGATGCATGAATTTGAATTCCGTGATCTGCTCCTAAATGAATAGTTGATTTCGCAATATTCTTAGCGTTGTCTGCCATTCTTTCTAAATCAGACGAAATTCGAATAGCAACAATCAACCTGCGTAAGTCTGTTGCCACTGGTTGTTGTCTAGCTATTAATAAGATAGATTCTTCATTAATTTGAAAATCTAAGTGATCTAAAGCTTTATCATCTTTAACTACTTTCTCTGCCTTCTCTACATTACTTTTATATAGCGCATCAACAGCGTTATTTAATTGTTCAATGGTCTTTTCAGCCATTTCAATGATAACTTCTTCAACATGATTCAATTCTTCTTGAAATTGCTCTCTCCCTACCATTTGATTCTTCCTTTCCTAATAAAATATATCTTTTTTATCCAAATCGACCAGAAATATAATCTTCCGTACGTTTATCACTCGGATTTGAAAATAAAGTATTTGTATCTGAAAACTCCACTAATTCCCCATTTAGCATGAAAGCTGTTTTGTCTGAAATACGAGCAGCTTGTTGCATGTTATGAGTTACAATAATAATCGTATAATCTTTTTTTAATTCCTTAATTAATTCCTCAATTTTCAATGTAGAAATTGGATCTAATGCAGAGGTTGGTTCATCCATTAAAATGACATCTGGTTCGACAGCTAAACACCTAGCAATACAAATACGCTGCTGTTGTCCACCAGATAAACCATATGCATTTTGACTCAAACGATCTTTCACCTCGTCCCAAATGGCGGCACCACGTAAACTTTTCTCGACTATATCATCTAATATTTTTTTCTTTTTTATTCCATGAATTTTCGGACCATATACTACATTTTCATAAATAGATTTAGGAAAAGGATTTGGCTTTTGAAAGACCATTCCTACGTGAGTCCGTAATTCTTCAACTAATTGCTTCTTACTGAAAATATCTTGATTGTTATATTCAATGGTCCCTGATGTTCTAACAGAAGGGACTGTTTCTATCATACGGTTTAAGGTCTTTAATAAAGTCGATTTACCACAACCAGATGGACCTATAACAGCAGTAATTTCATTTCTTGGTATTTCCATGCCAACTTGATATAAAGCTTGTGTAGATCCGTACCATAGGTTAAAGTCTTCTATTTTAAAAACATTATTTGTTGTCATAATAACCCCTCTTTATTAGTATCTTTTTTGGAATTTGTTACGTATCCAAACAGCGATTGCGTTCATACATAGCAATATAATTAAAAGGACAATAATTCCTGCAGCAGCTACATACTGCCACTCTTCTTGCGGTCTAGCAGTCCAACTGTAAATTTGAATAGGCATTACTGTATATCTAGACAAAAATGAATCCGGTATAGTATAAATTGCAGCTGCAGCACCTACTATGATTAATGGAGCAGTTTCACCAATAGCCCGAGATAGCGCAAGTATGGAGCCAGTAATAATCCCTGGAATAGATGTTGGAAGGACTATTCTCCAAATCGTTTGCCATCTAGTTGCTCCCATTCCAATGGACGCTTCTCTTAACTCCTGCGGCACAGAACGAATCGCTTCTTGAGATGCCACTACAATAACAGGTAAAACGAGCAGACTCATCGTTAATGCACCGGAAATTAACGTATATCCGAACCCCATAATATAAACAAAAAAGGTTAAGCCTAATAAACCGAAAACAATAGATGGTACACCTGCGAGATTTTGCACGTTTACTTGAATAAACCTAGTGAATTTATTATCTTTCGCATATTCTTCTAGATATAAGGCAGTAGAAACCCCTAATATAATCGAAACAGGCGCAGTAATAGCGATCATAAATATTGAGCCCATTAATCCTGCGAAAATACCAGCTTTATCAATGTAAGGAGCAGGGAAATTACGAAGAAAATCTATATTTAAATAGCCAATGCCTTGGCTTAATATTCGATAAATTAATATTACTAAAAACGATAAAGAAATAAGTGTTGCTAAGATGAAAATAAAATAAAACAGCCTGTTTTTCGTTACTTTTCGTTTTATAAGCGATGAATCTACTTTCTGATGCATTAGTAATCCTCCTTAAACCTTCTAGCAATATACTGTGATAAAATATTCATCAGTAATGTAAAGATAAACAATGTAATCCCTACAGCATAAATACTTTTGTAGATAGTCGATAGATAGGAGGTATCTCCTTTAGCCCCCTGTACAATAAAGGCTGTTAAGGTTTGAATAGATTCAGTCGGATTAAATGTTAAGTTTGGAGTAGCACCCGCAGCAATGGTAACAATCATCGTTTCTCCTATTGCTCTAGAAGTAGCAAGTACTACAGATGCAACAATTCCTGAAAATGCTGCCGGCAAAACAACTTTTGTAGCTACTTCAAATCGAGTAGCACCTAATCCTAATGCACCGTCACGAAGGGTATTCGGTACAGCATTCATCGCATCTTCTGACAAGGATGCAATCATTGGTATAATCATAATTCCGACAACGATACCAGCACTTAATGCATTAAAAATTCTCATATCTGTAAAAATATATTGTAACATCGGTGATACAAATGTTAAGGCAAAAAATCCGTAAACTACTGTTGGTATACCTGCTAAAATTTCTAAAATTGGCTTAATAACTTTCCTAGCATTCTCACTTGCATATTCACTTAAATAGATAGCGGCAGCTAACCCAAGTGGTAGAGCTACACAAATTGCAATACATGTAATAAGTAGAGTTCCAGCAATAAGCGGTGCCACACCAAAATGATCAGTCCATGGTGACCAATGTGTACCCAAATAAAAATCTGCAAAAGAAATTTCACGAAAGAATGATATGGATTCTCGCAGTAAAGTAAATAATATCCCAATTGTTGTTATTACGGAAACTCCTGCGCATAAAAAAAGAAAAATTGGTACTAATTTTTCTACAAGATTGTGTAGACCTTTATTTTTTTTATTTTTTTTAATCATGTCTTGAACGGAATAACTTATATTATCTCGTTTGTTCACCATGAATATTTCCCCTTTTCTTAAAGCAAAGATGATGGGACAGACCACTCACCAAAAGTGAGCCTGTCCCTAAAGTAATAATCAATAAAATTACTCTCCAGCTAGTTCATTAATTGTATCAAGCTGTTCTTGGTATTTTTCATCAGGTAAAGCTACATAACCTACTTCTTCTGCAGCTGCACCAGCATTATTAATAGCAAACTTTACAAAATCATGGACTTGTGGTTTTTCTTGTAAATACCCTACGTTTACGTAAGTGAATAATGGTCTTGAAAGCGGTGAATAGCTTCCATCTTGAATAGTTTCGCCATTTGGCTTAACTGGGTTGCCATCTCCATTATCTATTCCTAATACTTTTAAAGTATCCTCATTTTCTATATAGTATGCATAGCCAAAGTAGCCAATTGCATAAGGATTGTTTTTAATACCTGTTACTAATGTGTTGTCATCTTCTGATAAAGTAGTATTTTCACCTTCGCGCATAGGATTGTCTTCAAGAATTACTTCATTAAAATAATCAAACGTACCTGAGTCATGACCAGGACTGTAAATTACGATATCTTTTTCCGGCCAGTCACTATTAAGATCAGACCATTTAGTTGCAGAACCATCTGCAAGGAAAATTTCTCTTAATTGTTCAATCGTTAAGTTTTCAACAAAATCATTTTCCTGACTTACTACAACAGACAAACCGTCATAAGCCAGCTCAATTTCATGTAATTCAATGCCGTTTTCTTCAGCCTGTGCTTTTTCCTCATCTTTAATTGGACGGGATGCATTACTTAAGTCAATTTCTCCAACTGTTGATTTTTTGAAACCACCGCCAGATCCAGATGAATTTAAGGAAGTTTCAACTTCAGGCTTTTCCATGTTATATTCATAAGTTAAGTACTCCATAATGGGTAACACTGTTGACGAACCATCAATAACAACTGGACCAGATACTGTAGCTTCTTCTTCACTGCCTTCTTCTTCCTGGCTGTCATCTTCGTTATTTTCTGTTTCATTTGCATTTGCCTCGTTCTGTGTCTCTTCTTCTCCATCTTCTGCATTACCACATGCAGCAAGAACTCCGACTGTTAATAACATAAGTGCTATCAACGTCATTAACTTCCATTTACTCATAATACATTTCCCCCTAATATTTTTGTAAAAGCTTGTCTAATGAAGCTTCTATTACATCATAACGAACTACTATTAAGTAGTCGTTAAGGAAATGTTAAGATTGTGTAAATTCGACGATTTTTTCGAAGCTTCTACAATATAATATGACAAATTGTTTATAGATTAATGCATCTGATGTAATAAAAAAACGCAACCGAATAGATTGCGTTTTTAAAAAATTTATTCTTCCTCATCGTTTGTATCTTCTTTTAATTCATAATATTTTTCGATAATTCTTTTGCCGATTTCATGGTGAACAGGGTGTTGTGTAGATCCAGTACCATTTTTAGGTACAATAATCGCAAAAGCTACTTCTGGATTTTCTGCAGGGCTGTAACCAACTAATGATAGGTTTTCGGTATAGGTTTCGACACCATTTTCGAATTGTGGGTTTTCAGCTGTACCTGTCTTTCCTGCCACTTCATATGGGAAATCATCCCACCTATAACTAGCTGTACCATTTGTAAACACTCTTCTAAAACCGGTTTTTACCCTGTCAATATATTCCTCATCCATATCAATTCGATTGAGAATTTCTGGGTCATTTGCTTCTACTACAGGTCCTAACCCATTTGAACTAGGTTCGCGAATTTCTTTTAAAAGATGTGGCTTCATTCGATAGCCATCATTGGCAATAGTGGAAACATACTGTCCTAGCTGTAATGTTGTATAGGTGTCATATTGACCAATTGAAAAGTCTAATAAATTACCTGCAGCTGGATTTTGTCCTACAACACCAGTTGCTTCAAAAGGGAGATCTATACCAGTTTCTACACCTAGCCCGAATTGATGATAATAATAACGTAAAGTATCAAAGGCATTATAATCAAAATTGTATAATCTATCTTCCCTATCATCATAAGTAGCTCCAGCAATTCTTATGGCAATTTTCATCATATACACGTTTGATGATTCTTGCAGAGCGTAAACATCTGAAATACTTTCGCCTAAAAACCGGTGTGATTTTTTTACTTGACCTCTTATTACGATAGGTCTATCACTCATCCTTGTTCCGATATTTACTGCATCTTCTTGGTAACCAGCTAATAATGTTGCCCCTTTAATCGCAGAACCTGGTGCATGAGCATCATAGATCGTTCTATATCCTTGATTTAAATACTCGTTGTCTTCTCTATCATAATGAATTCCAGACATCGCGAAAATCTCGCCAGTTTGCGGATCCATCATAATGGCTAAGGCATCTTCTAAATAACCATTATTATTAACTGGTGATGCAATCGCATTTCTTAACTCTTCTTCTACAATTTGATCGACTGCTTTTTGCAATTCCATATCTATGGTTAAAACAAGATCTTTTCCTCTTTGACCTTCTACGACTACTTCTGAATCAATGACATTTCCATTAGTATTTGTCGTGTATTGAATCTTCTCTTTTCTGCCTCTTAACACATGTTCATATTGCTGCTCTAAACCACTTGTTCCAACACGATCATTCCAAGTATATCCATGTGTTAAGTAAAAATCGCTGTCTTCTCGCGGAATACCATCCTCGGAATCAGATACTTGGCCCAAAAATGGCTTAAATAAAGTATACCCTGAACCATCTTCATATACATATTTTCGATCCCAGTCGCTAACAGCATCTATACCAGGAAGATCACTTAAATGCTCTGCAACTTGAGCATATTCTTTATCTGTAATACCCTCATTAACAATAACATGCGGTGACAGCTCATAAGCTTGATCTAACTCTTTTTTAATTGCAATAACATTTAAAATCTCAGGAGTCCAGTCAACTTTTTCTAAATCCTCTTCTGTAATAAGTTCAAGCTCTCTCTGATACAGTTCACCGCTATCGAGTTCTTTATCCTCTTCTGATAGACGTTCCTGTATAATTTCTCGATTTTCCAAGTACCAATATTCTTTTTTATCTCTTTCCCTAATTTCTTTTTGTAACGCATCTTCATCTTTTATTACGGTCACATATTGCGCCAAATCTTCTGCTAAGTTCAGTCTTGCATTCGCCGATTCTCCATTTTTCGGAGGAGTATAAGTAATTGATTTCACAGCAAGGTTATCCAATAATATATTTTGATTCCGATCGTACATCTTTCCCCTAGGCACTGGTTTTTCTGAGGGTGTATTCTCTGTTTGATTAATCTGTCTTTGTGCTTCCTCTCCATTTAATATCTGTACTACCCCAAGTTGAACAATCAATAAGGAAAAAATGAGAAAGACACAAACAAATAATATATTTAAACGAACAGGTAATTGCGGTTTCTTTTTCTTTTGTTTTTTTCTTTTTTTCACAAAAGACCCTTGCATTCATATTCCCCCTCTAACTACACAGTCATTACCATTATAGCATGAATACAAGGAAACATCCATTCGTTCTAAATGGAGGTCACACCGCTTTAATTTGCTTGACAAACCAGAATGCTATAAAATTACCCGCTCCTAGTGTAAGTAATAATGCAGGTATCGCAAATTCTGGATCCACTAATAAAACACTAATAATAAAAATAACGATCGCTGCTACTCTGCCCATATTGATAAACAACTCACGAATAATAATATATTCTATTCGTAATTCTTTTGCACCTTTTGATTTACCTATAACATCATAGGTTAAAGACACAAATGGAACATTAAAAACTGGATAAGCAAACCCGATAATAACGCCGTACATCAACAACATATAATAGTTGGTTTGCAATACGATGATGGCTACAGCCATGTATAAAAATAACCCACCGAAAAATATGGATCGTTTTCGAAGATTTTTGCCAACTATTTTGGATGTTGCATAATAGCCAATTAGTGAGCAAAGCGAAAAGACTAAATTAAATCCCCCTAATGCAAACTCACTATTTGTTGCAATAAATATCCAAATAGCTATAACAAAGATAAACAAACCTTCTCTTATACCAACAAATACATGGGCATATAAAATGCTTTTCCAATTTAAATTTCTCTTTCTTTCTTTAAAAATTTCTCTAAATAAAAATTGACCAGTAGCTTTTCTCTTATTCATAAAAAACGAACAAATGACTGCTACAATAAATAAAGCAAACGAAAGAAAGAAGATTAAACTATAACCTTGGAAGTTATCCAGCCTAGTAATAATGTAACCAGCAAAAAACGGCCCAATCATCCCACCAAAGGACTGTAAAGTTCCTAATATGCCATTAAAAAAATCACGAGTTTCTGGTTCTGTGACCTCAAAGGTTAAAACATTAAATGCTAGCCAATAAAAGCCATAGCCTATTCCTAAAATGCTTCCTAACAGATAAGGGAACTGTGATGATTTATCACCCGCTAATAGTACTGTTATATAAAATACTGATAAGATGGTGACCCCTAAGCGGATAATAATAGTACGATCCACTCTCTTCGCACACTTCCCAGCGATAAAAAAAGCAATCGGTTGTAGAATATAAATAAATAAATTATAAACCGCTATATTCACATACTCACCTGATTGCTTCCACAAAAAAATATTCACGAATGTATTCGATAAAAACGTAGCTAATGCGTATAATCCACCAATTGTTAATAGTAACTTTAAATCTTTACTTATTGGAATTTTTTGCTTTTCTGTTTTAATTTGTACCATCTCCATGTAAGTCAGCGCTCATCTAAATATTATTTTGATCTAGATTTATTGGAGATATACATAAGAAAAGTGCAGCAACAAAAAAGATGCAGAGGAAAACTCTGCATCTTCTACATTTTATTTTGCTTCGTTGTATAGGCTGTTCACCTTATCCCAATCTACTACATTCCAGAATGCAGCTATGTAGTCTGGACGTTTGTTTTGATATTTTAAGTAATATGCGTGCTCCCATACATCTAAACCTAAGATAGGTGTTTTTCCTTCTGAGATAGGAGTATCTTGATTCGGTGTACTAGTAATTTCAATGTTGCCATTATTCACAACTAACCAAGCCCATCCTGAACCGAAACGACCTGCTGCTGCAGCTGCAAATTCTTCTTTGAACTTGTCAAAGCTTCCAAATGTTTCATTGATTTTGTCAGCAATTTCACCTGTTGGCTCACCGCCGCCGTTTGGTGATAAAAGTGTCCAGAATAAACTATGGTTAGCATGACCGCCACCATTGTTTCTAACAGCTGTACGAATATTTTCAGGTACTGCGTCAAGGTTTGCTAAAATATCTTCAATTGATTTATTAGCTAAATCATCATGACCTTCTAATGCAGCGTTCAGTTTTGTAACATAAGTATTATGGTGCTTTGTGTGGTGAATGTTCATTGTTTCCTTATCAATATGAGGTTCTAATGCATCATATGCATAAGGTAAATCTGGTAAAGTAAAGTTTGCCATGTTTATTCCTCCTATTTTTAAATTAAAAAGTTTTTTCCCTATTCATTTAAAATGTTATCAAATAGTCAGAATAAAATGCAAATATTTAGCATAAAATATATATGTTGTCTTTTACTGAGAATTTTTTTCAAAAAGAACAATAAAAAAACAAGCTTGTTTACTTAGCTTGTTAAAAGATGGCTCGAGACGGAATCGAACCGCCGACACACGGATTTTCAGTCCGTTGCTCTACCGACTGAGCTACCGAGCCTAGTTATTATGTTGAAATTATTGAGTAAATCGCATTTAGTCATGTTTTGAAGTTATTTCGAAGATGTCCTGTGCTCGTCACGTTGAACGTCTTTCGGTGAAGCTTACGTTCCTCGCAAAACCTACACAGGTGTAATTCATAGATGTTTTACGGTTTCTCTACCGACTGAGCTACCGAGCCTACGTTTTATTTTTCGGATTATTATGTATGGCGGAGGAGGAGGGATTCGAACCCCCGCGGGCCGTGAAGCCCCTGGCGGTTTTCAAGACCGCTCCCTTCAGCCGGACTTGGGTACTCCTCCGTGATACGATGGTGGACCCTGCAGGATTCGAACCTGCGACCGATCGGTTATGAGCCGATAGCTCTAACCAACTGAGCTAAGGGTCCTATTATTTTATGGGGCGATCGATGGGGATCGAACCCACGCATGTCGGAACCACAATCCGATGTGTTAACCACTTCACCACGATCGCCATATTCATCTGATATATATGGTAGCGGCGGAGGGGATCGAACCCCCGACCTCACGGGTATGAACCGTACGCTCTAGCCAGCTGAGCTACACCGCCTTATGGCTCCACAGGTAGGATTCGAACCTACGACCGATCGGTTAACAGCCGATTGCTCTACCACTGAGCTACTGTGGAATATTAATTATGTGATTACTGAAGCGACATTTAATAATTTATCATAGGACAAGAATTTCGTCAACACTTTTCTTAATATTTTTGACATTTTCTTTTTTACTTGGAAAAAGTATACCGAATAATAAAAAATAACCAGTAGTTTTATCTGTAACACTACTGGTTATTTAATTTTATTCTAATAATTAATGCTTTTCTCCTAATACTTCATCCGCAATATTTACGGCATGATCAGCAATACGCTCCAAGTTGCTGATAATATCAGCAAATACAATACCTGCTGCTCCAGTACATGCACCTTCATTTAACCTAATAATATGTTTTTTACGATAAGCTCGTTCCATTTTATCTATTTCATTTTCTTTTTGCACAACAGATAATGCCTTTTCCCTATCCATTTCTTCTAAAGCTTTAATTGAATCTCTTACAGTAATAATGGTTAAGTCAAACATTTCATTTAAATCGATCATACCTTGTTCTGTAATGTCCACTTTGTTTGACATTTTATAATTAACCAATTCCACAATATTTTCAAAATGGTCTCCAATACGTTCAATATCTCTTACGGAGTTAATCAGCGCTGAATGATGACTTCTTTCCAGATCAGAAAAATTCTTTCCTGATAATTCTACTAAATAAGCGGTAATTTCCTTATCTAAATTATTCAAAGCACCTTCAATTTGAACTGCCATATCGGCATGTTTAGCTTGTTTATTATTTAAATAAGAGCTTGTCTCTTCCAATCCTTTGGAAGCATATTCTCCCATTCGAATTACTTCTACCTTCGCTTGATCCAAGGCAACCGACGGCGATTGTTGAATAAAAATTGGATCTAAGTGCTTCGGCTTATATTCAACAACATCATCTTCTCCAGGAATAATCTTTGTTACAATAAGCGCTAGTAATCCAATAAAAGGAAATTGTATAACAGTATTACTTATATTAAATATACCATGTGCAAATGCAATAGTCATCGCTGGGTTTAAATCTAACCATTCTTGCAAATTTGCAATAAAAGTTGTATAAAAACCCAAAATACTTACAACGATAATCGTTCCCATTAAATTAAAAATAACATGAGTCAACGCTGCACGTCTTGCTGCAACTGTTGCGCCGATCGAAGCAATAATTGCCGTAATCGTTGTACCAATATTATCCCCAAATAGCACAGGGAGTGCCGCCTTTAATTCAATAGCACCTTCTGTCATAAGGCTTTGTAATATACCAATGGTTGCACTGGAACTTTGAACAATGATAGTGAATACCGTACCAATAACAACACCTAAAATAGGAACATTAGACATGCTTATGGTTAATTCATGGAATAATTCAACTTCTCTTAACGGTTTTAATCCAGAGCCCATCAAATCTAAACCAAAGAATAATGAACCAAACCCAAAAATGGTTAAACCAATATTTGATACTTTATTACTTTTAAAGAAAAATAATAACAAAGCACCTACTGCTAATATAGGCAGTGCATATTCTTTTATCTCAATACCAATTATAAATGCCGTTGCGGTCGTCCCGATATTAGCACCCATGATAACCCCAATAGACTGACGTAAAGTCATAAATCCGGCGTTTACAAGACCAACGGTTAATACAGTTGTTCCGGTACTTGTCTGGATGAGTATAGTTACAATCATCCCGGCTAGCACACCCATAAAAGGGTTGCTGGTAAACTTGTCTAAAATGTCACGCAGCCTGTCCCCTGCGGTTTTCTGTAGACCTTCCCCCATATACTTTATACCAAGAAGGAAAATACCTAAACCACCGATAAATTCAAATATCATTTGTTGCACATTAACTTCCAAAGAATTTCCATCCCTTCATATTAAAGCTTTATAAAAGATAGTGTCTCCACTAATGGCAGAATCATTAAAATGACAAACTAAGACAAATTCTGCACCTCGTCTATTATTAAATTAATGTTAAGTATTTGTAAAGTATAAAAACGAAAATTTACAATATCTTAACAAACAAATTTATTATAACAGTTTACACTATATTTCGTACCCCTTTTTCAATAAAAAATTTTGAAAAATTAAAAAAAGCTTACTCTTGTAGAAGAATAAGCTTTTTCTTACTTTTCTTTTATCAATATTTTCGTACCATCCACTTCTGTTATCACGATATTTGTACCTTTCGATATCCATTTCCCTTGACTGATGGCACTAAACTCTTGTTCACCAATACGTATCGTTCCTATTGGCCGCATATCTGTTATAGTAGAGCCTTCTTTTCCAACTAAATAATGATAAGATTTATTCATACTAGAGTACCCTTTTTCATCAGTTAATTGGTCAAATAACGTAATTTTGGTCCACATGACTCTTTTTTTGAAAACTTTTAAGAAAAATAATGAAGACATCCCACCAACAAAAATACCAATCACAGCGTATAAACCAGCAACCCAATTAGGTGCTGTAATCCCAACTGATAAAACCATACAAACTAAACCAATAACCCCAAAGGTACCATCATTTAACACTTTACCATCTATAATAATAAGTAAAAGACCCACCATATATAGAATTATCATCATAAAAAACATACTTGGATCAACAAGCCATGCTGCAAAATAAATAGTGATAAAGCCTATACCTAAAATACCAAATATTCCTTTAACATTAACAAATACTTCTCCTAAAAGAAATAAAGTAGCTAATCCAACTATGATAAAACTCATCCAATCTGGCATAACCATAGGATCACTTCACCTCTTTATGGTGTTTTTTTCTTTATATTAACATACGATAAGCACATAAAATTAGTTTCAATAAAATAAATAAGTTTGTTACTTCTCTTTTTTTCGTATAGCCTTTATAATGGGACATGGTGATGAAATAATTTAGTTTCCATCATTGTATGGAGGATGATTAAAGGAGCGATTTATGTTATGGCTTTAACACATCGAAAGGATTCACGACCTGTTAAAATTGGAAATGTAGTTGTAGGTGGTAAAAATGAAGTAGTTATTCAATCCATGACCACAACGAAAACACATGATGTAGAAGCAACTGTAAAAGAAATAGAACGTTTGGAAGAAGCAGGTTGTCAAGTCGTTCGTGTTGCATGTCCTAATGAACGTGCTGCTGACGCCATTCCTGAGATTAAAAAAAGAATCAATATACCTTTAGTAGTGGATATACATTTTGACTACAAGCTTGCCCTAAAGGCAATTGAAGGTGGAGCTGACAAAATACGAATTAACCCTGGAAATATAGGAAAACGTGAAAGAGTAGAAGCCGTGGTTAATGCTGCCAAAGCAAAGAAAATTCCTATTCGCATTGGAGTTAACGCAGGTTCCTTAGAAAGACACATTTTAGAAAAATATGGGTATCCTACAGCAGATGGTATGGTCGAAAGTGCGTTACACCATATAAAAATATTGGAAGATTTAGATTTCTACGATATTGTTGTTTCATTAAAAGCATCTGATGTTCATCTTGCAACAGAGGCGTATGAAAAAGCAGCAGAAGTCATTTCATACCCTTTACACCTTGGAATTACCGAGTCAGGTACATTATTTGCTGGAAGTATAAAAAGTGCAGCCGGTATGGGCGCTATTTTAAGTAAAGGTATTGGGAATACAATGAGAATTTCTTTAAGCGCTGATCCTGTTGAGGAAGTCAAAGTCGCTAAAGAAATCCTTAAATCTTATGGTTTAGCTTCTAATGCTGCTACACTCATATCTTGCCCTACTTGCGGACGAATTGAAATTGATTTAATAAAAATTGCTAATGAAGTCGAGGATTATATATCCACCATTAAAGCACCTATAAAAGTAGCTGTTTTAGGATGTGCTGTAAATGGTCCAGGAGAAGCCAGAGAGGCTGATATAGGTATAGCAGGTGCTCGTGGTGAGGGGTTGTTATTCCGTCATGGTGAAATCATTCGAAAAGTGCCAGAAGAAACGATGGTGGAAGAACTAAAAAAAGAAGTGGACAAAATAGCTGGAGAATATTTAGAAAAGCAAAAAGAAGAAGCACAAGAAGTATAAGAAACTCATCGACTGATGAGTCTTTGGTGAAGTCAGAGACGTAGTAGCGCCTATCTATCTTCGTAGTATCTACGTCGAATTCACTTCATCGAAAAAACGTTATAAATATACTGATAAGGAAGAAAACCGCTAGCCATTTCGGCTAGCGGTTTTTTGGTTAAAACATCGGGATAAATATGAGTGATATCAACAAGGATATAATCGCAACAACTATTGCTGCGTTACCGAGAGTTTCTGCTCCTTGTCTTCTAGATACAAAGCCAAGAATTATCCCACCAATAGCCATAATTAATGGCCATATAAAGAAGGAAGCTATCGCAAGTATTAAACCAGCCCAACCAAAAGCAGTATTTACATCACTTTTCATTTCAGATTCTTGCTCTGTTGACTCTATAGGCTGGTTGAACTCCCCTGCACTCAATTCCTGAGATGTTTCAGCCTCTCTTCTATAAGCTTCATCCAAAGCATATAATTCATCAGTTGAGACAAATTGGTTAGAATCACCCTTGTTGCTTTCATACTTTGGATTGTCCTCTATATTGTGCTCATCTTGATAATTCGGCATACTTCTAGCCTCCTTTACTTATATAAGAGGTACATTTATAGTATGCCGCTTTAACTCGAGGTCTTGCTTGGTAATTTCTCCGTAAACTATTGCGGGATCATTGCAACATGCTTTTCTGCCTTTGTCTGTATCGTTCTTGCGTACTGACTATTTGCATGACCTTTTTGCAATTTATATTGTTCCATTCCTGCCATTCCTCTGTGATAAGCCGTTAAGGTTTCATCCCAATTTTCGTATTGGTCATGTAAATAATCTAAATATACAATAGATAAAGTAATCGAGTAATAAGGGTCATACAATAATTCGTCTTGATATGGCAGATCAGCCATATCAGCAATCCACGGTGCTGTATTTTTCATAAATTGTGCCATTCCATAAGCATGTCCATATTTTGTTTCTGGCCCAACTAATTCTGGATCAAAAGTGGCACCCGTTTCCACACGCAGCAGTTCATAAACTAAGAAAGGATCAATATTATATTTTTGTGCTTCCTTTACTAAATAAACAGCCCATGGTCGTTTAAATTTCCCATTACTCTCCTCCACCATTACTTCTGCTAAATCAAAATATTCAGGCCAATTTTGATAAGTGATAGATGAATCCAACTGACTATTTTGGGAAAGGATGTAAGCTGATTGTGATTTCGCATCTCTTACTTGCTCAGTCAATACTTTTTTTTCTTGTGTTAATGTCTCCACTTCTTCTTTATAATTAGAAATTTTATGATAGCTAAATGCTGAAAACAATAACAAAAGCACAATGCTAATCCATTGTATATGTTTTAACACGTTGTCTACACTCCTTTTTTGCAACCTTGCTTTGTTGAAATAAAGGTAATAAATACCTACAGCGATATATCATAGCGAACAATGTCGAAAAATGCAAACTTTTCATTTCAGATGAACGCAGACTAGCTTTAGTACATAAGCTATCATAGTTCATGCTGTAGAAAAAGGAGTTAAAATCATGATGAATGGTTTTTCTAAAAAGCTTGTGCAAAAGAAACTACAACAATTAACTGCTGATCAATTATACCAATACGCGCATCAATATAATATCTCCATCAATAAACAACAAGCCCAAGTTATTACAAATCAATTGAAAAGTAATCATTATGACCCAACCTCTGCCGAAGATCGTGCTAAAATGTTTAAAAAATTAGCCCAAATAACAGATATCCAAACAGCTCAAACATGTCAAAAGTTGTTTCAGCAATTGATTAAGGATTATGGTGTCGAAGATTTATTTACATGAAAACAAACTTGGCAGTTAATTACTGCCAAGCTTTTTTCTTATTGTTGTAATATTTTTTCTTTTAAATCAGATACAAATGAACCATCTCTGATCATTTGTATTTCGAATTTATAAGGTGGTTTTTTATTCTTTTTATCTTCCCCTACATATGGGGTCTCCAAAATTTTTGGTAATTCCTGCAATTGATTATGATGTACGACTTGATGAATGGTTTCAAAGCCAATATGACCGAATCCAATATTTTCGTGACGGTCTTTTTGTGCTCCTTTTACATTTTTACTATCATTAATATGGACCACTTTTAATCGGTCATGTCCAACAATTTTGTCAAATTGATCTAATACCCCATCAAAGTCATTCACTATATCATAACCCGCATCATGAATATGGCAAGTATCTAAACAAACGGATAATTTTTCATTATGAGTTACCCCATCGATAATTTTTGCAAGTTCATCAAATGACCTGCCGATTTCCGATCCTTTACCAGCCATTGTTTCTAATGCAATTTGTACATCTTGTTTCGGGTCTAGTACTTCATTTAAGCCTTCCACTATTTTTTCAATGCCTTTGTGTGCCCCTTCTCCAACATGTGCTCCAGGGTGTAAAACAATTTGCTTTGCTCCAATCGCTTCTGTTCGATCAATTTCACTTTTAAGGAAAGATACTCCCAATTCAAATGTTTCTTTCTTTTTGGCATTTCCAATGTTAATAATGTATGGAGCATGAACGACAATATCTTCAATTCCATTTTCTTTCATATGTGTAAGCCCTGCTTCAATATTTAAATCTTCTATAGCTTTTCTTCTTGTATTTTGTGGAGCTCCTGTATAAATCATAAAAGCAGTTGATCCATAAGAAGCAGCTTCTTCACTTGAACCAAGCAACATTTTCTTCCCGCTCATTGATACGTGTGATCCTATTTTCAACATATACATCTACCTCTCCTAAAAATCCCTTATTACTTTTTAAACTGATTTCTTCCTATTTTTTTCTTTATATTTTGTTGTTGTTTCTTCATTTTCTTACGATAGCCAGGCTTTACTTTCTTTGGTTTTCGTACTTGCTGCCATGCTTTTTTTTCTGTTTCTTTTTCATGTCGGACTCTTTTTTGCCTTGCATTCCAAGGTTTAACTTCTCTCCATTCTGATTTAACCACATCATAATACGTAAAGGAGAGCCCTTTTTTCTCCAGTTTTTTAACTAGAGATATATCATCATCCGTGTAAAGACTTATAGCAGTTCCTTCTAGACCTGCTCGTGCTGTTCTTCCAACTCGGTGTATATAGAAAGATTCTTCTTTGGGGAAATCGGCATTAATGACATGACTAACCCCTTTGATATCAATCCCTCTAGCAGCCAAATCTGTTGCGACTATATATTGATATTTCAGTTGTTGTATGTCTTTTAAAACTCTTTTTCTTTCTCGTTGATTAAGCCCTCCATGAATTAAGCCTACATTGATACCTTTTTCTATTAAGCTTTCGGATAATTCATTCGCTCTTTCTTTCCCATTTGTGAATATAATCGCTAAGTATGGTTGAATAACTTTAGTTATTTCATAAATCAGATCTGATTGAGAACGATGGCGAAGAGAAATTAATCTATGCTCCATTCTCTCTGGTGCAATACGATCATCGATTTTTACATACGTAGGCTTGTCTAAGTATTTCTTCAAAAATGGTTGAAGCTTCTCTGAAATAGTAGCAGAAAACACCAATACTTGAATATCGGGGTCTGCTCGCATCAAAATCTTATCAATTTCTTCAATTAGACCCAATTCTAACATTAAATCTGTTTCATCTATAACAAATGATTTTGCCTTGTAGATATCTAGATGTCCATCTTCTATGAGATCTAATATACGCCCGGGAGTGCCAACCACAATATGAGGTGGCTCTTTCATTTTATCAATGGTTCTTTTTTTATCTGTTCCACCAATCAAGAGCTTTGCTCGCCAAGTTGTCTCTTTTTCGGCATATTTCATAATTTTTTTTACTTCATCATAAATTTGAATTGCTAACTCTCTTGTTGGTGCAGTAAAAACAAATTGAGTAAATGATTCTTCCTCATTCATTTGGTTTAATAACGGGATTAAAAAAGCATGTGTTTTCCCTGAACCCGTTTCGGATTGTCCGATTATACTTCGTCCCCTTAACGCTTCAGGTACTACTTTAGCTTGAATGGGTGTAGGTTCATAAAATTCCAATTTGTCAATAACATCATTCATCCATTGATCTAGTGCATACTGTTTAAATAAGTGCTTTTGCATAGAAATCTCCTTTTCATTCTTATACAAATATAAAGTGTTTTGGTCACAAATATCTTTGTCAATTTCATCAATTACCTTTATAATATAAGTATTGGACAAAAAAATGTCCATTATTTAATATTTTACTTGAACCATGACGGAAAGTACAGAGGGGGAACAAGAATGGAAGTAATTAAAATCGCTCCTAGAGGTTATTGCTATGGAGTTGTGGATGCAATGGTCATTGCTCAAAATGCTGTAAAAGACCCCAATCTACCTCGCCCCATTTATATACTTGGTATGATTGTTCATAATTCACATGTTACAAATGCTTTTAAAGACCAAGGAGTATACACCCTTGACGGTAAAGATCGTGCATCACTACTAGACGACGTAGATAAAGGTACAGTTATATTCACTGCTCATGGTGTCTCTCCAGAGGTTAAGCAAAAAGCTAGAGATAAAGGGCTCACTGTATTAGATGCTACTTGCCCTGATGTGACGAGAACACATGATTTAATTCGAGAAAAAGTAAAAGATCATTACGAAATTGTCTATATTGGTAAAAAAGGGCACCCTGAGCCGGAAGGGGCCATAGGTGTTGCACCTGATCACGTGCATCTAGTTCAAACAGAAGAAGATGTTGAGCAATTAAGTCTAGAAAATGACAAAATACTTGTCACAAATCAGACAACAATGAGCCAATGGGATGTTTATGATGTCATGCAAAAAGTAAAAGCGAAATTTCCACAGACTGAAATGGAACAGGAAATATGCATGGCTACACAAGTTCGTCAAGAAGCGGTTGCAGAGCAAGCCAAAGAATCTGACCTTACTTTAGTAGTTGGTGACCCGCGTAGTAATAATTCTAATCGTTTGGCACAAGTATCGATTCAAATTGCAGGAACTCAAGCATATCGAATAGCTGATGTTTCGGAAATAGAACTTGATTGGCTCAAAGGCGTTCAAAAAGTGGCAGTAACAGCTGGAGCCTCAACCCCTACTCCTATTACAAAGGAAGTAATTAGGTTTATCGAGCAATACGATGAAAACAATCCAGATACATGGGAACGCCAATCAAAAGTAAAGCAAGACAAAATTTTGCCAAAAGTAAAAGCAAAATCGAAGTAGGAAAAAAGCACGCCAAAGTGATGCGTGCTTTTTTAGCCGTATAGGAAAGTATAAATGGTCAGCAAGGAAGCAATCTCGACGTAGTGGATCATTTTAGGGAGATAGATAAGGGCAACTACGACGGCTCTGCTGTCGCCTAAAGGCTCGGCAATCGCCGAGTTTTCTTTATTATTTTCATTTGATCTTTATCCCCACTGAAACGGCTCAGTAGTTAGATCAGATACCTCTACTTCGATTGGAGAAGGGAGATTTTTTTTATTTTGTTGAAAATAGGATTGAACACCTTTTTTCATTACTTCTTCAATATGGTGCCCTGGATCAATCAATGAGATACCCGCTTGTTCCGCATCTTGTGCATCGTGAAAGGTTAAATCTCCTGTAATATAAAGATCCGCTCCCACCTTTTGAGCTTGTTTAATGAATCCTTTTCCACTTCCACCTAAAATCGCCACTTTTTTGACCGTTTTTTCTTTGTTACCTACAAAACGAACAAAAGGGACTTGATACGCTTTTTTCACTACCTCTACATATTCTTCTAAATTCATTTTCTTATCTATTTTTCCATAACGGCCTAAACCATTAACTTTTCCTTTGTTTTGTAATGGAACAATATCATAAGCCATCTCTTCATAAGGATGTGCTTCTTGCGCCACTTGAATCATGTATTCTAACTGGCTTTCTTTTATAATGGTCTCCACTTTATATTCATTTACTTGTTCGATTTCACCTTGTGTACCAATAAATGGGTTTGTTCCACTTAATGGTTTAAAAGCACCTTTTCCCTCTGATTGAAAAGTACAATGGCTGTAATTACCAATATGACCTGCTCCAGCATTTCCTATCGCCTCTTTAAATGAGTCCACATGTGTGTGGGGCACATATGCAATAAATTTTAACAAATGATCTGTTTTGGTAGGAACCAAGACTTTTGTATCTCTTAACTCCAGCTTCTCTGCTAATAAATCATTTACGCCGCCTTCTGCTATATCTAAATTTGTGTGTGCTGTATAAACACTAATCTGATGTTTCATTAACTTCGCTATCACTTTCCCTTTAGGGCTGTTTAAGTTAATACTCTTTAAACTTTCAAAAAACAAAGGATGATGAGCAATAATCATGTCTGCCTTTTTATCAATGGCTTCATCCACCACCTTTTCAACTACATCTAAGGTAATCATCAGTCTCTTTACCGGTTTTTCCATATCACCAATTTGCAACCCTACATTATCCCACGATTCCGCATAACTCTTGGGCACCCAGTTTTCGAATAATTGGATAACATCACGGACAACTGTCTCTCTCATTCTTGCAATACCTCCTCTATTTGTTTCAATTCCCGTTTCATCTCTTCTAGTTTATCGACCGGGATTTTCGATGCTTTTTGTATTTCTTTAATGAGGCGTATCCTTTTATCTTTTTCCCATTGCCATTTATTCATAAATGCTTTATTTTTTTGCTCTAATAACTTAGGTCCAAATAAGATCTCTTTTTTGGTGTACTTTGGGCTTATTTCTACATAATCAGATACAATAATTTCGTATATGTAACCATCTTCTTCTATCATTTCTTCTGCAACTACTTGGTAATTATTTTCTTGCAACCACCTTCTTATTAGATGAGCATCCAAATTAGGCTGCAAAATTAACCTTTTTACCCCTAGCAATTTCTTATTGCCTTCAACTAATATTTGACGAATTAATTTACCTCCCATTCCTGCAATCACAATTTGATTCACTTCACCTTGTTGGATGACATCTAAACCATTTCCCTTTCTAACAGAGATTCGATCAGATAAACCATGTTCCTTAACAGTGGATAAAGCTCGTTCAAATGGACCTTGATTTACTTCCCCTGCAATTGCAATCGCATCACCATGTAACTCACAAATATAACACGGTAAATAAGCATGGTCAGATCCAATATCCGCCAGTTTTATTGGTGATTTCACATAAGATGCTACATTTTTTAGTCTTTTTGATAACATACCCTTATTCCTTTCATCTTAAGAAAACTTAGTTCCAGCTAAATACTATTAGGCATTTAATATAAAACATAAAACACTAATATGTTTTATGTAAGAAGAAAAGCCTTCTGTTCGTTACAGAAAGCTTTTTTTAATCATTCTTATTGTTTTTCAGCTAGCCATTCTGATAAAACTTCTGCTTCTTCACTCTCCACTAGCCCGCCAGGCATATTTGTACCTTCAATTCCGTTCATAATAATTTCATAAATTTCTTCCTGTGAATACTTGCTGCCAACTTGTTGTAAGCTTGGTCCTGATGCCCCTTCTAAATCACCGCCATGACATCCAATACAACTTTCCGCAATTGCTTCTGGATCATCAAGTACTACGTCATTTTCTTCTTCTCCCTCGCCTGCGATTTTATCTTGCTCATTTAAACCAACTACTGATAACACTATCATAGCTAAAATACCTAAACTTGCGATCAAGGCGAATGGAATAATTGGATTTTTTTTCATTATGTTTTTCCTCCTTATGTCACCTCTTAGTATAGTCAGGCTATACCATTTCTTATTCTATATATGTATTGGACAAAGCTACTTATATTTTACTGCAAAAAACACAATTAGAAAAGTATTACTTGTCAAAATTCATCAAATTGACTAAAAATAATAAAATCCCGTAGCAATCATTAAAATAATAAACATAAATACTCCCATGATCTGCAGATAAGATTGTTTAGTAAAAACACCATAAAAAATCCAAGATAACACATTTATCATTGCCCAAGCTAAAGTAAGCCAATCCACTGCGATATATATGTAACACCATATCATGGTTGCCATTAAAAATGTAATAAAAAAAATAATAATAGCAAAGCGTTCCATTAAACATTCATGTTTATTAAAAATATGTATCATACAGAGATTCCACCCTACTAATGTGAAAACCCCTATTGTATGAATTAGCATTCCTTCCCCTATACTAAATAGAATAAAGGGGATTAATAGGGATAATGCAGAGATAAAATAATAAATTAAATAATAAGCGGAATTATTATGATTTCCCTCACCGTCTTCTCCTTCTGTATATAGGGCTATCAAAAAATCACAGTAAGTACTGGGCAATAGCTGATGCTTTTTCCAATATTTAATCTCCTCAACAATAACCTTCTTTTTGTCTTCCATACCATTCCCCACACTCCAAGCCCTGCAATATTCAACATATATGAGTTCTATTCAATAAATAAGTAAAATTACCTTCAGCAAACACTATGAATCATTTACTGAAGGTTCATTATACTTACAAAATCGTCTATTCTAGAAAGTCTTTAAGTCGTTTGCTACGACTTGGGTGACGAAGTTTTCTCAATGCCTTTGCCTCAATTTGACGGATTCTCTCTCTAGTAACACCGAAAACCTTCCCTACTTCTTCTAATGTTCTTGTTCTGCCGTCATCTAAGCCAAAACGAAGGCGAAGGACATTTTCTTCACGGTCCGTTAATGTATCTAATACATCTTCTAATTGTTCTTTTAATAATTCATATGCTGCATGGTCTGAGGGTGATGTTGCTTCTTGATCTTCAATAAAGTCACCTAAATGCGAATCATCTTCTTCACCAATAGGTGTCTCTAAAGAAACGGGTTCTTGAGCAATTTTTAGTATTTCTCTAACTTTATCAGGGGTTAAATCCATATCTTTTGCTATTTCTTCTGGTGTTGGCTCACGTCCTAAATCTTGTAACAATTGTCTTTGAACACGAATTAATTTATTAATGGTTTCCACCATGTGAACTGGAATACGTATTGTACGTGCCTGATCTGCAATGGCTCTAGTAATAGCTTGGCGAATCCACCAAGTGGCATACGTACTGAATTTGAAGCCTTTTCTAAAGTCGAATTTTTCAACGGCTTTAATTAAGCCCATGTTCCCTTCTTGAATCAGGTCTAAGAAAAGCATTCCACGGCCTACATAACGCTTCGCAATACTTACGACCAGTCTTAAGTTTGCTTCAGCAAGGCGTTTCTTAGCGTATTCGTCACCTTCTTCAATTCGCTTCGCTAAGTCGATTTCTTCTGTAGCAGATAAAAGATCAACGCGACCTATTTCCTTTAAGTACATACGTACAGGATCATTTATTTTAATCCCTAATGGTACACTTAAATCATTTAAATCAAATTCTTCCTCTTTTGAAAGCTGTTGCATTGTCGGATCTTCTTCAGTATCTCCTATCACTTCAACACCTTGTTCATTTAAGTACTCATAAAATTCATCCATTTGCTCAGACTCTAATTCAAAATTAGATAATCTCTCTGCAACTTCCTCATATGCTAAAACACCACGTTTTTTCCCAAGCTCTAATAACTGTTCTTTTGCTTGATCTAACGTTAATTCTGTTTCTTTAGAGCGTGATGGTTTATTATTTGCCATGAGTGCCCCTCCTTCCAAAACTAACTTCCTTTTTTCGATTGTTGCTTTATCTTTAAAATCTCCATAGCAATTTGTGCGGCTTTCTTTGGATCAGATTTTTCAACTTCTTTCTGTTCCTGCTCCAATTTTTTAATCACAGCATAATCAGTTTGTTCTGCTAAGATTAAACGGATATAATCATCCATTTCCTTCTCCGTGATCTCCCAATTGCTATCAAGCATCGATAATTCGACTACTAACTTTTGTATTTCTGGGTCATCTATAAAGGATAGAAAATGACTAGGATCTGGATAATTTCCCTCTTCATAAAAGCCGTACAATAAGGTTACAATTACTTGATGTTGTTCTACATTAAACTTTGATCCAATTTCATCTTTCACTCTTTCAGCAATATGTTCATTTTGCAGCATATATGAAATTAACTGTCGTTCCGCATTGTGGAACGCGCGGTAAACTCTATTGGTATCTGTTTTATTTTCTGGTTTTCCATCATTAGTATTACCAAACCGCTTTTGGTTATCATAAGAATTTTCATTCTTTCGTATTCGAGACATTAAATCTTGATTTAAAGCATCATACGATAAATGAAACTGATCAGATAACTCTCTTAAATAATGATCTCGTTCTATAGGGCTGTTCAACCGAGCTATTTCTCCGACTATTTTTTCCACATATTGAATACGCTCGGCTTCCTGTTGTAAATTAAAATCCTTTTTCCAATAGTGCATCAGAAAGGCCATATCAGAATAACTTGATTTAATTACTTGGGATTTAAACGCTTCTGCCCCGAATTCTTGAATATATTGGTCGGGATCATAACTAGTAGGTAAGTTTCCTATTTTCACTGTACAACCGGCCCGCTTTAATTGCCGCATTGCTTTGTAGGACGCTTCTTGCCCTGCACTGTCTCCGTCATAACAA
Source organism: Gracilibacillus sp. YIM 98692 (assembly GCF_010993965.1). GTDB lineage: Bacteria > Bacillota > Bacilli > Bacillales > Amphibacillaceae > Gracilibacillus. The sequence goes on along the minus strand of NZ_WIXM01000033.1, from coordinate 11,582 downwards.
ATCAAGACAGTATCAACATACCTTCGCAACATACTGGCATGCGCTTCTGTTAAGGAAGTTCCTAGTGAAGCTACGCCATTTTTAATCCCTGCTTGATGTGCCGCAATAACATCGACATAGCCTTCAAATAAAATAGCTTCACTTTGGCGCCTTATCTCACTTCTTGCAACATCAAAGTTGTATAATAACTTACTTTTCTGAAAAAGCCGTGATTCAGGGCTATTCAAATACTTTGGCTCTTGATTATGAATGGAGCGCCCACCAAAACCAATTGTTTTACCAATATGGTTTCGAATGGGGAATATAACCCTTCCTTGGAAACGATCATAGTATTCTTGCGATTCTGATGTTGTAAGTAATCCTGCGTTTACCATAACCTGCCTGTGGAAACCTTTCTTTTCAAGGAATTGAACTACAAATTCCTTCGAAACGGGAGAGTAGCCTACCTGAAACAAATCAATAGCCTCATCTGTAAAACCTCTGTCATACAAATAATAAAGGGCATTTTTCCCGTCTTTTGTATGTCTTAATAAATGGTGATATAACTTCGTTAGCCATTGAAAGGCCTCAAGAACAGATTGGTCTTCGGTACTATTCTCTTTCTGATGTTGAAAAGTTGCTTGAGTCGGAAGTGTTATTCCTGATTTCTCTGCAAGGTATTGAACAGCCTGCTGAAATGGAAATCCTTCCATCTCCATCATAAATGTAATAACATTTCCGCCTTTTTTACAGCCAAAACAGTAAAAAATTTGTTTATCCTGATTAACTGAAAAAGACGGAGTATTTTCGGAGTGAAATGGGCATAAACCGAAATAATTTCGACCTTGTTTTTTAAGCTGTACATACTCACTTACAATTTCCACTATGTCATTTTCTTTTCGGATAGATTCCATAATATCTTGTGTTGCTTGATTTGGCATTTTTCATCACCATATTTCATAATCAATCTCTATCCCTTTATTTTTCGACAATTTTCTCACATGTTAGCACAACAGTGAAGCTGATGCTTACGTCCATCACTTTTCCTATACTTTCATATTACCTCTATACCACTGTTTATAAACAAAAATTAGTAATAAATGTGTATTTAGAAGGGAAAACATATACATAAAATCTTTAAACTTTTGCAAAAAGTGTCGAAAAGTCGAATTCTTCAATGCATAACTAATTCTACAAAAAAAGCAAAATTCCTTCCCAAACCTAATATTTTCTTTATAAATGACTAATTCTCTTTCATTATATGGATAATTAAAAGAGATAATACTACTCATAACCAATATTTGCATGGAATATACATTGACATGAGATAATTTCACAAATTCTTATTATAATATACTGTGAAGAAAATTTCCAATAAAAAATTTATAATTAATGATGGCCTTCCATATCCCAATATGGTTGATTCATCATATTCAGAATTATGTTAGCTGTTTCTTCTACCGCTTTATTCGATACATCAACAACTGGACAGCCTAGCTTGGTAATAATCTTTTCAAAATAATCTAGTTCAGTATGAATTCTTTCCATATTTGCATAAATAGCTTGATCACTTAAGCCTAAGCTTTTTAGGCGCTCTTTTCTAATGCCATTCAATTTTTCAGGACTAATTTTTAGCCCAATACATTTATGTGGAGGAATGTGAAATAATGTTTCTGGTGGTTCTACTTCCGGAACAATTGGTACATTTGCAACTTTTAATTGTTTATGGGCTAAATATTGAGACAATGGTGTTTTGGAAGTTCTTGAAACACCAATAAGGACAATATCAGCTTGAGAAACACCTCTTGGATCCCTGCCATCATCATATCTTACCGCAAATTCAATTGCTTCTACTTTTTTAAAATAATCCTCGTCTAATCGATGAATAAGTCCAGGTTCTTGCTTTGGTTGTTTATGAAATTTTCGCTCCATTGCGTTTAACAATGGTCCCATAATATCTACACATTCCACTTGCTTTTCTTGTGCCTCTTGAACTAAAAATCCCCTGAGTTCTGGGTTCACAAGTGTAAACCCAATCATAGCACCCAACTGTTTTGCGTGGTAAACAGCACCACGCAAAACCTCTTTATTTTCCACATATGGTATTCGGTATAAATCGTACTCATTTTCATCCATAAACTGACTTAAGGCTGCTTTTGTAACTAGTTCTGCTGTTTCACCCACAGAATCTGAGAGAACATATATGATTGATTTTTCCATAAATGTAACAGTTCCTCCTGAATGTCAACTACACTTGATGTTGTTTCCATTGTATCTTAGATAAATCTGCAAATTGTGTGATGTCATTTGCAATGAAGCGAAGTAATGCTAAACGATTCTCTCTAATATCTTGGTCCTTATCCATTACCATTGTATGATCAAAGAAGGCATGTATTGGTGCTGAAAGTGACGAGAGTATATGCAAAGCCTTTTCTTCTTCATGGTGGTCTAATGCTTTTTTATAGTCTGATTTAATATTTAAATAAGCAGTGTAAAGGTCCCTTTCCTCAGCATTTACAAACTTCGATTCATCCACTTCAGCTTCGCCTTCATGTTTGTTTGCCAAGTTCATAATACGAACCAATGCTTCCTGGTTATCTTTAAAATGACTGTCATATCGTTTTTTAGCTAATAATTTTGCTTTAGCCTTCATAAATGATACGTCTTCAATTTGTCCAATAAGTACAGCGTCCACAATGTCATGTTCAATATTCTCTTCTTTCATAATGTATGCTGCGCGTTGTTTAAAAAATATTTCTAATTGTTCAAACGCAGCTTTTTTATCCTCCGTAAGCATCTCTTTATCGACAAATAGTGATAGTACCTCACCTATAAATTGGCTTAGGTTCACCTTCCATTGCTTACTTTCCATAATTTGAATAATACCAAGAGCTTGTCTTCTTAATGCATAAGGATCTTGGGAGCCGCTAGGTCTTAAACCAACTGCGAAACAGCCCACAATGGTATCTAGTTTATCTGCTACACTTACCACAGAACCAACCGTACTCTTAGGTAATGGAGCATTAGCACTCACTGGCATGTAGTGTTCCTCTATAGCTTGTGCAACTGCTTCATCTTCTCCAAAGATTGTTGCATATTTTCTACCCATGATCCCTTGTAATTCGGTAAATTCATTAACCATGTTAGTAACAAGATCAAATTTACTAATTTGAGCTGCTCGGATAATTTGATTTCCTTCTTTTTCTGTTAAATTTAATTTATTGGCAATCAACTTTGAAATCTCCACTACACGATTCACTTTATCTTTAATTGTTCCTAGCTGCTCTTGAAATACCATTCTGTCCAGTTGAGCAAGGTTCTTTTCAATCGGTTGTTTTTGGTCTTCTTCATAAAAGAATTGAGCATCCTGCAATCTGGCACGCAATACTTTTTCATTTCCCTTCGATACATTTTCGATATGATCGCTTGTGCCATTTCGAACCGCTATAAAATAAGGATAAAGTTCGCCATCCTTTGATTGTACGGGGAAATAACGTTGATGCTCTTTCATTGATGTAATAAGCACTTCTTTTGGAATGTGCAAAAAGGATTCACTAAAAGTACCATAAAATACTGTTGGATACTCTACCAGATGGGTCACTTCTGTTAATAATTCATCATCCATTGGAACCACCCAGTTATGTTCTTCACTTAACTGACGAATACCTTCTTGAATCATACCTTCTCTTTCAGCAGTACTTGCTATGACATACTGCTCTCTTAAAAGCTGTTCATATTTTAATGGATCATTTATGACTACTTGTTCTCCTAAAAATCGATGCCCATGTGTCGTATTGCCTGTTTCAACTCCTGCAATTTCAAAAGGAATCACTTCATTATCTTGCAATGCCAGTAACCACTTGATTGGACGAATATATTTAATCGTTTGATCAGACCAACGCATATTTTTAGGGAAATTTAAACCTACAATTATATCTTTAAAGCCTGATAATAATTTTTCCGCAGCTTCGCCTTCTTGAAATTTCTTCACATATGCATATCGCGTACCGTTTAAATCCTTAAAGTAAATATCATCCACATTTTTTCCTTGACCTTTTGAGAATCCGATCGCTGCTTTTGTCCAATTGCCATCTTCATCTACTGCAATTTTTTCGGCAGGACCCTTTGCTTCTTCTTCTTGATCTGCTTGTTTAGCTGTCAATCCTTCTATGAGTACTGCAAATCTTCTAGGTGTAATATACGTCGTAATTTGTTCATAAGGTAACCGGATGTCTTCCAACCAATTCTTTGTATTTTCTAAAAGTTGTTGCTCCGTATTATTCATAAATCGAGCAGGCATTTCTTCTAAACCTACTTCAAATAAAACATTAGTTGTTTTCATGATCTGCTTTCTCCCCTTTCAACATCGGAAAACCTAAACGTTCACGTTCTGCGACATATAATTTTGCAATTTCACGGGCTAAATTACGAACCCGTCCGATATATCCAGTTCTTTCTGTCACTGATATAACACCTTTTGCATCTAAAAGGTTAAAAGTATGTGAACATTTTAATACATAATCATAGGCTGGAAATACAAGTTCTTTTTCCATAATTCTTTTTGCTTCTTTTTCATAGGTATTAAATAAATCAAATAACATATCTGTATCTGATTCATTAAAGGTATAAGTAGAATGCTCATATTCTGGTTGATAGAAGATATCTCCAACAGTCACTCCAGACGTCCATTCTAATTCAAACACATTTTCTTTATCCTGAATATAGGATGCTAATCGCTCAATTCCATATGTGATTTCTACCGCTACAGGGTTTGCTTCTAGTCCACCTATTTGCTGAAAGTAAGTAAATTGAGTAATTTCCATACCATCGAGCCATACTTCCCATCCTAGGCCCGCAGCTCCAAGTGTAGGATTTTCCCAGTTATCTTCTACAAATCGAATATCATGTTCATTTGAATTAATGCCAAGTTTCTCTAATGATTCTAAATATAGATCCTGTATATTGTCAGGAGATGGTTTCATAATTACTTGGAATTGATGATGTTGATACAAACGGTTCGGATTTTGCCCATACCTTCCATCGGCCGGTCTTCTAGAAGGTTCTACATATGCCACGTTCCATGGTTCAGGTCCAAGACTTCTTAATAAAGTCATCGGAGACATGGTTCCAGCCCCTTTCTCAACATCGTATGCTTGCATTAAAATGCAATTTTGATCAGACCAATGTTTCTGTAATGTTAGGATCATTTCTTGAATATTCATACTTCTACCTCCAATTTGATTCACAAATCTTGATTTTACCTCTATTTGGCCAATTTTTATTCTACGGCTCTAAACTAAGTTGAAGAATACTTCCCTTCGAAAGCTGTAGTACAAATAGAAAACCCGTCCCTATGCTTCATCTATACATACGATGAGGCATAGGGACGGGTTGCCCGCGGTTCCACCCTATTTGTTATTTCTTTATTATCCAGAAATAACCACTTTTCAAAACTACTGTTCCAGAGCGCCTTCTTAATGAGTTTCTTACCCAGCTTTCACCAACCTGAGCTCGCTTTAAAAGACTTTTCATTAATACTACTCTCTTTCAACACAGTTCGATATTTTATTCATCTGTAAATGATACGAAAGAATGGTTCAGTTGTCAATTGAAATCACTCCATTTATTCATTTGGTTCAGAAATCTTTTGGATTTCAGATAAAAACCTCCATATTGGTCATAATACTGATCCATTAATGTTCTTAATATATTTTTATTCTCATCCTTTATGGAAATATTACCGATCCTATTTATTTTTATCCATAAAAAAAGATGAAACAGCTTCAACAATGTCTCAGATAAATAAATAAGATGTTCATCTTTAGCCGTACAATATGTACAAATGGTTCCACCTTCTCTAACTGAGAATCCTTTTAAAGAATGTTGATTCCCACAGAAAACACACCGGTCTATCACCGGTGAAATACCTGATTCTTGATACATTTTCCATTCATAAATCATCGTTAATACTTCTGCATCTTTTCCTTCATCGATAAAAGATATAGTATGTAATAACTGCTCATAAATAAATGGATTATATTTTTTTGGATCTAATAGCTTATCTGTTAATTCTGCAATATAGCTAGCATAAGCTGTTTTGACAATATCTTGCCTTATTTTTCGAAATGATGTTATTACTTCACCTTGTTGCAATGTTGCTAAATTGTTTCCAGGCTGTATTAAGTAGGACCCATGAATAAATGGCTGCGTAATCGCAGCCATTCGACTTTTTGCCTTTTTAGCACCTCTTGCAACAGCTCCTATTTTCCCTAAACTTGGAGTCATGATTGTAACGATTTTATGTGTTTCCCCGTAATCCTGTGTTCTTAATATAAAGCCCTCTACTTTCTCAAACACAAGGTTCACCTTTTCCTTTCTGCATTGCTTAATAGTGCGTGTCTTCAAACATTGAATCCTCTATATCCTTATCTTGATCATTCAGCTCTTCTTCTTCTATTTGCTTCATCCATAAGTATGCCTCAATATTACCTGTTTGACTAAAAATTTTCCATGGCACATCGATCACAATAAACCTCACCTTTCTTTTTGGTAGTTTTCCATTGTGCTCATTTATAGATTGACCTAATTTAGCCGTTCCATAAGTAATAATATTTACCATATCATCCAATTCCTCTTTTTCATAAATGAAACAAATAGATGCCGAATTGTTTAATATTCTTCTTGATTATAGCCAAACTCTTGTAGTTGATGATCTTTATTTCTCCAATTATTTTGAACTTTCACCCAAAGTTCTAAAAACACTTTAGATCCTAATAGTTTTTCCACGTCTTGCCTAGCACGTTTTCCAATTTCTTTTAACATCTGTCCTTGTTTTCCAATGATAATCCCTTTCTGTGATTTCCGTTCAACGATTATCGTTGCTTGCACCAGGACCTTTTGATGATCACCTCTGCTTTCTATCTGGTCAATCACTACCGCTATAGAATGAGGAATCTCCTCACGGGTCAACTGCAAAACTTTTTCACGAATTAATTCGCTGATAATAAACCTTTCAGGATGATCTGTTATATGATCATCTGGATAATATTTTGGTCCTTCTGGTAAATGAGTTGTTAGGACGTCCATTAGGTGATTTACATTATTTCCTTCTAATGCTGAAACTGGAATGATTTCTTCGAATGGATACTTGTCCTTATATTGCTGGATAATTGGTAATAGTTCATCAGGGTGCACTAAATCAATCTTATTGATAACTAAAAAGACTGGTTTGTTTACGGATTGCAGCCGGTCGATAATAAATTGGTCGCCTCTTCCATAGCCCTCTTCAGCATTAATCATAAACATAATAGCATCAACTTCACTTAAAGCGTTTTCAGACATTTTTACCATAAAGTTTCCCAGCTTGTGCTTTGGTTTGTGGATCCCGGGGGTGTCAATAAATACAATCTGCTTATCCTGGTCAGTATATACGCCTTGAATCTTGTGACGAGTGGTTTGTGCTTTATCACTCATAATAGCAATTTTCTGACCGATTACATGATTCATAAAAGTCGATTTTCCTACATTTGGTCTACCGATAATGGCTATAAATCCTGATTTAAAAGTGTGATTCATTTTATTTCCTCCGTTTATTTCTTTGCTGCTATTATTCATTATTTATATGTATATCTTACTATATTTTTTTACCTTTTTCATACTTTCGACAAAACTAGTTGAATTCTTCAGACATATTGCCTAAGCCTAGCTAAATCCATTTAGGAAGGAATATACAGCAGGCAACAAAGACAGAAATTATAGCACTTATCAAAACTGCTGCTGCTGCTAAGTCCTTTGCTATTCCTATAGCTTGTTGGTTATTTGGTTCAATGTAATCAAGTGCCCTTTCCAATGATGTATTAATAAGCTCCATACTTATAACAGAGCCAATAGTTAAGAAAATAATTGCCCATTCTACTGTTGATATTTCAGTTAGGATACCTAATATTACGACAAAGCATGCTGCACAGAAATGTATTTTAATGTTTCTCTCTGTTTTTAATGCAACGATTAGACCGGCAATTGCATACTTCAGCCCTATATGAAACATACTTTCACCTCGAAAGTCCAAAGCCTTTTAAAATTTCCTCTTGTCGATGAAACATTTGCTTTTCTTCTTCTTTCTCCATATGATCATATCCAAGTAAATGCAAAAAACCATGCAATGCTAAAAATCCCAATTCTCTTTTGAATGAATGGTTATAAGCTATCGCTTGCTCTTGAGCCTTATCTACAGAGATTATAATATCTCCTAATATAACTGGCAGTTCATCTCCCGTAATAACAAGCTCTTCTTCAACTTCCTCTTCCAAAGCAAAAGATAATACATCTGTTGGATAGTCTAAATCACGGTATTCAAGATTTAATTTTCTTATTTCTTCATCATCGACAAATGTAACGGATAGTTCAGCATTTGCTGGGACATTTTCCTGCTCGCTCGCATATGCTAATAACTCTTTAAGTAACGAGTAATATTGAGGATCTAATTCCTTTGTCTCATCTTGGAAATCCATTATCATTTCTTCATTAACCCCCTAGTTATTATTATCGCCCTTTAAACATGACATTTTTTAAAAGCGAATAGAGCAAGAAAACTTGGCAGAATTGCCAAGTTATGCTGTTCCTTTATGATTAGCCGTTTGTTTCATATGCATCAATAATTCGCTGTACAATAGGGTGACGTACTACATCTGATTGAGATAAGAATATAAGACCAATCCCTTTTATATCTGTTAACGTATCTCTTGCCTCAATCAACCCAGATTTCACCCCTTGAGGTAAGTCAATTTGCGTTACATCTCCTGTTATAACCATTTTAGAACCAAAGCCTAGCCTAGTCAAAAACATTTTCATTTGTGCATTTGTCGTATTTTGGGCTTCGTCTAAAATAACAAATGCATCATCTAAAGTGCGGCCACGCATATATGCTAGAGGTGCAATTTCAATCGTGCCTCTCTCAATTAATCGCATTGTATGCTCTGTACCTAATACATCATGTAGAGCATCATATAACGGCCTTAAATAAGGATCTACTTTTTCCTTCAAATCACCTGGCAAAAAACCTAAGCTTTCACCAGCTTCTACTGCAGGTCTTGTCAAGATAATTCGTTTCACTTGACCATTTTTTAATGCATGCACTGCCATCACAACAGCTAAGTAAGTCTTCCCAGTCCCTGCTGGTCCTATTCCAAAAACAAGATCATTCTGTTTTATTGCTTGTAAATAATTTCTCTGACCTAGGGTTTTAACTCGAATAGATTTCCCATTGGCGTTTTTCGTTATTTCGTCTTCAAATAAAGTTTCTAATTGGTCTATCTTACCTTTTTTCGCTAAATCAATCGCATATACCACATCTCGTTCCGTAATGGTAATACCTTTGCGTATGATATTTAATAGACCTTGCAACACCTCACGAATAATGGTTGCATCTGTTTCACTGCCAGAGACACTAACTTGTTCACCTCTTGAAACAATAGATACCTGTAATTGTTCTTCCAATTGTTTGAGGTGTCGGTCTTCTGTTCCAAATAAACTTAACGCTTCATTCGGGTTTTCTACATGTAAATCGATCACTTTTAAATCTTCCGACATAATCAATCTCCTTGATTTATAGGTTGTCTCTTTGTAATATCTTCTAGCACCGTGTAATATAAGGTTAATTTAACTTTACCATTCTCTTCCCTTTCGTGCAAAAGTTTTTCTTTGGTTATTTCAGCATCTAACGGGATTTCTTTTTTCAAATTTCTCTTTGCCTGCTGTAATGCTAATTGTTTTGCTTCTTCTAAAGTTCTTTTCTCGGTTACTTCCTCCTTTTCGCTTATAGATTGTTTAATAAATGAAAGGGGTAACTTCCACTTCAGGAAATATAAGAACCGTTCCTCTGTATCTAATTGAAACTTTGAATACTCAGGTTTTCCCCAATTCCATATAGGGATTAAATAACGAGAAATTCGCAAGTAATATTTATCCATTACATTTCCTGATAGTACTTGATAGGATTCCTCTAAAGGCAAGGCTATCTCACTTCGATACCAAACCTTTGCAATTACTTCTCCTTCAGCAGCAACCGGTTTATGTGTTTGTTCCTTTTCCTCATCCTCATCCTCTGTGATTGCTTCTTGGTTTACTAAGTAACCAGATACCAAGATATCTCCTTTTTGTACGACTTGATTTTCTGTAACAAGAGGTTGTCCATTTGACACATATACTTTTTCTATAACGCCTTCTTTCCTTGCAACAAGATGGCTTGGAGGTAATTCTTCTTCTTTATCAACCGTGATTTTTTCTACTCCTTCTAAATGATAAGAAGCTCCTTGTTTTTTCACACCCACCCATAGCAACTCTGGAATATCTTGAAGCAGTTTTTTTTGTATCTCTGCTGGTGATTCAATATTCCATTGAAAACCGCCTCTATAAACGCCATAATCCTCCAATTTAGTATAAACTTGCCTTTCTAGCTCCTCTTCTAATCCTTCCACTTCCACACGCCATACAATGTTAGACAAGAAAAAAATAAACAAAAGCCCAAGGAAAAAACCAAATAATAGTGGTTTACGATATTTTAATTTTTTAATCAAAAAAGGAAATCCTGATTTACTAACAAAAGAGATTTTATAAATGGTTTTACGCTTAACTTGTCTTAGTTTTGACAAATCTGCAATATTTATTTTACCTTTACAAGTTGTTCTGTCTTCTTTTACAATATCCCATACATCCATCCCATTTTTTACACATAAATTAAAAAATAATTCCGGATATTCCCCTTTTACTCGTATAGTTAATGCTCCTGTAAACCAATTCTGTTTTTTGAAAGACATAACTATTTCCCCTCCGAAATCTTCTTACCATTTTCTATTTGAAAAGAGACATCTTCAATATTTCCTTCTAAAAGAATCTCTTGTTCGATCATCATTTTCAATACAAAATCAGAACCAACAATTTTCACATATCCGTGGTGTACTTTTAACCGTAATTCATTTGTCTTAAAGGTCATTAACCCTTGATGATTTTCAATATATGCATGAATCGAGCCAATCATTGTAATTCTGGGCAGTTCTAACGTTACTTCAGAAGGAAGTTCTAATGTTTTAGTAAGCCAGTTTCCCATTCTCGTTTTTATTTTTTTCATATAAAGTGTCTTCCCCCCTTCAAATACATTGTATGAAAAAAGAAAAAAAACAGAACTAAGAAAAAGCGATTCACATCAAGTCCTATCTACGTTTTTCTAAATAGAATGACTCTCTAACTTCACAGAAAAAATAGCATTCCAGATAAAATAGATGCTTATCATTTCCTAATCTATTTTAAAAAAGTTTATAGGTATACAAAATAAACCTTAATGCACAATATCCATAAACTGTGCAGTAACTTTGGTGAAGTTTTCCTCCGCTTGTCTCGATGAGTGCGTAATCGACGCTGCGGAAAAACACTCGCTTTCCGGGGGCAGCACCTCAGCCAGGGGGCTACTTGAAATAACAGCTTTGCTCCCTTGCACCGAGGAAGCCTACTACGAAGCTTTACTAGAAGACGCAGGTGCATCCTGTGGGGTCTTCGGAAGCTGCTCTTCGAGGCCACTGAAAAACTGTGCTGTTTTGAGTGAAAAAGAA
>NZ_WIXM01000032.1 GCF_010993965.1 Gracilibacillus sp. YIM 98692 | reverse complement strand
TATAAAAATGGAACTTCCTAGTTTATGGAAGTTCCATTTTTATAATATCGGCTTGTTAAACTAACGCACCCGTTAATGCAATATAGGAATTACAATTTAAATCCCTTTTTCTCAAAAGCAAAAGATGCTCTTATCCTAACGTATTCCTTATCATCATTTAGTAACTTTTTTAGAATATTTTTTATTTCTTGTTCATTTTCATTTATTTCCCCAAGTCCATAGGCTATTTGCCACCTTGCATCGTGGTCTGGAAACGATACCGAGTGTTTAGCAATGGATAGTAATTGAGGTGGATTTTCTATTAAAGTATCAATAATTATTTCGCATTCGTTGTCTCTCGCTAAAATATATAAAAATTCGTTTATTAGGTCTGGACTCCATTTTTCAACAGGGCTATCTTCAATTAGCTTGTTAACAAAGTGATATATTCTGTCCCAATGGAGGTATTCAGTTTCCCATTCTCCAAAGGATTTATCTGCTGGTTTAGCCCAATTCTTAAATAGTTCAATTTCTAGAAGCAATTCACGCATAGTACACTCCACTCCAATATTCATTTGGTCTTTTAAGTGGAACTTTCTAGATAAGCACCCCTTTACTTAAAAAAATTAATCTTAAATCATTTTTTAATTATACTTTTAAAAACGATTATTGGTTTATCTTATGGAAAATTAGTCTAAAGCCAATCTAATATCTACTTCTCGCTCTACATACTTCCACTCAAGTGTAGTACGAAGACTTGATACTAACTCTTCGAAATCCCTAGAATAATCTGGAGAATATTCAAACCAAGTGATAAAATCAAATGGTTCACCAAGGTCACGCGAGTGGTGTAATCTTCGTGCAATGGCAGGCAAGTGTCGTAGTCCTATTTTAATATGTTGAGACTGTTCCTCCAAAATCTCACGTCTTTCGTCCTGTGCAAGCTCCCACCATTCAACTGATTTCTTTATTGGTATCAATGCAGCACAAGTATCTTCTTTTCTACCAAGTGGCGGTGAATGCTTATTTAAATGTTCTTTCTCTTGACTTGTGGTATAACGCAAGTTGCTTGTTACACCCCGTAGTATCCAATTTGTGTTGAAAGAAGGATTTTCTACAGAACCATCAACTATTTGGAGTTTCTCAACTGGTTCCATGGGTTTTCCAACTACATTTTCAATTTTGACAACTTTCCAAGGTCCTTGAACTCCACCAACAAATGAAACTATTTTTGACATTTCCTACTCCTTTCCCTCAATAAATGAGAACCTAATAATAGGATTCATACTACTATAATCTGGAAAACATATCTATTCTGTTGTAAGTAAGTCTACAAATTATTTTAAGTAACTAGTTGTCAGTATCCATACTTAGGAATCGTAATTCTTTGTAAAGAGTATCTAAATATTGATTCTTGTACTAAACTGCCATTTAGTGATAAAACACATATGCTTGATTATTGGTTACCAAAAAAACCTAAATATAAAAACAATAAACCTAAACATATGTTAACGATTTTAATAAACCACCACGGAAACATACTAAGTAATCCAAAAAGTGATAAACCGACAACCGATTTTTCCGCATCTTCATCATACTTTACTTTACCCATCTTAATAGGTTTGTATGGTTCTTCGTGATGATCCTTTTTGTGTTTAATTCCCAATATTAATAATGAAATACCTATAATTATCACAATATTTCGCCCAACCTCAAATTCCACGATCCCACCCCTTCATTAGTAAAAAAAGTTCTTCATTTATTTTTATGATTATCTAACGATTAACTTTCAATAATTTGGGATTAGTGGGATCGTTTTTAATATATTGCAACTTCGACTTACCAAGCAGCTGAAAATATCACAAGGTTAAGTACCAAAATAAAAAAGTACTTTGTCAAAATAGTACTTAAACCACCATTAAGTACCAAAATTAATAACCACACGACCAAAAATGGCACTTATAACGGTCATAAGTGCCAAAATCAAGACTAGATCTAATAAACTTGGTACTTAACAGCTGAATAAATACCAAATCAATAAGAATTACAATGAAAATAACACTTATCGTCCTCGATTGACGATCTACTTGTTAAATACTAGCCCGATTGTTTAAGTGAAACGCTTCACATGAGAGTTTCTCTCTTTAATTTAATATACAACAAAATTAAAAATGCCACCCTATGGATAGCTTAATAATGCTGACTTTTTATACTTTCAAAGGATTTCTTTGTGCTTTCTAACCTTATAATACGAACCAGCTAATAGAAGCCCATTATAGTGCTAAGAACATTTTTATTAACAAAAATACGTACATTAACAAAAAAACTTGAATTTTCCTAAAACTAAATAAAGCATAAAACTTGCAATTGCATTCACTAGAAAAATACACTTTTATTAAAAAAAGAGAGAGACACCCAATATGAGGTGCCTCTTTCAGTGATCATAATTCCTTATTTTATCAAAGCATTCGCTACTAGAGTCAGACTATGTGCTGTTTCCTCATCTATATGCTTTCCTGATTGAGCCTCTAACTCATTAATAAAACCAGACAGATTATGGTTCTTTAGTTTCATCTGGAGACTTCTTTCAATTCCATGATTATCTATATTTCCGGATTGGGCGTATACTGACACTAGTTTTTGTAAGGTTACAAAAGGATCATTTTTGTCAGCAAGGTAGCCTAAACCGTTTTGGTAAAGCGGACTAGTAGGTACAGGTTTCATAAATGTCACATCAGGTAAACTGCCGTCTGATTTTCTAGGTGCAGTTAATTGTTCCATATCCATACTTTCAAAATCATCAGCAGTGACATCAAGACCACCATCTATGGTCCAAGAATTATTCGTTATATTTTCTTGCGGAGTCTTATCATTGTCTAAATTTGATGTTAGTGGACCCTCATAAGCAATGTTATTGTGTAAAACTTCTCGGTAACCAGGGATGTCTTCTGTACTAGTTGGACTGACACGCTCTAGCATATTGAAGTTAGCACCATAGCCAGGATTGGAAGCCGTGTTATTAATCCAATAAGCTGATTGCCCTGGCTGATGATTCGCATAAAAGTTATTACCTCCGTTATTAACAGATAAATTATTTATAACGGTATGAACTGGCAATGGATCTGGAAGTCCCTCTGTTATATAAGCATATCCGCCGACTTTAAACCCATTTTTGTCGCCTATACGCTCTTGATTACCATTATGATTAAAAGCCCAGCTATTGATATGAGTTACTGGCCCATTTGAATTGATACTGTCAAATCCATCATCACTGTTATTCCATGCACGGCTGTTAATGAACCAAACTGCTTCTCCATGAGCACCAAAACCATCTATATTTCCAGCTGATCTAGGAGTTGGTCCAATGTTGTTATAAGCATCTGTATTTAGAACAACTCCTGTCCCATTGGCAAAATAGTAAAAACCATTTGCTTCATTATTATAAGCAGCCATATTCTCGAAGTTCGCTTCACCACCAATTCTAAAAGCTTCGGACTGCTTTTGGTCACCTACTTTAACTCCAGTCACATCAAATCCGATGAAATTGATATCAGTAACTTCTCTTCCTATGTAAAAAGCAGCTACACGTTGATCAGTTGGTACATTACTGAAATCAAAAACAGGTCTTTCGTCTCCAGGATAAGCCTGATAGGTAATCCCGCTCTTATAAATATCATGCACAAAATGATAAACAGACTCGTGCAGATTATCTGTATCTTGATCAAACTCAAACTCATCATAAACTCCGCCACGAATATATACGGTATCCCCAGAGGAAGCTTCGGCTTGCGCCTTCATCAAACTTTTAAATGGCTCACTTTTAGTTCCTGGATTGCTATCACTACCAGTTGGAGATATGTAGTAAATTGCCGAATTCGATCCCGTCTCCGTATAACCCTCTGCATTCGCACTAACAGTATTTGTCGTAAGCACGGTTGCAAGCATACAAATAGTCATAATCAAACTTCCAATTTTTTTCACAAAAAAGTCTCCTCTCGTTAATGATTTTTCCGAGTTAAATGCCCTTGCTTTAAATGTTTGATAGATTCCTTATTTCCCTGAACAAGGAGTATAGGCACAACAGGTTACTTAAAGTCACCTCCTTTAAAAGCATATAAAGAAAACTCGTCGATTGACGAGCCTTTGGCGAAGTCAGAGACATAGTTGCACTTATCTATATTCGCTAAAATTGTCCACTACGTCGAAATTGCTTCCTTGGCAGTGCCTATTCCTTTAATTGATTTACCATTTAAACGGGCCAACTCAGATCTGTTTCTCACATTTTCAGTTACTTGATCCATTCACTTTATCAATTAATCTTGGGTAACTGCTTCATGTCTTACACTTAGATTAAACCGCTTTCATTTTTATTGCAATCATCATTTTTTGCAGAGGGTTAAACCCTTGATACAACAAGTTTTTTTTACGCTCTTTGCACTTTATTGCATTTTTAGTATTTTCTTGAAATATACCCATTTAATAGGTGATCCCATTAATTCCAGTACTCGGATTCATTTTTACAAAGCAGGTTTCCTAAATTTTAAGAAATCTGCTTTTTTTGATATATCTAGTTCCACAATCGTGCCTCGATTGTGGAAGATAATGATTCAAATCTTATTGAAGAAAAGCACGCGATAGTTGAATAACTATTTCTTTTTAAGTAACTATACTTCCAACTCACGCTCATATTCTTGACGTATCTTTCCAGCCCGTTCCTTATCAAACGTGAAACTTTCTCCACGTAATGTGGCATCAATTGCTTCACTAATCATCGTCCATCCTGTAAGGTCCCGAAGTGATTGCTCATTTACTTCGTTGACTTTAAACGTCATCAGCAACTGTCCATCCTCTTCCACTTCAAATCGTATGTAACTTCCGTACCAGTCAAATCCATAAATCTTACCTTCTTTAAACTCTCGAATAGGTAACTTATGAAATTCACCATTCCCGAAATCAAAAATTATGTTACCACCGTCACGTAGTTGGTGCATTCGAAGTTCTGGATGCCACTTATTAACATAATCTTCATTTGTTAATACTTCCCACACTTGCTCTGACAAATATTCGTGACTGTTTGTAAACGAAGCCATCCACCATCAGCTGTTTTCCGAAGTTCTCTTTTTATCACTTTTTATACCACCTTTTCATTGTCATTTCTTATACTTTAACCAAAAGGATACTTCTTCTTCAACATAACTGCCCTTTAGCATAATTATATTTATTCAATAAAGAAGGGTACTTATCCTTCATGTTTGAAGAAAGGGACTTAAATTCCCTGCTAATGTGTTTTCAATTGACTGACCAAGCTTTGATCATATCACAAGGTTAAGCACCATAAAGAAAACTCGTCGATTGACGAGCCTTTGGTGAAGTCAGAGACGTAGTTGCCCTTATCTATATTCCTAAAATTGTCCACTACGTCGAAATTGCTTCCTTGCTGACAATTTATACTTCCTATACGGAAATAAAAAAGTAATTTGTCAAAATAGTACTTAAACCACCATTAAGTACCAAAAACAATAACCACACGACCAAAAATGGCACTTATAACGGTGATAAGTGCCAAAATCAAGACTAGATCTAATAAACTTGGTACTTAACAGCTGAATAAAAACCAAATCAATAAGAAATACAATGAAAATGACACTTATCGTCCTCGATTGACGATCTACTTGTTAAATATTCGCCCTTCGTTTGTTTAAGTGTAATAATTCACACAATAAGATGAAGTTACATTTTTAGTCTTCTAAATCAAAACCTTCGATTAAATTACTAACTTCATTTAAGACTTTATATTGCTGGCTTAAACTTTTTTCCTCTATTGTATTTCGATAATCAAGTGTTTTAACCACATCATCAACATATGATGTATATTCTTCTAATTTTTGCATATCGTCATTATCCATCCTATCCATTGTTCGTTCGAATAGTGCATTCCCAATCGCTTTGGATGTGTAAGGACTATTTATTATGTTTATATTCTCAGGAATTTCCACATTCTCACCAATAGGTGTATAAGTTCTCGTTAAGACTTCATTATGATATATGATTCCATATGCCGATGTTAATGCTTTGACAAATTCCTCTTTGTCATCTTGATTTTCTAGTGCTCTTTCCAATTCAAACAGTGCTTCCTCTTGTTGTGTTGAATATTGAGTAATAATTCCTTTTTTAATAGTCTTATTTTCTTGATAAAAAGAAAATCCAAACCAAATCAAAGCAATATTTAACACTATAGAAATCATAGCAATTACACTTATTTTCCGCTTAGACATCTTACTCCTCCAATCTATCAATAAATTTTTGTTTTTAAATTAACCTTCCCTTTAACGCAATAAGGTCTACGTTTCTTGTTCCAGATAAGCCTCCATTAGGAGACCCATATACTTTAATTTCACTTTATTTATCTTATATTTCGGTAGATGTTTCTATTTATTGTTAGTTTTATCTCTTTGTATCGAGAAATTTATTCGGTGTATGAAACTTTTGTAAGTTTTAAAGGGATAGACTCACTTTTTTGTCCCCAATCCATTTTAAAAGTAAGTGAAGCATCTTCTTTTAGATAGGAATCAAATGCAGTGGATTCATACCAATTTTGGGGTGGGATTACACCAAATTTTCTTTTTTTACTAGTACCCGAAGCTCGTGATTGTATAATATCAGAACCAGTGATTTTCCATTTAAAATGAGTACCTAGTTCGTAATCATCTCCTATATAATCAATCATTGGTCTTTCTGAATAATGATACTTTCCTTTTTTATTCTCGTTAGGGGATTGACTTACTTCAAAATGAACTTTAAAATTTTCACTTTTTCCTTCAAACACTAGATGGTTAGGAATCTCTTCATTTGAGCATCCAACCAACAAAAGAATCATTAGTCCTAACAATGTTGTAATCTTTTTTTTCAAAATTATATCTCTCCCTACAAAATATTTAAATACTTATTCCACTAACCTGCCACTTTAACACAACATCACCTTTTTCAGCGGATTTTTCAGTGTAAATTTTTCCACCAAAATGCAACATGTCATTATAATTCCTGCCATTTAGCATAATTACATTTATTCAATAAAGAAGGGTGCTTATTCTTCGTGTTGAAGAAAGGGACAATTTATGCTTTCCTATACGGAAATAAAAAAATACTTTGTCAAACTAGTATTTAATCCAACATTAAGTACCAAAATGAATCACCATACGACCAAAAATGGCACTTATAACGATGATAAGTGCCAAAATCAAGACTAGATCTAATAAACTTGGTACTTAAGAGCTGAATAAATACCAAATCAATAAGAAATACAATGAAAATGACACTTATCGTTTGCCTAACAGAAAAGACGATTGCAGCTTATTCCACAATCGCCCCTTCTTTCACAAATCAGATAGTGAATCGCCAATATAGTACCTACTAATGCTAACCCTAGAGAGCGTATACCTGAATGGTACACTCCCGAGGGTTGATTTCCATTAGAAAATGATTAAGCCTCCACATCATAGCCTTGTTCTTCAATAGCTTCTTTCAAAGCATCAAATGTAACTTTTGAGTCATCATAGGTAACATCCACACTACCCGCGTCTAAATTAACTTCAGCAGCTGTAACGCCATCTAAATCTTTTAATGCACCTTCCACTGACATTTTGCAGTGACCACATGACATGCCTTGAACGCTTATTGTCTTTTCCATGACTTTACACTCCTTTAAATTTATATTTTTATAGTTTCACTCGTTTTAAACGAAGTGAGTTCGTAACAACACTAACTGAACTTAATGCCATTGCTGCACCAGCAATCCATGGCGCAAGTAATCCCAGTGCTGCAACTGGAATTCCTGCCGTATTGTATCCGAAAGCCCAGAAAAGGTTTTGACGGATATTTCGAATTGTTGCATGACTGACCTTAATGGCTTTTGGAATGAGCAACAACTCTCCACCAAGAATGGTAATGTCAGCAGCTTCAATCGCTACTTCCGTTCCAGTTCCAATCGCAATCCCAATATCTGCAGTAACTAATGCAGGTGCATCATTCACACCATCGCCAACCATGGCTACTTTTTTACCTTTCGATTGAATTTCTTTTACCTTATCTGACTTTTCTTCAGGTAATACTTGAGCAATTACTTGATCAATTCCTACTTGTTTAGCAATAGCATGTGCCGTTCTTTCGTTATCCCCTGTTAACATGATCACTTCGATTCCTAATTCTTTTAACTGCTTGATCGCTTCAGGTGCTGTTTCCTTAATGGTGTCTGCAACCGCAACTATACCCCGATTCTGACCATCAATGGCGATCAACATGGCTGTTTTACCACTTTTTTCATAATCAACTAACTTCTCTTCAGAACCTTCCATCTCAATTTGATGATTTTGCATTAATTTTCGATTTCCAACAAGAATGTGTTTTCCTGCGATTGTTGCCTTGATACCGTGACCAGGTATAGCGGAGAAATCGTCCACATCAACAAAATCAATATCCTGTTCTGTTGCGTATGTCACAATCGCTTCCGCAAGTGGATGTTCTGATCCTCTTTCTGCACTAGCCAATAATTGTAATGTTTCTTCATCACCAGAAAAATCAGTTACTTCTGGTTTTCCTTTTGTGATTGTTCCAGTCTTATCAAGAACAATTGCTTCTAATTGATTTGTTCCTTCTAAGTGTTCTCCGCCTTTAAATAATATTCCACTTTCCGCAGCTTTTCCTGTTCCCACCATTATGGAAGTGGGAGTGGCTAATCCCAACGCACACGGACAAGCAATGACAAGTACAGCTATTGCTGCAACCAGTGCTGGTTCAAATTGACCAAGCTCTACAAAAGCAATCCAGATAACAAAAGTAATAATGGCAATACCGACTACAATCGGCACAAAATAACCGGAAATAACATCAGCTAACCGCTGGATTGGTGCTTTTGATCCTTGTGCTTCTTCCACTACTTTGATAATCGATGCAAGTGCCGTATCTTTCCCAACCTTTGTTGCTTCCATTTCAATCGAACCATTTTTATTGATAGTAGATCCAATGACTTTTGCACCCGAGTCCTTTTCAATCGGAATCGATTCACCAGTGAGCATGGATTCATCAACAGATGTTCTCCCTTTCACAACGATACCATCTACAGGTATCTTTTCACCTGGTTTTACGATTAAATGATCCCCCACTATAACGTCGCGGGCAGGAATCATCTCTTCTTTACCATCTCTAATCACACGGGCTTCTTTTGCTTGTAAATGGAGCAATTCAGATATAGCATTCGTTGTTTGACTCTTGGCTCTTGTTTCTAAATATTTACCAAATAAAATGAGTGTGATTAAAACGGCACTCGTTTCAAAATATAAATGGGCCATATATTCAGGATTTCCGATCGTCCTAAATGACTCGTACAAACTATAGAAATAGGCAGCACTAGTACCTAATGCAACTAACACATCCATGTTAGCTGCCCCATTTTTCAGATTTTTATAGGCACCAACATAAAATGGCCACCCAATAATAAATTGAACTGGTGTTGCTAAAGCAAATTGGAACCATGGATTCATCAATATACCCGGTATCGTCATGTTAAATAAATGAACCAGCATCGTTATTAATAAGGGAGCAGAAAGAATCGCTGAAATGAATAATTTAGTCTTCTGTTTTTTCAGTTCCTTTTCTTTATAGGTTTGTTTTTCTTCCGATTCTGCCTTTGGTTTCGCTTCATATCCGAGCTTACTTATTTTTTCGATCAAGGCATGTTGATCTACTAATACAGGGTTATATTCAATAGAAGCATTTTCCGTAGTTAAGTTGACAGTAGCAAGTGATACTCCTTCTTGTTTATTTAAAACCTTTTCGATTCGGTTAGAACAGGCTGCACAGGTCATCCCGAAGACATCAAGTTCAGCTTTTTCCGTTCGAACACCGTACCCAATATCTTCTATTTTCTTTGTAATATCTTCCATAGTCGTTTTCTCTGGATCGTAGTCCACCGTCGCCTTTTCTGTTGTTAAGTTGACTTGGGCTTCTACGCCATCCATTTTATTTAGAACTTTTTCAATGCGGTTCGAACACGCTGCACAAGTCATTCCTGTTACACCAAGAGTTACATGTTTTTCATCACTCATCACACACCCTCCTTACTTGGAAAATTGCTTCATCACATTCATCAATTCTTCGATAGATTCTTTACCTTCACCTTTTATAATGGCATCACTAACACAGTGGTTTATATGTCGTTCAGTTACAGAGAACCCTACATTTTTTAATGCAGATTGAATGGCAGTAATTTGGACTAAAATATCTATACAATATCGATCTTCTTCTACCATTTTCTGTACTCCGCGAATTTGACCTTCTATTCGTTTTAAACGGTTTATTATTTTATCCATTTCAGCTTTTGTTCTCGGTGTACTTGGATGATTTTGAGAGCAGTTTTCTTCCAAACCAATCACTTCCTTTTCTTTTGTAATTATACTATACCCCCCTATAGTATTAATTGTCAATTATAGAAACTCGAAAATGGACGCTACCTAGTCTGTCCTTATTGATACTTGTTTTTATTTTTTCCATAACTAATTTTCCAATTCCAAATTCGCCCCATAAAACGCTTCTATTTAGAATAAATTAGTAACTTTAGCCAAAAAAAGCGACTGCTTTTTTCTTCAGCAGTCGTAATTATGGATTCAAGTGTATGTAATTATTATCCATCCCATCACTATTTATTATGGTCCAGTTAAATGGACTTTCTCGCCCAATTCTTTCATCGTAATCCGACTGTTCTTGATTAGTTAGTCTATGATAAGATTATCTGTTCTACAGCGGAGAAAGGGGATTACCCGCCATAGGCTATCCCGATGCACCAAGACAAGATCCTTTGGTAAGCTTGCCAACATCCATTTTGAAACTATGATAAGAGATCTAATTATTACGGACACTGAGTACCTTTTTCTAAAAAAATGGCATTTTTGAAGGAGGTTCGGACATCAGTCGTTATATGCTCATAACCTTAGGAAAACGAATGCCTTTTCGCTGAATAAAGGAACAAATGTCCGTTAGCCATCCAAAAACACCTATTTTTCCACAAATAAAGGAACGAATGTCCACCATGGCTATTCTTTTATTGTTGAACGTATTACTTATTGTGCATTCTGCTAATATATATGTAAGTTAACTACAAAATGCTTAATTTTTATACAAACTTTTTTTGTAGTATTCACGTAATTCAAGTGCATTATCTTCCCATTCTATTGAACGCCCATGAATTAATTGACCAAGGACATCCAAGCATCTATGCCATCCTGCAGCTATATATATCGCCATTTCTCGATCATCAAACGTATGACTAAATGTCAAGGTGCACCCTTGATTCGCTACATGTATGCTTATCTCTAACAAATCATCAACTTCCCGAAAACAAAAGGAATATGGGGGATTTAATTCGGTAATAACTGCCTCATAGATTGACCCTTCACCATCATCGAACTTTATCTTTCCACCAACAGTAAGATCCATATCTCCAGTTGCAAATGGATACCACTGAGTAAAGTAATCAGGATCCGTTATAAAACGAAATACTTTTTCGGGACTAAATGGATATTTACGTTCAAAAACCAAAACCTGTCTTCCTTCTTTTTCATAGAGACTGCCATAGTTACTCATGAATGTTACCTCCTTTTTTCGAATGTATTACAGTTTCCTATAGTTACACATGGCTGGAGTATTCATATATTTATTTAAATATATATACCTAATTTACTACTGTACTAATAAAAAGTTCAATAAAAAGGAGACTTTTCCTTCTAAGAAATCTGCCTCTTTACTTCAATAACCAAAATAGAGCCGCCATTCTTTTTTTGATCTTCATCTCTCGCCCCCATTGTTAATACTCCCTTTTTTCCTCCCAAAGCTGGGTACGTTCTTCATGACTAACCTCTTTATGTACTTGGTGCAGCATCCATATATAACTAAAAGGGTCCATAAATATGGCATTCGATACTCCGTAGTCAGGTATTTCCGTCACTGGTTGCACCTCTTTACAACCTAAATCCATCGCCTTTGCATAGGTATCCTCAATGTCTGAGACCATGATGTTAAACCAAAGTGTTTTAGGATCATCAGGGGTTGGTGCGATCAAGTGGAATTCCGGGTTTTCATCCAGCATATGAAAGTGAACGCCGTAAAGGGTAAAGATTACCTCATTTTCGCCTCGAGGAAAGTCTGAAACCTCAACTCGTTCGATCTCAAATATTTTTTCGTATAATTCCAATGCTTTTAAGCTATCTTTCACAACCATATCAATTTCTACGCCAACCATTATGTAACACACTCCCTCTATAAAATTATTAAATATTCTTTACCTCACCATTTTCCTTAGTTTATCAATTGAAGTATACCAAAATTCAAGATTAATAACACGGTAAATATGGTTTTCTTATTGTACTAACGAGGCTCGTTTGTTTATTAATTAACCATTGCTTAAAAACTTATAGACTTCTTCTGCTGAGCTACTTGAATTTCTAACAACAATAAAGATTATAGTTATCCTATATTATTAGTAATATTTGAAGTTCTTTAGGTAAACATATCATTAAAAGGTATTAGAGGTGTTGTTAGTGAAAAAAGTATTAATTATTTTTTTATCGCTATTTCTTATGTTTTCGACTCCAGCATTTGCATCAAATCAATCCAATTATGAAAAAGCATTATTATCTTTAATGTGGGAAGAAATTTACCGAGCTGTTGATGAATACTACCTGAACAATGAAGGACTTACAGGTGTTCAAACGTGGAATAAAAAAGTGTTAGATTTAAAAATGACAGATGGACTTTCTTTTGAAATAACAATTCAACTGGATGCTTTTGTTGGTGCACATAATACAATTGGCACCGATACACTTAAATTTACACGAGAAATTGACGGACTAAAATTAGTTAATTACAATCATACTCCCTCAAAACATAAAGAGGAAATATTAGAATGGTATTTAAGAGAACAGTCTTAAATGTATTGTTGAAATTTTATTCAACTAACCTGCTTCAATAACGAATTAAGCAAATACTCATATTAAGCATTCGCCCACCCCTATAGCCTTAATAATCAACAATCACTCCATTCATCCGTCATTGCACTTACACTGCTATTCCTGTTTTATATGTTTGCTTTATCATGAAAAAATGAATCCTTATGAAAAGCTAGATGATAAAAGGAACAACAAAGAAAAGCAGAGCCGCCACTACGCCTGCTGTAAGATTATAGGGTGACATTGCTTTGACATATTTCATGTGATCTGCTTCTGCAATCCCAGCAGACATTGCCGTCATCCCTGATACTGGAGAAGTAACATCTCCAAAAGTACCTCCAGATAATACAGCAGCCAATGCAATCGGTATAGCGCTACCTGTAGATACAGCTAATGTAAATGCAATAGGCACCATCAACGCCCAACTTCCCCATGATGACCCAATAAAGTATGATACAGCACCTGTCACCACAAAAAGTAAACCTGGGACAAGAAAAGGACTTAAATTCCCTGCTAACGTGTTTTCAATTAACTGACCAAGCCCTAGATCTTGTGATACATCAGATATCGGCCAAGCTACTGCTAAAATAGCAATGGTAGCAATGAGTTGATTACCGCCTTTAATAAATCGTTCAACCAGCGTTTCTAACTTAATCCCTTGTATCCTATATAATATGGAAGTAATAACCATTGTAATCAATAACGCAATCAACATAGAGCGAGATGGTTCTTCACTATTCCACATTAAGAAAAAACTTAATGGAATTAATACAACTAAAGGTACAATCAAGTTCATCAATCTTGGTTTTAAAATTGGTTTCTCATCCATATCATGGTTGTGTTCCATACTCCCCTTTACTGCATTCCCTGTTTGGTCTTTTGCAGATTCCCCTTTTTCATGATGATGAAATTCCTCAGACATTTCAGCATCGTGTGCAGGTTTAAGCGGTGCATGATTCATTTTTATTAATTCTTTCATCCCGCTAAAATTAAATCTAGGCATGATAGATAAAATGGCAATTCCTATCGCAGTATAACTAAAAAATTGAAAAGGTAAGGATTGAATAAATAATGCTAATGCAGACCCCTCTACTCCTGAAGCTTGCATCCCTTTTTCTACAACACCTAAAACATAACCGACAAACGTTGTCGCTAAAGGAATTAGAATAATAACAGGGCTAGCGGAATTATTCAGCATATATGCTAACCTCTCTCTGGAAACATGATATTTTTGAGAAAGAGATTTTACGATCGAACCAGCAGCCACTACACGAAATCCGCAATCGATAAAGGTAATGGGTAATAACCCCCATAGTACACCAAACACTCTTTTTGAATTGGTAATATATTTTTTCATCCAATTTCCAAAAGCTTGTATCCCACCAGATATTTGAATAAGGGCTACTAACCCACTAAATATATATAAAAACATAAGTACATTTATATTTCCTGTATCAGTTAACACTCCAACGATATAATCTATAGTCTGCCCCACAGATAAAAATAATGATTGGGTTAATAAAAGACTCCCTACCCATAATCCAATTAACAGAGAAGGAATCACTTGTTTCGTCCATATGGCAATAATGATGGCGACCAATGATGGGATGACGGAATAGATAAGTTCCAAAACAACCACTTCCTTATATCAATGATACAAATAGGTTTTAGCAAAACTGTTTTTTTATTCTATATAACAATTCGTCTTTAAAAAGAAATTTAACCTCTTTTGATTAAGGAAAGTTATCAGGCATATGACAAAATTCCAGAACATTGTAGGGATACCAACACCCAACAAAGCATAAACATGATAGAGAGGTGGACATGTATGTTAATCCAATATACGGTAGGGATATTAATTTTGTGTGTTTTGACGTTTTATTTTTTGATCTTCAAGGAAAAAGAGAGACGTCCTGCAATGATTGGCATGGTACTTCCTATGGCCTTCGGTTTATGTATAGGTCTTTTGGTAGGTATCCTTTTTCATGATAATTTATTCTGGGCAACATTATATAGCGTAGTCATTATTTCCATCATGACAACGGTGAGCGGATTGCCGTTAGGTTACCATGTCTGCCTGGAAGGTCTTTTTTCCGGAATGATGTCTGCCATGATGGGAGCCATGCTGTCCGTTATGCTTCACGTTTCGGAAAGTTTATTTTTACTTCTTTTGAGCGTTCTTTTACTAGTATGTATGACCATTTTAGAGATTAAAAGGCATCTGTCCCAATTGTTATCACACAAACAATTGGCTTTCGGATTATGTATCAGTATCTTATTGATTACTTTTCTATTTTTTACTTTTACGAAGTTTATACCAGAAGCACCAATAATAGAATCTCCACATCCATTTCACCAATGAAAGGCTACTTAAAAGTTTCGGAAATTACCTTTTCAGTGGACTAATCGATTTTCAATCACTCCATTACTGTTAACTGATTGAAACTTATGCTATTGTTTATTATTAATACATTTGACAGTTATAAAGAGTCCTTTGTAATAGGAATCTATGTTTTGTAACAGTGTCAAATTGACTTATTAAAATGTTAAATATGTCAAAATAATATTGACTATTGATTATCAAAGGAGTATGTTATATTTATCAATTTTATACAACAACCTTTTTGCTGAATCGTTATGAGCGGGGGAACCATTTTTGATAAACCATGTTTATCTTGGGGTGAATCTTAAACATACTAGGTATGTTTAAGAAGGGATACTCTCAATCCCTAATCCGACAGCTAACTCCGTAAGCAATGTAGAGAGAAAGGTTAATGATTTCATTGACCATTCTTTTTAAGGGTGGTCTTTTTTTGTCGTTTTGAAAGGATGGATAGTTATGAAAAAACAGTATGCAGTGTTTGGATTAGGCCAATTTGGCAGTAGTTTAGTGAAAGAATTTTCCGCAATGGAAGTTGAAGTACTAGCTATAGATATAGATAAAGAAAAAGTAAAAGAATATTCAAATATTGCTACACATGCTATTCAAGCTAATGGAATTGATGAAAACTCCTTAAAACAAGCAGGAATTAGAAATGTAGACCATGCTTTTGTCTCATTCGGAGAAAACATTGAAGCAAGTATCTTAACATCACTATTACTCAAAGAGCTAGGTGTTCCAAAAGTTTGGGCAAAGGCACAAAATGAATATCATAATAAAGTTTTAAGTAGAATTGGTGTTGAACGAGTCATTCACCCTGAAAGAGAGATGGCAAGACGGATAGCCCATCATACAGTATCAGATAATATCATCGACTATGTAGAATTATCAGAAGATTACAGTATAGTTGAAATTGTTGCTTCCGATAAACTTCATAACAAATCTTTAACCGATTTAAGTGTCAGAGAAAAATATGGAATAACCATTGTTGGTATAGAAAGAGAGAAAAAAATCATGGTAAGTCCTTCAGCAGACGAACACATTTTGAAGGACGATATATTAATTATAATGGGGCATAATACTGATATTGGTCGCTTTGAAAAAGAAGGAGTATAAAGTATGAAATATAGATATATTAAACTTAACCCTTCCCAACTACTTATTACTGTATTTGCAATTTGTATATTAATAGGTAGTTTTTTACTTAAACTACCATTTGCGACTACTGATCAAATTAGTTGGATTAATGCCTTATTTACAGCTACATCTGCTATGACAGTAACAGGTTTAATTGTAGTGGATACAGGAGCTGCCTTTACTTTGTTTGGTGAAATAGTCATTGTTTCTTTAATACAACTGGGCGGTTTAGGAATTATGTCCTTTGCCATACTGATTTACATGATGCTTGGTAAAAAAATTGGAATTAAAGAACGATTGGTTGTTCAACAAGCTCTTAATCAAACTTCCCTTGGAGGAGTTATTAAACTTGTAAAAAATTTGTTTATTTTTTCTTTAACCATCGAATTTATTGCAATGATATTTTTATCTATAAATTGGGTACCTGAAATGGGATGGGGACAAGGAATATATGTCAGCTTCTTTCATTCTATCTCTGCTTTTAATAATGCTGGATTTTCCTTATGGTCAGATAGTTTAATGGGGGATGTTGGAGATCCAGTAGTTAATATTGTTATATCGTTTTTGTTTATTATTGGCGGGATTGGTTTTACAGTACTCTCCGACCTGTGGTACAAAAAGAAATTCAAAACGTTATCCCTTCACTCAAAAATGATGATTATAGGTACTTTTCTTATAAATACTATGGCTATGATTACTGTATTTACACTAGAGTACAGTAATCCACAGACGTTAGACAGTTTATCTACTTTGGGTGATAAGGTCTGGGCTTCTTATTTCCAAGCTATTACGCCTAGAACGGCTGGGTTTAACACATTAGATATAGGGAGTTTGAATGAATCAACCATATTCTTTATATTACTCTTAATGTTTATAGGTGCTGGTAGTGCTTCTACTGGTGGTGGAATTAAATTAACCACTTTTATGGTCATTATATTTTCTGTTTCGATTTTCTTAAGAGGTAAAAAAGAAATAACTATTGCCCGTCGGTCTATTGATCAATCTTTCATATTACGCTCTTTAGCTATCTCTACAATGGGTATTCTATTTATTGTTGTAGCAGTTTTCATTTTAAACATAACCGAAAAGCAACCATTTTTAACTATTTTATTTGAAGTAATCTCTGCTTTTGGAACGGTTGGTCTTTCTATGGGTTTAACTAGTACTCTTACTTTTATAGGGAAAGTCGTAATAGTTTTCATTATGTTCATCGGTAAACTTGGACCATTAACGTTGGCATTCTCGCTTGCACAACCAAAAGAAGAGAAAATTAAGTATCCAAATGAAGATATTTTAACAGGTTAATTCTGTTTTTACGGATTAATAAACCTCAAGTTTGTAAGTTTTTCTTTAACAGCAGGGGACCAAATAACATGGCGATCGCTCATTACTTAAAGCTCTGTTTTATCTTATGATCCACCACCGCATTGTTGCCGTAGGTTAGTCGTGTAAGACCGTACCTTATTCTTTTTAGACTTGAACCGTGGTAATTGGTTTTGTTTCTTAAAGAATAGATTATACGAATCAGCACGGTTTGAAGGGATGACTGTAGAGCAATGCTGTCTACTTCTTTTAACCAAACGAATTCCTTTTTTAATTGCGTTAATTTTTTTCGAACAAGCGATCGATGTAAGTGACAGGGGCCTTATCTTAGGTTAAGCACCAAAATAAAAAAATACTTTGTCAAAATAGTACTTAAACCACCATTAAGTACCAAAATGAATAACCACACAACCAAAAATGGCACTTATAACGGTGATAAGTGCCAAAATCAAGACTAGATCTAATAAACTTGGTACTTAACAGCTGAATAAATACCAAATCAATCAGAAATACAATAAAAATAGCACTTATCGTTTGATCCAGTTACCAACACTTGTTTGCTTGCGGTACATAACCTATAACTTTGTTTGTATAAGAATCATATATTTAGAGCCAAAAAAAGAGAAGAACTCTATCATAAAATGTATAATACATTTTGATAGAGTCCTTCTCAGAGAAAGCTTAACCAGTTACTGTACCAGCGTCAGCCGGATCTACTCCATGACGGTAATAATCAACATAAACAGGTTTGAGCGGTTCTTTTCCAATGATTAAGTCTGCTGCCTTTTCTGCTAACATCAATACTGGTGCATGGATATTGCCGTTCGTAACGTATGGCATGGCAGATGCATCAACCACTCGGACATTGTCGAGTCCGTGGACTTTCATGGTTTTCGGATCGACAACGGACATAGGGTCTGAATCTGGTCCCATTTTTGCAGTACAAGACGGGTGAAGTGCCGTCTCTGCATCGTTCGCCACCCAATCCAAAATCTCTTCATCTGTCTGAACGGAAGGTCCAGGTGAAATTTCTCCTGAATTGTATGGTGCAATAGCTGACTGAGACATAATTTCCCTTGTAATTCGTACTGCTTCAACCCACTCACGTCGGTCCTGTTCGGTCGAAAGGTAGTTATAGACCATACTTGGGTGCTCTTTAGGATCCTTGGAACGAATCTTTAATGACCCTCTAGCATCTGAGTACATAGGTCCGACGTGTACCTGGAATCCGTGTTCCGTATCCGCTTTTTGTCCATCATAGCGTACCGCTACCGGCAGGAAGTGATACATCAAGTTAGGATAGTCGACTTCATCGTTCGAACGGATAAAACCTCCACCTTCGAAATGGTTGGTTGCTGCTGGACCTTTTCGGCCGAGCAACCACTGTAATCCAATCCACGGCATACGGGCTTTATTTAAGTTTGGCTGCTCAGAAACCGGTTTTGGACAAGAGTATTGAATATAAGCTTCAAGGTGATCCTGAAGGTTTTCACCTACACCTGGAAGATGAACTACCGGTTTAATGCCAAGTGAGCGCAAGTGCTCTGCATCACCCACACCTGACAATTGGAGCAGCTGCGGTGTGTTGATTGCACCTCCAGCGAGAATCACTTCACCTGCATGAACTTGATGAGTCTTTCCGTTTCGGCGATATGTCACTCCCTTAGCTCGGGTACCATCGAAGTCGATATTTGAAACAAAAGCACGTGTTCTTATAGTGAGATTCTTACGACGCTTAACCGGATGTAAATAAGCACGTGAAGCTGATAAGCGTCTCCCTTTGTAAACATGTTTATCAAATGGTCCGAATCCTTCTTGACGATAACCGTTCACATCAGGTGTTCGAGAGTAGCCTGCTTCGACCGCTGCATCAAAAAAGGCTTGGAATAAAGGATTCTTGGCTGGTCCACGCTCTAATTTAATAGGACCATCATGTCCGCGGTATTCATCATCTGGATCCGATGCTAAAGTATTTTCCAAGCGTTTGAAATACGGAAGACAGTGTGCAAAATCCCACGTTTCCATACCTGGGTCAGCTCCCCAGCGTTCATAGTCCTTTGGATTACCGCGTTGATAAATCATGCCGTTGATGGAACTCGAACCTCCAAGCACCTTTCCCCTGGCATGCTTGACACGCCGTCCATTCATATAAGGTTCAGGGTCAGACTCGTATTTCCAGTCGTATAAGCTTTTCCCAGCTGGGTACGGCAAAGCTGCTGGCATTTGAATCAATAAATCCCATGGATAGTCACTACGTCCTGCCTCTAAGACAAGAACGCTGCGTGTCCCATCTTCACTAAGACGGTTACCGAGTACAGAACCCGCACTACCGCCGCCAATGATTACATAATCGTATCTTTCTTTCATTTTACGAACCTCCTTAAATATTGAATCTAGGAATGAAAGTATAAAGGAAACTTGGCTTAGCCAAGCCTTTAGGCGCAGTGCGATAGCCTAGTTGTGCTTATCTATATTCCTAAAATTGCCCACTACGCTGTAATAACTTCCTTGCTGACAATTTATACATTCCTATACGGTTAGAAAAACAAATTAATAGTTTGTAGTTTCGTATATAAAATTTACTTAAACCAATTCAGCGGCTCTGGCTGAAGATTGCGATAAACATGTTTCGTTTCGGTGTATTCTTCCAATCCAGGTTTGCCTAACTCACGTCCAATTCCAGACTGTTTATATCCACCCCATGGAGCCTGTGCAAAATATGGGTGAAAGTCGTTGATCCATACTGTGCCCATCCTCAATGCAGATGCAGCTCGTTCCGCCTTATCAACGTCAGTCGTCCATACTGCACCGGCAAGGCCATAGATGGTGTCATTAGCAAGACGTACTGCTTCTTCTTCCCCTTTAAATCGTTCAACCGTTAAAACTGGACCAAATACTTCCTCCTGCACGATCCGCATATCAGAACGACAGTCAGTCAAAATGGTAGGCAAGTAGAAGAATCCGTTTTGCAGTTCGGGATCATCAGGACGAGAGCCGCCAACTAACACGGTAGCTCCTTCTTTTTTACCGATTTCTACGTAATTTTCCACTTTTGCTCGATGCTCTTTCGAAATCAATGGGCCGGATTGAGTTTCTTCATCGAATCCATTGCCTAATTTAATTCGGTTGGCTCTTTCAGCAAGTGCTTCGACAAAACGGTCATGAATGGAATCTTCAACGAGTAATCTAGCCCCTGCAGAACAAACTTGACCAGCATGGAAGAAAACGGCATTCAAAGCCTGATCAAGTGCTGTATCAAAATCAGCATCAGCAAAAACGATGTTCGGATTTTTGCCTCCAAGCTCCAGCGCAACCTTTTTCACGTTTCCGCTTGCCGCCTGCATAATCTTCTTACCTGTCACAATGCCACCTGTAAAAGATATGAGATCGACATCATGGCTCACAGCTAGCTCGTTACCAACTGTATCACCTTTACCGAGTACAAGATTGACTACGCCATTTGGAAAACCTACTTCTTCCATTAATTCTGTCACTTTAATAGTGGTCAATGGAGTAATTTCACTTGGTTTCATCACAATGGTATTTCCAGTCGCAAGCGCGGGAGCAATTTTCCAAGCTGCTTGTAAAAGTGGATAATTCCACGGTGTGATTTGACCACATACTCCAACTGGTTCACGAACTACTTTGCTTTGGCTATTCGGAATTGGTGATTCAATCATTTCTCCGCCGTCTTTATCAGCTAAACCAGCAAAATAGCGAAAAACCCCTGCAATATCATCCATATCTTCACGGCTTTCTACCATTGTTTTACCAGTATCAAGTGATTCGAGCTCAGTAAGTTCTTCCTTATCCCTTTCGATCAATTCAGCGATTTGGAGTACTTTTTTACCGCGTTCACTAGCCGGTGTATGCCTCCAATCCCCATGATCAAAGGCTTCTCGAGCCGCAGCGATTGCCATCTTCGCATCCTCTTCGTTTCCTTCAGCTGCCGTTGCAATGGTTTCCTGATTGTACGGGTTGATGATGTCCCTCGTTTTCTTGGAACGGGACTCCATCCATTCCCCGTTGATGAACATTTTTTTCATCTAATCTCCTCCTCGCGTTTATTTTATTAAATTATTTTTTAACGTTTTTAACAATTTTAATACTATCACAGTGAATTTTTTTTGTAAACTAACGTTTTTTTAATTACATGTTTTTGAAAATTACTCCAGATGCGTTATAGTAATAATTAAAGTAATTCAATTTATATTTAATCAATTGAATTTTAAAATTCCGCAAAACATAATGAGAAAAGAGGGATTTCATTGGAAGAAGAAACAGATGCAAAACAGGAGAAAGCAGAAGAATTGCTTGAACAAGCAGAACGCGCAGTCATTAACTCGATTGCTGATACTATGGATCTTTACGGCGTTACTCCATCAATCGGCAGATTATACGCAACCATGTATTTTAAGCATAGTCCGATGACTCTTGATGATATGAAAGATGACCTTGGCATGAGCAAGCCGAGCATGAGTACCGCTGTTCGAAAATTACAAGATATCAATATTGTTAAGAAAGTCTGGAAAAAAGGTTCACGTAAGGACTTGTTTTTAGCCGAGAAAAATTTCTTTCAATATTTTTCCCAGTTCTTCGGGGATAAGTGGGAAAGGGAAGCCAAATTAAATCTTTCCGCCATCCATTATGCTAAAGAGAATCTGAAACAAATACTGGAAGATGAAGAAGCAGAAGAAGAATTGAAACAACGAGCCGAACAAGATTTACGGCAACTTGAGGAATACAGAAGTTATTGTCACTGGCTGGAACGGCTAGCCCATTCCATTGAATCTGGTGAGATTTTTGAATTTTTACCGATTGAAAAATCGCATCCAAACGATAACGATCACAAATGAACATGGATCAAACAAGATCTACAAAATCCCTTGAAATTAGTAAGAAGATAGCGAGTTAGACATGCCCCTATGAATACAGACAAATTTGGGATATCTAATCAAGAATGAAAAGCTCAGATTCATGTCTGAGCTTTGTTAAACATCGTTCCTCTAATTGAAAGCCACCATGTCCATATGCACTTCCCACATATCTACTTATCCCACCCACAGATAATAGATATCCCATTATTCGATCATACTTTTTCCATTTATTAATTTCTCTTTATAAAAAAGTCCGTCCCAGTATGTTTTCTTCCCCCTGTCCCAGCCGTTTAGCTTCAACCCATTTCCCATTGCTATTTATCTATTTTCAATCCAAGCGCGCTTTACCTCCTTTTCAAAAGCTAACTGTTAAGTTTGTTAAATTTATTCTTAACTATAAAAATTTTTTAAATTCGTTTTAACCGCCCTTATACCAAGGCTTAGAGATTATTCAGAAAAAAATATTTTTTGACATATTTCTCATATTCGTTAATATAAAGTTTGTATAATTTATATTTAACAAAATAAACAAAATCAGAGGAGGTTATGAAATGAACCAATCTGATGATCAAGCCAAGCAGACGATGGACTAAGCTAAAGATCTTGTCATTGTATCCATTGGTGAAGCGATGGTCCTTTAGATAAACGGATTGCCGGAATTCGTAATGGTAAGACATACCCATAAATATGACTGTCATTCGTGATGGTAGCTTGATCATTCACTTATTAAACTAGTTCAAGCACGTTCACAGATTCCACAGTCTATTTCTGTGAAAAGAGACGTGTTCGAGTCAAATGATGTCAAAAAATTAAATTTCAAACAGTAAACTAATAGGAGTGGTAGAGTGACAGAAAAGCAAAAGAACTCTTTCAAAGTACTAGGATTTTTAGCCATATTCGCAGGCTTATTCATCTATTTACAATTTTCAAACGCCGATATGCATTGGGGCGGCTTTATTTCCATGTTAGTCTTCTATGCATTGATTTACTATATTGGTGCGTTTGTTGCGACGAAAAAAACGGATACTTTAGATGATATGATGGTAGCGAAGCGTAGTCTCCCGTTAGGAATTGCGATGTTTACGATGGCTGCTACATGGACTGGCGGAGGCTATATTAATGGTACCGCTGAATATACTTACAGCGCTGGTTTGGCTTGGGTACAAGCCCCGTGGGGATATGCGCTAAGCTTGATTATTGGTGGTATTTTCTATGCGCGAAAAATGCGCCGTTATGAGTTTATGACCATTATTGACCCACTTGAACAACGTTATGGAAAAAAATTAGCCGGAGTTTTATATATTCCAGCATTATTAGGTGAACTATTCTGGAGTGCAGCGATACTGACCGCTCTCGGAACAACATTCGGTACCATTTTAGGTATTGATTTTCAAACATCCATCATTCTATCAGGGGTTATAGCCATTGCTTATACCGTTTTGGGAGGTATGTGGGCAGTTGCCTATACAGACTTGATTCAGCTAGTTATTTTAATTGTTGGTTTAGCGCTTGTTGTACCTTTCGCCTTAGGTAACGTGGGGAATCTTGGCGCAATCTGGTCATCCTACCAAGCGGATTTTGGAAGCTATGCAAACCTCATTCCACCATTAGATGGCTGGAAAGACCCAGCTTGGGGTAACTGGTATTGGAACTGGTGGGATTATGCCTTATTACTAGTTTTTGGCGGAATAGCTTGGCAAGTTTATTTCCAACGTGTTCTATCTGCTAAAAATGAAAAGACAGCCATGTGGTTATCGATTACAGCTGGAATCATCTGTATTATCGCTGCTATTCCTGCCGTATTAATTGGAGCAATTGGATATAGTGCAGACTGGGCAAGCTTCGGTGTAACGGAGCCTGAGAATCCATCTATGATATTACCTTATGTTTTACGTTATCTAACTCCTGAATGGGTCGCTGCACTTGGATTAGGAGCATTAGCTGCAGCTGTCATGTCATCAATGGACTCATCTATTTTATCAGCTTCCTCTATGGCGGGTTGGAATGTTTATCGTCCACTTGTAAAAAGACGCGTAACTAATGATGATGTGAAGAAAATGATTAAACGTAGTATTATCATTATTGGTACGGGAACAATGATTATTGCACTAAGTGTTCAAAGTGTTTATACGCTTTGGTATTTAGCTTCAGATCTTGTTTATTGTATATTGTTTCCTCAATTAACGATGGCTTTATTCTATAAAAACGCAAACTTTTATGGTGCTCTAAGTGGTTTCCTTGCAGCAATTTTCTTGCGTTTAGGAGGCGGTGAACCTGCTTTTGGTTTACCTGCATTTTTGCCGTACCCAATGGTTGAAGATGGGATAGTATTATTCCCCTTCCGTACAACGGCAACGATTGCAGCATTTTTAATGATCTATATCGTTTCCGAATTAACCAAAAACAAACAAAAACCAAAACGCCTGCTAATGCCGCATGAGCGTGACCGTAACCAACCCATCGAACAAAATAAATAAAATGAAAAAGTGTCTATCTCTTAGGATAGGCACTTTTTTTAAAAACTATATCTCATTTATAGAGATCCTGAATAAGTACTAAAATAAAAAAGTACTTTGTCAAAATAGTACTTAAACCACCGATAAGTACCAAAATGAATAGCCACACGACCCAAAATGACACTTATAACGGTGATAAGTGCCAAAATCAAGACTAGATCTAATAAACTTGGTACTTAACAGCTGAATAAATACCAAATCAATAAGAAATACAATGAAAATGACACTTATCGTTTAAACAGGAAGTGACAGGGATCTTGAATAACAAATCCAAAGTTGTAAATAACTAACTTTAGTTAAAAATATTGCCGATTCCCTGTCATTGGTTTTTGGTATATTTATTTCATTCACGGTGAGGCTGAATGCTATGGCGAAAATATTAAGACGTACTAGAAAAAAGAAGAAGAAGAAAATCGTTGAAAATATTTCTTCTGATTATAATCAACCAATCAAGCAAACAATTGAAGAAAACAAAACATTTGTGAACGCCGAATTAGGAAATAGCTTTGATATTGTTATTAGAGAATTTAAGCTTGGGAAAAAGAATCCGATCAAGGCTGCTGTGATGTATACGGACGGACTCGCAGATAAAGATTTGGTACATAATTATGTGCTAGAAACCTTAATGATTGATGTTAGAGAAGCGGAATTAAATCAGCAAATAGCGAATTCACAGGATTTATACAACAGGATTAAAGAATTTTCGTTAACTGGAGCAGAGTTAACGGAAATCACTACGATGAAAGCAATTTTTAATCACTTACTATCAGGGGACACCATTGTGTTGCTTGATGGCTTCACTAACGGATTTGGTGTTGGTTCTAGAGGGTGGCAAGATCGGGGAGTACAAGAACCAAGTTCAGAACAAGTCGTTAGAGGTCCAAAAGATGCCTTCACAGAAACGATACGAACAAATACGGCATTAATTAGACGACGGATTAAAGATACTAATCTATGGTTTGACACCCAAAAAATTGGTAAGCGTACGAAGACAGATATTGCCGTTGCTTATATTAAAGGGGTAGCCAGTGACGATATTGTTTCAGAAGTCAAGGAACGACTTCAAAAAATTGATATTGATTCCATATTAGAAAGCGGATATATAGAAGAGTTGATTCAGGATGAAACCTACACACCGTTTCCATTGATGTATCATACAGAACGACCGGATGCGATTTGTGCAGGACTATTAGAAGGAAGAGTGGCGATATTAGTTGATGGTACACCGTTTGTTTTATTAGTACCCGCGTTATTTATTGATTTCTTTCAATCAAGTGAAGATTATTATCAGCGAAGTGATATTTCGAGTTTGCTTCGTTTGCTTCGTTTTTTTGCATTCTTTTTAGCGATGATTACTCCATCCGCGTACATTGCCTTAACGACATTTCATCAGGAAATGATACCAACCCCACTATTAATTAGTATAGCAGCACAACGGGAGGGCGTTCCATTTCCTGCTTTAGTTGAAGCATTAATGATGGAGGCCACTTTTGAAATATTGAGAGAGGCAGGAATACGAATGCCTAGAGCTGTTGGATCAGCTATTTCGATTGTTGGAACGTTAATTTTAGGGCAATCAGCAGTGGAAGCAGGGATTGTATCACCAGCAATGGTTATCGTCGTATCCTTAACAGCTATCAGCAGTTTCGTTTTACCTCATTATAACATAGCGATTTCGGTACGAATGATACGGTTTTGTTTTATGATCTTAGCAGCAATCTTTGGGTTGTACGGAATTATCCTTGGGTTAATCATCATGGTACTCCATCTAGCCAGTCTTCGTTCATTTGGGATTCCATATCTGTCCCCGATGGCACCAATGGGAATAAAAGATCAAAAAGATGCGCTTATTCGCCTCCCATTATGGATGCAAAGTAGGAGACCGACATATCTAAATAAACAAGATAAAATACGAGCAAATACAAAAGAGCCAAAGCCAACGAGACAATAAAGTAAAGAGGTTTTTGGGATGAAAAGAAAAATCATGATTCTTCTGCTTAGTTTTTTTATGTGTTTAATAACAGCTGGGTGCTGGGATTCACATGAACTGACAGAAATGGCATTAGCAACTGGATTAGCGATCGATAAAGAAGGAGACGAGTATACAGTTACTGCACAAGTGTTAAATCCTGGTGAAATTGCTGGTGCACAAATGACAAACCGATTATCGGTCTCTACGTACTCTACTACTGGTAAGACTATTTTTGAAGCAGTTAGACGGTTAACTCAAACGACACCAAGAAAATTATATTTATCCCATCTTCGCATCATTATATTTGGAGAAGAATTAGCTGAAGAAGGCATTGGTCGAGCGATAGATTTTGTTTCTAGAGATCATGAAATGCGCACAGACTTTACTTTATCCATCGCGAAAGGTATGCGTGCAGAAGATGTGTTAAAAATATTAACGCCATTGGAAAAAGTACCAGCAAACAAGGTTTTTTCTAGTCTGGAAATGTCGCAGGATGCCTGGGCTCCAACGAAAGTTGTTCATGTAGATGAATTAATTGACTCCCTTACTAGTCCTAGTAAGCAAGCGGTCTTAAATGGTTTATACGTTCAAGGTGATATAGAAATAGGATCTACGCTAGATAATGTTGAAAGAGTAAACTCACCTACTTTGATTAAAATTGATCATATCGGCGTGTTTCGTCACGATCAATTAATCGGATGGTTAGATGAAGAACAAAGTAAAGGGTTTAACTATATTACGAATAACGTATCAAACACAGTTGGCTCGGTTGCGTGTGACAAGCCTGGGAGAATTGTCATCGAGGTTATTAATACGAATACAGAGCTTAAAGGTAAAACAGAAAATGGCAGTCCGAAAATGGTTGTTCATGTAACAAGTGAAGTCAATATTGGAGAGGTTCTTTGTCCCATTGATATCATGAAAAAAAAGAACATTTCAGATGTTGAAAAAAAGGTAGAAAAGAAAATGAAAGATATTATGTATGCTAGTATCGATAAAGCGAAAGAATTAAACAGTGACATATTTGGGTTTGGAGAAGTATTAAAACGACAAGTACCAAAACAGTGGAAGAATTGGGAACAAAATTGGGACGAAGAATTTACAAATCTAAATGTTGATGTTAAAGCGGATGTAAAGATACGGAGAACAGGTACTATATCGGAAAGCTTCCTTAATAAAATGGAAAAAAATAAAAAAAAGGATGAATAACTATGGTGCAAGCATCCTTTATTTGCTTACTATCCCTTTTCATATTTCTTTTGGAATATAAGCGAGTGAAAAAATTACAGTCGAAAAAAGATAAATGGACGCTTAGTATCGGCTTTATGATCGCGTTATATTTTATAGTTAGTATGATTCTTGATCTGCCTGTCCCAAGTATGAATAAGCTTGTTGGGAAAGTATTCCAACCGGTTGGTGAGCCTTTTTCCAATATGCTTGAGTCTTTTCAAGATCAGTAATTCTTATAAATAGTTCATCTACCTGAACGGAGGAAGTATTTTGAGTGAACTTGTGAAAATAAGTGGTCGTCAGTTTACTATTCTCGTGATTATGAACGTATTAGGAACAGCAATTATTACGGTGCCAGCCATTGTTTCTGCCTATGGAAAACAGAATGGTTGGTTTTCCGTTTTATTAGCAACTATATTCGGAATTGGTATGGTTGTCGTTTATAACGCCATTTACAAGAAAAATCCTGACAAAAATATTTATCAACAGCTAGAACTATTATTTGGGAAGTGGATCGGGAAACTTCTATCTTTCTTGTTTATGTTATTTGCCTTTCATATTACGATTGGTAATTTGCGGGTAATGGGTGATTTCATTACGACCCAAATTTTGATCGAAACGCCAGTAGAAATGGTTATGTTTCTAGCTTTAATTACATGCTTCTTTGGAGTAAGGTATGGGATTGAAGTCATTGCCAGAGCAGCAGAAATCTTTTTCCCGTATATTATCCTATCTATATTTTTGTTACTTATTTTAGTAACACCAGAAGCAGAGATTACGAATATTCAACCCATTCTTCAAACCGATGTAGCTGGTGCTTTTGCAGGTGCATTACCATTATTAGGATATCCTTTTTTAGAAATGGTACTTTTCTTAGCATTTATGCAAAATGTGAATAACAAGAGGATTGAAAAACAATTCCTTGTGGGTGTCACTATTGGCGGGCTTCTGCTAGTCGTGATTACATTGGTGTGTTTATTGGTGCTAGGAGTGGATATGACGACTCGGAATATATATCCTACCTATATTCTGGGTAAAAAAATATCTATTGCTGATTTCTTAGAGCGTATAGAGATTTTAGTAGCTATCATTTGGTTTTTTACCATTTTTTTCAAAATTACAATTGGATATTACGTGTTAATAATAGGATTTAAGCAATTATTACAATTAAAGGATTATAAAACAACGACGATTCCATTCGTGTATGTGTTACTGGTATTTGCCGTTTTTATGAGGCCAAGTGTAGTGGAGCAAAAGCAGTTTTTAACTAGTGCATGGATTCCTTTTTCTTTAACATTTGGATTGGTTTTACCTGTATTAATGCTTGTTGCCGGATTGTTTAAGAATAAAAAAGGGGGACAACAACAAAGCCCATAACCATTTTGGTATATGATTGTGTCCCCTCTCCGACATATATCTTAAAAAAGCGAGTAGATTAACGATGTCTTGGTGTAAGCCAGACATGCCATTCCTCTACATCTCCACAATATTATTTCATTCCAATTTACTATGTATTTTTCTTTACCGATTTGCCTAAACTGCCTACTAAAAGAGAAACAAAAATGAAAGTAGGGATAATAGTGAAATATGAAGAACACATTAAAGACATACAAATAGGCCGAGAGTATATAAAGAAGGATTGCATTTATATTATTAATAGGAAAGAGTATCATCCCACTTGTAGATTCATGGAGGTTACAGGTTTGTTTTATTCTTTTCCCTGGTGGTACAAATGCAAAATCACTTTAAAGAAAGAGCTGCAAACAAACAGAGATTCTTGGAAATTTCACCATTTTTCCCTATGGAATAGCGAGAAAAAGCAATATGAAAGTGTGTTAAATTTTTACTCTTATCTTCTTTTAGATCCAATCAAAACAAAAATCCTAAAACAAATAAGAGAGGAAAAATACGTTATCTAATATCAATAACCAAACTCTAAGCCATCTATACTGCAACTTGTTATAATGTTCATTTAATTTTAAAACAAGAGAACTTCTAAAAACGCTCACTCAAGCTTTCAAAATTTCTAAGACAGAACTTTGAATATTTGGGTGGGCGTTTTTTACGTTTATTTAAAATATCAAAAAAGGAGTGAGTACTAGATGTCCATTTATTATCATGGAACAGTGTTGATCATATCACCAGGTTAAGTACCAAAATAAAAAAGTACTTTGTCAAAACAGTACTTAAACCACCATTAAGTACCAAAATTAATAACGACATGACCAAAAATGACACTTATAACGGTGATAACTGCCAAAATCAAGACTAGATCTCATAAACTTGGTACTTAACAGCTGAATAAATACCAAATCAATAAGAAATACAATGAAAATAACACTTATCGTCCACGATTGATGATCTACTTGTTAAATATTCGCACCCTTTACTTTAAGTGTAATAATTCACACAATAGAATATGAAAACGGGGAATTCAGGTGAGAAATATGCGTATGAATCTGAGAAAAACAAGTTAAAAAGACTGAGTATTACTATAAAGTAGACAAAACCACAGCACTAAACTAAAATGGTGGCTTGTTAATCTTTATACCTTTTATCAAAAAGGTTAAAGCCTCCGTATAATTTAGCAGAAATCAGAAAAAATAAAAGGTAAGTATGGTTCAAACTTTGTAGCAATACTCATACAAATAACAAAGTAACCATGGAGGTGTTTTTCTTGAATCAGCCTTACCGGTGCCCTAAATGTAAAACAAACCGTTCACGATTTAATGTAATTGAACAAGTTGCCA
This sequence comes from Gracilibacillus sp. YIM 98692, assembly GCF_010993965.1. Classification (GTDB taxonomy): domain Bacteria; phylum Bacillota; class Bacilli; order Bacillales; family Amphibacillaceae; genus Gracilibacillus. The sequence continues at coordinate 13,177 of NZ_WIXM01000032.1, read as the reverse complement.
AACCAGTAAAATTAAACACAGCTACTGGGGAAGTGATCAATAATTACGAGCAGGAACCGTTAGAAGCTTTTCATGTCGCCTACAACGGCCCTAGCAGGAGAATACAATGCGGTGTATGTGGCTTAATTGAAGACGAAAACACCTTTATTAAGTATGCTCAAAGACCATAAATAAATCATGGAGGATGAATAAATATGACCAAAAATCGTAAAGGACCGAAACAGCAGGAACAACCTGATTTACCCAAAAGCGTACAACAGCCCTATGGTGAACCATTAGCAGGATCACATAAAGTAAAAAATAAAAACCATTCCCGACAAAAACATGGTGCATCACATGACATGTGAGAACCTATTAAAAGCAAACCACTAAACTCCTCGGCTATAAAGGAATTTTAGATGATTTTCCTTTATGATTCTACTATGATTAAATTTAATGCAAACTTAAATTGTTGTCAGATTTTACTGCGGGCCGCTACTTTTAAACCAACTGCAGCTTTCATTTTCAGTGCTAGTTATGAAAAATGGTTGCTACATTTTATTCATATATATAATGTAGCGACCATGGCATTCTTATTCAACAATGCACCCATTCTACCATTGTACAGTAATATTATATCTCATCAATCATAGAACCCATTATTGAGGTAGTTTTAGGAAGTGGTTTTGTAAGGTCCTAACGTTTCAGTTATTGTGATTCAAGTTTAATCTTTCAAAAATCCCAATACATCTTTACCTACTTCTTCATAATGAATCGCCTTAACTTCCCCGGTTTCGGCATTCATGTTGATGACAATTCGGTTAGCACCATCTTGATAAATAGCATGGAAAGCAACTGTCCACATCCCCTCGCTTAAAATGGCATCCTCTGATTCAATCGGCATGTCTTGTTTTTCATGCTCGTCAAACCATCGCTTCACTTCTTTATTCGTTTTGGCCATCTTTTTTGCTTGATCTACAGTCATTATTTCAGTTTCTTTATTATTCGTAAGTTTAATAGGTAATGAAGACAAGAATCTCTCCTTCTCATGCATTTCGAACGAAAAGAACACTTTATACTCGCCGTTTAGTGCAGGTACAGTACGTTTATTCGTTAAACTGACCTCACGTTTAAAGGTTATTTTTTTATCAAATGTTTCATTCGGTTTCATTTCCCTTAAATCATCAGGATCGAATACATCAGTGCATCCCCCTCCCTTGCGATTACGTGGGACGAGGTTCGCATGAGCATCTTCCTTTTGAACAGATATCCTAAAAGGAATGCCGCAACGACCATTATAAATAATTGTCTCACTACTTGTATTCGTAATCGATGCGTCTACATTAATGTCTTTGCCTACTTTTATCGTGGCTTGTAGTGCAAGCCCGTTCTGTTCAACATCATGGGTGAGCGTCTCTTGATCAGGTGCTACTAGCTGATTCGCCTCGCAGGCACTAAAGATTAACATTAGAAAAAATAACAGGATTAACACTAATAATTTTTTCATCTGTCATTCCCCTTTGGTTCGTAAAATTCACAATACCTTGGAAGACATATTGAGAAATCAATGAAACAATTGCTGCTTTAGAAAAAGAAGAACACAATTTATTTGCTGGTAATTCCTTTCCCAACAACTATTTTTTTATCCAAATTAACAAAAACTACAAGTTTCCCAGAAGAATCAGTCTCGGTATTATTAAATGTAACAGAGTAAACATGATCTTTGTCATAGTCATTATCAATTAATGATTCTATATCATCGTTAACAGCTACCTTTTTTACGATTGAATCTTTAGGACTTACTGGAATTAAATCTTTTTCTTCATTCGTAAGGCTATTGAAAGCTACCATCTCAATCGGTAAATTATGTTTAGAATCAAATAAATTACAGCCAGTTAAAATTATTGATAAAAGAATTAGCAGTGAAATAAATACCAATTTGTTCAAAGTATACCACCCCTCCTCTGTATATGACGCTTATATTTGGAGATAAGTTTCTATCTTTTTGTATTAACCTGCCATTTAGCATAATTACATTTATTCAATAGAGAAGAGTACTTATCCTTCGTGTTTGAAGAAAGGGACTTAAATTCCCTGTTAATCTGGAGAATTAGAAAACTTTTTCAAGGGAGCAATATCATCTAAAATACGCTCACTTTTCTCATTTGTATGTGCTCGAACAGTTTCTATCAATACCCATTGTTCTGGGAAAGCTTGGCATACATCTTCCCACTTCATCATGAGTCACCTCCAGAAATATTTACTTATGTTGTATCATGATTAAGTAAAGTAATTTCTAATAGGCTCACCTTAGGTCTTCTTCATAAATAACTTCACCATCGCTATTCAACCCTCGTAAAGCTATACTGAGATAGTTATCTTCCGCTTCATTCCAATGGAATAAAAACATGCGATGATCTTTTAACTGATAAGCTAACGTAACAATATCTTCTGCAGGGACTTGTTCATCCCAACCATACCCTTCCGCAACATCTAGTTCCACCTTATTTATTTCTGGGTTAGTAACAATACCATAATACCGCTTCAACATGTAATCCTCATTAATAGTGGTACCACCCAAAGAATGTGTAATATCTTGGTCGTCTTTAATTTCCATTCCACCAACACCGCTACCTGGTCCCCAAAAAATGCCAGCATGTTTGTTAACTAAAGTAGCTGAAAACCAGTTCTTATATTTTGATAGGAAAATTTGAACATCATCTAAATCTACCTTTTCTAATACTTCTGATGGACCATAATGATAGGTTCGTTCAGATCTTTCAAATGCTGCTTCTGGTGAAAGTTCGTAATAACTAAAATAAGGGGAGTCTTTAATAACAATAAAGATTAATAGAAATGCAATGGTCCATTCTATTATCACTTTTATTTTTTCTCTATTCATTGCATTCCCCCCTGATCTAATGAAAACTCCGTTTGAAACATCCGATCAAACCATTCAAAATCTACTACTATTGTTTCTACACCTGCTTCCAAAGGTTCATAATTATTAATCGTGTACTGCCCCCATGTATGTCCTGAAGAAGAGCCACTTGTTATTCGATAAGTATTTCCTTGTTTATCCTTTAATTCAAGTGCAGATCCTGGAAATGACCATCCGTTTTCATTGGAGTGTACCTCAAAAATTAATGAGGTTTCATCTGGTGCTAATACAAGATATTTAAACAAAATCTCATCATTTTCAAAGTTTACCTTTCTATCTAAATCAATAAGTACTGCATCCTCGTTATTCACTTTACCTTTAATATTCTCTGGTAACTCATTAGTTAGCCCTGAAAAAAACGAAATAATATTCGGTATAAGTGCAATTACACAACCTATTATTATAAGACGCCTGATCCATATTCCCATTCAATCAACTCCAACTTCTGAAAATGTTCTTATTACTTTACCTAATTAAAAAATGAATACTTTGGGATAAGTTATTCATATTAGGCAGAACTCACATCTCAATCAAAAGGATTCTTAAACTCTACTGCCAATAGCCACATTTATTTCCGTTAAATAGTCCGTGTACGACGATATTTTACAGTCATTGCAATTCCTGCGATTATTTCAAGAATGGCTAATCCTAAAACATATAATCCAATTGAAGGAAGTGACAAAATACCTAAAACAATATGGAAAGCTGCTGCAATATATAAGCCTATCTGTTTTTTTAAATATATGCTAAAAATCGCATAAATTAATACAGCTACAATAAGTCCCACAGCAAACCAAGAAACCCAAGATATCATCAAATCTCCTCCTTATGTCGTATTTTAGTTTCATGTTAAAATCTGAACTCTTCCACTAACTCCACCCTTTAGCACAAGAAGAAGTACTTCACTTTTTATTGTCTCCTTAATAATAAAGACGCATCGTTTTGATAAATAGTTTCACACTTTTTGTTCAACAATCCCGCCATTTAGTGATAAAACACATATGTTTGATTATTGGTTACCAAAAAAACCGAAATATAAAAACAATAAACCTAAACATATGTTAACGATTTTAATAAACCATCACGGAAACATACTAAGTAATCCAAAAAGTGATAAACCGACAACCGATTTTTCCGCATCTTCATCATACTTTGCTTTACCCATCTTAATAGGTTTGTATGGTTCTTCGTGATGATCCTTTTTGTGCTTAATTCCCAATATTAATAATGAAATACCTATAATTATCACAATAATTCGTCCAACCTCAAATTCCACGATCCCACCCCTTCATTAATAAAAAAGTTCTTCATATATTTTTATGATTATCTAACGATTAACTTTCAATAATTCGGGATTAGTGGGATCGTTTGATCATATCACAAGGTTAAGTACCATAAAGAAAAAAGTAATTTGTCAAAATAGTACTTAAACCACCATTAAGTACCAAAATGAATAACCACACGACCAAAAATGACACTTATAACGGTGATAAGTGCCAAAATCAAGACTAGATCTCATAAACTTGGTACTTAACAGCTGAATAAATACCAAATCAATAAGACATACAATGAAAATGACACTTATCGTCCACGATTGACGATCTACTTGTTAAATATTCGCCACCTGTTTGTTTAAGAACAGCATTTTTTGTTACTACTGCATTTTATGTACTAAATCAATTAGCATTTCATTCGCTTTATTAGGATTATCGGTTTTCCCACTAAAATTAAGAGAATAAAAAACGCCATTTTGTTTCCATTCCACAGAAACGGAATGACCGTCATTAGAAAGTCTATCTGGTATAAAATAAACCTCTTTATTATTGTCTAAGGTAATTTTTTCGGAATCTTCGTTTAGGTCATTTATTTCAAAATCCCTTGCATAAATCGTTAATGTTTTGCTGTTCTTATCATTTGAAGATGCTAAAAGCTGAATAGAAATATCTTCACCATCTTCGGTATCTAACCAATCTATTATGGATATTGGTTTGAACGGCTCAAATGTTTTAGGTAAGTTTGGGACGTTTAAATTGAATGGTATTGCGTTAATCGCTACATCTAAAGATGGTGCTTTGTATTGCTTCCCTTCATGATCATTCGCATTCTGTATCACTTGATCAACTTCAAGGTTTTCCATATTTAATGTTTCATTATTTTCTTGACAAGCTACAAGTATTATAAATAAAAACAAAACTATAATTTTTTTCAATGTTCTCCCCCTCATTTTCTTTAGTTCGACTTTACCATAAAAATACCAAATTATTGTTGAAGATTAATGCCATTAACCACAAGCTACATTGATCTTAACATAAACTCCCATTTAACCTTTTAAATTCAAAAGAAAAAGATCGCCACAATTGACGACCATCTTGTTAAACTTTTGCACCCCAATAGTTGAAGACAAAAAGTTAATTTAACCTTCAACTAAAGCGTGATAATCAATTAACTCTCCGTCCACTTCAACTAAAATTACAAATGGTGCATCACCACTTTTATATTCTTCATTTGTTGAAAATACTTCTGTTCCTTTTGGTAGCTTACTCGCATAAAGATTTCTGAACCACAAAGTATTCGTCGTTTTTTTCTTAATTTCCCCTATTTTTTTACCTTTGGAATAACCATTTTCTGGTTTTCTATCAGGATTAGTGTTTCTTGAATAAATTAAACCATCTAACTTTATTATGTCGGCATCACTATTACCATCTAAGATTTCTTTTGCTGTTGGATTACCCGTAGAAGCAGAACTACAACCTGTTATTAACAAAACAATGACTAACATCACAAAGTATTTGAGGTACCTAATAATATTTCCCCCTTTTATTCAACAAACCTGCCAACAAATGATCAGCCATCGATGATCATAATGCTTGTTTCGTTTTCGCCACCCTTTAATCTAAGTATATTATTTCACAAACATCCTTTTTGGGTTGAATTATTTATTAATAACAATCGATAATTTATAACTTACATAATTACTTATGTCAGTCAAAAATTCATCCAACATTTCATTAGATGGAAATCTGCATTCAAGAAGATAGCAACTCTCTCCACTGATTTTATAATTGTTTATGATATATTGATTTTGTTTTTGTACGAACGACAAATAGGGTTGATGATTAGTGTTTTTAAGAAAAATGTGTATGATAGCGTGAACGGAATACCCCATTTTTTCTTGATTAACTTTAATGGTATAACCTTCAATAACTCCGCTATCTTCTAATTTTGCCACTCTTGCGGAGGTAGCTGGTCCAGTCAAGTGGACTTTCTCGCCTAATTCCTTCATTGTAATCCGACTGTTCTTGGATAGTTCGTCTAAAATATGAATATCCGTTTTATCTAACATTTCTTGAACTCCTTTCATAAATAAAGTCAAACGTCCAAAAGACTTTATTTAATCTATGTATTCGTCCATGAGTCATAGTTTAGAATATACATTGTTCGAAGACATTTTTAAAGAAAAGGAGTTTTAATAAATGAATATACAACTAATTCGAAATGCAACAATCGTCGTTGAATATGCAGGGAAAAAGTTCTTAATTGATCCAATGTTAGCCGAAAAAAGGACTTTGCCTGCCTTTGGACCTGCGGTAGGCTTACCTGAAGCACCAAGACAAGAACAGAACAATCCTTTGGTAAGCTTGCCAACATCCATTGACAATATTATTCAAGATATTGATGCGGTCATCGTCACTCATCTGCATCCTGACCACTGGGATAAGGAAGCTATAGAAGCATTGCCAAAAGATATGAAACTATTTTCCCAAAATGAAGAAGATGCAACAGATATACGCAACGCTGGTTTCCAAAATGTCGAGGTTTTACAAGAGAATACCGTTTTTGAAGATATTCAATTGACTAAAACAAAAGGTGAACACGGAAGAGGCGAAATCTTAAAAGCTGCTGGTCTCGTATGTGGGGTAGTTTTTAAACACGCCTCGGAGAAAACATTATATGTTGCTGGAGATACGGTTTGGTATGATGCAGTTCAGGAAGTAATTAACGCACATAAGCCTGAAATTATTGTCGTAAATGCTGGAGATAATCAATTTAATATAGGTGGTTCTCTAGTAATGGGTAAAGACGACGTATATGAAGTCAATAAAGCTGCCCCTAACGCAAAAATTATTGCTGTCCATATGGAAGCTGTGAATCATTGGACATTATCAAGAGAAGAATTAAAAAGCTTTGCTAACGAAAAAGGGATCTCCTCAAATATTTTAGTACCGGATGACGGAGAAGCATACAGATTTTAATTGTAAGGGGGATTCATGATGTCAGTTGAAGCTAACAAGGATTTAGTTCGCCGTTTTTATGAAACGATTGAACAAGAGAACTATGAGGCACTTAAAGATTTTTGCCATAAAGACTTTGTGTTTTATCCACAACTTTATACGCCTTTTCCCGGGGTAGAAGGTCTTGTAGAATCAGAAAAGAAAAACTTTGATGCATTTCCAAACTTTAAAATGCCAATCAAAGCGATATTGGCTGAAGGTGATCAAGTAGCTGTATATTTAATATTTGAAGGTACACATACAGGTATTCCTTTCCTTGGAGTTCCCGCTACGGGAAAAAACGTTAAATTCTCCCTGATGATGCTATTACGAATAGCTGACGGCAAAATTATTGAGAAAAGATCTCACGTTGATGTACATGACATTCTACGTCAACTTGGAGTTAATTCTTAATTTTTAACGAGACCACTTTGAAGACCCATTAAAGGGTCTTCTTTTTTATAGACCTATTTAGTTGTCAGTTTACATTACTTAAATACCACCTTAAACTAGACTCGCTAACTCAAGAACATTTATTCAAAAAATCATCTAAAATTGAAGAACTCTATTGCACAGTATCCGTCTACTACGCAATAAGCAAATGACGATTTTCTTATTCCACATTATGCTTCGATAGTAAAAAAGCGTTACTACTGCTGTTGCAGAAACGCATTCCTTTACTTTAAGTACACTGCTTCACAAACATCAGTATTTTTAATATAAAAAAATAACACCATAGCCACGAATTCAAAGCTATGATGTTTATTGGTTTATATCTTTAAAATTCCTAGCATTGTGGATGATTCGAACTACTTCTACTGCATCATTATTAATTCGATAAATTACCCTATAGTTAGATAAGACCTTTTCTCTAATCTTTTCATCTTTCAATTCCGGAACAATACGACCAGAGTGAGGGAAAACAGCAGTTGTTTCAATTGCATCCATAATTCTCCTGGCAAACATCCTTGCATATTCTTTCAGAGTCTTCAGCAATATAGGTACAGATGTTATCTAAATCTTTTACAGCAGACTCTGCCCATCTTAACTCAGCCATTTACCTAATTTCTCCTTAACTACTTCATGAGAAACAAATTTTCCAGCATCTAGCTCTTGAATCCCTTTATCTATTTTTTTTCTAACATAAAGCTCCCGCATAATATCATCAAGGGTTACATTTTCCGGTAAATCCTTAATTAGTTTAATTACTTCTTCTTTCGTGCTCATATGACCATACCTCCTTTTAAAGGTGTTATATCATTATTATAATACACATCATTCTTAGTAACATTAATATTAACACTCGTAATCGAATTTTTTTGCAACTCTTGCACCACTTAGCTTAAAAGCCATTATATATATTTTTTTATAGCATTTAAGCTTGTTCAACAATCGTATCCCTTTAGTATAAAACAAATATGCTTGATTATTTGTTACCAAAAAAACCGAAATATAAAAACAATAAACCGAAACATACTAAGTAATCCAAAAAGTGATAAACCGACAACCGATTTTTCCGCATCTTCATCATACTTTGCTTTACCCATCTTAATAGGTTTGTATGGTTCTTCGTGATGATCCTTTTTGTGCTTAATTCCCGATATTAATAATGAAATACCTATCCAACCTCAAATTCCACGATCCCACCCCTTCATTAATAAAAAAAGTTCTTCATATATTTTTATGGTTATCTAACGATTAACTTTAATAATTTGGGATTAGTGGGATCGTTTTTTGATATACTGCAACAACAATAAAATCGTTATCTGCTGTTATAGTAATCTTACCCGTTTGTTGAAATAAATATTATTTTATTATTTTCTGAACAAGTCTTGTTTTCCAAATTGCAAAACCAACTAAAGCACCAAGCATATTTAGAATGAAATCATCTATGTCAAACCTACCTCTTCTGGTAACTAATTGTATAAATTCAATAAAGAATAACGTTATAATCATTAAAATAGTAAATATGCTTACTTTATTTAATTTGTGTGTGAAAAACGGTAGATAAATACCCATTGGCAAAAATATAAATAAATTACCAACAAGGTTTTTTAAAGGTATATCCATATTCATACTACCATCAAATATTACCTGAAAATATGTACTGATTGTTTTTAATGGAACAAAATTTGAAGAAGTCCTTATATATTCTAACAATGATAAGTCTGTCCACATATCCCCCCTATCTTGCAAGAATAATAGTCTTACCAATACGAATAAGTAAAATAAAAAACTGATACCAAAAGCCACCTTTATTACCTTTTTCATTCTCGTGCCCCTTTTCTTTCTTAGCGTTTTCTTTAAATGTTAACTCTTAAAATCTTCTGTCTAGTTAGCACAATATCTTTTTGAATCCACTTTAACATAATATTCCAATTTTATTCTCATTTGTTATAAGAAAAAGACGATCAATCAATGATCGCCTTGTTTAACTCTTGCCACCCTTTAGCTTAACCAGGATTACTCGCTTTAATGGAATTGGGCTTTTAAAAAAATCTTCTCTCCTTCTTTGGTTACAAGATTAACACCATCCATAAATGGTTTGTGATTAACTATTTCATATTTATTTAAGCCTTTTGTATAAAAATTGACATAACCCTTGATAATAATATTACCAGTGCCGAATGTTAATTCTGTAATCTTATTTTCTATTTGATTTTGTTTAATCCAATCAGTTAAAACAATCTCAATAGATTCCTTTTTAACTTCTGTTTTCTCTTTATTACTTATTGTTATGTTATAACTAAATTTCTGCTTGTCGAACGTGTCTGTATTTTCTAAGGCACCAATGCCAAATTGCATATTGCTAATATCTAATCCATTGTTTTTAACATCTTTTGTTGTTGATTTTGAACATCCAATAATGGTAATCGATATTATTCCAATTAATATTAATAATTTTTTCATTTAATCCCGCCCTTTATTTTCCTTTCATCTTATTAAACTCTTCCTTCTCTAATTACAAGAATAGATTCGTTATTACTAAATATACAAATTACAATTGGTCTAATTACTCCTCTTTTCAATTAAAACCCTCCACTTAAATTCCACTAGCCCTTATTTTAGAAAAGCACCCTGGATACGCATTAAGGACCACCTTGTAAACTATACACCACATATTCTTCTTCGTTTTTCTTCAGGAAGAGGAGCGTAGGGACTGTTTCTTGTTCTTCTATCATTTTTTGTCCTTCTTCAGAGAGCATTACTTCCATATCATTTACTTTATCTCCGATTGGTTCTACTTTCGCATACTTTTTATTAAACTCCTCTGCAGTATAAGTAGAGGGTTCATCGTAAGACCTTCCACTATACTCTACCTTTTCTTGAACACCACAAGAAGATAACATCAAAAGTAAAATGATAACCGTAATAGTAAAACCTATTTTTATTTTCATCACAACCACCTTTGCGAAATTCCTACTGAACAAATGAAAACTCGTTATTAAACTATCCTGTCACTCTAACACAATAGGAGCTGTCGCATAAACAACTCCTTGTTACACTCTTGCCACCCGTTATCTTGTTTTTGTCGCATTAATTTTAACATAATATTCCAAAAATTATCAGCTAAAATGAAAAGACGACCAATGATGATCGCCTTATTTAACTCATGCACTCCTTTACTTTAAGCACATTCTTTCACAAAGTTAGTACAAAAGATGTTGTTTGAATACGCAGTATATTTGTACTGCGCAACAAAGAAGCCTTTTAAAATCATTCCTTCTTCAACTAAAGCTCTCTTAGTTGAAAAACAGAAGTAACCTTTTAGTGTCTTCTATAGTTAGTTGTTAGAACAATGTGATAAATGATAAATCCTATCGTTAGACCTGGCACTAAAGAAAGTATAGGTAGAATTACTGGCCCCAATACGACCCCCATTATTTTTAGTTTTGTTGAAAAAATCAACCCAATTGTTATAAAAAAAGCACCAAATACAAAGGGGATATACGAATATGGATTTATTTCTCCTTCTGCATCCCTATATGCATCCCACATGGCAAACATATACAAACAAGGATAGAACATAAGCCATTGAAAATTTGTAACATCAATGGCTTTTTGTATTTCTCCTGTAAATGAATATATAATCGCTAAGTTGAAGTTACTTAGTACATTTACAAGAAATTCTAAAAGAATGAATATACTCCCTTTAAATAACCTTCTATTTAAGAACTGACCAAAACCTGGTAATGCTATGCTCCATAGTAAAGCCTCATGTTTTTTAGGTTTCTTATAACAGCTCACTCAATATCACTCAATTCATCTTTTGTTTGCGGTCCTCCATTTGAGGTGGCTCTTCCATCCAACCATTTTTAATCATGATTTTCGCACCTTTATGAGCATATTCAAAAATATCTTTCATAAAAATCGTATTTTTTGCGGGCAAGTCATTTCGTAAACTAAAAGCAGATCCGAGTGAATTGCTTCCCATCGAAAAACTACAAAACAGACTTGTGCAATACATCATTAGTTTATCAGAAAATGGAGCTACTGTTGAACGAGTTGCATTTCCTCCTGGAGTTTGAGGAATTGAAAGGTTTGTTTGAATCATGACTTCACTCAATTCTTTTATAATACCTTTGGCAAGTTCTGCCCCTTCATTAAAAAAATTCTTAACCTCTCCATCATCTGCACATTGTGCAAAACCTAAAATCAATTGTAAACCTGTAAGATTTGATTCAATAGCTTTATGAACGTGTGAAACCTCTACCGTATTCAATGTTCTTTTTTGGCTAAATGGATTTAGAGCTATCCCACCTAGATAACTATTATTTTTAACAAACTCAACTGATTTTGGCATCGAAACGTAAGGTGTTCTAACAAGTAACCCCTTTTCAAGCAAATATTGAGAGCAAATTCTGAAATACTTTTGGGTGATAGCAGTAAGATCTTCAAATAAAATAGTTATATCTTCTCTAAACGTCATCGTTAAATTTAACGAATGTAACCCCATGCTAATTTCTTTTAAAAGGCGAACAAACATAATGTCAAAACCATTATCATATAGCTTTGGGACATCCTTATTTACATCTTGTGCTGTATATCCAACTGGTATAACAGCACCTTCCTCTTCATATATCTGAACTATTTTCCCAACATATATTTCAAGCTCTTCATGCAAATTAATCATAATATCCTTAGCTTTTTCGTCATCTGCTTTCTCTATAAAATATTCTAACACTCGTAAAATCATTGTTTTTTCTTGATATGTAAGCCATAACGTTCCTAATTCTGATGATGTAATTGATGCTTTTTCTGGCATAATTAACCCTCCCTAAAATGATTAATTATAGGTTGTGTAAGTTATGGCAGATTTATACTATTGTTACTCTTATTGAAAAATAATTCACCTCTTTTAGCTTAAGTACATTCTTTCACAAAGTCATCTAAAACAGAAATTGTTCTACTTAAAGGAAATGATGATCTTTTTATTCCACATTACTGCTTCGTTACTTTAAGTTCATTAATTCACAATCTTACATGCATTTTACCATACTTATATCGAAAATTAGCCAAATGAATATGGAAGCAAAAAAGCCTTACAGAGATTTCTCCGTAAGACTTCCGCATTTAGTACACCTTCCACTTCGACAAGAATTGAGTATCACGACAGGGACCTTAACTCAAAAAAAGCTGACTCAAATTCGCTAATTGCGATCATTTGAGTCAGCTTTAATTTGTATTGCCTGGCAACGTCCTACTCTTGCGGGGGCAAAGCCCCAACTACCATGGGCGCTGGAGAGCTTAACTGCTGTGTTCGGCATGGGAACAGGTGTGACCTCTCCGCTATCATTACCAGACTTACAGGATGTAAGTCGATCTGTGTTGTTCACAGGACGTGAACGGGATTAACAGATCTTCCTTTTTATTTAGGATATACCCTAAAAACTAGATAAGAAGAATAGACATCGAAAACGAACGGTTTAAAGCGTTCATCATGATAGTTAAGTCCTCGATCGATTAGTATTCGTCAGCTCCACAT
>NZ_WIXM01000031.1 GCF_010993965.1 Gracilibacillus sp. YIM 98692 | reverse complement strand
GTGAGCGAGGAGGCTGAGGTGCTGCCCCCGGAAAGCGAGTATTTTTTCACAGCGTCGGATTAAGCACTCATCGTGAAACGAGTTTTCAAAAGTTATGTCGTAGTTTATGGAAACTACGAATGAGTTTTATCTTTCTTCTTTGTAAAAAAACTGCTTCGACCGAAATAGCTCGAAGCAGTTTTCCTACTTTATTTGTTTGATTCTGATTTACTTTCCCAGCTTTCAATATTTTTAAGATCTGGTAAGGTGTCACGGTAAAAGGCTGGGTCCTTGCCTTCTTGTCGCTGATCTTGATAATCCTTCAAGGCTCTCATTGCAATTTTACCTAATAAGGCAATGGCAATAAGGTTGACAACAGCCATTAATCCCATAAATAAGTCTGCCATCGACCAAATAATAGCCAGCTCACTCGTTGCGCCAACTAACACCATAATTAAAAAGGCGATACGGAAAATCGTTGTATAGATTGGCTTTTCTGAAATAAATTCGATATTTGCTTGCCCATAGTAATAGTTTCCTAATAAAGAACTAAAGGCAAAGAAGAATATAGCTACCGTGACAAATAAGCTTGCCCAATTGCCTAAGTGATTAGCCATTGCATCTTGCGTTAGCTGAATCCCTTCAATTTCACCAACTGTATACACATCCGTCAATAAAATCATAAATGCTGTCGCACTACAAATGATGATTGTATCAATTAAAACACTTAACGATTGAATTAAACCTTGTTTTACCGGATGAGAAACATAAACTGTTGCTGCAGCGTTTGGCGCACTACCCATACCTGCTTCATTGGAGAACAAGCCTCGTTGGACCCCATTCATAATAGCAGCACCGAATCCGCCGCCTACTACTTCCTCAATACCAAATGCATTATTAAAGATTAAAGCAATCACAGATGGTAGTTCACCGATATTTAACGTCATAATAATCACCGATATAGCTACATACGTAATAGCGAAAAACGGTACAATTACCTCTGCCACTACGGCGATACGACGAATCCCGCCAAAGATAATAAAACCGATCATAATAGCAATAATAATCCCTACAATGAATGGGCTGATATCATAAGCACCCACAAAAGCATCTGTAATCGTATTGGTTTGTACTGCATTAAAAATAAGACCAAAGCACAATGTAATCAACACGGCAAATATTAAACCGAACCAACGTGCTCCAAGCGCCTTTTCCATGTAATAGGCTGGACCACCACGAAATCCATGTTTATCTCTAACTTTATATATTTGTGCTAATGTACTTTCCACAAACCCTGTGGCTGCACCTATCAAGGCAATTAACCACATCCAAAAAATTGCACCGGGGCCTCCAAGTGAAATGGCTACCGCTACCCCCGCAAGGTTCCCTGTACCGACACGAGCCGCCGTACTAATCGCAAATGCTTGAAAAGGAGTTGTCCCTTTACCTTCTTTAAACGCTTTCCTGTCTGTCCCTTTAAATAGCTCGCGGATCATCTCTCCTAATAAACGGAACTGAACAAATTTAGATATAAACGTAAAGTAAAAACCAAGTATCAGTAAAAGGGCAATCAATATGTATGTCCAGATAAGGTCGTTACCCCAAGCTACAATATCACCAAACCATGTATCTGCACTAAACCAATCCTTCACTAAATCCATCCTTTCTGCTTATTTTATCTACTCACGTGTTGTATAAATCTTTTAGAAACTAGCACTGACACTGATAAAACGTGTAAGGTTGATTTCCTAATTAAAATTACCAAAAAACTTCTATATATTCAAGAAATTATGAAAATCACACAATTAGAATGACACATTCGATGAGTATATCGGGAGTAAGATGCTCTTCCAGCATGAACACCCAAATTGTTTCCCGTACTAAAAAAATACAGTATAATAAAGATGAACCTTATCTGTTCCCCTTCGGACATACAATCCGTTAATACTGCATAATTCCCCGTCTTAGTATTGTTAGAGGACATGATGTCCACTACTACATTGAAAATACGGCATTTTGTAACAATAACGGAATCTATGTCCATAAAAAAACGTAACCTCTATAAGTTACGTTAGATGGAGCATATCGGGCTCGAACCGATGACCTTCGCGCTGCCAGCACGACGCTCTCCCAGCTGAGCTAATGCCCCACGATAATAGCATTATATCAGAATTTTAATACAAGAAAAAGAATTAGTAATTCTTATCAAAAGTATTCACTCTAGGTGAATGGTTTAATAACCTATTCTTTTGATGTAATCTTAATTTCAGTCACCCTTACCTGATTTAGTTCCTTGATTGAATCTATCTTATGGTAGAGAACCTTCATTCTGTTTGTATCTTGAGTTGATAGAGGATAAGCTACATGAGCGAATCATCTTTGCCAATAGCAGCTGCTTCTGGAAACTCCCCCGCACCATCATCTCCAATGATTGCAATGATGAAAAATCCGCCTGGTGCTATCCTCTCTCTGAGTATTCTAACATTGATCTCTGGTTTAAATTCCACCTTTATAGCAAAACTTTAAGAGCATTTTCCCTCTTTTTTTTCTTCTACTTTTGTGATATCATTCTTCTCTTCATGCTTAAACTGTTTTTTCCTTTTTCGCTTTTTCCCACGAAAAGTGCCGTGTGTACAGCACTGAAACACATTTAGGCCACCTTTACGTTTCCTTCTTTTTCGAGACTTCACCTTTCTGCTCCCTCCCTTCTATTAATCCATCATATTTTGTATTACATGATTTGGTGTGAGTGTTAGTCCTCATAAAAATAATTTTTTTAGAGTTTTGTAGTCCTAGATGGTCCGTATTATTTCGTAGTTTAATACAATTAAATTGAGCAAAATTAACCAAAAAGAAAAAGAGATTGAAAAAAATAAAAATAGCCTACTCAAAAGACGAACATTGAACAATTAAAAATATAGACGCAAATACTAAGTGTAGTCAAAATACGCAGACTGATATGAACAAAACTGTCAAGGCCTCCTTCAAAACATGTAAATGTCTCTCTTTTTGGACAACCTTAAGCTAAGAATCTAAATTTGACCCTCAACGAATAGTATTAACGCCCTTCCTCCACAACTGCCACTGCAATTTTTTCCTTTGATACGTCTAACCCTACGTATTTTGTGTAATAATTCATGTTACTAGCTCCTTTTGTATTAAAGCTCTGATTTGGGATTGGGTTCTTTTTAATCCCTTTTCACCCACAGCCTCATAAATGCGGACCCAATTTCTTATCGATTTTTCATCTGTTATTCCCGAATCTTTTGCTAAGCTAGGATAGCTACCTTCTCCATTCAAATAAGCCTTAACAACTCCTAATTTAAATGCCTGATTATATTTAGCCATAAAATACCCCCAAAAGTTAGATTTTAGGTCTAACTTTTGGGGGTCAGCTCAAATCGTTCGGATTTTCCTATGAATAATCCTCTTATGTCCCAGCCCTCTTCACTCCCATTATCCTCTTTCCAATGGCATCGTACAGCATCGAAATGAGCCACCAGATTTTATAATTTCAGAAAAAGGTACTTCAATAACATAATAACCTCTGTCACGTAATGCTTGATTTACTTGTTTATTTTCTGGTAAAGAAATAATACGTTGATCGCCAAGAGATAACACATTGGTGCCAAGTGTGAATTGCTCGTCATCTGATACTTCTATTAAGTCGTATCGTTCTCTTAACTTTTGTAATTCCTTCTCTTCGAAAGCTGGAGAATAAATGAGTCCTTCTTTTTCGCTAACTAAGTTAAAGCAACAATCCAAGTGTAAAATGTCTTTTCTTATCGGTATAGGAACAAGTCTTTTATTTTTAACAAAGGCTTGAAAAGAATCAACCGCTTCATAAGTCGTTCTTTCACTAATACCAATCCACACTGTATCACCAGCAACAATCACATCTCCCCCTTCTATTGAATGGGTATAGAGTGACTCGTATGTAAGAGAATAACTCTTCAAAAATGTTACTAGGGCTTCTATTTCAGGCTCTCTTATTTTTCGTCCCATCTTGGCAGTATACAGATTTTCGCCAATTACAAAACCTATATCTCTCGTAAAAACTTGTTCATTTAATGAAGGCTCAGCAGCAAGTTCTATAACCTCTGCTCCTTGATTTCTCAATTCCTCCACAAAGACCTTATGTTGTTCCATCGCTTTTGCCACATTAATATTATCGTCCTCATAATATTTTTGTGTTTCATTTATTACTTGATCAATTTTCATATAAGTTGGCGGGCACACCACAACTTGATTTAGCCGACCAAATTCTTTATTTTGCTTTATCATGATTAGCGCCCCCTTCCTCTATATTATATCAAAATACCTCTGATTCATTCTTGCTTCAGTAAGTTATTTGAATCTTAACAACCAAAATAAATCAAAGGAAAAAAAGTGCGTTACATAATCTTACAGATTTATTTTCCCTAGTTTAATCACGTGCTATTCTTTAATTACAATAAATCATTAATCAATCGGAGGGGATTTTAAAATGGCTAGAAGAAGAATGAAAAATCCTAATTTTATCACTTTTATTGTTTTGACTTTTAAAGTAATGTTTCAGTAATCAAATCTCAACCTTGTTCATATGATAAAGCAATAAATCTTACCAAGCACCGATAACTAGTAATAATACAGTTATCGGTGCTTTATTGTTGTTAACCTCTCCATTTTCACAAGACCTTCCAATAGAGATAAAGAAAAACTTGGCTTATCGCCAAGCACTGGCGAAAGCCTTAATTTTCTTATACTATCAACAATAAATTTTCATACTTTCTGATAGTATAAAAAAGGAGCTGATCTTAAAGTCAGCTCCTTTTGAATACAATACTACGCTTTTTGTATAATAATATCATCATCTTTACACTCAATGGTTACGGTATTGACTTCTTCATCCTCTAGAACAACATCTGTAATACCATCTTCTACTTTCTCTTGAATTACTCGACGTAATGGCCTTGCACCAAAACGCGGGTCATATCCTTTATCTGCTAGGAATTTCTTCGCATCTGTTGAGATATGAATGTCAATACCTGCTTCTTTAAGCTTTTCTTTTAATTCTGCAATCATCAGATCAACAATTTGCAATAGATCTTCTTGTGTTAATTCATTAAACGGAATGATCGCATCAAAACGGTTCAAGAATTCGGGCTTAAAGAAATCACTTAAGTTTTCTAGTGTAGAAACAGCCTCATTATTATCGCTATTAAAACCAACCGTTATATTCTTAGTTCCTGTTCCAGCGTTACTTGTCATAATAATGACACTGTCTTTGAAGCTTACAGTACGACCATGACTATCGGTTAACTGGCCGTCTTCCATAATTTGCAGAAACATGTTTTGCACATCTGGATGAGCCTTTTCAATCTCATCTAACAGAATAAGACTGTATGGGTTACGTCGTACTTTCTCTGTTAATTGACCTGCTTCTTCATGTCCTACATATCCTGGTGGTGAACCGATAATTTTAGACACCGTGTGTTTTTCCATATACTCACTCATGTCCAGTCGGATCATTGCTTCTTTAGTACCAAATAACTCTTCCGCTAGAGCTTTCGTTAGTTCGGTTTTTCCAACACCAGTAGGACCTACGAATAAGAAGGAACCAATTGGGCGATATTTCGGTTTTAACCCTGCACGGCTGCGGCGAACAGCTTTTGCTACCTTATCTACCGCTACTTCTTGACCAATCACTTTATTTGAAAGATTTTGAGCCAAGTATTTCATTTTATTTTGTTCATCTGATTGAATTTTTCGTACAGGGATACCTGTTTTTTCTTCAATGATCAATTGAATATCCCCTACGGAAACCTCTGCTTTTGGTTCTTCATTCGTCTGTTCTAGCTTTTTCTCCAATTTGATTTCTTGATGTCTAAGATTGGCTGCACGTTCGTAATCTTCTTTTTCCGCTGCTTCCATCTTTTCTTTTGCAATTTCATCTAAACGTTTTTGCAACGTGTCTTTATCTGTCTCTTCATGCTCCAGATTTAAGCGAGCGCCTGCTTCATCGATTAAATCGATCGCTTTATCAGGCAAGAATCGGTCTTGGATATAGCGTTTAGATAATTCAACAGCAGCATAAAGCACTTCATCTGAATAGTTTACATGATGATACGTTTCATAACGATCTTTTAA
Source organism: Gracilibacillus sp. YIM 98692 (assembly GCF_010993965.1). Lineage (GTDB taxonomy): Bacteria > Bacillota > Bacilli > Bacillales > Amphibacillaceae > Gracilibacillus. The sequence continues at coordinate 38,506 of NZ_WIXM01000031.1, read as the reverse complement.
TCCTTGTAAAATTTGCTTTGCTTCTTCTACTGTTGGTTCTTTGACCATAATCGGCTGGAAACGACGCTCTAGTGCTGCATCTTTTTCAATTTGACGATATTCACTTAACGTTGTTGCACCAATTAATTGTAATTCGCCTCTTGCAAGTGCCGGCTTCAGAATGTTTCCTGCATCCATTTGAGAGCCTTCAGCTGTACCTGCACCAACTAGCAAGTGGATTTCATCTACAAAGAGAATAACATTTTGTCTCTCTTGTAATTCTTGTACTAATTGTTTCATCTTCTCTTCAAATTGTCCTCTTACTCCTGTATTTGCTACAAGAGAAGCCACATCTAATAAGTAGATTTGTTTATCCATAAGTTTTGTTGGTACATTACCTTCTGAAATCTTCAAAGCAAGACCTTCTGCAATTGCCGTTTTCCCGACACCTGGTTCCCCGATTAAAACAGGGTTATTTTTGTTTCTTCTATTTAATGTTTCAATCACACGTTTTACTTCTTGATCTCGACCAATTACAGGGTCGATTAAACCTGCTTTAGCAGCATCAGTTACATTTTTCCCCAACTGATCAAGCAGTCCATTTCCATCTTGACCATTTGCTGTGTGAGTGTGTGTTTGGGATCCATTCGCTCCACCAGAAAAGAAACCATTTGCTCCTTGGCTTCCAAACATCCCAGATGGATTTGCTGCATGATTTTTTATATCTTGAAAACATGACTCGCACACATGTAAAGTTTCAGATTGACCATTAAATCGAAGGGTTACATTAATTTTTGCTGGTTGAATACCACAATGTTGACATTTCATTGTATATTCCTCCTTCAATTTCTATTTATTTAATTTGACTTTGACTATATTTGACCTTTCTTATCTATTATTATAATTTGACCTTCTTTGACTTTCAACCCTTTTGCTTAAAAATTTTTCTATGAAATGAATGAAACCATTCATTATTCATTTTTTCACAACGTGGAAAATATTAAACATAGTTACTGAGGAAAATTTGGGTTATTAGTGCTTAATCTCCGCTGTTTAAAAACACTCACTTTCCTTAACCATAAAAAAAGAACTATCGCAATTAGACAGCTCTTTACAGATATATAATAGACATCATATTTTAGATCACAACACCGAAAGGAATAAATACTAAAATTAATGTTAGAAGGAGTGCCCAACATAATTCCCTTAACATTCCTCATCCCCCTAAAAGGCTTTTGTATCATATTATCACACAATAGGTATTTATCATGCTTTTTGGGATAAAACATTACAAACAATTTACAATCAGGACGACTTTCATCCATTTGCTTACTGTGATATGATGAACATATATTGTGAAAAGGAGTTGTTTTTCTATATGACAACTATTGAATTGATGTCGCATAAAAAGCCAATCGAACTGACCGTACAACATTTGACCGTTTACAAACAAGCAAAAATAATCGAGGCAATAGATCGTAAACATCAATATTATACGATCATATTTTATAAAAACGACTATATTAACTGTAAAAAAACAACTGTTTTGAAACGCTTCTCCTTTTTAGCAAAAGCATTTCAGTATGGTTTTACTTATCCTGCCGACCATCCACTAACCAAAGCTCTACTATCTGAAAATAAAACATACCGCATCACTTCTACTAACCAAATGTTCCAAAAATTAAAAGATAAGTTTGCCCCTATTGAAATGTTATATATTATTTCTATGTTCGATAATTTCTTAGAAGAGAAAAAAATACGAGGACTGTGTAAAACTGTCTTTTATCAATATCGCAGAAATGGACAGTTACAAAAAGCCTTCCGCACCATCATTAATTATCGCGAGATCCGTCCACATGATACATTCGCCAAGGATATGATACACCATATGGACTTTTCCAAATATAAAGCATCATACAAAGACCTTGATCAGCTAACTCAATCCTGGTCTGACCCTCTTTATTTAGAATCTATTTGTTCTGATTTAAATCACGCTCACCAACATATGCAAAGTCTACGCTCTCAATTTATTAAAGAAAATAGACAATTTGACGAACTTGCATTACTGCACATGATCTACGATTCTGGAATTGATATAAATTCATCAATCCTTGTTCGATTAGACAAAATAGCACAATCTATTATAACAGAAGAAGTACAAAAGGATTTATGGGCAAGTTTACTGCCAAACACGAGCCATACCGAATTTATGATCGATAAACTATCCGAATTAAATGGGTATAAGCAATTAATTCACTTTTTCGTTCATAATGAAGAAATCGATCCGTACACCCTACCTTATTTAGAAAAAGCAATTGTTGACGCAAAAGGCAATGACTTGCTGCCATATACAGAGAAATTATTCACTAAGTTAACGAACTACTTCCACCATAATCACAGCCAATTAGAAAAAGTAATGCACATCACCATAAAAAAACTCCTGCCACATATGTCTCTCTCTGAAATGACACAGTTTATTCCTAGTATGGAAGTTCCTATTACACAAAAACTTCGAAAAATGGAGACATTAACCGAGAACCCTGATAAACAAATGGAATTAGGTGAAATATATTTTGATTTAGAGCAATATGACAAAGCGATTCAATGTTTTGAATGGGAGATGGAACTGAATCCAAACGACTTAAAACCTTTACAATATTTATACAAGAGTTACTTAAAGAAGGATGACAAAGAACAAGCTAATATTTACAAAAAATTATTAATAAATGTTCAATCACAGTCTGCCTCATCCTAGCTTTAAAGAAGTGTTTTATTGGTCTTCTATACTTCGCCACAATGTCATCGCAGCATAAGAACGGTATGGAGACCATTCTTTACTCCATTCGTACACAGTATCTTTACTTGGTTTATGTTCAAACCCCTTATCATAGCGCAATGCATTGAGGATACCGATATCACTAACAGGAAATAAATCTTTTCTTCCAAGACCGAACATCAACCAATTTTGCACAGTCCATGCTCCAATCCCTCTCACTTTGGTTAGTTGTGCGATTATTTCATCATTGGTTTGAGATGATAGTGAAATGAAATTTATGGATCCGTCTGCCACTAGCTTAGCAGTATCCACCACATATTCTGCTTTACGTCGACTAAACTGCATCTTCTGTAAATCTTCATATGGTATGCTAGCCACTTGCTCTGCCGTCGGATAAAACCAGACTCCTTGATATTTCTCACCATACTTTTCAACAAAACGACTTGTTAAGGTTTGGGCAAAGGACATATTTAATTGTTGATGGATAATCGTCTTCATTAAACTGCCGAACAAATCAAATTCACGAACAATAGGAGTATATGGAAACTTTTTAAATAATTTGTCTATACTAGATGATGCAAAAAAGCTTTTCACTGTTGCTAAATCTTGATCCCAAGCAAAAATACCGTTTACTTGCTTTTGTATGTCAAGTTGTTTATCACGATCTTTCCCTTTGACTTTAAACAAAGGTTGATGAATGGTTCCAATCGACTGAACAGTCACTGTTGTTTTATTGTTCTCAAACCGTATCGGTATCGTCACTTGTTTATTTAATAAATCTACTTGATTTAGTGTATCAAACGCTAATCTGCTTAGCGCATAGTCAAAGTCATAAGGAGTATTAAGCTTAATCTGTTTCTCCCATTCCATTATCACACATCCTTTTTGCTTGTCTGAATTTTCTATCTACTATGATATACTAAAACAAAACACTCAACAAAAGACAAGGTGATAGAAATGAATAAGCAGTATTACGCTATTATAGACATTGGTTCTAATACTATGCGACTCGTCATATATCTAAGAGAAAAAGGCGGGCGTTTAAAGGAAGTAGAAAACGTAAAAGCAGTTGCAAGATTAAGAACATTTTTAGACACTGATCATTATTTAACGGAAAACGGAGTTAAGCGACTAATTACCACGTTAAATAGCTTTCACGATGTTTTGAATAATTACGCGCTTGAGCAGGTGGAATGTGTCGCAACAGCTACCGTTCGGCAAGCAAAGAATCAAAGTGAGATTCAAGCCAAAGTAAAGGAAAAAACCGGTTTTAAAATGAAAATATTATCTGAAGAAGAAGAAGCTTATTATGGCTATCTTGCTGTCGTTAATTCCACTTCTATTCATACTGGTATAACAGTAGATATCGGCGGCGGCAGTACAGAAGTAACCTATTTTGAAGAACGAGAATTAGTTGCCTGCCATAGCTTTCCGTTTGGCGCGTTAACATTGAAGAGCTTCTTTCAAAAGGAAACTCCAACGGAAGAGGAATTACAAAAATTACATCTATATTTGTCCAAACAGTTTCGCACTTTGTCATGGCTAGTTGCCAAAGAAGTTCCTATTATTGCTATCGGAGGAAGTGCACGAAATCTCGTTCAAATTGACCAAAACATGAAACGATACCCATTAGCAGGCCTTCACCAATATAAAATGTTCGATGAGGATATTCAAAGAGTTAGTCATTATTTAACATCTCTCAAACCATCGAAGTTACCAAAAGTCGAAGGTCTATCAAAGGACAGGGCTGACACGATCATTCCTGCCATTGAAGTGTTTCATACACTTTATCAAACCGTACAGGCTGATTGCTTCATTCTTAGTCGAAAAGGGCTTCGCGACGGAGTTTTTTACGAGCAATTGTCAAAGGAAATGGGATCTGTCATTTTCCCCAATGTTCTAGAAGATAGCATCCAAGAGTTGATTAATGACTATGACCTAGTACCAAAGCAAATTTTCCATGTACAATATTTAACGAGAAATTTATTTGACTTCTTGAAGGAAAATGGACTTATTCACTTAAACAAACAAGATTGGGAACTTTTAAAACGAGCTAGTTACTTATGTCATTTAGGAGCTTATATTGACGCTGAATCAAGTGCTCAACACACTTTCTATTTGCTAGCCAATCGAACGATAGATGGCCTCACACATAAAGAACGTTTAATGTTAGCCCTTATTGCTTCCTATAAAAATAAAACTGTCTTTAAACAATTTATCCACCCATATAAATCTTGGTTTTTAAAGGAAGAACGAAAAAAATTAAAACGACTTGGTGCTTTATTAAAGTTTTCCTATTGCTTAGACGCTACAAAACGGCAAATAGTAAAGGATATTCATCCATATATGAAAAACAGCAAACTTTGGTTAGAGCTTTCTTGTGAGGGTGACTGGATGCCTGAGGAATACCAAGCTGAGAAGCAAAAAAAGCATCTTGAAAAAGCTGCTAAAACCAACATCGAGTTAGTTTTTACTTGCACTACTGCTAAGAACAAGTTTACAATAAATTAATACAAAATTTACATTATTTTAACAAATCTTCCTTGTTTTAGCGTTATGATAGATAGTAGTCTGTGAAAAAGGATGATAACTAATGACAACAACAAAAGATAAAAAGGAATTAGGTCTTCCTGCCTACTATAATAATAGAGAACTCAGCTGGCTTTCTTTTAATAAACGTGTAATGGAAGAAGCCGATGATATAAGGAATCCTTTATTAGAGAGACTGCGTTTTTTATCTATTTTTTCTTCTAATCTAGATGAATTCTTTATGGTGAGAGTGGCTGGACTAAAGGATCAGGTTAAAGCCGGTTTTAACCGTAAAGACAATAAGTCTGGGTTAACCCCAAAAGAGCAGCTTTCCAAAATATCGAAAACAAACCATGAATTGGTCGAGCAACAATATTCCATTTATAAACAATTAACTTCACCATTAAAAGAAGAAGATATATGTATTTTGCCAATCGAAAGTCTGACAAGCTCTCAAATTAATGAATTGGAAACTTATTTTGATGAGCAAATATATCCTGTTTTAACTCCAATGGCAATTGATGCTTATAGAGCCTTTCCTATGCTGTTAAATAAATCTGTCAACCTCGCTGTTCAATTAGAAGACATGTATGATATTGATGTCGAAAAGCTAAAAACAGCGATTGTTCAAGTCCCTGCTCTTTTGGACCGGTTTATACAAGTAAATGACAAGCACCATTATGTCCTTTTAGAGGATTTAATAAGCCATTTTATTGGGAAGTTTTTTCAAGGATACCATGTCAAATCGATTACCACCTTCCGTATTACACGGAATGCTGATATGACAATTCATGAAGAAGGTGCGAGAGATTTATTAAAAGAAATTGAAAAAGAACTAAAAAAGCGTAAATGGGGCGCAGCAGTACGTCTTGAAGTTGAAGGTAAACAAAGGGATCCTCAAATGGTCGATTTTCTATTGCATGCATTAGAAATTCACCATAAAGATTTATATATCGTGGATGGTCCATTAGATCTAACTTTCTTATCTGATTTTTATAGTCATGTAAAAAAGGATTACGAGCATCTTATTTTTCAAACGCTAATCCCGCAACCGCCACAAGATATTCATGAAGATGAAAATGTATATGAAGCGGTTCGGAAACGTGATCTATTTTTACACCATCCATACGAATCCTTTGAGCCGGTTATTGACTTAATAAGAGAAGTTGCGGATGATCCCGATGTCTTAGCAATTAAACAAACATTATATCGTGTTAGTGGTGACTCCCCTATTATTGATGGATTGAAGCGGGCAGCTGAAAATGGCAAGCAAGTAACGGTACTTGTTGAATTAAAGGCTCGATTTGATGAAGAGAACAACGTACAATGGGCCAAGGAATTAGAAAAAGCTGGATGTCATGTTATTTATGGGATGATCTCATTAAAAACACATAGTAAAATCACCCTTGTTGTTCGCCGAACTGAAGGCGGAGTGGAAAGAGTTGTCCATTTAGGTACAGGCAACTACAATGATCAAACGGCTAAATTTTACACAGATATGTCTTATTTAACTGTGAAAAGAAAATTTGGAATGGATGCTACCCATTTTTTTAACTACTTAAGTGGTTATACGGAAAAGCCACGTTTCCATCACCTTTCTATGTCTCCATTTGATATTCGTAATGATATTATACGGTATATTGATGCTGAAATTGATTATCATAACAAACATGGTAATGGGCGAATTATTGCTAAGATGAACTCTTTAACAGATAAACCTGTTATTCAAAAGTTTTATGAAGCTTCTCAAGTAGGAATAGAAATCGATTTAATCATCAGAGGTATTTGTTGTTTAAAATCAGGTATGGAGGGAATTAGCGATAATATCCGGGTGAAAAGTATTGTTGGACGTTTTTTGGAACATAGTCGTATTTATTATTTCCATCATAATGGAGAAGAAAAGCTGTTTTTATCTTCTGCCGACCTGATGACAAGAAATATGGTGAAGCGCGTAGAACTAATGTTTCCAATATTTGAAGGACGTATAAAAAATAGAATTCTAAACATATTAGAAATTTTGCTTCAAGACACTGCCAAAATGAGAATTCAAAACCCTGACGGCTCATACTCTCATGTTAAAAATGAATCAAAAAAACATTTGATCGATAGTCAACTCACTTTATTCGATATGGCCTATCAAGTATTAGATGATGAAGAATAAGAGAGAGCTTCTAAACGAAGCTCTCTCTTATCTGCTATAACCTATGATCGGTTTTGGCAATAGTTCTTTCATCATTAAATCATCTAAACTTTTGAATGTATAACCTTGTTGTCTCAAGTCATTAATAAGCGATTCTAAAGCATCTGCATTATCTTGGGAAACAGTATGCATAAGAATAATAGCACCTGGATGAATTTGATTCATCACTTCGTTATAGGCATGGCGCCATCCTTTTTCCGATCCTTGATTCCAATCGACAAACGCCAACGACCAAAAGATATGAGTATATCCCAATTCATTCGCCCATTGAAGAGACTTTTCACTAAAGGTACCGCTAGGTGGTCGTACATATTGAACAACAGCCTTATCACTAACGCTTTTTATTTTTTTTGTTAGTGATTCTAGATCTGCTGCAAGTTCAGCTTTAGTCAGTTTCGTAAAATCTTTATGACCATTAGAGTGGTTTCCTATAATATGACCATCCTGTAACATTCTTTTTACCAAATTCTTTTGATCATCTATATAATGACCGGTTAAGAAAAAGGTTGCAGGAACTTGTTTTTCTTTTAATACATCTAGAATTTGTTCCGTGTACCCTGCCTCATAACCATTATCAAACGTTAAATAAATATGTTTATCGCCTGACTCATCAACATAATAGCCATTGTATTTATCTAATATAGGTTTATACATGCCTACATCTGGCTGCTCATGATTTGTTGCTTTTTTATAGCCCCAACCATAACCTTCAGCAGAAACTTGTAAAGGTAATAAGCTGAGCAACAGTAGAGAAAATATTACGATTATCCGTCTATTCATATTGATCACCTTTTTTACCAATAGTTTAATCAAAAAAAGTGACCTTATACTGAAAGCTTACAGAATAATACTTGCAATCCACCCAAAAATAAACAATGGAATATTAAAGTGTAAAAAGGTTGGCACACAGGTATCCCAAATATGATGATGCTTCCCATCTGCACTTAATCCAGAAGTTGGACCTAATGTACTATCAGATGCTGGTGAACCGGCATCACCTAATGCTCCTGATGTACCAATTAACGCTGCAATGGCCATTGGTGAAAAACCTGCTGCTAAACAAATAGGCACATACAACGCCGAAATAATGGGGATTGTTCCGAAAGATGAACCAATACCAATGGTGATCAATAAACCAACTAATAATAAAATAAGGGCAATAAGCGCTTTATGGCTCGCTAACATATCAGAAGAGGATCCCACTAATGCATCCACTGCGCCTGTTTCTGTTAATATATGACCAAACCCTGCTGCTACTAACATGACAAAGGCAATAGATCCCATCATGCCTACCCCTTGTTGTACAAAAGCATCTCCTTGCTTAAGTGGAACAGCAAAGAATAAAATCATACATATAACACCAGCTAATGCACCAATTACTAGACTTTCTGTATATAACTGTACAATCAAGGCAATAACTATAGCAAAAATAGTGATGAGATGTGTTCGGTTAAAAGTGATTTCAGTGGTTTGATGACTTTGTTGGAACGAATCCATCTCTAAAACTTGTTTTGGCTCGCGATTTCTTCTGTATGTGACCAATACTGCAATAAGTAAACCAATAATCATTCCGCTGCCTGGTATGAGTAAGGAAAGAGCAACCTCACTTGTGCCAATTTGCACACCGTTACTTCCCATTCCATTTTGAATGGTTTGATGAAATAATAAACCAAATCCAAATGGAATCATCACATAAGGTGCTTTTAAACCAAATGTTAAAGCTGTTGCAACCGCTCGGCGGTCTAACTTCATTTGATCAAATACTTTTAATAATGGCGGAATTAAAATAGGAATAAATGCGATGTGTACTGGTACCAAGTTTTGTGACAGTGATGCGATCCCGGCAATAGCTAATACAAGCATAGTTTTCTTCCCTGTTAACACGCGTATTAAGGATCGCACTAATAATGTTGTAATTCCTGTATAGCTGATCATGGCGGCAAATACCCCAAGCAAAATATAGCTCAGTGCTGTACTAGCTTGTCCGCCCATCCCATCAATTAACATTGCAACCGTATCTTGCACATTCATGCCAGCCATTAAACCGGCAACAATTGCTGCAATAATAATAGCGAAAATAACGTGTACTTTAAATAAACTTAACAATATCATTGCTAAGACAGATATAACGACTACCCATTCCATTCTTCTCGTTTTCCCCTTTTATCTTGTTAAATCTTTCTCTATTTTTTCTATCATTTGAATTAACTGATCCACATCTTCTATGGACGTTTTCTCTGGATCCAATCCATCAAGTTGATCCATGAACCTTTCCAGTTGTACTTTTAATTGTGTAATTTTATTACTTTCACTCATCATGTTGCCCCTCTTTCTGTGTTTGATTTCGCCTTGTACTTAAATCCCTTTACCATGCTAAAGGATTAATGACGTAATGTCTAGATTTATTTTCTTCCACCTGTACTCGTGATATAATATACACGGTTTGAGGACAAAATGGAGGTCTTTATTTATGTCATGGGAAAATATAAAATCATTTTTCAACACATATTTTTTGGAAAATAACCTTATTAATTTAGTTATTGGCGCAATCGTTACATTAGCTATTGTCCTAATCGCGAAAAAAGTTATTCATACGTTTTTCAAAAAAACCAATTTTTTAACAGAGAAAAAAGAACGTACAATTGAATCGATGCTAAATTCAATAATTCGGTATGCTGCAACATTTGGTTATATTATCTATGCATTCACTGTTTATGGCATAGAAGTTGGCAGTATTCTTGCTGGTGCTGGTGTACTAGGTATTATTCTCGGTTTTGGTGCACAGAGTTTGATCAAGGATTTATTAGCTGGTGTTTTTCTTTTATATGAGAAGCAATTAGAACAAGGTGATTGGATTAAGGTAAATAACACGTTTTCAGGGACTGTTGAGGAGGTAGGTTTACGTTTTCTTAAAGTGAGGCAATGGTCTGGAGTATTGTTAACAATCAGTAATGGACAAGTGAACACGATTGAGAATTATAATATTGAAAAAATGCGTGTGATTGAGCATGTTACAACTAGCTTTTATGAAAATCCTAAAAAAGTATTTCAAGTATTAGAAGAAATTTGTGAACAGTTAAATGATGAACTATACCCGTACTTACTAAAGGACATCTCAGGTGCGCCTGCTGAAGCCTTTACGGTTTATGGAATGTCATCTGTAAATGATCATTACCGAGGTTATAAGTATACAATAACTGGATTATGTATTGATGACGAATATTTTACAGCAGCTAAAGAAACACGCAGAATTATCGCAGAACACATGTATCAGAATAAAATACAAATGGCCGAGCAGCATATTGATATGAGACAATCCTGATAGGTTCAGAACCAATCCATATTTCAGTCAAAATCCGCCCAAACCCTAATAATTTTTCTGACAAGCTACAGTTCGCAGTAGAACAAATTGCGACATAAATTAGTGATTTTTCTTCTCACTTGTTTCACGATTAGTGCTTAATTGGCGCTACGGAAAAACACTCGCTTTCCGTGGGGAACGCTTCAGCCTCCTCACGAGCAAAAGACGCTCGCTGCGGGGTCTTCAGACTGTTCCTTTCCCACAGGAATCTCGCATTTTTCCGTAGCTTCGTGTGGTTTTCTGTTCGAGTGAGAGATTTCCATGGATCACTGATTTCACAAGCTTGATTCATTTGAAAATCAGAACATCACTACTAGCGTAGGTAAGATACGAAGACTCCTGCTGAAACAACACGTGTCCGAAGACCCCGTGATGCACCTGTGTCTTCTAGTATCGCTTCGAAGTAGGTTTCCTCGGTGCAAGGGAGCAAAGAAGTTATTTCAAGTAGTTCCCTGGCTGAGGCCGTGTCCGCGGAAAGCGAAGTATCTTGCCGAAGCGATTCTTTGCACTCAGCTTCGGAAGAATAGTTGAAAGACACATTAAGTTGTGTCATATTTTATGGATATTACGCACAACTTTATACTTTCTTCTCTTATAAAAAAAGCGCGCAGGTTTACTGCGCGCCTTTTGATTGGAATTTAAATGCAAGATGATTTTGTACTGGGATGATAGCTCCTACCTCTTGCTTCGTCACATTTTTGATCACTAATTCCTTACCTGAGCCTTTTAATTCTAAATAAACTTCTCCATAAGTGATTTGACCTTTCTCTTGTAATACTGGCAGATAAGCTTCTAAACGTCCAATATCCCCTTTTGGTATGGCATACGTTTTACTTAACTTCGTATCATTTCCAATTACAGCATGGAAGGTTAAAGGTAAATCCACTTGTTGGCTTGCCTTATTTAAAACCATCTGCTTGATTTGATTAGCACGGTCCACTTTCGCAGTAAGTGCACCTTTCACATGCTTGTCTTCTTCTTGATGATAATAAACACTCTCTTCTTTATCACCATATCTGTTATCTACTTCATTGGTGTTGACTACTTGGAACTCCCATTTTACGTTCGATTCCTCCGAATCATATCGTAAGGGCCAACGACCTAAATAAATGTTTCCTCTATAACCAAATGCTAAAGGTGATGGATTCAGACTAGATTCGTTTAACAATTGAACAAGCTCTGGATTTTCAATCTCAATGTTTAAACCATCCATCAATGTATTTACTAAATTACTTGGTTCTACATTATTTTGCTCTTCTGATTTTTTTGGAGAAGTGTTCTCTTCATCAATGTTCTCTACATAATCCGGAATATCTGCCTTGGTTGATGCCATCAAAGGAACCGTCAACATTATGAAAGCTAATATAACAGAAAGGCTTACTTTTTCCATCATTCTCGTCCCTTCTACTTTTTGTTTAGTTTACCAAAGGGACGAGAAAACTATTCATTACTATCTACTAATGTTTATCACTTCTATTGTTTCGGTTACTTTCACTGTATCTTCAATCGTACGAACCATAGAACAGTTTTTCCTAGCGATTTCGAGACTCTTTTCCATTTGATCAATACTTAGCTGAACCCCTTTTACTGTGAAGTTTAAATGAATAGATTCAATTTTATTCGCCTCCTCGGGGTTTCTTTCCACTTCTGCTGACACTTTTAAATCTTCAATGTCCAATCGTTTTTTTTCTAACACTTTACGGAAGACAGAAGCACTACAACCTGCGATAGAGGACACCATCAGTTGAAATGGGCGATAACCGAATTCTTCATTACCAGAAATATCTAATACGCCATATTCTAACTGTGTACGCATACCGCCTTCTTTTAAATAAAAATCCATTCATATTCCTCCTTCTTAAGCTAGGTTACGTCTAGTGTAGCACAAAAAATGGAGGATATGACTATTTTCGACTTTTTCCGTAATCTTTAAAAACAAAATATTTTACCATAAAAAAGCTAGCGATAGATGATAACAACATCGCTAAACCTTTTGCAATATTATAACGAAGCCAATTTAATACACCAAAATGTTCTAGCATGCTATTTAAGCCAATAAATACAACATTACTGACTCCTAAACTAATTATACTTTGTGTAATAAAACCGAACCTTTGAAAATTTGTACCCGTTGCTGATCGTTTAAAGGTGATATTTGCATTCCAAAAATAACTATTAGTCACAGCTAACGTGTAAGCTATCGTATTATATGCTAATAACCACATACGATCATCTGTATGAAATAACAGCAACAGTAGATTCAATGTACCAATATCTACTACTGCATTTCCAATTCCTATGAGACCAAACTGAAAAAATTGTAAGGGACCACTTTTCCTTCGTTGTTTACTCATTCTATCCCTCTTTAAATTATGCTGTTTTTATAAAGTTTGTTGTTTTTCCATCGTTCAGGTTAGATCTAGGCGGTCACTTTCCACTCTCCCAAACTAATGAAGTTTTTACCGAAAGTAACAAGTTTTTAGAACACAGCCTTAAATTAAACATTAACGCCTTAAGCTTTTTTCTGTAGATGGGGACGATAGATTTTTAGCAGGATTTTCTTGCTCAATGCCGGCAACCTGATGATAAAATGCTAGAATTTGCTTTGACTGTTCGTCCCATCCCATATCAGCAATTTCTGAACGAGCCGTTTTAGAGAGCCTCTTACGAAGCGTTTCATCCTCAAATTGTAAAATCGTTCTCGTAAAATCTTGAGGGTTTAATGGATCATATAATAAACCAGTTCTCTCATCTTCAATCTGCTCACAAGTTGGGCCACTTTTAGCAGCAACAATAGGCAATCCCGATGCCATTGCTTCCGTAATTACCAACCCCAACGTTTCTGTTGTCGACGGAAACAAAAAGACATCAGAAGAGGCATAAGCTTTTGCTAATTCTTCGCCATGCATAAAACCAGTAAAGACAACGTCCATACCTTCAAAATGTTTTTCTAAAGATGAACGATGCGGACCATCCCCTACGATAGCTAAAACGAATTGATCAGATATTTCTAGCACTTCCTTAATTTTTTCTATTTCCTTTTCGGGTGCTAGCCTTCCAACATATAGTAATAGCTTTTTATCAGGCTGACCATTCGTTAAAGTTTCTCTCATATTCGCATCATATTTGTCAGGATGAAAAAGGGTTGTATCAACACCACGCTTCCAAACATGTACATTTTGAAATGACTGAGAATCCAACTCTTTTCGTACAACTTCCGAAGTACATAGATTGATATCTGCTTGATTATGCAGTTTTCGAAAATACCACCATAATAGGCCTTTAAATATGGATAAATGATAGTAATCTGCATATTTCGGCACTTGTGTATGATAGGATGCTAGTAATGGATACTGTAGTTTCTTTGCATAATATACACCTGAAAATCCTAAAATAGCAGGATTGACGACATGAATGATATCTGGCTGATATTCTTCTATCATACCCTTCACTCTACGTGATGGCATGGCGAATTTTTTGGACCGATAAAAGAATAATCTTCTCGCAGGAACTCCTTTTATTAAAGCACCTTCAAATTCATCCACACCTAAGTCTGGTGCAACAACTCGGACATCATGCCCTTGTTTCATGAAGTATCTAATGCTTTCTTTTAAACGTGTGACCACACCATCTGTAGAAGGTATAAAAGTTTCCGTAATTATTAATATTTTCACGGTTTAACCATCCTTATGTACAAAATTCTACTGTCTCTTGCATTAATCATATTTTGTATTATGATGACCAAATTAATCACAAATTAAACCGTTATTTCCACGACACTTTTGGTAGGATGTTTGTTTCTATAACTTGATCCTTATGCTTTACGACAGTTTCTAAAATTTCTCTAATCACTTCATCATCTAATAAGTGAGGTTCTAGACCTAGTTCTTTTAGTTTTGTATTTTCAGCATGATAGAAATGATCTTCTAATTCTACTCTTGGATTTTCTAAGTTAGTAATTTGCGGTTCAAAACCTTCGTCCTCTGCTACCCTCTTCACTTTTGCTGCTAGATCAGCAACTGAAAACTCTTCGGTAAATTGGTTAAAAACTCGTAATTCTCCTTTATCTGCTGGATTTTCAGCGGCAATCTCAATACAGCGAACCGTGTCTTTTATATTAAGGAATCCTCTTGTTTGTCCTCCTTTACCATAAACGGTTAGATCATGGCCAATGGTTGATTGAATAATAAAACGGTTCAGTGCTGTACCGAATACATCATCATAATCTAAGCGATTAGTTAAAATAGGATCCATTTTTGTTTCTTCTGTATCTAGTCCATAAACAATACCTTGGTGTAAGTCTGTTGCTCTAATTCCCCAAATTTTACAAGCAAATGTAATGTTATGACTATCATGTACTTTAGATAGGTGATAAAAAGAGTTAGGTTGCTTTGGATAAGGAAGTACATCTTTTCTACCTTTATGTTCAATTTCAAGATATCCTTCTTCAATTGGAATATTTGGAGTACCATATTCTCCTAAAGTACCCAGTTTGATTAAATGACAATCCGGTACGATTTCTTTTATCCCGAATAGTACATTCAATGTACCTGTTACATTATTATGTTGTGTGTATACTGCATGTTCTCGATCAATCATGGAATAAGGGGCAGATCTTTGTTCAGCAAAATGAACAAAAGCATCTGGCTGTTCTTGTTTTAATACTTCTTTTAAAAAGTCATAATGAACTAAATCTCCATCATAAATCGTGATTTTGTTACCAGTTAGTTCTTCCCAGCGATTTACACGTTCTTGTAAAGAAGCAATTGGAGTTAATGAATTAGAGTGTAGTTCGTTGTCTATCTTTCTTCTTACCATACTATCAATAATAGATACTTTATGTCCTTGCTTCGATAAATATAAGGCAGTTGGCCATCCGCAAAAACCATCTCCACCAGCTACAATAATATTCATAAAACTTCCTCCATCTCCTTACGACTACAATAGTGCTATTGAATGTTGAAATATCTCACAAAAATTTTACCACATATATGAATAAAATAAATAATAATGAAGAATATTTACACAAATTTTATATATGTTTCTTCTCACCCTTAAATACCTCTATGATACCAAAATTCTCATTTTTCAACGTCAATTAATTGATGTTCATTTGCAGCAATTAGAACAAATTTGAATATGATAAAACAAATATTTATACCTTTCACTTCTAGTGCTTTTTATACTAACCCCTTCCTGTTTGTAAATCATCACCATACAAATTGACATTTTTGATAACTATGATATCATTAAATAAATTATTATTTTATAATTATTATAATTTGTGATAATGATAATCTTTATCATCACCCAGTTTTAATGAAAAATATTATCAATTATATAAGGGGAGGAGAGTCATTGAGTAACTATTTAAAAATTATTCTAGATAAAACAATTGAACCTAAAGTGCCTTCTTTTACACCATCTAAATTCATACATCAAATTTGGAAACATCGCGAACTAGCTGCTGCCATTATCAGTGGTCTTATTATATTTTTTACATGGTTATTTCAGGCTGCTTTAACACAAGAATGGAGCATAACTTTACTTATCAGTGCTTTTATTATTGGTGGATATGCGAAGGCTAAGGAAGGAATAACAGAAAGTATAGAAGAAAAAACGTTAAATGTAGAACTTCTGATGATTATAGCAGCAATAGGAGCTGCATCGATCGGATATTGGACAGAGGGAGCTATTCTCATCTTTATTTTCGCCTTATCAGGTGCATTAGAAACTTATACGGAAAACAAAAGTGAAAAAGAATTAAAATCACTGATGGACCTCCAACCAGAAACAGCTCATTTAATTACCGAACAAGGGGAAGAAACCATTTCCGTTAAAGACTTAAACATAGGAAATCAAATCCTTATTAAAGCAGGAGAACGTGTACCTGCTGATGGCATTGTAAAAAAAGGAAACACAATCATTGATGAAAGTGCACTAACAGGAGAGTCCATTCCGGTAGCTAAGCAAAAAGATGACAAGGTTTATGCCGGAACGATGAATGACAATGGGAGTATCACCGTAGAAATCAATACATTGCCAAATGAAACACTGTTTCAACGAATTATTAAGCTTGTCCACTCTGCACATGATGAAAAATCTCCATCTCAACAATTTATTGAACGCTTTGAGAACACTTATGTCAAAGTCGTTTTGATCGTTGTAGGATTGATGATGTTTTTACCGTATTATCTTATTGGTTGGTCCTGGACTGATACCATATATCGAGCTATGATTTTATTAGTTGTAGCCTCCCCTTGTGCACTCATTGCGTCCATCATGCCAGCTACACTATCTGCAATTTCGAATGGAGCAAGAAAAGGCATTTTATTTAAAGGCGGATTACATGCTGAAGGTCTTGCCGGAATTCACGCAATAGCTTTTGATAAAACAGGAACTTTAACCGAAGGAAGACCGGTTGTGACAGATGTTCGGCTAAACGAACAAGAAAATGTGAAGGAAGTATTCTCTATCTTACATGCTATTGAAAAACAATCGAACCACCCTTTAGCAAAAGCAGTATTTGATTTTTGTAAAACAAAAAGAGATCTATTGTCGGTAGAAGTAGATAATGTCATTCATATTAACGGAAAAGGTGTGCAAGCACAGGTGCAAAATAGCATTTGGAATATTGGAAGTGCACGTTTAGTTGGGGAGGAAAAAGCAAAAGCTTTTATGGAAGGTTACGCGAATGACCTTTCGAATGATGATGCGAAAACAAGAATTTTTATTCAACGAGATCATGAAATTATTGGTTTATTACTGTTAAAAGATCAATTAAGAAAGGATTCTATGCAGACAATACATGCCTTAAATAAACTTGGTGTAAAAACGATTATGCTGACAGGAGATAATCAAGAGACAGCAGCAGCCATTGCCAATGAAGCCAATATAAAAGATTTCCGTGCGAACTGTTTACCAGAAGATAAAGTAAATGAGATGAAGCACTTATCCAAGCAATACGGAAAAATTGCAATGATTGGGGATGGTATTAATGATGCACCAGCACTTGCTACAGCTAATCTAGGAATTGCCATGGGAGCAGGCAGTGATGTTGCACTAGAGACAGCTAATATCGTACTAGTCAAAAACAAATTACCGCGAATAGTGGATGCTATCAAACTATCTAGAAAAATGAATCGTATTATCAAGCAAAATATCGTCTTTTCTATAACAGTCATTTTATTGTTAATTGCCTCTAATTTCTTACAAATGATCGATCTGCCTCTAGGCGTAGTTGGTCATGAAGGCAGCACCATTCTTGTTATTTTAAATGGGTTAAGGCTATTAAAAGGTTAACTGCTTCGAGCTGTTCCAAAAGTCCAATTCATATTTCAGTTGTTTGATCAGTAAATGGGCTATTAGGTAGGCTCTTTTTCTTTTATGATAAAGAGAGACTCCCATCAGTGGGGGGCGTCCCCACTGATGGTTAGCGAAATTATCAGGGTGGTGGCGTCCGTTATCCCCACTTTTTCATTTCATTATTCTAAGTCATGGGGGGATTACGGACATTTGTTCACCGTGATAAAATTATATTTCTCTTAAAACATTTTTTCCACAAAAAATAACCTGCCACGAAAAAACAGGTTATACTTCATTGCTATTTCTTTGTCTCATTTTTTCTTTCAAGGCATTGATTTCGCCACCAACAATAATAATAATTCCAGATAAGTAAAACCAAATCATTAGAATTATAACCCCGCCAAGGCTGCCATATGTTGCAGAATAGTTCCCCATCTTAGAAACATATAAAGAAAAAGCTAATGAAGTTAACTGCCAAAAAATGGTGCTGAAAAGCGCTCCTATAAAGACATCTTTCACATGTACTTTTTTACTTGGTGCCAGCAAATATAAAGTGATCAATACAATGAAAAAGATAACAGAAGATATCACCCATCGAAGGGCATTCCACCACTGTAAAAAAGTTTCCGATAAACCAAATATCGAAAATAACGAAACGCCAATGGCGCGACCAAAAATCGGTAATAAAAAGGCGATAATGATGACTAGCAACATCGCAAAAGTTAACACAATCGAAACGACTCTTACCCTTATAAAAGAACGCTCCTCATCAATATTATAAGCTCTATTAAAAGAACGGATAATGGCATTGATGCCAATTGAAGCAGACCATAATGTTCCTATAATACCTACTGACAACAATCCACCATTACGATTATCAATAATTGCCGTCACATTATTCTCTATTAAATGCGTTATCTCTTGTGGTGCATAAGTCGAAATAAACTGAATAAAATCAATTTGTTGAAAAGGTAAGTATCCCACTAATGTAACTAAAAAAATTATAAATGGAAATAAAGATAATACGAAAAAATAAGACAATTGTGCCGCTAAACCAGCTATATCATCATCTGCAAATCGTTTCATCAGCTGCTTCATAAAAGAAACTGCTGGTATATCCACCCATTTCCTCTTACTCATTTATTCCTCTTTATTACCTTTTTTATTTGATATTTCTTGCACTTGATTTAAAAATTCTAAAGCTTGTGATAATCGATCAGAAAATTGATTAGACACTTTTCCATATCCTTCGTTCAATTGATGTACAGCTTCAGCAGGGTGTTTGATGTAGTATACGGCCTCTTGTCTAGATTGATTTAGCTGGTTCGTTACGAATCTCCTTGTGTTTCGGTCAAATAGTGTTAAAGCTCCACCTACAATTGCACCTACTACCATTCCTTTTACTAAAGTTTGTTTTCCCATTGATTACCAGCCCTTCTTTATCATTTTTTTTCCTTAAAATGTTTACTTACCAAATAATCGTACAGTTTTTCGCATCCTTTTTGTACAAGTTCATATGTGTAATCAAAATTTTTAGTGAAATATGGGTCCGGTACATTTTTTTCCTTCGCATCCTCTACAAAATCCATAAGCTTTCTTATTTCTGCTCCATGGGTAACGGTTGATAATGCATATAAATCATCCATGTTTTGTTGATCCATTGCTATAATATAATCAAACTTGTCTAAATCCTTAGGGTCTATCCGCCTCGCTTTTTGCCCTTCATAAGAAATATTCAAGCTCTCTAATTTCTTTCTTGTCCCCTTATGCGGAGGGTTTCCAATGTGCCAGCTTCCCATCCCTGCAGAGTCGATATGGAACTGTCTCTGCAATCCTTTTTCTTGCACAATGTGACGAAAAACAGCTTCCGCCATTGGGGAACGGCAGATATTCCCTAAACAAATAAATAATACATTAATCATATAATACCACCTTTATTCAAAAGTTAATCCTTTTCAAAAACTGTTTTCTAAAAGCTTGTTTAGCTATTAAGATAAAATGAAGATTTGTTTAGCAGTTACAATATGCTGTGGCAACATGACTTTCAACCATTCTTTCTTGGGTAAGTGCTAGTTCAGCACAGCGGAAAAATACACCCTACCGTCGCCCGCGGAAAGCGAAGTGTATTTCTGGAGCGGTAACTAAACGCTCACTCCACAGTGCTTATTTTTGTTTAACTACGGTGAAGATGCAACAGAGTATGCAAAATAGTCTTTGAAGCCTGTAACAGATACTAACGGTAACCAGTATACAGGAAAAAAAGCCTATTTGAAAAGTTTTCCTGTTAAAACAAACGGTGTATTTTGTGGCTGTATTTACGGTAAGCATTGGTGTTCTTAATTTTTCGTTTTTCTAATACCATTTTTAGCTCCAACTCTTTTTCCGTTAATCTTTTTTCTAATGATTGTTTCTTTTCATCCGACTCGCACGCTCGAATCATATCCTTTATATTAATCATTTGCTTATTTAACTTCACCTCTTCAGGTAAATAGCCACTGTTTTTCATCATATGATAGCTCATACGCATATCTTCCGGAACACGTGAGAGATCTTCTAATTTCTGCGGCTTCCCGTTACCTTCTAAATGATCAAAATCTCCATCTTCGATCGCTTTCTTAATTTTTTCCTCAGCGAGCTGTGTGAATAAATCCAATGTAATCACCCTAATTTTTCTATTCGTTTACTTAATGTTGCTTTTACATTAGATGCAAGTCCAGCAAGGCTTTTGTAATACATCATCCGCTCCTTATTTTTCCTATCATGAAATAAACAATCAAATACGTCAAAAGGCGTTACTTGATGATCCTCTGTCGTTAGTTTTTTCAAACTGTCTTCAGAGTTAACCTTCCCTTCTTCTAATACCCTAAAATAAAAGCCACTATACCCTGTTTGAGTGACGACACTTGGCATATCTTTTATTTGATGATACTCCGCAATTTTATAACATGGCTGTCTAGGCTGGGAAACTTGCACTACAGCTTCGCCTAATTGAAAAGTATCGCCAATATATATATCTTTCTCTGTTAATTCTTTAATGGTTATATTCTCTCCAAAAGCCGGGATAGAAAAAGTCTGCTTATATAACTTTTCCCAATAAGGGTAATGACCATACGGATACATAAGGAGTGCTTTTTCTTCTCCACCATGATTTTTTAAATCTGCTTGCCCATCTTCTACAAAGCCTGTTTTGGTAAGAAAACAGGCTTCATTAGTTGGTTTTTTGACAAAACCTGTTTTAATCTCTCTATCTCCAAAGATATATGTATCTGGTTTTCCAACATTTAAGGAAACTATCTCTTCATACATTTTATGATATCCCCCTAGCCAAATCCTTATTATTTTAATTATACAAAATTATAAAAGAAATTTTAATCAAATACATCTATGCAGATGTTTTTATAGATGTTAAAATGGCATCTGCAAAATTTTTGATACGAATCGAGGAGGGTGTCCACATGCACGTAGGAAGTAAAGGCTGGTATGTTGAAGAGTTAAAAAAACAAGGCGTGCGTCGTCTTGAAGGTAGAAAAATTGAATCCTATAAAGCACACGTCCTTGCTAATTTATTAGATGAAAATAAATAAATTGTTAAAACAGGTCTTTTTGGCCTGTTTTTATTTTTGTATCCATACTCCCTTTTACAACATTTTCCTTGTGTTTAACCCTCATAAATTATGTTCAAGTATAGAATAATTATAAAGTAGAGCTATAAGAATGCCAACTATTGGAGGGGACAACATGTTAAAAAATACAGAGATCGGCATTGATTTAGGGACAGCTAACATTTTAATATATACAAAAACAAAAGGCATTATTTTAAACGAACCTGCTGTTGTGGCGGTTGACATAAAAACAAATAACGTAATAGCGGTCGGAGATGAAGCGAAAAGTATGATCGGTAAAACCCCGAAAAATATTGTACCGATTCGCCCGCTAAAAGATGGTGTTATTGCAGATTTTGATACGACAAGCCAAATGTTAAAGGCTTTCTTAAAGAAGGTTAGCAAAATCGCAGGTGTATCCATGAGAAAACCGAGTGTGGTGGTTTGTACACCAACAGGCAGTACTTCTGTTGAAAGACGAGCTATTGACAATGCGGTCAAAAGCTTTGGTGCGAAAGAAGTGCATTTAATTGAGGAACCTGTTGCAGCAGCCATTGGAGCTGATTTGCCTGTTTCAGAACCACAAGCTAGTATGATTGTTGATATTGGTGGTGGTACTAGCGAAGTTGGCATCATTTCCTTTGGCGGTATAGTCGCTAGTGAGTCCGTACGTGTGGGTGGAGATCACATTGATGAAGAAATCATTCATTATATCAAGAAAAATTATAATGTACTTATTGGGGAAAGCACAGCAGAACAAATAAAAATGGAGATTGGTTATGCCCTGATCGATCATGATGAGGAAGAGATGGATATCCGAGGAAGAGACCTCGTTACAGGCTTACCAAAAGTAATTACCATTCGTTCCACAGAAGTACAATACGCCATTAAGGAAGTATTGGAAACCATTATGAATTCTATCAAAAATACGTTAGAAAAATGCCCGCCAGAACTTAGCGGGGATATAGTCGATCAAGGAATCACGCTAACTGGAGGCGGCGCCTTATTAAAAGGAATGCATGAATGGCTATCAATTGAAGTCAATGTACCGGTTCATATAGCTCCAAATCCGTTAGAGTCTGTTGCCATTGGGACAGGCCGTTCTTTAAAGATGATTCAAAAGTTACAAAAAGCGGTGAAATAAAAAAGGGTATTGAGGGTAATAATATCACCTATTCCTTTAAGATTAGTGTTACCGTTACGGAAATATACTTCGCTTCCGCGGGCAACGCTTCAGCTTCCTCGGTGCAAGGGAGCAAAGATGTTATTTCAAGTAGCCTCTGGCTGAGGTGTTGCCCCTGGAAAGCGAGTGTTTTTCCGTAGCGTGGTTTAGCACTTATCGTAAGACGAGTGGGAGGAAAACTATCCAAAGTAACTGCGCAATTTATAGCTATTGGCAATGAGATTTTTTAAAAAGCAATAATCTTTTCTAAAAAACCACGGAGTTTCATCTCCGTGGTTTTTTCATATATTATTCAAAATGAACAAAGAAAGTGGCGGGTCCTGTTGGCTGCTGGCTACCTCCAAGGGGTTCAATGCTTCCTTTTAATAATTTATATTGGGACAAGTCATCAAAGCGATATAACACTCTTGTCACACCATCCTCTACAATTAACAGTTCCCCTTCCATCCGATCATTTTTGTCCATAATCCATAACTGATGATCATTCGTCTCTAGACTGGTTAATCCTTCCACCTCTAATAAAACTTCATCCGTTTGACTGTTCACCCATACCTTTCCATCGACATTATCATATTCTCGGTTAGAATTTAGCTCGTGCTCTTCCACATATGAGCTGTTTACGAACAAATCATCAGATTGTATTTCTTCATTTTGTAAAATTTCATACCCCGAAGGTTGATAAGTTCTATTTTGAACAATATCATATAAGCCCATTATGAAAACAAATACGATCACGATACTCCCTATTGTAACCAAAGGTTTTGGAACAATTGACAACCTTTTTTTCTTTTGTGATTTGTGCTTTATAGCTTTATCTAAATTCTTTTTCAACTCAGGTGTTGGCGCTAATGCTTCGTCGTGCTCCAGCGTTTCTTTCCAAAATTGATACAGTTCATGACAAGTTTCACAGTGGTCCATATGCTGTTTGACTTGGCGGTTTGCTCTTTCACCTGAGTTCCCTTCTATATAATCGATGATTGCCTCTTCTGTTAAATGATGTTTTTGCACCATCTACTTGTCACCTCCATTTGATCCGATCCAACGTAATAACGATTTTTGTTTACGTAAATGCTGTAATCCATATCGGACAAATGATTTCACCGAGCCTAGCGGACGATCCATTTTTAATGCAATCTCTCTTTGAGTGAAGTGCTCAAAATACATATAATAGATCGCTTGTTGCTGTTCCTCTGGCAATAGCTTTAATGCTGCACGTAACTCGTTTGACTCCATGCTTTTTAACACAAATTCGTCAGCTGCAGGACTGCTATTTGTCAAGATATCTTCTAGCTTATTTGCTAATACATCTGATTTTTTTCTTAGTCGATCGATTGCACGACTTCTTGTCTTTACAGCAATCCAAGCTTTTACACTACCTCGCTTGTCATTAAATTGATGTGGTTTTTGATAAATTTCAAGAAAAACATCGTGGCAAATATCTTCTGCTTCCTCTCGATTAGATAGTATTTTCAAAGCAATTTGGAAAACATACCGATGAAATTTTTGATAAAACAAATCGAAGGCATGTTTATGACCATCTGCCATTTGCTTTAATAACAAATGCTCATCCAACATGATCACCTCTTTTTTCTTCTGTTTAACTCTATTTTATAAATTTTTTTTAAAAAAACAAATCCAAAATGGAACCTTCCTCGTATCACTCTATGAAAAAATTAGATAGGGGGAAAATCCAATGTTTCGCAAATTCACTTCTCTTACACTCACATTATTATTACTAGTATCTTTTTTCTTTACTGGAAATGGGGTAAAAGCTGCAGGTGGGTTAACGCTTTTCACACCTTATAGCGGACTTTCTGTTACTCCTGGAGAAACCCTAACCTATGACGTTACAGTGATAAACAGTAATTCATCCATTAACAATGTCACATTTGATGTAGAAGGACTTCCTGAAGGCTGGGATTATACGATCTCTGCAAGCGGCAATGACATTCGCCAACTGTCGATTAGAGAAAATAGTGAAGAAAATATTCGATTTGAAATTAATGTACCTCTGGAGGTAGAAAAAGCAGATTACTCATTCCAATTAATTGCAGATGGCTCTGGTAATGCTTATGCTGAGTTACCGTTTCTCACAACAGTATCGGAGGAAGGGACATTTCAATCTGAGTTATCAGTAGAGCAGGCCAATTTAGAAGGTCATGCTGATGCGACCTTTTCCTATTCTGCTACGTTAAGAAACCGTACAGCTGACCAACAAACATACGCCTTAAGTGCTGGAGCACAAGAAGGGTGGGGCGTTCAATTTAAAGCAGATGGAAATAATGTAACATCTGTCACGATTGAACCTGGTGCAACGAAAGATATATCCATTGATCTGACACCGCCTAACAATATTCAGGCAGATACGTATTCTATTCCGATTCAGGCATCCACCAATTCTACCTCTGCAGAGGCTAATTTAGAAGCGGTGATCACTGGATCTTACGGTGTGAGCATATCTACACCTGAAGGCAATCTAAGCACAGATATTACAGCAGGTAAAGAGCGTACAGTAGATCTTGTTGTAGAGAATACGGGTACTGCCACTTTAAATGATATTTCGATTAGTGCCTCCACACCGCCAAATTGGAATGCTGAATTTGACAGTAATTCTTTAGCAACTTTAGAAGCAGGTGATTCCAAAATGGTCAAAGCAACTCTTACTGCACCGGATGATGCCATTGCTGGTGATTATGTCACAACATTTACAGCGGAAACAGCAGAAGCTTCCTCTGATGCAAACTTTCGTGTATCTGTAGAAACATCCACATGGTGGGGAATCATCGGTATTGTGATTATTTTAATTGTGATAGGCGGACTCTACTATATTTTTAGAACATATGGGAGGAGATAATGATGACAGCACCGATCATCGAACTGGAGCAAATTTCAAAAAAATATGATGATCAATTTGCCGTCGATCATCTCTCCTTAACCATCCAAAAAGGAGAAATATTTGGTTTATTAGGACCAAACGGGGCAGGGAAATCAACCACTATTCTGATGATGCTTGGTTTAAGTGAGCCAACAAGTGGATTAGTTCGAGTATGTCATATGAATTCCACGACTCATCCTCTGGATGTAAAAAAGAGAGTCGGTTATTTGCCAGATGATCTAGGCTTTTATGAGCAGATGACTGGGTACGAAAATTTACTTTTCACAGCAAGTCTAAACTCTATTCCCAGAAGAATTGCAGAAGAGCGTGCAGCTGATTTACTAACAAAGGTAGGGTTAACAGAATCTGCTAACAAAAAGGCTGGTAAGTATTCTCGAGGTATGCGGCAACGCTTGGGGCTTGCCGATGTATTAATGAAAGATCCTGAAGTGATTATCCTGGATGAGCCTACTCTCGGGATTGATCCAGAAGGTGTGCGAGAGCTGTTACAACTGATCAAAAGACTGAATAAGGAAGATGGCATAACCGTTTTGCTTTCTTCACACCAACTTCATCAAGTGCAGCAAATTTGTGATCGAGTCGGCATTTTTGTCAAAGGGAAATTATTAGCTGAAGGTGATGTACAAAGTCTCGCTACACAACTATTTTCTGAAAACAACTATGTGATAAATGTAAAAGCTGATCCCATTGAAAATTCATTGTTAGAGGAGCTAAAGCAATTGAATGGTGTTCATCACATTTATGCTCAAAATAATAGTATGGAAATTCACGGAAGTCGCGATGTCACAGATCAAATTGCTGAAACGGTGATAGAAAACCAGGCGTCTTTGTTACATTTACAAAAGAAAGATTACGGGTTAGATGAAATCTATCATCGCTATTTTGAAGGTGGTGAAGAACATGCGACAAGCCATTAAAAATCCATTTAAAAGCATCAGCCTGCTTAGGAGAGAGGCAGTACATGAAAAAACGGATCAAATGTATGCATTCAGAGCAATGGTGAGAAAAGAATTTACGGATTATATTACAAGCTGGCGAATTATTATCTTGCTTGTTCTTATTTTATTAACATGTGTCGGATCACTTTATACAGCGATCACCACGATACAAGATGCCATAGACCAAAACGAGAATGCCTCACAAATAGCGAAGGATTCGTTTCTCTTCTTAAAACTTTTTACTATTTCTGATGGCACTTTACCATCCTTCATCACATTTGTTAGCTTTTTAGGCCCACTTTTAGGTGTTGCTTTAGGTTTTGACGCTATCAATTCTGAACGTAATAAAGGAACGTTAAGCCGATTAATGTCACAACCAATTCCGAGAGATTATGTATTAAATGCTAAATTTACTGCAGCATTATTATTAAATACGGTTCTTTTCTTTTCATTAGGACTGCTAGTTATGTCGCTTGGCATACTTATCTTAGGAATTCCGCCAACGGGAGAAGAATTTCTTCGTATCTTCTGTTTTTTGGTACTATGCATCGCTTATATTGCCTTCTGGCTGAATCTCGGTATACTATTTTCGGTTAGATTTAAACAACCAGCGACATCTGCATTAGCTGCAATTGCTATTTGGTTGTTTTTTAATTTATTTTACAATATGATTGTTCAACTGTTAGCCAAAACAATCTTAAATCCTGCTAACATTACGAGTACAGCAGATGCTGTTAGCAAGCAAGGATTAGTACTTAACTTGATGCGTTTATCACCAAACTATTTATTTACGGAATCAACGAATACCCTGTTATCTCCTACCGTTCGAACACTTGGACCTTTAACTGTCGAACAATCTGCTGGTGCTATCGCAGGGCCACTTCCGTTAAGTCAAAGCCTTATTTTAATATGGCCGCAACTAACTGGATTGATTGCTTCAACATTTATTTGTTTTGCAATCTCCTATCTATTATTTATGCGCCAAGAAATCAGATCAAAATAAGTCAGTGAGAAGAAGCTCACTGACTTTTTTGTCATTTAATTAACTGGTTTAACTTTTCATTATTTATCGGTCTATTCTTTTTCATTCCTCTTCCATCCTATGTAAAAACGTGTTATCATCCCTCATATTGGAGGTGAGCACGTGAAGGCTTATATTCTACTCATTTTTACAGCGATGTTTTTTGCAGGAAATTTAATTGTCGGTAAACCTGTTACACAGGAGATTCCGCCTATTACATTATCCTTTTGCCGATATATGATTGCCTTTTTTGTTATTTTACCAGTTGGTTATTTTGAATGGAAACGAAATAAGTCACTATGGAAAAGAGAATGGAAAGCTATTCTATCCCTTTCTATTACGGGTTTGGTCTTATTTAACATATGTGTGTATTCAGCCTTGCAATATACCACGTCCATTAATGCAGGTATCGTAGAAGCTTCTACACCAATTTTCACTTTAGTTCTAAGCTTTCTATTATTTAAGGAAAGATTTAATAAAAAGCAGCTTCTAGGTGTGTTTATTTCCTTATTTGGGGTCTGTATAGTTATCACGAAAGGTTCACTTGAAATAATATTGGGGTTACAATTTAACATTGGTGACCTCATTATGTTATTAGCTATGATTACGTGGGCTGTATATTCCATGTTTATTAAACAACATATGTGGAAGTTCCCAGCATATGGAGCTTTGCTAGTTATGTCAGCTGTATCTATTATAATCTTCATCCCATTATTAGGAGTAGAAGCTGGGGATATAGCCCAAATAGAGTGGTCCTGGAAAGTGATAGCAGGTTTGCTATACCTAGGTATCTTCCCATCTTTAGTCGCTTTAATAGCATTTAATAAAGGGGTGCAAGAAATCGGGCCATCAAGGGCATCGATTTTTCTCAATTTAATTCCAGTATTTACAATGATTGGAGCCATCTTATTTTTAGGAGAAAAACTGCAGCTCATTCAACTAGCCGGTGCCATTCTGGTTATTTCAGGAGTGCTCATTACAAACCACAATAAGAAAAAAACGGCATAAACCAAATGAGACTTACCCGCCCCTATAAAAAAGTAATCGTTATTGCGGGCTTCCTCAAATTAACAAACCCACTACCTTTAGTTAGGTAGTGGGTTTGTTCAAGACTCATCAAATGTCCATTCGGCTAAAGTATCTATGGCATAAGTGGGTTGGGTTTCAATATCTTTTAAGTCTCCTTTTGTTGTAACTCCTGTGTGAACAAGCAATGAATCCAGACCAGCATTTATACCTGCTAAAATATCTGTTGCATAATTGTCTCCTACCATCAATGTATCTTGCTTACTCGTACCTAACACTTCTAAAGCTTGTTCTACAATGATAGATTCAGGTTTACCGATAAACTTCGGCTCTACACCAGTTGAGACAGATAAAACTGAAATTAAGGATCCTGCACCAGGTAAAAACCCCCTCTCAGTCGGCAAGGCTACATCACTATTGGTTGCGACAAATTTTGCACCCGCACGAATATTTAAAGCCCCTACTGCTAATTTTTCATAATTAATCGTTTTATCTAAACCCATCACTACAAAGTCGGCATTGTCTTCTACAATATTCAAACCACATTCTTCTAATGCCATATATAGCCCTTCTTCCCCTATCGGGTAAACTTTGGCATCTTCTTTTTGTTCTTTTATGTATCTTGCTGTCGCCATGCTAGTTGTAAATACATGTTCTGGTGTACTGGGAACCCCCATGTTGGATAACTTTTCTGAAACATCTTTTGGATGCTTGGTTGAGTTGTTTGTTAAAAATAGATATGGCAATTGACGGCGTTCTAACTCTTTAACAAATTGAATAGCTTCATCAATTTTTTCTGTTCCTCTATACATCGTTCCATCTAAATCAATTAAAAAACCTTTATAATTTCCCATAATTTCCTCCTAAATTTTTAGAAAATTCCATGTATTTTATTTGTCATTTTTTCAATAAATGATAGTATATAATATATGAAGTAACGTCACGACACTTAAATTATGTTATCATGTAATATAATGTTACATGAATGTTCACACATGTTAGTATAACATAGTACCCTATATTAGACACACGTCGTTACATGATTATAGCATATGACATCGAACATATGCGTATCATTCAGTCAATAACAAAAAGTAGAAAGGTAGTTAAAGTCAATGACAACGAATAATCCAAAAGCAGTAATTGTGATTTTTGGGGCAACAGGTGATCTTGCAAACAGAAAACTATACCCTTCCATTTATCGATTGTATCGAAATGGAAAGTTATCTGATAACTTCGCAGTAATTGGTGTGGCAAGACGTCCACTTACTAATGAAGATTTCCGTAATAATGTTAAAAAATCAATTAGTGGATTTGATGACGAAAATATTGATCCAGATAAATTTGCTAGTCACTTCCATTATAATCCTTTTGATATCCAGGACTTGGAGCATTATCAAAAGCTGGAGAATCTAATGAACGAGTTAGATGAGAAACATCAAACAGAAGGAAATCGTTTATTCTACTTCTCTATGGCGCCTAATTTCTTCGGAACATTAGCTGCCAACTTGAAATCTGAAGGGTTAACCACTGCAAAAGGTTGGACTCGACTAGTAATAGAGAAGCCGTTTGGCCATGATTATGAGTCAGCCAAAGAATTAAATGATCAAATTCGTGAAGCCTTTACCGAGGACCAAATTTACCGTATTGATCACTACCTTGGTAAGGAAATGGTTCAAAACATTGAAGTAATTCGCTTTGCTAATGCATTATTTGAACCTTTGTGGAGCAACCAATACATTTCAAATATTCAAATTACATCCAGTGAGGTACTTGGTGTTGAAGAACGTGGCCGTTATTATGACGGTGCTGGTGCTTTAAAAGATATGATGCAAAATCATATGCTGCAAATGCTTGCACTAATAGCAATGGATCCGCCAATCAAGTTAACACCTGAAGAAATACGCAGTGAAAAAGTAAAAGTACTTCGAGCATTACGTTTCTTTAATGAGGATGAGGTGGAAGATTATCTTGTACGCGGACAATACGATAGAGGTATTGTTGACGGGGAAGAACTTCCATCGTATCGAGAAGGAAATGGAGTAGATCCTGAATCTAATACCGATACATTTGTCGCAGCGAAGCTCTTGATTGATAATTTCCGATGGGCCGGTGTTCCATTCTATCTTCGTACAGGGAAACGTATGAAGAAAAAATCCACAGAAATCGTGGTAGAATTTAAAGATTTACCGATGAACTTATATTATGGTAAAGAGCATGATACACAATCTAATTTACTTGTTATTCATGTTCAACCAGATGAAGGTATTACTTTACATGTCAATGCGAAAAAAGGTGATTACAGTGCATCATCTACACCAATCACTTTAAGTTATGACAATAATTCTCAAGATAAGATGAATACACCAGAAGCATATGAGATTTTACTTCATGATTGTATGCGTGGAGATTCCACAAACTTTACACACTGGGATGAAGTGGCTTTATCTTGGAAGTTCATCGATGTTATTGCTAATGCATGGTCTAAGAAAAAGGCAGACTTTCCAAATTATGAGTCAGGCTCGAATGGCCCGAAAGAGGCAGATGATTTACTTGAACAAGACGGATTTTCTTGGTGGGAAGTTTAATACAATAAAGCAATCAATCAGGGGCCCCTGGTTGGTTGCTTTTTTACTAATGTCTAAGGAGGATTTTTATGAAACTGTATGATATATCGATGCCGATTCACCCAAATATGCAATCATGGGAAGATATTCAAGCCAATAAACCGATTTTTGATACAGATACTAATGCACATGTTACCAGTACAACTATGACGTTGAATCTGCATACTGGGACACATATCGATGCACCACTTCATATGATTAATGATGCGGATACTTTCGAAACTATTTCAATAGAAAAACTTGTAAGACAGGTGAAAGTAGTGGATGTAACAGAGGTGCAAGATGGTATTACTAGCAAGGATTTGGAAGCGTATTCTATAAATGAAAATGACTTTCTCTTATTGAAAACGAAAAACTCTTATCATTCAAGTGAATCATTTGATTTTGATTTCATCTATTTAACGGAAGATGGTGCTGATTATTTGATTGAAAGAGAAATTGCTGGAGTTGGGATTGATACGTTAGGTATCGAACGCAGTCAAGAGGGAAATCCGACTCATCGTAAAATCTTCCGGCAACAGATCATTATCATGGAAGGATTAAGGTTAGCAGAAGTCGAAGCAGGAGAATATTTCATGGTTGCTGCGCCTTTACATATGGTCGGTACAGAAGCTGCACCAGCTCGTGTACTGTTGTTTGAAGAAAAACCGTTTTAGGGGGAAACCGAGCAAAACCTGTCCAGCTTAAACCAATGTTTCCCTATTCATAGTGTCATAATAGAACAAAACTGCGACATAGTGAAAATTTGTCTTGGTGTAGCTCCCTTCTATTCTAATTTGAGATGTGTGCTATCATTCGCTTCGGCAGAATACTTCGCTTTCCGTGGGCTCGGCCTCAGCTAACTTGGTAAAGAAAACCTCTTTACCAAGTGGATCTTCAGGTCTCGCTGTCCCACAGGAGTCTCCGTATTCTGCCTACGCTAATAAAGGTGTTCTACCTTTTGGAAGAATAGATCCATCGAAATTCATTTCTTAGTGCTTTTTCTTTCTTCAATCAGAACCACACAAAGCGGAGGCAAGATACGTAAACTTCTAAGCCGCAGACCCCGTGATGTACCTGCGTCTTCTAGTATCGCTTCGAAGTAGGTTTCCTCGGTGCAGCAGGGGGCAAAGAAGTTATTTCGAGTAGTCCCCTGGCTAAGGCCATGCCCGTCCGTGGAAAGCGAAGTATCTTGCCACAGCGTTGCCTAGCCCCCACCTTTATCCAGAACGGAAGAAAGCAAATCCATAAAAGAGTTATGTCACAGTTTATGAATATTACGAAAGCTTTGGATTCTTTCTTCTCTCATAAGATATTGGTTTTCCTATCCTATAAGCTGTTTATTTATAAATGGTGATGATATAAAAAACCTCCTGCTTGAATGCAGGAGGTTTTTGTTCCTTATATTAGTCTAACCATTCTGTGTGGAACACGCCTTCTTTGTCATTACGTTGATACGTGTGTGCTCCAAAGTAGTCACGCTGTGCTTGAAGTAAGTTTGCTGGTAATGTTTCTGTACGGTAGCTATCATAGTAAGCTAATGCACTTGCAAAACCAGGTACTGGGATACCACGTTCCATTGCAAGAGATAATACCTTACGCA
Organism: Gracilibacillus sp. YIM 98692; assembly: GCF_010993965.1. Taxonomy (GTDB): domain Bacteria; phylum Bacillota; class Bacilli; order Bacillales; family Amphibacillaceae; genus Gracilibacillus. Next base: position 5,481 of record NZ_WIXM01000031.1, on the reverse strand, counting down.
ATGAAGTCTGATAGCTTTCTACAATTTCTTTAAAGTAAGGATCCAACAATAAGTTAGCAAGCGCAGGATCACGGTCATAAGCTTCTTTAATTTTTTGCAAGAATTGCGCACGGATGATACAACCGCCACGGAAGATCATGGAAATATCACCATAGCGAAGGTTCCAATCATTCTCTTCAGAAGCTGCACGCATTTGTGCGAAACCTTGTGCATAAGAAACGATTTTACTCATATAAAGAGCTTTACGGATAGCTTCGATAAGCTCATCTTTGTCGCCTTCATACGGTGTTTCTTGTGCAGATGGACCTTGTAATACTTTGCTTGCGTGGACACGCTCTTCCTTCATCGCAGAGATGAAACGTGCAAAAACAGATTCTGTAATTACCGGTAATGGTACACCTAAATCAAGAGAACTTTGGCTTGTCCATTTACCTGTACCTTTTTGACCAGCTGTATCAAGAATCACATCTACCATTGGCTTACCTGTTTCATCATCTTTCTTCTTGAAGATATCTGCTGTAATTTCGATAAGGTAGCTGTCTAGCTCTCCTTGATTCCAGTCTGCAAATACTTCATGAAGCTCTTCTGCACTTAATCCTAGAACATGCTTCATAATGAAGTATGCTTCACAAATTAACTGCATGTCACCATATTCAATACCATTGTGCACCATTTTCACATAGTGACCGGCACCATTTGGTCCAATATACGTCACACAAGGGTCACCTTCGACTTTTGCAGAGATTGCTTCAAAAATAGGCGCTACTTTATCGTATGCTTCTTTTTGACCTCCAGGCATGATGGAAGGACCGTTAAGTGCACCTTCTTCTCCACCAGATACACCAGTACCGATAAAGTGGATACCAGATTCATCCAGCTCTGCATTACGACGCATTGTATCTTTAAAGAAGGTGTTACCACCATCAATCACAATATCTCCTTCGTCAAGGAGGGGTTTTAAAGATGCAATCGTTGCATCTGTCGCTGGACCTGCTTTTACCATTAACATAATTTTACGTGGTTTTTCTAGAGAATCCACAAATTCCTCTATTGTTTTCGCTCCAACGAAATTTTTTCCATTTGCTTCGTTGTTTAAGAAATCTTCTGTTTTCTCAAACGTTCTATTAAATACAGATACAGAGTAACCTCTGCTTTCAACGTTTAAAGCGAGGTTTTTTCCCATTACAGCAAGTCCGATAACTCCAAATTGTTGTTTTGCCATGCTAATATTTCGCTCCTTTTTCATATTAACTAGTGTTAAGCTAGTCGCTAAAATAAATATGTATCCCCCACTTGTCTATTTTACCATGAAATTGGAGGAAGATGTAGATAACATTTAAATAATTACTCCACCTTATAATTTATTACATCCTATAAACATCTTCAAGTAATAGCTCTTTTTTTTTCAGAAATTTCTCACAGTACCCATTTTTCTATTGCTTTAGCTACTCCATCTTCACGATTGGATGCAGTAACCCAGTTTGATGCCTTTTTCACTTCATCCTGTGCATTGCCCATAGCAATACCTAAACCAGCTTTCTTTATCATTTTTATGTCATTTAAACTATCTCCTACAGCCATGACTTGATCCATTTTTAATCCTAATCGGTCTGCCACTATTTCAATGGCTGCTGCTTTATTCACTCCTAGTGCATTGACTTCGATATTAGTAAGACTGGAATTACTCCATTCCACCTCTCCCCATTCCTCAATGGTTCGAATAATCTCTTCTTTTACTTCATGATTATCTGTATCAAAGCCAAATTTTAACCATTGATGTGCATCAATATCTGTGGGTACTTCTCCTCTCCATACTTGATCAACCGAAGCAAGCCATGCCCATGTTTGATGCTTCTCTTTTAATTCTACTAATTTGGAGACAATCGCTGCATCGAGATGCTGTCTTGAGATAAGTTCACCTGAAAGTGTCCAAACTTCACTGCCATTTACCGTGACTAAATAATGAATATCTAACTCTTTCGCTACAGGAGCACTTGTACGATAATGACGTCCTGTTGAAATTATAACCTCTACCCCTTTATCACGAGCTTTTTTAATCGCATCTTTACATGCTTGCGTTACCTCATCCTGTTCATTTAGCAAAGTACCATCCATATCTAACGCAATTAATCGAATATCTTTATCCATATAAAGCTCCTCTCTACGCTTATCTTCTTATATTTTATTCGAAGTTACCATATTTCGCAAAAGCGCCCCATTGGATTTCCCGTGGATATAATGGACAGCCTATGATCAGATGCAAAAACGAGCAGTTGTTACCATAGTTGGAAAAGACCAAGGTGTAGATGTGGACGTATCCCAGCTCCAATTCAATCATTAACAAACTAGTCGTAAATTGTCGGATTTGTCAGAAAAATGGGATGATTGCAACTTTTTGATATTCCATTGACTCGAAGTTTGGGAAGTGCTATGATATTTTCATTCAAATCAATATAAAACTCTTATTAAGAGAGGTGGAGGGACTGGCCCTATGAAGCCCAGCAACCGTCAGTTCAGTCTGATAGGTGCTAATTCCATCAAAACATTATGTTTTGAAAGATAAGAGGGCATTCCTTTACATTTCAATCCTTTCTGCCCTCTTGTGCAGAAAGGATTTTTTAGTTGGGAATTACTATGAAAAAGAAAGGAGTGGGACTCGTTGCTAAATATTAAAAATCTATCGAAAATATATCAATCGAATAAAAAGAAAGTGCAAGCAGTCGATAATGTTTCACTTCAAATAGATAAAGGCGAAATCTTCGGTGTCATTGGATATAGCGGTGCAGGTAAAAGTACATTTGTACGTTTAATCAATCGGTTAGAAGAACCAACCGAAGGATCCATTACCATACACGATCAAGACATCACCAATATGCCTCAGCACTTGCTTCGTACAAAACGTCAAAAAATAGGCATGATTTTTCAACATTTTAATTTATTATGGTCTAGAACCGTTTTAGAAAATATCAGTTTTCCATTGGAGATTGCAGGTATTTCTAGAAAGGAAAGGAAGGAAAAAGCTCTTGAATTGGTGGAGTTAGTAGGATTAACAGGTAAAGAAGATGCTTATCCTTCCCAATTAAGTGGAGGGCAAAAGCAGCGTGTTGGTATTGCACGTGCACTTGCAAATGACCCCGAAGTATTGCTTTGTGATGAAGCTACTTCTGCACTAGACCCAGAAACAACAGATGATATCTTAGACTTGCTTGTTTCCATTAATAAAAAGTTAGGATTAACCATTATTTTAATCACTCACGAGATGCATGTCATACAGAAAATATGCCATCGTGTGGCCGTAATGGAGAACGGAAAGGTCGTTGAATTAGGAGATGTGTTAGATGTCTTTGTTAAACCACAATCTCCAACAACTAAACGTTTTGTTCAACAATTAAATCCGCTGGAACATGAAGAAGGAAACTTAACTTCCTTTATCAATGACCGCGAGGATAACGAGGTCGTGAAGCTCCATTTTATTGGAAAAGATGCGAGTCGTGCTCTAATTAGTGAAGTAATAAAGTCCTTTGATATAGAAGTAAATATTTTGCAAGGATCTATTTCACCTACTCAAGAAGGTGCTTATGGTACTCTGTTCATCGAAATACATGCAGAGAAAGATGTTTTAACAAAGGCGATTCATTTTATAGAGGACGCCGGTGTGGAAGTTGAGGTGTTAAAACATGCTTAGCGAATTATTTCCAAATGTTAATATAGAAGACTTATGGGTAGCAACACAAGAAACACTATATATGACAGTTATTGCTGTCATTGGCACTCTTATATTGGGTATTCTTCTTGGACTGCTATTATTTTTAACAGAACGGGGAAACCTATGGGAGAATACCATTCTTAATTTTATTACTGCAACAGTTGTAAATGTATTTCGTGCCATTCCATTCATTATATTAATTTTGCTATTATTCCCTTTTACTGACTTTTTAATTGGGACAATTAGAGGCTGGAAGGCTGCATTGCCTGCCCTTATTATTGGAGCTGCACCTTTCTATGCCCGTTTAGTCGAGATTGGTTTAAAAGAAGTGGATAAAGGGGTTATTGAAGCAGCCAAAGCAATGGGAGCCAAAACAAATACGATTATTTTTAAAGTGTTATTACCAGAATCCATGCCTGCTTTAATTTCTGGTATTACCGTCACAGCGATTGCTTTAATCAGTTATACCGCTATGGCTGGCATTATTGGCGCAGGCGGATTAGGAGACCTTGCCTATATGAAAGGATTCCAACGAAGAGATTTTGACGTAGTGTTAGCTTGTACCATACTTATTATTATTATTGTGTTTATTTTCCAAATAATCGGGGATCTACTATCTAAAGCGATAGATAAAAGATAAATTAAAAATCATTTAAGAAAGGATGATTTATAATGAAAAAATTACTGTTTTTATTTTTAGCAGTGTTTGTTTCGATCGCATTAGTTGCATGTGGCACTGGTGACAATAAAGAAACAGAAGATGCAGACAACGGAGGGGCTGACGAAGAAGCAGCAGATAACAATGCTGAGGATAAGGAGGAAGATGCAGAGGCTGAGCAAGAATTATCAACTATCGTCGTAGGTGCAACAAGTGTGCCTCATGCTGAAGTATTAGAAGAAGCTAAGCCACTTCTAGAGGAAAAAGGTATTGAGATTCAAATTGAAGTATATCAAGATTATGTTCTTCCTAATGAAGATCTAGACAACGGTACTTTGGATGCGAACTATTTCCAACACATTCCTTACCTAACTACACAAATGGATGATATTGGTTATGACTTTGTCAACTTAGGCGGTATCCATATCGAACCAATGGGAATTTATTCTCAAAACATTACATCTATAAGCGAGATTGAAGAAGGTACAGAAGTAATTATGAGTCGTTCTGTTGCAGACCATGGTCGTATCCTATCTTTATTACAAAACCAAGGATTAGTAACGCTTGATGATAGTGTAGATCCAGTAGAAGCAACAGTTGAAGATATTGTTAAAAACCCAAAACATTTAGAATTTGATGCAAGCATTGACGCAGGTTTATTACCTGAGTTTTATGAGCGAGAAGGAGATGCATTAGTAGCAATCAACACTAACTATGCCATCGAAGCAGGACTTGTACCAGCTGACGATGCCTTAATTTTAGAAGGTTCTGAATCACCATACGTAAACGTGATTGCGGCACGCAGCGAAGACGAAGACAACAAAGACTTATTAGCATTAGTAAACGTCCTACGCTCAGAGAAAATCCAAACATTTATTGAAGAAGAATACGAAGGAGCAGTAGTACCTGTATCCGAGTAACACAAAAACCACCCTTTATGGGTGGTTTTCTTTATCCTAAACCCTTTTTTTATTACATAGTTGAAGCAAACTGCGACATAGTGAACAGCAAGACTTCCTCCCATTCTTTCAAAGATGGGTGCTAGTCCAACGCTGCGGAAAAACGCTCCCTTTCCGGGGTAGAGTAGAAAACAGGAATTAAATAGTGCCTTCTTGTC
>NZ_WIXM01000030.1 GCF_010993965.1 Gracilibacillus sp. YIM 98692 | reverse complement strand
GTCCGGATTTAGGGGGTCAGTGCAGAAGCGTCCTTTGCTTCCGAGGAGGCTGAAGCGTTCCCCACGGAAAGCGAGTGTTTTTCCGCGGCGGGGTTTAGCACTTGCCCTGAACCATATTGTTTATAAACCTCAATTAGTTTACGTCGCAGTTTTGTTCTACTACGACAGTTATGTATAAGAAAAATCATGAAGGATCGGGCGGGTTATATCCAGTTTTTCTTTATGTATCAACCATTGTGTTATATACTGTGGTATTTTCTATTTGGAAATGTAAGCATTTTATTTTTCAATTCTAGTATTTTGTGCCATCATAATATAGAGGATAAACAAAGGAGGAATCTTAATGGTGACGAGTTTACAAGCTACAACTACTCTACATAATGGTGTGAAAATGCCGTGGTTCGGTTTAGGTGTATTTAAAGTAGAGGAAGGACAAGAAGTGCAGAATTCAGTTAAGTGGGCCTTAGAACATGACTATAGAAGCATTGATACGGCAGCAATCTATCAAAATGAGGAAGGTGTAGGGCAAGCAATTAAAGATTCAGGCATTCCTCGAGAAGAAATATTTGTGACATCCAAATTATGGAACGGAAATCAAGGTTATGAGGAGACACTTCAGGCCTTTGATATAACTTTGAATAAATTAGGGTTAGAATATTTAGATTTATATTTAATTCACTGGCCTGTTCCAGAGCTGAATAAATATAAAGAAACATGGAAGGCAATGGAAAAGCTTTATAATGATGGGAAGATCAGAGCCATTGGAGTAAGTAACTTTAAAGAGCACCATTTAGATGATTTGATACAGAATTCAGAAATCGTGCCAATGGTCAATCAAGTAGAGTACCACCCACATCTTACACAAAATAGTCTACATGATTATTGTAAAAAACACGATATTCAACTAGAAGCATGGTCACCATTAAAGCAAGGCGAATTATTAGATAATCCAACGTTAACAGAAATTGCAAATAAATATGATAAGTCTACAGCTCAAGTTATTTTACGATGGGATCTTCAAAACGAAGTGGTGACCATTCCAAAATCAGTAAAGCAACACCGCATTCAAGACAATGCTGCTATTTTTGACTTTGAGTTAAGTGAGGAAGATATGCAGCGTATTAATCAGCTAAATAAGGACGAACGTGTAGGTCCGGATCCTGACACATTTAACAAACAATAAGAAGTATTTTGGAAAAAGCACCTATAATAGGTGCTTTTTTCTATAAAGAATAAAACAGAAAAGTATTAAAAATACTTGCAATCTCTCGTTTATGTGTTATATCGTTGAAGTAGTTTGATAACTTTTAGGGGGAAGTCATCATGGCGTTTGTAATTACAGAACCATGTCAACAAGAAAAAGCAGGGGAATGTACTACTGTATGCCCTGTAGATTGTATCGAGGAAGGAAAGGATCAATTTTATATAGACCCAGATGTTTGCATCGATTGCGGGGCTTGTGTAGCAGTATGCCCAGTGGATGCCATTGAGGAAGAATATGATTTAACACCTGATCAAGAGGTGTATTTGGAAAAGGCAGAAGCATTTTTTGCAGATAAATAAGACGAAAAGCATGTGAGCGATAAGTTAGGCTTACATGCTTTTTCTTATATAAGGTTATGGTCAAACAAGTGTACTTTATTAATAAAAAGTTGACATTGAAACATAATATAAAGATAGGTAATTCAATATATAGTTTGGATTCAAGATATTATATAGTATAATAGTAACAAAATGAAAGAATGGAAAGGGGTGACACAAGTTGGGTATAATCGGTATCCATCACGTTTCAGCCATTACTGCTAATGCACAAAAAAATTATGATTTTTATACAAAAATACTAGGTATGAGATTAGTGAAAAAAACAGTCAATCAAGACGATACGAGTATGTATCATTTATTTTATGCAGATGAGGTTGGAAATCCTGGGACAGATTTAACTTTTTTTGAAATAAAAGGAGCAGGACATACGTACCTGGGAAACCATAGTATTTCCTTTACATCCTTACGTGTACCTAATGACAGTGCGCTTACATATTGGCTGGAGCGATTTGAACAAAATCATGTGGAGCATGATGGAATCATTCAGCAAATGAATCGAAAGGTATTACCGTTTAGAGACCCAGAAGGACAGAGGCTCTTGCTTGTATCGGATGAAAAAAATCAGGGGATTAAACCAGGAATCCCTTGGGATAAAAGTCCTGTACCACAAGAAAAAGCGATTACTGGTTTAGGTCCTGTTCGTTTTACTGTACCAAAATTAGCTCCAACCAAACGAATATTAACAGAAGTGTTAGGATTTCGACATACCGGCGCTTATCATGCTGTAGACGGAGCAGAGGCAGAAGTGCAAGCTTTTGAAGTCGGAAAAGGCGGAACTGGTGGAGAAGTCCATGTAGAAGTACGTGAAAATGCCCCTAAGGAAAGACCAGGTCGTGGAAGTGTACATCACGTAGCCTTTCGAGTAAAGGACCGTGAGGAATTAAAAGCTTGGCGCGATCATATTCGCAAAGAAAGATTGCCGAACTCTGGCCTTGTAGATCGATTTTATTTTGAATCTTTATATTTCCGTGAGCCTAATGGTATCTTAATTGAATTAGCAACAGACGGCCCGGGTTTTTCTACAGATGAAGAGGTGGAACGTTTAGGAGAAGTTATTGCTTTACCACCTTTCCTAGAAGATCAGCGAAATGAAATTGAAGCAAACCTAGATCCAATAGATACAACAAATGAATCACTGTAAGTCCCAAGCCGTGTCAAAATGCTTGGGTTTTTTATTTTATAGGTTGCATAACCCTCCTCAGCAGGAAGACGTAGAATCCAGGTTTTTCTTACCTTATCAGAATTTATACTGTGTTACAGTTGAAGTGAATTCAACGTAGATACCACGATTAGGAAGATAGATAAGAGCTACGTCTCTGACTTCGCTAAAGGCTCGTCAATCGATGAGTTTGCTTTATATGATTATCAAATCAAGAAATGCTATACTGAAGAAAGGTTAGGTAAAGAGGGGGACATGCAAGATGACGTTCAACGCAAAAGCGGTATGTTTAGACATGGACGGGACACTTTTAAACAATCTAAATCAATTAACAAAAGAATCATTAGAAACAATTCAAACGGTGAGACAAAAAGGTGTGCGCGTTTTTATTGTAACAGGCAGGTCTTTAGATGAAGTGTTTGATTCTGCTCCTATTGATATGGAGCTAGACGGTTTTGTAACAGCTAATGGGATGATTACATATATAGATGGAGAAAAAATAGCAGAATACTACCTAACCCCAGCATTTGTGCAACAAATCATCCAATCTGCTAGAGAACATCAAATTTACTATGAGGCACATCCGAACGATGGCCAACGGTTGTCATTGGAAGAGGACTACGCCTACATGTCTACATTAATCAATGGGGATAAACCGGATGATGTCGGTTTACACGAATGGTTAGAACGTGAAGCAGCAATGGCTGGAGATATTGATTGGGTAGAAGAGCTCCCCGATCAAAAATATGCAAAGTTATATTGCTTCCATCCAAATAGAGAGAAAATGGAGAAGTGGATTAAAGTATTAGAAAAAATGAAAAAGCAGCAAGATTTTACGACATCTTCTTCCTCTTATCACAATGTAGAAGTGATGGTAGAAGGGGTTAACAAAGCAACGGGAATAAAAGCATTATTGAATCATTATCAGATTTCCCCTGCTGATACGATGGCGATTGGTGACAGTAATAATGATATTCCAATGATGCAATATATAGGGTATCCTGTAGCAATGAAAAATGCGACAGATAAAATTAAGCAGCTTTCAGTAGAAAAAACATTATATACTAATCATGAAAATGGTGTGCATCATTACTTGGAGTATTATTTAAAAAATCTAAGTAACTAAAAATGAGAAGGGGTTAAAGCATAATAAATGGGCTTTAACCTTTTATTTATTTTTGGAATGGTTTGTGATACAATATTAATAAATATAAACAAAATAAAACAAACAAATGAAAGTGTTTACAAAAGGAGAGGTTATGTATATGGCAAGATACATGTTTGTAATGGAATGCAAGGAAGGAGCAGAAGAAGAGTATAAGAAAAGACATCAAGAAGTACATCCAGAATTATTGGATGCGTTAAAGGAAGTAGGTATTAGCAATTATAGTATATTTATGGATGGCACGAAATTGTATGCGTATATGGAAGTAGACGATTATCATAGAGCGATGAAGGAATTAGAAGGTAACCCTGCCAATCGTAAATGGCAAGCGTTTATGAGTGATATTTTAGCAATGGATGAAAAAGGAGATCCACAGATGTATCTAATTGATCAAGAGGTGTTCCACTTAGACTAGTTGAAAGTGAAGTGCACATTGATTATAGTCATCTAATAGTAGATGTGTTAGAAAATGAAAGTGGGGCAATGCTATGTTAGTTGCAGAAAGACACCAAAGGATTATAGAAGTAGTGAATGAAAAGAAGAGTATTCGTGTTTCAGAACTTGCGAAGCTTTTTTCCGTGACAGATGAAACGATTAGAAGAGACCTCGAAAAATTAGAAAAAGAGCAAAAGTTAGCACGGAGCCATGGCGGTGCAGTAAGTATTGAGTCTACAGAGGATACACCAGAAATATCTTATCAAGAACGTGAAATCATGTATGTAAAAGAAAAAAAAGAAATAGCAAAAGAAGCAGCAAAGCATATAGTGGAGTCTGACAAAATTATTCTAGATGCAAGTACAACAGCATGGTATGTAGCTAAAAATTTACCAAATATCCCGATAACAGTGTTAACCAATTCCGTAAATGTTGTAGTAGAGCTCAGTAAAAAGCATTATATTACAGTCATTTGTACTGGCGGAACCTTGCATCCTAGGTCGTTATCCTATGTTGGACCTTTAACGGAAAGAGCGATAGATAGTTATCATGTTAATAAGGCGTTTTTGTCTTGTAAAGGACTCCATTTTAATCATGGCATTAGTGAATCCAACGAGCAGCAAGCACGAGTGAAACAAAAATTAATGGAAATTGCTGATACTACTTATATTTTAGCAGATCACCATAAGTTTCATGTACAAGCATTTGCACATGTTGGTCCTTTACATAAAGTGGAGAGAGTTATAACGGATAGTGAAGTCTCTCAACAAGATGCAGATACATTACATGAACGAGATATTGAAGTAATTATTGCAAATAAATGATTAATTTAAAACACTAGCCAATAGAGCTAGTGTTTTTTCGACTTCAATTTTCTGATTTGCTAAATTTCCATCTGACAATAACATGCAAGTTTTTCCCCAAGTTGGTTAAGCTATGGGCTGAGACAGGTAACTGTCTATATGCATGCATAAAGGAGGTCATGAAAATGAAGTCAGTAAGAGATATTATGACAGATGATGTCCGCGTTTGTACTCCAGATGACTCTTTACAAGATGCGGCTAGGTTAATGAAAGAAAGAAATGTCGGCGCTATCCCTGTATGTGGTAATAACAAAGAATTATTAGGTATGGTAACAGACCGTGACTTAGCTGTTCGTGGTTATGCAGACAATAAGCAAGCTTCCACTGCGATTAAAGAAGTGATGAGTGACCATCTATATCATGTGGAGCCTAATGCCGATTTGCAACAGGCTAGTAATATTATGGCAGAACATCAAGTACGTCGCCTTCCAGTTGTAGAACAAGGGAAGCTAGTTGGTATTTTAGCATTAGGTGATTTATCCTTAGAGGATATGTCTGATCAAGCAGCAGGGCAAGCTTTAGAGGAAATCTCAGAGCGTCCTGAACTTCATTAAAAAAAATCCCAGAGCTGACAAACAGCTCTGGGGATTATTTCTCTTCTGCCATACGCGCTTGTTTTTCTTCCACTCTTTTAAATGCGTGATAGCAAGTCCCCATGATGATAAAGGAAACAAGACTTCCTCCAAAGAAAATCAAAGTTCCAGGAATTAGCCACAACACGTAAAGTACAGCTATGACGGCAACGATCATCGAAATATTATGTAATGGATGTATCACCATTATAAAAAATGCGTTTTTCCAAATATCACGTAATCGTAAATCATAATGGACAAAAGCAGGAATAACATATAAACAAGTTAACGTAACCAGAATCATAAATAAATAAATAGGGATTTTAAATAAATCTAGGTAAGTTTGTTGATTTAATTGCATAAATTGTACATTTACATAGAAAATATAGCTAAACACAACAAATACCAATCCAATTAAGTTGCTCTTCCAAAAATTTTCTTTAAATGTTTTCCAAAAAGTTGGGAACACTGGAATTTCCGTATTTCCCATAATCCATTTTCGTATCAAGGTAAACATAGCAACAGTAGCGGGAAAAAAGCCTAGAATAACAATACCTAGTAAAGTAAACGCTATCCATAAAATATTAACGTAAGCAAACCTTGTAATCCATTCAGTAGCCCCATACAGCGAATTTCTCACAGTGATCTCTCCTTATATTCATTACTTGTATTTTAACATATTTGAACGAGCATAGAAAAAATCATTGACGATATCATTTGGGCAGATTACTATAGTGTAAATATATAAGCCTAATAATAAAGTTTGGGTGTTTCTGCTTAATAAATCTCTATACTACAGGTGAGAGAAGTTTTGATAAAGCTCCTCCATGTAGCTTGTTTTACTAGGAAGAGAGGAGAATAATGTATGAAATCAACACAACGAGATGTACGAGCATCTTTGCGAAAAGTAGCATTAGGTGGAGAAAAAGCAGATTTGGTCATTAAGAACGGAACTTGGATTAATGTGATGACGAAAGAATTACAAGACAATGACTTTATTGCGATAAAAGATGGTAAAATTGCTTATATCGGTGCTTCTGACCAATGCGTTGGTCCACAGACAAAAGTGGTAGATGCAAAGGGAAAGTATATTTCACCAGGACTGATGGATGGTCATATGCATGTGGAAAGTACCATGCTTTCGGTTACAGAATTTGCAAAAGCAGCATTAATGAAAGGAACAACGTCTGTGTTTATGGACCCGCACGAAATAGCCAATGTGTTAGGAGTAAATGGGGTACGTTTAATGCATGAGGAAGGGAAAGGTTTACCGTTAAAAGTGTACACAACCTATCCTTCCTGTGTTCCGGCAACAGATGGATTAGAAGATGCTGGAGCAAGCCTAACGGTCGAAGATATTGAAGCTGGGTTAAAATGGGACGGTGTTGTTGGATTAGGGGAGGTTATGAATTTTCCAGGGGTTGTTTACAATGATCCAAAAATGATTGGCGAGATTGAAGCAACGATAGAGGAGCGGAAAGCTGTTACTGGTCATTTCCCTGATGGTACGAATGAAATGCTCCAAGCTTATATTGCTTCAGGTGTCGATTCATGCCATGAGACGGTAACGAGAGAGCAAGGATTAGAAAAAGCTCGTCTAGGCATGCACATTATGATTCGAGAAGGGTCTGCATGGCATGATGTAAAAGAAGTGATTAAAATTGTTACGGAAGATGGAATTGACCCAACAAATGTTACGTTAGTCACCGATGATGTTTATCCACAAACATTAGTCGAAAAAGGGCAATTAAATCATGTAGTACGTCGAGCTATTGAAGAAGGTGTGGATCCGGTTGTAGCGATTCAGATGGCGACAATTAATGTAGCACGTTATTATCATATGGATAAAGAAATGGGGAGTATAACACCTGGTAAAAAAGCTGATATTACTATATTTGATGATCTAGAAGAATTAGAACCTTCTACTGTTGTAACAGATGGCACTATTGTTGTGGATAACCAAGCACTCATTTACGATTTTCCAACTTATATTTATCCAGATTACGCAAAAAACACTGTGAAACTAAAACGTTCTGCAGTTCCAGAAAATTTCTTGTTCAAAAAAACTGTGGATAAATCTGTGGATATAAATGGTATAAAGGTAATGGAAAATAGTGCTCGAACAGAAAAAATGTCCGCAACTTTACAAGTTAAAAATGGTATCATTCAGTCGGACTTAGACCAAGATATTATTCAGATTGCATGCATGGACCGCCACCATCAATCTGGACAAGTGTCTCTCGGTTTTGTTCAAGGTTTTCAACTTCAATCCGGAGCTGTTGCTTCCACCGTTGCACATGATAGTCATAATCTACTTGTTATGGGAACTAATGCTGATGATATGGCGTTTGCAGCAAATAAGCTAGCAGATTCTGGAGGAGGTATGATTGTAGTCGATCAAGGTAAAGTATTGGCGCATGTACCAATGCCAATTGCTGGCTTAATGTCTGACAAGCCTTTAGAAGTCGTAGTAAAACAAGTTGAACAGTTAGAAAAAGCCTGGAAACAGCTAGGTTCCCCGATTCATGCTCCATTTATGACTTTTTCTTTGATTGCACTTCCAGTCATACCAGAGGTCAGAATGTCCAACCGTGGATTAGTGGATGTCACCAATTTTGAATTGATAAATGTTTTAAGGTAGGTAAATGCAGATAAATTAAGATGGCTATTGGGTGAGATGTGTCACTTTACTCAATAGCCATTTTTATATGTTTTTTTGTAAGCGGATTTTTTTTATTTTATATAGAGAACTCGTATAATGTTAGTTGGAAGCATAAACAAAGTAAAGGAAGTACAAGTACTTGGTTGGCAACCAGTTCATAACTGGCACGATTATGTAAAGAGATAAATAGACAGGAAAGGGAGAGTGAAATTTATGCAATACCGTCCATTAGGAAAAACTGATATGAATATTAGTGAACTGAGCTTTGGAACATGGGCCATTGGAGGTGCGTGGGGGCAGACAAATGATAAGGAAGCATTAAAAGGTCTAGCCCGCGCAATGGATGCCGGTGTAAATTTCTTTGATACAGCGGATGTATATGGAGGTGGCCATAGTGAAGAATTATTAGCTAAGGCTACCAAAGGCAAAGAAGATAAAATTTATATTGCTTCAAAATTTTGCCGTGCAGGGGACATTCATGACCCCCATACATATTCAGAAGAATCTGTCACTCATTATGTAGAGAATAGCTTAAGGCGTTTGCAGCGTGATCAGTTAGATCTGATCCAAATCCATTGCCCACCGATAGAAATACTTAGAGATGGAGCAGTATTTGAAGTATTGGACAAGCTAAAGCAGCAAGGAAAGATTAGACATTATGGGGTCAGTGTGGAAACGGTAGAGGAAGGGTTACTTTGCATGGAAAATCCAAATGTCGATACATTACAGGTGATCTTTAATATTTTCCGTCAAAAACCAATAACAGAACTTTTTCCTGTAGCAAAAGAAAAGAATGTTGGAATACTTGCTCGAGTCCCTTTGGCAAGCGGTTTATTAACAGGGAAATTTTCTTCCAACCATCAATTTGAAGAAGATGACCACAGAAAGTTTAATCGTAATGGGGAAGCATTTAATGTAGGTGAAACTTTTGCCGGGCTGCCTTTTGAAAAAGGAGTAGAACTAAGCAGCCAATTAGAATGGATTGCAGAAGGCCGTGGAAACATGACACGTGCAGCTTTGAAGTGGATATTAAGTCATGATGCTGTATCTTCAGTGATTCCAGGGTTTAAGACTGTTCAACAAGTAGAGGATAACCTAGCTGCTATAGATACACCTGATTTTTCGAATGAAGAATTAGATAAGTTACGCACTTTTTATCAACAAAATGTACATGACGCGATACGAGGACCGTATTAAAAGGTAAGGTACCTTTCACCTTATGTGTTGTAAAAACACGTCGATTAATGGTTACAATGATTCGTGCATGTGTAAAAGCTCTATCCATGTTATACTTAATGAAGTAATTTAAGAAAGTTGGGTAGAGTACATGCAACGAGGTAGTTTCCAATGGATGAAATCATTAAATAAATCGATTATATTAAATAAAATACGCACAGCAGGATCCATTTCTCGAGCACAAATTGCAAAGGAGACAAAGCTGACACCACCAACCGTAGGAACGATTGTAAAGGAATTGTTGGAACAAGAATTGATTAAAGAAAGTGTGTTAGGGGCATCACAAGGCGGTCGGAAGCCGAAAATGCTTGAACTGAATACGACTGGATTCTACATCATAGGAATCGATGTAGGTCCTAGCAATATTCAATTTATTTTGTCCGATTTATCTGGAAATGTGGTGGATAACTGGCATAAAGCTGTGCATGAGGGGATTGATGAGCGCGCATTTCTTTCCACACTAGAACAAGGTGTTGCTCAATTAATCGATCAAAACAAATCGTTACGCCTTATCGGAATTGGTGTAGCGATGCATGGTGTTGTCGATGCTGCATTAGGTATTTCTGTTTTTGCTCCTAATTTAAATTTGCGCAATATATCCATTAAAGAACATTTAGAAACGACATTTGATATGGATGTAAGAGTCGAAAATGATGCAAAAGCACTTGCTCTAGGAGAAGCTTGGTTTCATGATCAAGTGCCTCAAACAAGCATGATCGCCGTAAATGTTGGAAGAGGAATTGGAGCAGGTCTTGTCATTAATGGCAAGTTATTTAATGGAGAGCATGGCATAGCTGGTGAAATTGGACATATGACGATTGATATTAATGGTAAACTATGCTCCTGTGGAAATGTAGGGTGCTTACAAACTGTTGCTTCCGGCCCTGCCATTGCAGAGCGTGCTCATGAATTAGTGTTGCATGGTGAAAAGACGGTATTAACAGAGTGGGTGACACATGAACCAAAACCTATTACGGCAGAGCTAGTACATCGTGCAGCGGAAACAGGTGATACATTATCTCAGGAAATATTATTCAACGCTGGTATTTACATTGGTGTTGCTTTAACTAATTTGATTCATGTATGTAATCCTTGTCAAATTATTGTGGGAGGCGGCGTATCAAAAGCTGGTGATTTTATTATATCACCAATACGTCAAACGATAAGGGAACGAGTTATTTCCGAAAGGGCACAAGAAACGCCAGTAGTTGTTTCCAAATTAGGTGATTATGGATCTGCTTTAGGCGCTGTAGCATTGATTTTAAGTGAATTATTTGAACCGGAAGTAAAGTAGGGGAATAAAACTCATTACTAAAAAAGAAAAAAACATCGGAGTATATGTCACTCCGATGATTTTTATTATCTTATCCTTTTACCGATCCCATCATACCAGCAACAAAGTGTCTTTGCATTAAAAAGAATACAAGAGCTGTTGGAAGTGTTGCAATAACAATCGCTGTCATAATAACTCCGTAATCAGGAGTGTAACCAGCACCTAAGTTAGATATTAATAATGGTATCGTTTGATTTTCGGGTGATTGTAAGACGACCAATGGCCATAAATAGTTATTCCAACTATTCATAAAAGCGATAATCGCAGCTGCTGCGTACGTCGTTTTCATAGTAGGTAAGTAAATCCGGAAAAAGATTCCTAATTCACTTAGCCCATCAATTCTCCCCGCTTCCACTAATTCTTTCGCAAACATTTTTGTGTTTTGTCTGAAAAAGAAGATAAAGAATGCTGTAATAATTGTTGGTAAAAACGCTGCCGCTAACGTATCTAATCCAATGAACGGAGCATCGGCAGAAATTCGTCCAAATAAACGGTACAATGGAATCATAATGGCTGCAAATGGAATCATCATTGATAATATGAGAATATTAAAGATCATGTCCTTCCCTTTTGAACGATAGATTTCAAATCCATAACCGGCTAAAGAACCAATCAACAATGTCAAGACTGTTGTAATTACCGCGATTAAAAAGGAATTCCATAACGCGATTCCAATTTGAGTGGTTTCTAACAAATTATTTAAATTTTCTATAAAATGCATTCCTGGTGTTAGTTTCCCTCTGGTTACATCAACCGATTTGTTCGTCATACTTACGATCATCCATAAAAATGGGAAAATCGATACTATGGCAGCAGTACTTAAAAATAAATATATAAAAATTCGTTTTATCTTTTTCACTCTCGATCACCGCCCAGCTTAAATTGAATGAAGGAAAGGATAACAACTAAGATCAAAATCACATAGGATACAGTAGCTGCATAACCAAAGTCTGGGGTATATTCAAACGATAAGTTATAAATATACATAGAGATTGTCATGGTGGCATTACCTGGTCCGCCACTTGTAATGTTCATTACTTCATCGAATAATTGGAGAGTACCAATTGTCGACACAATGGATGTAAATAAAATAATAGGTTTTAATAAAGGAATAGTAATGAAGAAAAATTGCTGTACAGGAGAAGCACCGTCAATACGTGCTGCTTCATACATCGATTTATCCACATTCTGTAGAGCAGACAGATAGAAAATCATATTATAGCCAGTCCATCTCCATGTGATTGCAATAATAATTGTTATTTTAGCTAAAAATGGATCCGTTAACCAATTAAGCGGTTCTGAAATAAGGTTGAAGTTTAATAGAAATTCGTTTACTAAACCATCACTTCCGAATAAATATTTGAAAATGACCGCATAAGCAACCAATGACGTAACAGCTGGCAGGAAAATAGCAGTACGGAAAAAACCTCTAAACTTCAATGTAGGATCATTCAATAGTACGGAAAAAATTAAAGCAAGCACGATCATAACAGGCACTTGAATTAATAGATATAAAATAGTGTTCGTTAAGGCTGTAATAAAGGTAGGATCATTGAACAACCTGATATAGTTATCCAATCCCACATATTCTAAATTTGAGCCCATTCCAGACTGTAACGATAATAGAAAAGCTTGAACCATTGGGTAAAAATAAAACAGCCCTATACCAAGCACTGATAATATGATAAATAACCAGCCAATATAGTTCTTTTTGAATCGTTGTACAAATGTACTCTGTTGTTTTGTATAGTGTGAATTGGCTTGACTCATGTTCCTCCTCCTTATTTATAAGACATTCATCTTAACTGTGATGATGGTAAAGAAAGCCCAAGGCAGGGTGCTATCTCATAGTGAGATGAGACTCTTCCCAAGGGCTTTAATTATTAATGTTCGTTTATTTAAATTGGTTTTCAGCTTGTGTCTGAGCATCTGATAGAACATCTTCTAAACTTTTACCATCCAAGTATTGTTGAATCTCAGCTGATAGAATATCTTCAATTCCATAAGTGTTCATACCATAATCAACTTGTGGTATCTCTTCCATCCATTGAGAGAAGTCATACACTACTTGCTGGCCATTAAAGAATTCGTTTTCAAATTGGTAAGCATCGCCTTCAGATGCAGGTTTGAATGTACCGATTGCACCTACTTCTTGAACTAGATCTTGATAGAATTCTACATTTGAACCAAAAGTCTCTCCTAGAAACTCAGCCGCAGCCTCTTTACCGTCAATGTTTAATACGTAGAATGAACTACCACCTTGGTTTGATGCATTTGCCGCACCTTCCATATCTAGCCGTGGTGTTGGAGCTACTCTCCAAAGGCCTGCTTGAGATTCTTCTGCTTCCACACTAGGACCGATCCAGTTTCCAGCAGGAACAGACGCAACATCTCCACTGTTGAATGCCGCTAAATATTGACTCCAATCAGAGCTTAATTTTACTAAATCATTTTCCATTAATTCTTTATAGTTTTCTAGAGCCATTTGCAATGGTTCGTTTCCTTCCAGTTGGATCGTACCATCTTCAGATGTGTACCATGTACCTGTTGTTTGCATCATAACACGTAAAATTCCTAAGTCATTTGGATCTAAAGAGAGCATGGCTTGACCCGTTTGCTCTTTGACATCTTTTGCAATCTCTACATATTCAGACCATGTAATATTTACTAAATCATCATGTGTATATCCTGCTTCTTCAAGGTAATCTGTTCGGTAGAAAAATCCAGTTACTCCAGTATCGAATGGAAGACCATATTGTTCTCCATCAAAGCTTGTGGGTGCTAACTTATAGTCAGCAAAGTCTTCAGGATTAAAATAGTCTCCTATAGCATAAAAGGCATCTGGGTAAGATTGTAAAAAGCTTTGAGCACGTTGATCTTCAATTAATACAATGTTTGGCATCCCTTTCATTGTTCCAGAGCTTAAACCAGTGTTAAGTCGTTGTACGATATCATCTTGAGCATTTTCGATAATTTCCATTTCAAAGTTTTCGTTATCATAATGTTCTTTTGCAAGGTTTAATGCTGCAATATTAAAATTTGGATCCCAAGCCCAAGCAGTAATTTGTGATCCATCATCACCATTATCTTCCTCTTCAGCATTGCCTGAACCGTCATCTCCACCAGAACATGCAGCCAACACTATTGCTGTTAAAAGCGCTATCATTAATAACCAAAAATTTTTCCTCAATTGAAAAACCCCCTACTTTTTTTGTGTGTTGGAATCGCTTTCAACACTGTAATCAAATTGTAACAAAAAAAACTAAAGACCTCTTGGACGATCTTTAGTAAAAAATGAAACTATTTTTAGAATAAACAATTTATAATTTTATTATTTATTATTTTTTTTAGGTTTGGTAATTTTTTTAGGTGGTAATAGATCACTAAGGTGTCGTTATTCATAGACAGGCAGTTTTACCATAACTTTTGTTCCTTTCAATGGCTCGCTGTCTATTTTGACGCCATAATCTTTACCATACAGTAATTGAATTCTTTCATGGACATTTTTTACACCAATACCACTGAATAACTGTCTTTTTTCCTTCGTTTTGATTGTTTTGTCATCTAATTGGTCTGGTGCCAGGCCATCTCCATTATCAATGATCTCACAAATAAGATAGTTGTCTTTTTGTGCAATTAATATCTGTATAAAACCAGCTTTTTTCTTTGTAAAAGCATGGAAAAAGGCATTCTCAATAAAAGGTTGAAGTACAAGCTTAGGTAAATAGAGAGGCAAACAGTCAGGTGAGATTAAATAATTCACTTTAATTCGATCGCCATATCTCGCTTGATTAATTTGTACATAATTTTTTAAGTTTTCTAGTTCTTGTTCGACAGTTATCGTTTCTTCTACATTACTTAATGAATTTTGTATTAATGAAATAAAAGAATCAATGGTATCAGAAGCTATTTCCTTTTTCTCTTGTCTTATCATGAATTTAATCGATGCTAATGTATTATATATAAAATGAGGATTAATTTGATGTTGTAATGCATCTAACTCTGCTTTTCTTTGTTTTTCTTGTGTGTTTAACAAAATTTGAACATAATCCTGCATTTCATTTAACATATAATTAAATGCCTTTGCAATTTTTCTTGTTTCATACCCTCCCGTTTCCTTTAATGGCTTATTAAATTGATACCTCGCCATATCTGAAATTTGATGAACAAGTTTACTAATGGATACAGTCATTTTTCGTAATATTAAAAAGGTGGCAAGTACTGCCAAAATGACAATGCCAATACTAATAAATACAATTTCGCTAGTATCAATTACATTATCTGCGACTATTTCTCGGTTGATTAGATTAACAAGGTAGATATCCAAACTAGGCAAATACTCTGAAAGGAGAATGTAGTTTTGTCCAAAAACATCGACATTACGATATTCTAATTCTTCATCTTCGAAACTTTGAGCATAGCTTAGTAATTCTGAAGAATTTCCACCAACTAATTCTTCTTGGTTACTAGAGATAATCTTGCCGTTTGGTGTCAATAACAATACATTATTACCTGCACTAGTGTAACTTTCATAAAACTTTTTCAGGTCTTTTTCTGTTAGCGAAAAAAATAAATAACCGTATATAAAGTCCGATTGTAATTTTAATGCTTTAGAAGCGATAATCATGGGCACACCATTGGTCACTTCTGATTCTTCAAATTGATAGACAATATCATTTGAACTTTCTTCCATTCTTCGGATCATTTCATGATTGGCTAACTTTTCCCCATCCACTGGCCACTTAATATAATTCATATTAAAAATTTCATTGTTTTTGCTCATCACAATCATGTTGGCATCGTTTGGATCTACTTCTGCGTATATTCGTTCCATTTCGTCGTTCATGTGATAATAATAAATGGACTTTTCTATGTTGGTTTTATGTTCTTCTTGAAGCAATTGTTTCATAGTTCCATTAGTATCTACCTCTAGGGATGCGGAGACAATAGAATCGCTAAATGTGTTAAATCTTTCTGTTATTTGGTTCATAATTTTTGAATTAGTAATGCTGAATGTATCCATAAATAAATTGCTCGACATTCGAATACTGCTATAAGTAATCAACAAAGAAACCGCTATAATACTAACCACCATAACTAAAAAGATCTTAATAAATAAATTGTTAGTTTGAATGATATTGATTAGCTTTTTCATTATAAATGCCTCATGTTTGTTGTCTTGTTTTCTCTACGAAAAGTACTAGGTGATTTAGTTGTCATCTTTTTAAACACTTTCGTAAAATAACTTGGATCAGAATAACCTACAGCTTCACTAATAGTAGAGATAGACATATCAGTAGATTTCAACATTTTCATTGCATTTTTTATACGAACATGATTTAAATACTCACTAAACCCTTCTTCATGATGTTTACTGAAATAACTGGATAGATAAGATGGATTAAAATGAAAGTGATTAGCTAAGGTTTGTAAAGACAAATGGTCATTGTAATGCTCTTCTATATAATCTAAAAGGCGTTGAATATTTGAAGTCGTTTCGATGTTTGAAGGTAAAACCATATTTTCTACTTTTTCCATAAAATGATCAAAAATAGAAACGGCCTCTCTCACATGAAACGCCTCATTAATATCAGAAAAATAGGTGTATTTTTCAGCTTCAAGCGCTTGAATATCGTATTTCATATTTCCAAGCAAAACGATAATGTTGAACATGATATTTTCAAGCCAGGATTTAAATTCAAATACGTCTGTCTCGTATTGATTAGAAAGTAATCCAATATGTTCATTCAAATATATAAATGCTTCTTGAAATTGTTTTCGCTTAAACAAATAAATCATATGATTTAAGTCAAATTCAATTTTTATTTCCCTTAAAGCAGGTAAGTCATCATAAGGGAGAAAGTTCGAATTTGGTAAATAGAAATGGTATTGCTTCATTTTGATATGGTCATTTTCATGCACTTTTTTTAGTTCATCAATCGAATAAAACGGTTTGCTTAATATCCATTTTATATGCAATTTATTATCTATTGTCTGTTTAGATAATGATTGAATAACCTCTTTCACTTTCCGTAAATTTTTTTCGGTGACATTAACCAGTAAGACAATACTATTTTCTTTAATAGGAATTTCATGACACAATATATTCTGTACATGGTCATTCAGCACATTTACTATCATTTTTTTAGATAATGATATCTCCTTATCCTTTTTCCAAAACATTTCAATTAAATTGAAGGAATCGTATGGGAAATGTTTACGAGCTAAATCCATATCACGAATCGATTGATATCCTTCTAATATCTTTTTTAATCCTTCTTCAACCGAAGGTTTACTTATGTCTTTACTACTTGATTTCGTTTGTTTTTGCGTAACCCGTCGTAAGGTTTGTATTAATTCATCCGTGTTTAACTTCGGTTTTAGAATATAATCTGCCACTCCACTTTGAAAGGTCTGTCTAACATAGTCAAAATCTTCAAAGCTGCTCAGAACAATAATTTCTGTATCAGGATATTCATCTTTAACATACTTGACTAATTCAATGCCATCCATTCCTGGCATGACTATATCTGTTATCATGATTTGAGGTTGGTATGTCTCCATTAAATGTATGGCTTCTTCTCCATTAGAAGCTTCCCCTATTATTTTATAACCTTCACTTTCCCATTCTATATAATTAATTATCCCTTGCCGAATTAGCATTTCATCATCAACAATCAGAACTTTATAAAAATCTTCCATTGGTAAAACAGCCCTCCTTATTATGGCGAATAATGTATATTAGATCTATGTAACTGGTTCTTTTTCATAATCTTTGTGCTTTTACCACACAGTAGAACAAAACTGCGACATAAGTCTTAAAAAAGCTCTGAAGACCGCTCCAGAAATATACTTCGCTTTCCGCAGCGACGATTAAGCACACATCTTTAAACGAGTGGGAGGAAAATATTTATAAGTTACTGCGCAGTTTATGGATTTTCTGCAATTAGGTTATTATAAAAATGTAATAATATTTTAGAATACAACTTTTATTGTATATCATAACAAACAATTAATGATGGATCGATAATAGATCTCTTGGTTGGTTCCAAAGTTGTCCTATTTTCCTGTATAGGAAAATATAAATTGTCAGCAAGGAAGCAATCTCAGCGTAATGGACAATTTTAGGAATATAGAGTAAGAGCAACTACGGCTCTGCTGTCGCCAAAAGGTTCGGGAATTGCCGAGCTTTCTTTATCATATTATAATCCAATATAATAGAATCAATATATAAATTCTTAACAAAAAGGGCTGTTTAGATTGGATGAGAAAAAGCGTTATACTTTTTCCTTACCAGAGAATCCGTTACCGCTGTATATTGAAAGTATTGGCTATAATCCATATGAGCAAGACTTTAATCGAAAAGAAGGCTATCCCTATTTTCACTGGTTACATACAGTAAGAGGGAAGGGAGTGATAGAATTATCCAATCACTCCTTTTCATTAACACCTGGAAAAGGAATATTGTTAGCACCTTATACACCGCATAGCTACTATTCAGACCATGAAGCCAAGGAAGATTGGGAGACCTATTATATTACCTTTACTGGTGCAGCAATTGATCCCATTTTAAATGCATTAGATATGAATTATTCAGCTGTATATGAAGAAACGGATAACATATCATTCTCTTCTCATATGGAGAAAATGATTACTAAGCTAGGTAATGACACAGATCCTCATCATTTATCACATGAGATTTCATCCGATTTATATCAATTCTTAATGCATTTAAAAAAAGATGGACAAATGAATAATAAGCTTTCTGTCTTACAATCTTTTGAAAAGATTAGATCGATTGTCGAATGGTTAGAGCAAGTATATCCACAAGACATTGGATTATTAGAGATGTCTAAGAAGGCACAAGTAAGTGCCCAACATCTAAATACCATGTTCCATGATACTTTTAACATTAGTCCTTACTCCTTTCTTGTCCAATTGCGAATTCGAGAAGCGAAAAGAATTTTAATGACAACTCCTGATTTATCATTAAAGGAAATTGCGAAACAAGTAGGATTTAACAATGTCAGTCATTTTGTGACAACTTTTAGAAAGCGAGAAGGTATTACACCAAGCACATATCGGAACCTGCATCATTTATCACGGTGAACAATTGTCCGTAAGTCCCTACTGATGGAAGTTTCTCTTTATAGATGCAGGTTTTGTTTTTTGAAAGTGGGATAGAATAATTTGATATATAAAATAAATGGTCATCACTTTATAATAAGAATTACATAAATAATTAAATTAATTTAGTAAGTGGAAAGTAATGGTCGAAATGAAATCGGCCTTTCATCCATAAATTGAGAGAAAGTTAGGTGATGACATGAAGTTCAACCCAGTAAGTAATAAGATACCCAAAATGTTGCATGGGGCAGACTATAACCCAGAACAATGGGAGAAGTACCCCGAAGTATTAGAAGAAGATATTCGTTTAATGAAACTTGCCAATTGTAATGTGATGTCAGTAGGCATCTTTTCTTGGGCTAAGCTAGAGCCCGAAGAAGGAAAGTTTAATTTTGAATGGATGGATAACTTGTTGGATACATTCCATGAGAATGGGATATACGCCTTTTTGGCAACTCCAACTGGTGCTCGACCTGCATGGATGTCTGAGAAATATCCCGAAGTGTTAAGAGTAGGAGCAAATCGTGTACGGAATTTGCATGGTTTGCGCCATAATCATTGTTATTCTTCGCCTGTCTATCGTGAAAAAACGGCAATTATGAATTCAAAATTAGCGGAACGATATGCAGATCACCCAGCTGTGATTGGCTGGCATATTTCAAATGAATATGGTGGTGAATGTCATTGTGATTATTGCCAGGATGCTTTTCAAGAATGGTTAAAGAAAAAGTATAAATCGTTAGATGCGTTAAATGATGAATGGTGGACCACGTTTTGGAGCCATACGTATTCGAGCTGGTCGCAGTTAGAATCACCAGCACCGCATGGTGAATCGATGGTTCATGGCTTGAATCTAGATTGGAAACGATTTGTGACAGATCAAACCTTAGATTTTTACCGTCACGAAATAAAACCATTGAAAAAGGTAAAGCCAGATTTACCAGTAACTGCGAATTTTATGGAAGCTTTTGAAGGCTTGAATTATGCAAAATTTGCTGAAGATTTAGATTTTGTTTCTTGGGATTCTTATCCAACATGGCATGACAGGCAAGATGAAACGTATCTTGCAGCCTATACCGCTATGAATCATGATTGGTTCCGTTCTTTAAAAGATGGACAGCCATTTTTGTTAATGGAAAGTACTCCAAGTTTAACTAACTGGCAGCCTATCAGTAAGTTGAAAAAACCAGGAATGCATGCCCTATCCTCACTGCAAGCCGTAGCACATGGTTCTGATTCTGTACAATATTTTCAGTGGCGCAAAAGCCGAGGTTCTAGTGAGAAGTTTCATGGAGCGGTTGTGGATCATGTTGGTCATGAGCATACACGTGTCTTTCAAGATGTAAAAAAACTAGGAGAAGATTTGTCTAATTTAGATGAGGTAGTAGGTACAACAGTTAACGCTGAAGTGGCGATTATTTTTGATACGGAAAATCGTTGGGCAGTAAAAGACGCGCAAGGTCCAAGAAATATTGGCATTCATTATGAACGTACTGTAACAGAGCATTATCAAGCATTTTGGGAGCAAGGTATTGCTGTAGATGTTATTGATTCCGAAAAAGATCTCTCCAAATATAAATTAGTAGTAGCGCCAATGCTTTATATGGTAAGGTCTTCCGTTGGAGAAAATATTGAACGCTTTGTGCAAAATGGCGGCACTTTTGTCACAACTTATTGGTCAGGTATTGTTAATGAAAATGATCTGTGTTTCTTAAATGGATTCCCTGGGCCGTTACGCAAAACGTTAGGTATATGGTCTGAAGAGATTGATGGATTATATGATGGGGAAACAAATCAGATCAATACAATAGGTAACAATGAATTAGGGCTTAATGGTGAATTCGAAGCAAAAGAGTTATGTGATCTGATTCATTTAGAGGGTGCAGAAGCACTTGCGTATTATGGGGATGACTTTTACGCAGGTAGACCTGCACTAACGGTTAATCATTTTGGTGAAGGAAAGGCCTATTATATTGCTTCAAGAAATGAGCAGGCTTTTCATCAAGCATTTTATCAAAGATTAGCAGATGAACTATCACTAAAACGTGCCATTAAGGGCTCTTTACCAAGACATGTGAGTGCGCAAGTACGTACAGATGGGGTAAATGAATACTTATTTCTAATGAATTTTTCTAATCATAAGACAGAAATAAATCTTGAAAATCAAGCATATGAAGATTTGCTTAGTGGCAACAAAATGGTAGATTCTATTACATTAAAAGGATTTGATGTAATAGTGTTGAAGAAATAAGTTGAAGAAATAAAATGAGGTTTTGACGTTTAGAAGGGCATTCACGTATATAGGAATGCCCTTTTTGCTACCTCTCTATCCACTTTTTCTTTTTACTTTAGTTAGAACTTGACGAATAAGAAGGTGATCGTTAGAATAAAATTATTCCACTTAGTGAAATTATGTTCCGTATTATGGAACATAGTAAGGAGAATGACAATGTCTCAAGTACAATCTGTAGAACGTACCCTGGCTATATTGGAGTTATTATCTGAATACCCTGAAGGTTTGGGTATTACAGAACTATCCAAAAGGATGACCCTTGCGAAAAGTACAGTACACCGTCTTATAGGTACGCTAGTAGCAAAAGGGTATATACAGAAAGACGAAAGAAGCGGAAATTATCGATTAGGTGTTCAATGCCTCGTGCTAGCAAGCTCATTGCTAAATCATTTCGATATAAGAGAAATAGCAAAAGAAGGCTTACATGCTTTAGCTGATCGTTCAGGAGAGGTCGTTCATCTATGTATTGCTGATCAAAATGAAGTCGTTTACATTGACAAGGTTGAAAGCGAGAAAACACTTCGAATGTATTCCCAAATAGGAAGAAGAGCACTAATGCATTGTACGGGGGTAGGAAAAGCGCTACTCTCTGGATGGAAGCAAGAGAAAGTGGATCAAATGGTTGAAGAAAAAGGACTACCTAGATTTACAGATACAACCATTACCGATAAAGAAGAACTATACAACGAATTAAAATTAATTAGAGAAAAAGGTTATGCCATTGATGAACAAGAGCATGAACATGGCATTCGGTGTATTGCGGCACCAATCTTAGATTATGACAATAAAGTAGCAGCAGCCATTAGTATAGCTGGACCGGCTGAACGTGTAACAAAGCAAAGGATAAAAAGTGATTTAGCAGAAGCTATTTTAAAACAGAGTCAAGTCATTTCTAAAAAATTAGGATATATCCAAAAATAGTATAGGGAAGGTGTGTTTTATAATGAAGGTAACCAATATAGAAACGTTTATCGTTTCTCCAAGATGGTGTTTTGTGAAAGTGGAAACTGATGAAGGAATTGCTGGTTGGGGTGAGCCTGTTGTTGAAGGGCGAGCAGCGACGGTAGAAACAGCTGTCCAAGAATTATCTGATTACTTATTAGGGAAAGATCCATTAAAGATTGAGGATCACTGGAATGTCATGTATCGTGCAGGTTTTTATCGAGGCGGTCCGATTTTAATGAGTGCAATTGCTGGTCTTGATCAGGCGCTATGGGATATTAAAGGCAAATACTTTAATGCACCAGTTTATCAATTGTTAGGAGGTGCCTGTCGAGATTCCATTCGTGTTTACTCTTGGATTGGAGGGGACAGGCCAAGTGATGTTGGAGCTGCTGCTAAAAAAGTTGTAGATGCAGGTTTTACGGCAGTGAAAATGAATGGAACAGAAGAACTGCAATATGTGGATTCTTATGAAAAAATTGATCGTGTGGTAGAACGTATTGCTTCTGTACGTGAAGCAGTCGGTGAATATATTGGAATTGGTATTGATTTTCATGGAAGGGTTCACAAACCGATGGCAAAAGCTTTAGCGAAAGAACTTGAGCCTTTCCGACCTATGTTTATTGAAGAGCCTGTTTTACCGGAAAATAACGAAGCTTTGGAAGATATTTCCAGACATACCAGTGTCCCCATTGCAACCGGAGAACGTATGTATTCTAGGTGGGATTTTAAGCCGTTGTTTGAGTCTGGCTATGCAGATATTATTCAGCCTGATTTATCACATGCTGGAGGAATTACAGAGGTGAAAAAAATTGCTTCCATGGCAGAAGCTTATGATATTGCCGTAGCACCGCATTGCCCATTAGGACCGATTGCATTAGCGTCTTGCCTTCAAGTGGATGCGACAGCTCATAACGCCTTTATTCAAGAGCAAAGCTTAGGGATTCACTACAACCAAGGAAATGACTTATTAGATTATATTACCGACAAATCTGTTTTTGATTACCAAGATGGTCATGTAAAAATTCCACAAGGCCCTGGATTAGGGATTGAGATCAATGAAGAAAAAGTGAGAGAAATGGCAAAAGAAGGACATAGATGGCGCAACCCAGTATGGCGTCATGAAGATGGGACGGTTGCAGAATGGTAATGTCTAGCGTGAATCGAATCGATGTTGTCACAATAGGGGAAACAATGGCGCTGTTTACACCAAATACAACAGGAAAAATGAGATATGAATCTACCTATTCTCGTAAATTTGGCGGAGCTGAATCAAATTTTGCAATTGGATTACACCGTTTAGGTTATCAAACTGGGTGGATTAGTAAAGTAGGTAAGGATGAATTAGGAGAGGCGATGTTGGCATTTATTCGGGGAGAAGGAGTAGATGTTACTCAAGTAAAAATGACACAGCAATCACCTACAGGGGTTTACTTTAAAGAAATAAGAAATGAACAAGATGTGCGTGTCTATTATTATCGAGCTGGGTCTGCTGCAAGCACGTTGACACCAGATGACTTAGATGAAGCATATATAGCAAGTGCTAAATACCTTCATCTTACCGGTATAACACCGGCATTAAGTGAAAGTTGTTATCAAACAGTAATGAAAGCAATCGAAATTGCACGTGAAAATCATGTGAAAATTATTTTTGATCCAAATATTCGAGAAAAATTGTGGAATTCAAAAGAACAAGCTCATGAAGTATTAATGAAAATAGCATCTCAAGCAGATATTATTCTACCAGGGATTAGTGAAGCCAGATATTTACTTGGAGATTTAGATGTTAAAAGTTACGCTGCAATGTTTATAGAAAATGGTGCAAAAGCAGTTATTTTAAAAGAAGGAAGTAAAGGGGCGCATTTTTTCACACGTGAAGAGGAAGGGTTTGTCCCGGGTTTAGAAGTGGAACGAGTCATAGACCCAGTAGGTGCTGGTGATGGTTTTGCAGCAGGTGTTACCTCTGGGATACTAGAAGGCCTTTCCTTAGAAAAAGCTATTGAAAGAGGGAATGCTGTAGGCGCCATGGTGACGATGGTAAACGGAGATGTAGAAGGTTTACCAGAAATGGACGAGATTACTAGATTTATGCAAAAGGATAGAGAAGATGTTAATAGATAACAAGGGAGGAGACATCTAGGAATGTCGGTATTAGAAACTATTTATCAAAATAAAATTGTTGCGATTATTCGCGGTGTTCCATCCAATCAAGTTTTAGATGTAGCTAAAGCCTTACATCAAGGTGGTGTGCATACATTAGAGATTACCGTTGATACTCCCAATGTACTTCAAGCTATAGAGCAGATAAGAAATGAATTAGAAGGAGAAGTAATTGTTGGAGCAGGGACCGTTTTAGATGCTGAAACGGCCAGAGCTGCCATTATGGCTGGTTCACAATTTATTTTTTCCCCAACAGTTGATATCGACACCATAAAGCTTACTAAGAGGTATGGGGTGGTTAGTATTCCTGGTGCTATGACACCGACCGAGATATTAACCGCATACGAAAATGGAGGCGATATCATTAAGGTGTTCCCGGCAACAATATTAGGCCCATCCTATATCAAAGATGTGAAGGGGCCGTTACCGCATATTCCTTTAATGCCAACAGGCGGAGTGAACCTTGAGAATATATCAGAATATTTTCAAACAGGTGCAGTTGCTACAGGGCTTGGAAGCGCCTTAGTAAAAAAGCAATCCTCCTATTCAGAAGAAGATTTACAGCAATTAGCACAAAAAGCGAAGCAATTTGCTGTAAAAGTATAAAGCTATTGGAGTGACCACCATGATAAAAGATTACGAGACATTATCTGTATTACAACGAAATCGAGAAGAGGCTAGATCTTATTATATCCCTTATTCCAATATGGTTGCAGCTTGGACTGGCGATAGATCTAATTCTGATCGATTTCAATTATTAAACGGGACATGGAAGTTCGCTTATTTTTCCACACCACAAGAGGTTCCAGAAAACTTTTATAAGGAAAATAATGATGAAATGGATTGGCATGAGTTGTTTGTCCCTTCGAATTGGCAGCTGCATGGTTATGGAATTCCGCACTATACAAACAAGCAATACCCATTTCCAATTGATCCACCTAGAATTCCAACTGAAAATCCTACAGGTGTATACAGGCGAGAATTCCATATCGATTCTTCTTGGGAAAACGAACAAATATTTCTGCGCTTTGAAGGCGTTGATAGTGCCTTCCACCTCTGGATAAATGGGGAAGAAGTTGGTTACAGTCAAGGAAGTCGTATTCCGGCAGAGTTTGATATTACGAGATGCATACATGCAGGGAAAAATACGATATCAGTTCAAGTGTATCAATGGTCAGATGCTAGTTATATAGAAGATCAAGATATGTGGTGGTTAAGCGGTATTTTCCGTGATGTCTATTTATTAGCTCGTCCAAAATACCATATACGAGATATTTTTGTTAAAACAGACTTAGATGAATATTATCAAAATGCTAAGTTAACGATTGAGACGGAATTCAGTGACTTGCAAGATGATCACCTTCAGATTCACTATCAATTATTTGATGCAGACCGAAAACTTGTGAAAGAGCAAGCAGGAATAATGGACTCAAAAAAGAAAATAGATGTAATGGAAATAACAAGGCCACAAAAATGGAGTGCTGAACAACCTTATTTATATCAGCTATTCATTTCCATAAAAAAGCAAGGGAAAGTAGAAGAAATCATACCTGTTAAAGTAGGTTTTCGATCTATAGAGTTATCGGATGGTGTCTTTTTAGTAAATGGTAAAGCGATTAAACTAAAAGGAGTTAACCGGCATGATCATCATCCTGATTTAGGAAAGGCAGTTCCTATTGATTGGATGATAGAGGATATCAAAATGATGAAACGCCATAACATAAATGCGGTGAGAACGGCTCACTATCCAAATGATCCTCGTTTTTATGAATTATGTAATGAATATGGACTATACGTGATAGATGAAGCGGATTTAGAATGTCATGGTTTTGAATACATTGGACAGCCGCACTTGATTAGTGATGATAAAGAATGGCAAGAGGCATACCTTGATCGAATGATTCGAATGGTAGAACGAGATAAAAATCAACCTTCTATTATTATGTGGTCATTAGGAAATGAATCTGGCTATGGTCAAAACCATGATGTGATGTACCAATGGACAAAGGATCGAGATTCAACCCGTTTAGTGCACTATGAAGGCGAATGTCGGACGATTATGAATGCTAGTGAGAAGGATCCAGAAAATGATCCGGTTTCTTCTGATGTTTTTACTACCATGTATACAGACATTGGTATATTAGAACGATTGGGAAAAAAAGATTTCTTAAAAACACCACACATTCTTTGTGAATATGCTCATGCAATGGGAAACAGCCCAGGAGCGTTAAAAGAATATTGGGAAACCTTTTATAAATATCGCAGACTCCAAGGTGGTTTTGTCTGGGAATGGATGGATCATGGAATAAGGAAAAGGACAGAAGACGGAGAATCGTATTTTGCTTATGGCGGTGATTTTGGAGATGAGCCAAATGATTCAAACTTTGTGATGGATGGAATGGTGATGTCAGATCACAACCCTTCACCAGCATTAATCGAATATAAAAAAATATTAGAGCCA
Organism: Gracilibacillus sp. YIM 98692; assembly: GCF_010993965.1. Taxonomy (GTDB): domain Bacteria; phylum Bacillota; class Bacilli; order Bacillales; family Amphibacillaceae; genus Gracilibacillus. The sequence goes on along the minus strand of NZ_WIXM01000030.1, from coordinate 18,816 downwards.
ATCAAAATCGAGGATCTCGATAGGAATGCCAAAACGGTTAAAGTGACAAATCGCTTTGATTTTATCGGATTAGATCACCTTCAATTCGTATGGTCCATCGATATTGAAGGTAAAATTCTAGAAAGTGGTAAAGCTTCTCTGTCAAATATAAAACCTGGTGAGACAAAAGAAGTAAGCATAGATTTCTCTTCACCTCAAAATGTTCCTGCTAACACGGAGTATATATTAAATGCAAGAGTTGTTCTAGCACAGGATACTGCTTGGGCTGATGCTGGTTATGAAATGGCTTGGTCACAATTTGAATTACCTGTTGAAATAAAAAACCAATCATTAGAACGAATTCAATTAGGTTCTCTTATCGTGAGTGATCAACGAACTTTGCTGCATGTCCAAGGAAATGAATTTGAAGTCTCTTTTAATAAAATAACCGGACTAATCGAATTTTGGAGTTTTCAAGGTAATAATGTTATCGAAGAGGCCCCGAAATTAAATTTTTGGCGAGCACTCATTGATAATGATATTTACGAAACAAATCAATGGAAACCAATTAGCAATAAGACGTACTGGGAGCAATACGGCCTTCATTGGTTACAGCATCGTCTCGATGATTTTACTTATGAAGTTAGTCAAGATCATAAGAAATTGAAAGTGATAGCAAAGGTTCGGATTGCTCCGCCTAAATTAGCTTGGTCCATATTAACAACTTATACCTATGATGTGTACACAAGTGGAGATATCGTAGTTGCTGCTGAAGGTGAAATAGATGGTGATGCACCAGTTACTTTCCCAAGAATTGGTTTGCAAATGAAAGTACCGGGTGCTTTGGACAACGTGACATGGCATGGCAGAGGTCCTGGCGAAGCCTATATAGATAGCAGGGAGGCGAATCGTATTGGTACGTGGTCTAGTAGGGTAGATAGGTTGTTTACAAATTATGCTGTTCCACAGGAGAATGGTAACAGGCATCAAGTAAAATGGATGACACTTTTTAATCAAAATAGTGTTGGGCTTTTGGCAGTTGGACAGCCGGATTTTGATTTTAGTGCTCATTATTATGCAATGGAGAATATAGATCAAGCAAGACATACACACGAATTAATCAAACAAGATACGATTACATTAAATCTTGATTATAAACAGCATGGACTTGGTTCTGCAAGTTGCGGTCCGGATGTATTAGAAAAATATCATTTAAAAGCTCAAGATTTTCAATTTTCCGTTCGATTATTACCATATCTAAAAAATGAAGGACATCCTATTACATTAGCAAAGTCTCAATTGAATTAAGAGAAATAAAATCCACTCGTTTGGTGCGGGTGGTTTTTATAAAAAAGAGCTTTCTCATATTTAATGATACAGAATAATGAAAGTAGAAGGTATTCGTAAAAACAAATAGAATAATATATTGTGGTATTTGCTATTCTATTAAATAAATGACGATAAAAACTTGAAAGGGTGGGGTATTAAATGAAGTTTTCAGTTTTTTCGGTAATGACGCCAGATATGAATCCTAACGAGTTAATAGAACATTTAAGTGAGCTAGGTTTTGATGGAGTAGAATGGCGCTTCAAAGAAATTCCGGATGCCATAAAAAAAGAATCAATCAGTTTTTGGGGTAATAACCTTTGTACGATTTCTCCATCTATAACAGACGAAGAAATCCATACACTTAAAACCAAAAGCAATGCTAAGGATATAGAGGTTATTAGTGTAACCCCTTATTTGAAGGGTGATGATCTTGATGATACGGAACAAGTATTAAAAATAGCCAATAAATTTGGGGCAAAATATATTCGGTTAGGTGTTCCCAAGTATGATAGGTCAGAAAACTTTCATGTTCTGTTTGATAAATGTAAGCGATATCTTAAGGATAGTGAGAAATTATGTAAACAATATGGAATAAAGGGCCTTGTAGAGACTCATCATAATACCATTGCAGCAAGTGCCAGTGCAGCTTATAGATTAGTAGAGGGTTTAGATCCAAATTATGTTGGTGTATTGTTTGATCCTGGTAATATGGTGCATGAAGGGTATGAGAATTACCGCATGGGGATGGAGTTATTAGGTCCTTATTTGGCTCACGTTCATATTAAAAATGCAATTTGGACTCAAGATGAATCTCTTCCGAATCATAAATGGAAAGTAGAATGGGAGTTAGTAGATAAAGGAATTGTAGATTGGGTACAAGTGATCAAAGACTTAAAATCTGTGAATTATGAAGGTTATATAGGCGTAGAGGATTTCAGTGCTAAACAAGATACGAATACAACATTGGCATATAATTTGGAGTGGTTAAAAAAGTTAAAGCATATAGCAGAGGAATAAGAATGTGGAATCCTTATAAAACCATTATTGGATACAGTTCCTTATATACAAACGACAGACACCGAAAGACGCTCCCCGGGTGCAGGAACTGTCCGTATAAAATTTTAAGCTTATTTGAAGTTATCATAAATCATTCTTATGAAAGTGAATAGCTAGAAAAATAGAAATTTAAGCTAGTCTTTCCGTTTTTGAACGTTTTTTAAAAATGAAAGAGTGCTGCATTTTATCACGGTGAACAATCGTCCGTAAGCCCCCACTTCCAGACTTAGCATAATGAAAGAAGTAGAAGTGGGGGCGCTAACATCCTGATAAGTTTCGCTAACCATCAGTGGGGGATGAGGAAAACCCCACTGATGGTAGTCTCTCTTTATATGATACATTGATTTAGGGGAGTGAAGTAAATGCATAGTTTAGTAGAAAATCTTTATTTATATTATAGGAATATAGATGTGGATTTTAGGAGAGAGGATTTCTTTTTACATTCACATGATTATTTTGAGATTTATTTGTTTCATCAAGGAGATTGTAAATATTTAATAAATGATCATGTCGTTCAACTGCAACAGAATGATATTATTGTTATGAATGGTTCCGCTTTGCATGGGCCAAGCCCAAAGGAAGGTATTGCATATGAAAGAAGCGTGATTGAGTTTTCGCCTGAGTGGATAAAGCCAATACTTAAAACCTTAAATGTCCCTGAATTGTTAACCCCTTTTGATCAACTTACTAACACATTGTTTCGAAATATCGATCCATGTAAGTTTGAGGAAATACATGCATTATTAAAAAAGATCCACATGAAGCAGCTAGATTCCCAAATTCCTAAGAAAAATAAGACTGAGAAGCGGATGGTAAAAGGAGAAGTAACCACTCTTCTAGTCGAACTATTGTTTATCTTGTATGAATTAAGTAAATCAAAGTTAGATAAGGTAATGTTGGGTAATACAGATAAAAAAACCCATGTGGATAAGATTATTTCATGGATAGACCATCATTTTCAATACAATGTAACTTTAGATGATATATCTAATAATCTTCATATAAGTAAATATTATATGTCTAGAATTTTTAAAGATATTACAGGAATAACCGTTATGCAATATTTAATGCAAAGAAGGCTATTAAGATCTAAATATTTGCTAGAGATGCATCCTGAAAAAACAATCTTAGATGTGGCATTAGAATCCGGTTTTGAAAGCGCCTCCCATTTCAGCCGGAGGTTTCGTAAATATTTTAATGTAGCGCCATCTGAGTATCGGAATAAAGGAATTGACGAAAAGGATACAGACAAATTTTTAAAAAATTTGTTTGAGCAATAACATGCAACCTAACAAATGACTGAGACAATTTCAGTCAAGTATAAGGAAGCAATCTGTAATATGATTAATTTAACAAGTATTCAATATTTCTATCAAACACAAATGGAAACGCTAACAAAAAGTGTTGGGAAAAAGGAGGGGAAGTCTTTGGTAAGGAGTCAAATGGAATTGCAAAGTAATGAAGGAGACCAGTCGGTAGGCATCAGCAATGATGTAGAAACACTAAAAAGTAAAAAACGAAAGGCAGCCATTACATGGTATATCTTTTTATTACCCAGTTTTTTGGGGATTTTACTATTTATGGTTTACCCAATTGTTGAATCATTTCGATTAAGTTTTTTTCAATCGAATGGAACGATTGAAAAGTTTATTGGTATACGAAATTTTGAGCAAGTATTAACATCGAAAACATTTTGGAATACGGTATGGAACACGTTCTTTATCGGTTTTTTCCAAATTATGATTACCATTCCGCTTGGATTTGTTTTTGCTTCTTTAATTAATTCTGTAAGAAAAGGTCAGAACTTCTTTAAAGTAATTTACTTTCTTCCAAACGTAACATCTATTGTAGCAGCCGCAATGATCTTCCAATTTGTTTTACACCCAGAGATGGGGGTTGTCAACTACGCTTTAGATTCTTTAGGCTTACCAACATCAACATGGTTTTCTGATCCATCGACCTCTAAATGGGGTGTCATTCTATTAGCTGTTTGGCATTGGATAGGTTTTGTTATTATTATCTGTTTAGCTAATTTACAAGCCATATCACCAGAGTTGTATGAAGCAGCTAAAATTGATGGTGCAAGTGGAATTCAGCAGTGGCTATTTATCACAATACCAAACATGTCAGGCACCTTTGCATTTTTATTAATTACTGGCTGGATCGGAGGTTTGCAGCGTTTCAACGAAGTATATGTGCTAGGAGGTCCAAATGGAAGTCCCGCAAGATCGATTCAAACCATGGGTGCATTTATATACGAACGAGGCTTCACAGGGTTTGAATTTGGAATTGCCTCCGCGGCAACCTATATTATGTTTGTGATTATTTTAATATTTACGTTCATCAATCTAAAAGTATCTAAGATGAAACTATAACTATTAAAAAAAGGGGGGATTGAAGATGAACCAAAAGTCTATGGAGCGTATGTCTGGTGCAGTAAAATTTCTCGTTCTATTGGTGTTCGGTATTTTGTTAATGATGCCATTTGTATGGATGGTGAGTGTTGGTTTTGACCGGACAGCAAATATTACAATGCCATTTCCACCAAGATTAATTCCTGAAACGATATCTGGATTTAATTACGGGATTGTATTTGAGAATGGAAGGTTAATCCAATCATATATTAACTCAGGTATCGTTACTACTAGTTCTGTGTTTTTACAAGTTTTTGCATCATTATTAGCTGGTTATGCTTTTTCAAAAGGTGATTTTAAGCATAAAAAACTATTATTTATCTTAGTTTTATGTACTTTAATGATACCAATGGAACCAAGACTAATTCCATTATACACTCTCTTCAATAGTTTCGGATTATTAAATAGTTTTTGGCCATTGATTTTACCAACAGTGATCAATGGAATGCTTATCTTCCTATGTAAACAGTTTTTCGATCAACTACCTTCTACTCTTCGGGAAGCTGCGCAAATTGATGGCGCTGGAGAATTCAGAATATTTTTCAATGTGTATCTGCCTTTATCGGGACCAATTGCCGCTACAATGGTTATATTATCGTTTATTTGGAGTTGGAATGATTTCATGTGGCCATTAGTTGTTTTAAATAGTCAAGAGCTTCATACCGTTCCATTATATCTCGCCAGCTTTTCGTTAGAGAATGGAACAAGTTTAGGAGGTTTAACAATGGCTTTAGCCACTGTTAGTATTTTGCCAATAGTAGTACTGTATCTTTTCTTACAAAGATACATTATACAAAGTATTGCACTAAGTGGGGTAAAGGGGTAATAATTAATTACTTCTAGTTTTTAAATTATTAAAAATAGGGGGTTAGAACATGCTTTCATTAAAAAGATCTTTTCTATTGTTATCATTCGCATTGTTAGTTGCAGCAGTTCTTGTAGGGTGTAGTTCAAATGATGGGGCAAGTAATAACGTTTCAGAAGGAAATAATAATCCAGAAAGTGAAGGTTCAGGCGGAGAAGGTGAATGGGAAGGGCAATCTATAAGCGTACAACTAATTGGTGATTTTACCATGGAGGCTTCGACTGACCCAATAACTGGTGAGAAAACAAAAGGTTTAGAAGTGCTTAAGGAAGAATTTGAAAGTCAACATCCAGGCGCAACAGTAGAGTTTATCATTATGCCTTGGGAAGGGTATACAGAAAAAACACAAGCCATGATCACTTCAGGGGAAGCTGACGTATATCAAATGCCTGGTATAGCAGATTTTGCCGCTCAAGGTGTAGTGGAGCCGTTGCAGTCATACATTGAAGAAGATGATGAATTTGACTTAGACAAGTTTATTGATAAGCAAGTAGATGGTTGGAAAGCATTAGGACCTGATAGTGACGAATTACAAATTTACGGTTTACCTTTTTTAGGCGATGCTCGATTCATTACGTATGATAAGCAATTATTTGATGAGTGGGGAGTAGAATATTTATCTGATTACCCTACGATGGAAGAAGTAGCAGAAAAAGCTAAACAAATGACAGGTAAGAATCCTGTTACGGGAGAGCAAAACTACGGGATTTGGTTCCGTGGAGATTGGTCCTCGGCATTTACTCTTATTAACTTAGCAGAAGGTCAAAACGGTCGTTGGGGAACAGGCTTTGCTTGGGATGAAATTGAATTTGAATTTGATAGCCCAGAAATGGTTTCAGGCTTAGAGTGGTTATTAGAGATGCAGGAATATGCACCAGAAGGTCTTGTCAGTGACCAAGGTAATGAGAAATGGTTAACACAGGATAATAATATTGGTATTGTTTTAAATCAAGGTCCTGGAGACACTATAATGCCAGCATATGCTCAAGGACTTGGAGATCGTATTGGCATTGCTCAAGAGTTTAAAAATGATGAAAATCAAGGAGGTATGTTTGCGGGAAGTCCAATTACAATGGCTAAAGATAGTGAAAATAAAGAATTAGCCTGGGAATGGATGAAGTTTGCAACGAGTGACGTCATGCAACAATATGTATTTGAAGAAGCAAATGCTATGCCATCCATTAAGTCTGTAAAAACATGGGATAGTTATGCAGAAGTAGAAAACTTGATGGCACCAACTTTAGAAGCGATGAGTACGCCATGGACTCCTAGATATCCTTGGGCTTCATCACAGCCTCGATTTATATTAACTTCTGAAGTAGAAGCTGCTTTAACGGGTAAAAGGTCTGCTCAAGAAGCAGTTGAAAAAGCACAAAAAGAAAGTACAGAATGGTTAGAAAACAGAAATTAATCAAAAGGAGGTGAAAGCCTCCTTTTTTAATTCATTGGGAAGAGGACTGGATAATATGAATCATGAAGGTATTCTATATAAAACAGCTGTTTGGATCACAAGGCTTGCATACCTTAATTTTCTTTGGATGGCATTCAGTGCAATCGGACTTATTTTATTCGGCTTTTTTCCAGCCTTAGTAGCAATGTTTGCAATTGAAAGAAAATGGATAAGAGGAAATAAAGACTTACCAATATTTAGAACCTTTTGGATAGAGTATAAAAGCAACTTCAAAAATGCTAATTTAATAGGATATACCTTCCTCATGTTTGGTTTGTTGATATATATTAATATGATGTTAGCCTATTCGATTCATTCATGGATAGGAAATATCCTCCTGTTTTTTGTTTTTGGACTTGCTTTTTTAATAAGTATTATTTTTATTTATATTTTCCCAATATATGTACATTATGATGTAAGAATAATAGAGTCCATCATTTTTACGTTTGTCATAGCACTTTCTTCACCACTCAAAACCATTCTAATTATAGTAAACATACTGGCTTATTTTTTTATTGCACTTTATATTCCTGGAATAATTCTTGTCTTTACAGGCAGTGCATTGAGTTTTATTACAATGTGGTTTTCCTACCAAGCATTACAACAAGTTGAGAATAAGAAACCTCTTCATTCTTACAACTAAGAAAGGAGAGCATAATTATATGGTAAATAATGATAGAGCGATTTGGTTAGAGATATTGATGAAAATAGCTGACCCAGTGATTCAAGCATTGGAAGAAGAGCAGCTTAAAGAGAAAATGCCGGTTGAACAAGGCAACCAGGAAAAACAAGGAAATTTTTCGTATCTAGAGGCATTTGCTAGACTGGCAAATGGGATGGCAACGTGGTTAGAAGGTGTGTGCAATTTGCAACTAATCCCTTTTCGTCAGACTATATGAATTTTGAAAAGGGAGATCAACCAATCGTTGATACAATTTTTTGCTCAATCGATTATGAGAGCGTCAACTGAATTGTGCGAAAAAACTAGATGATACTGGAAAAAATTAATGTTGTAAATGCCTTGAAAAAAACACGGAGTAGAAAGCCTCACTATAATAGCTATGTTATCCATCCGAGGTTATTAGATGTAATGGATACTATTTCCAATAGGAAGGGTGATTGCTTATCGTTTCGGAGCTATAGTTTTTAGGGATATGTAAGGTGAGGCGTGTTGTTTAAAAAGGAAGTTTGCGAATGGTTAAAATAAACAGCAACTGAAATATACGAGATTCTTGGCGGAAGAAGAGTATATTTCAGTTGCGTGTGTATAATGAGTTTACTTTTTCAAAAAGCCCCTCTTTTTTATTCAAATGTCCCAAAAACAAAAGTTGTCTTCTTAAAATATGTTTCCCCTTTATCCAGCCATACAGATGGAAACCCTTCATGGTGAATCGAAGCAGGAGATGCTTGAGTTTCTAAGCAAAGTCCTAAATACTTCGTCGATTCACGTTCACGTAATTTAAGACCTTCTGGTAAATTGTTGGATGTGTACATGACAACACCAGGCTGATCCGTCAATACTGTTAATTGGCGCCCGCTTTCTTTGTCTTTTACGACGGCGCTTTCTTTTTTAGAATGATCAAAAATAAAATAATGATCGTAGCCGTGATTAGCGACTAAATTTTGTTTAAAATCAGAATCAACACCATCTTTCATAGGTCTTCCGTTACGAAAGTCATATTGCGTATGATCCACGTCTAATATATTGCCTGTAGGAATCAATTCTTCATCTAATTCTACAAATTGACTGCAATCTAATTGAATTTCATGATTTTGAATATCTGATTTTAAATCACCACTTAAGTTAAAATAGGAATGATTAGTAGTTGTTAATACGGTTTTGTGATCAGAATCGCCCTTATATGTAATCGATAAGGCATTTTCGTTGTTTAAAGTATAAGTGACAGTCATGTTTAGATTGCCTGGATACCCGTTTTCTCCATCTTGACTATTTAACTTGAGGGTCAACCCAACTTCTTCATTATTTTCGAAAGGAGCAACGGTCCAAATGGATTTATGAAAACCTGGTTCCCCACCATGTAGATGATGCACTCCCTCATTCTTAGGTAATGTGTATGTTTTTCCATCGAATTCAAACTGTGCATTCTCAATCCGCCCAGCTACACGTCCTATTAAGGCACCGAAATAACCAGGGTTATCTAAATAATCAGTATAATCATCAAAGCTGACAACAACATTTTCAAGCTTGCTGTCACGGTCTGGTGCTAAGATCTTAGTAATAATACCTCCGAAATTTAATATTGAAACTTCCATTCCGTTATTATTTACCAATGTAAATTCTCGCCATTGCTGATCTTGTACGTTGATCACATCTGTTCTTACATCCATGTTTGGTAGCCTCCTAGTTTGTTTCATTTAAGTGTTGTATAAAACGTTTAAAAGCTGTACGTCCATTTTCATCTGTCTTATACACACCTGCATCCTCTAGTACACGCGCGAATTTTTGTCCTAACTCATCTTCGACAATCTGGTCTACATTATCTTTTGTAATATTTGTATGCCTTTTCTTTATAGATTTTACCCAATCTTGGTGGTATTCTGCAACGGTTACTGATTGATTTAATAGATGTTTTTTAATATCTTCTAACTCTTCTACTAATCTAGGAGGTAGTACGGCAAGTCCCATTACTTCAATTAAACCTATATTTTCTTTTTTGATATGGTGAACATCTTCATGTGGGTGAAATAACCCCATCGGATGTTCATCTGTCGTTCGGTTATTACGCAATACTAAATCTAGCTCAAACTGTTCCCCTCGCTTACGAGCAATTGGTGTAACCGTATTATGTGGCGTATTATCGGTATACGCTAATATATCTGCCGCTTCATCGCTATACTGACGCCATTTATTTAGTATAAATTCAGCCGTGTCCACAAGCTTCTCACGTTTCGAATGACGTAATCGAATGACAGATAAAGGCCATTTGACAATGGCAGCTTCCACCTCTGGGAACTTTCCTAGTTGAAAGCTAAACTCATCCTCAGCTTCTGTCATCGCAAACGTATAGCTTCCCCCTTGATAATGATCATGAGACAGTATGCTACCGCCAACGATAGGCAAGTCAGCATTTGATCCAACAAAATAGTGAGGGAACTTATCGACAAAAGCCGTTATTCTAGAAAAAGAATCCCGATTAATTTTCATTGGACGATGTTCTTTCGCAAATAGAATACTATGTTCGTTATAATAGACATATGGTGAATACTGTAAAAACCATTTTTCTCCTTCTAAGGGCACTTCAATAATGCGATGATTGGATCTTGCAGGATGACCAATTCGTCCAACATATCCTTCATTTTCAGCACAAAGTAAACATTGAGGATAAGCAATATCCTGTTTCATTTCCTTTTCACGCTTAATTTGTTCTGGATCTTTTTCCGGTTTAGAAAGGTTAATGGTAATGTCTAAATCACCGTAATCAGAATTTGTTTTAAAATGAATGTTTTTCGCAATCCGTTTGGTTTGAATATAATTGCTGTTTTTACTTAACTTATAAAAATAATCTGTTGCTGCTTTTGGCGAATCTTCATATTTTTGATAAAATACACGATTCACTTCAGCTGGTTTAGATAAAAACACATTCATGATATGGGCAGAAATTTTTTCTTTTTCATCTAATAGATTTTCTATGACTCCTCGATTGGCAGCATCATCCACTATTTTTTCTACTACATCAGGGATGGTTACATTCTGTACAGGAGTAGAGTTTGATTGGTCAAAGTTTACATATTTGATTAAACCAAGCACTTGGTTGCGAGCATAAATGGCATCACTTCTTTCAATCAATTGAGCATCGATAGCTTTCTCTACTAATGTCTCGACAAGTTGTGAAATGTTAGCCATTATTATTCCTCCTCGTTATAGCCATTCGGATTCGCCTGATGCCAATTCCAAGCGTCTGTAATAATTCGGTCAATGTCTGTTCTAGAAGGGTTCCAGCCTAATATTCTTTTTGCTTTATCAGATGAAGCAATTAACGTGCTCGGATCACCTGGTCTGCGCTCTGCAGTTTTTGCTGGGATGGCATGGTTAGTCACTTGACGTGCTGCATCAATAATCTCTTTTACAGAAAATCCTTGACTGCTTCCTAAATTAAAGATGTCACTGTCTCCGCCTTCTTTTAAATATTTTAGTGCTAAAATATGAGCATCAATTAGATCTTCTACATGGATGTAGTCACGAATGCATGTGCCGTCCTCCGTATCATAATCGTCACCGAAAATAGAGATATGCTCTCTTTGATTTAATGCTACTTGCAATACGATTGGAATAAGGTGGGTTTCAGGTCTGTGATCTTCCCCAATTTCTCCAGTACTTCTAGCACCAGCAACATTAAAGTAACGAAGGGAGACATAACGAATATCGTGTGCCGCTTCGGTCCATTTCATCATTTTTTCCATGGTAAGTTTTGTTTCCCCATACGTACTAGTTGGTTGTGTGATCATGGTTTCTGTAATGGGTACTTGTTCGGGTTCCCCATATGTTGCAGCGGTAGAAGAAAAGACGATATGTTTTATATCAAATTCAGCCATGGCTTGTAGTAAGACTTGGGTTCCGTACACGTTATTATCAAAATATTTTAGTGGTACTTCCATAGATTCACCGACTAAGGAGTTCGCAGCAAAATGTAAGACACCGTCTACTGTTTCATGATTGAATACTTCGCGGAGGAATTCAATATCACGAATATCTCCGTTATAGAAGATCGCATCTGGGTGAATAGCTCCAGCGTGTCCTGTCTCTAAATTATCTATAACAATTACTTCATTTCCTTGATCTATAAGTTGATAAACAGCATGTGATCCAATATATCCAGCTCCCCCTAAAACTAAAATGCGCATACTAAGATTCCTCCCCTAAATGTAATGATTTAGCACCATCTCCAATTGATGCCACATAAAAAGATGGTTCATATCCTACAATTTTTGTATATTCTTTTTCAATCGCTTCTTGAAAAGCTTTTGTATGGTTTTTTTCGACAATAGCAATCGCACATCCGCCAAAACCTGCTCCTGTCATTCTGGCGCCTAACACACCTTCCTGCTTCCATGCAGTCTCTGCAATCGTATCTAACTCTATGCCAGTTACTTCATAATCATCTCTTAAGGAGATATGAGATTGGTTTACTAGTTCGCCAAAAGCTTGTAATTCTCCTGCTTTTAGTTTATCTAAGGCTGTAATCGTTCGTGCATTCTCATAAATGGCGTGTTTGGCACGCTGTTGGTTCGTTTCATTTTTGATTAAAGTCCGATATTGTTCAAATTGTTCTGGAGTTAAATCTCCAAGGCTGTTGATCGAAAGTTCTTTTTGTAGATCAGCTAAGGCCTGCTCACATTCACTTCTGCGTTCATTATATTTGGACTCAGTTAATTCTCGGCGCTTATTGGTGTTAATGATAATGATATCATGATTTGCTAGTTTAATAGGTGCATATTGATATTGCAGTGTATCACAATCCAATAACATAGCATGGTCTTGTTTTCCCATCCCGATTGCAAATTGATCCATTATACCACTATTTACGCCAATGTATTGATTTTCTACTTTTTGTCCGATTTGAATCATACGAACACGGTCGACATCTAATTGATACAATGTTTCTAAAAGCACTCCCGTTACTAACTCTATTGAAGCAGAAGAGGATAATCCAGCACCATTAGGTATATTTCCATAAAACAATACATCAAAACCGCTTTCAATGGAGAAACCATCTTCTTTAAAGTAGAGTAACATACCTTTCGGATAATTCGTCCAATCGTCATCTTCTTGATAAATTAAATCGTCCAAAGAACTCTCAAATATTCCTTTTTCAGGGAAGTTATCAGAATAGAATCTTATTTTTTTATCTTGTCTCTTAATGGCAAGGGCATATGTTCCAAATGAGATAGCAGCAGGGAAGACGTGACCGCCATTATAGTCTGTATGTTCACCGATTAAATTAATTCTTCCTGGCGCAAAAAATGCTTGAGGCTTTTGTTCTGTTTCGAAAACTTCCTGAAATCTATGGATTAATGGGGTAAGTTTCATTTTAAATTTCCTCCTTCTCGACATATACTTAATTAAATTAATTTATTAACTATATTGTATGTTATTCAAATTCATATTACAAGAGTTAATATCATGAAAATAGAAAAAGCCCGATCTTCTTTTAGGAAGACCGGGCTTTTTTGTACTATCAGCAAGTATAAAATACTATGGATGATAGTATAAGAAAAACTAAGGCTTTCGCTATTAAGGCTTGGCGATAAGCCAAGTTTTTCTTTATTGCTTATTTTTGTTGTGCTAATCGAGCTTCGCGGATTTCTTTTGCCGCATTCACCATATTTTCAAGGGCTGCAACGGTCTCTTCTTCTTGTCTTGTTTTCAGACCGCAATCAGGGTTAATCCAGAATTGTTTTGCGTCAATAGTTTGCAGTGCGCGCTCAATATTCTGTTTGATTTCCTCGATACTAGGTACCCTTGGACTATGAATGTCATATACTCCTAGACCAATTTCTTTTTCATAGTTGTTCTCTTCAAATGTATCAACAAGTTCCCCGTGACTTCTGGATGTCTCAATAGAAATAACATCTGCATCCAGTTCATCAATAGCTTCATAAATTTCACCAAATTCAGAATAGCACATATGTGTATGAATTTGCGTCTCCGGTTGAACAGTAGAAGTCGCTAATCGAAATGCTTTGACAGCAGCGTCAAAGTACTCAGGCCATCTTAGTCGATCAAGCGGTAGTCCTTCACGTAATGCTGGTTCATCCACTTGAATAATTTGTACGCCAGCTTTTTCAAGTGCTAACACTTCTTTTTCAAGTGATAAGGCAATTTGATTCTGAACCGTATAGCGTGGTAACTCTTCATGAACAAAAGACCAGTTTAAGATGGTAACAGGACCTGTAAGCATACCTTTGACTGGTTTATCTGTTAACTTTTGCGCATCTACAATTTCTTTTACCGTGATTGGCTCATCCCAAGAAACATCTCCAACTACTAGAGGTGGTTTTACACAACGAGAACCATAGGACTGCACCCATCCAAATTCGGTAACAGCAAATCCATTTAATTTTTCACCAAAGTATTCAACCATATCTGTTCGCTCAAATTCACCATGAACTAATACATCCAGCCCTAAATCTTCTTGAATTTGAATCCATTTTGCAGTTTCTTTTTCGACGAAGCTTGCATATTCTTCATTGGAAATATCACCCTTACGCCATTTTGTACGGGTACCCTTCACTTCAGCTGTTTGAGGAAGACTACCGATTGTCGTAGTAGGTAATAAAGGTAAATTTAGCTTTTCGCGTTGTTTTGCAATACGTTCTTGGAATGGAATACTTCGTTTAATTTCTTTATTTTCAATACTTAATAATTCTCTCGTAATTTCTTCATTTTTTCGATAAGTAGAGCTTTCTAAAGCATTTCTTGCAGATTTATTTTCCTCTAATTGTGCTTGAATTGCTTCCGATCCTTCTTTAGCAGCTTTTAATAAAGTTTGAATTTCAGTTAATTTTTCATCTGCGAAACTTAAGCCGTTTAAAATTACAGTATCTAATTTTTCTTCCGTTTGTTTTGTTACAGGCACATGTAATAAAGAGCAAGATGGCTGTAAGATAATTTGGTCCGTTTCCGTTAATAAGTCAATTTGCTTAATAAGGGATAGTGCCCCTTCTAAATCTGCGCTCCAAACGTTACGACCATTAACGATACCTGCTGCTAATACTTTGTCTTGTGGGAATCCGAATTTTTTAATTAAATTTAAGCTATCCCCATGTATAAAGTCTAGTCCAATGCCGTCTACAGGTAATTCCACTATTTTCTTATAGTTTTGTACAGATTCAAAATATGTTTGAAGTAATAATTTTACGTTTGGCGCAGCTTCCTTCAAGGACTGGTATACTTTTTCCACTAATTCTAATTCTCTATTAGAGAGGTTCGTTCCTAAGATTGGCTCATCAAACTGTACCCATGAAGCTCCAGCTTCTGCAAGTTCTTGCAGCACTTGTTTATACAATGGAACAAATTTGTCTACCCATCCTTCTAATTCTTCTGGTTGATATCCTTTAGAAAGTTTTACGAAAGTAACAGGTCCGATAATGACAGGTTTTCCATCAATACCCAATTTCTCTTTTGCTTCTTTATAATAATGTAATGCACGGTTTTCTACTAGCTGTGGTGTTACATCTTCTAATTCTGGAACGATATAGTGGTAATTTGTGTTAAACCACTTAGTCATCTCGGCAGCTACAGCACCTTTATTACCACGAGCAATTGCAAAATACGTATCAATGGATTGAGGATCTTCTTGTTGAAACCTTTTAGGAATAGCACCAAATGAAACTGCTGTGTCTAATACTTGATCGTAAAAGGAAAAATCTCCAACGGGGATAAGATCGATTCCAATATCCTGCTGTTTCTTTAAATTCTTCAAACGTAATTCTGTTGTACGATCATATAAACTGCTTTCGGTAATGTCACCTCTCCAATATGCTTCTAACGCTTTTTTCCATTCTCTTTTTTCTCCGATTCTTGGATAACCTAAGTTTGAACTAATAAATGTTGTCATTGATATCTCTCCCTTTCTATGTTTTTAAGATGGCGATTGGATCGCAATTCCATTGTTTGTTTTGCTATGGATATACGAGGTGAGCTCTGAAGTTAACTCGTAATTCATAAATGGTGTGACTAAATAAATACCATTAAAGTATTGAATGGCTGTATCAATCAATTCCTTGGCAATTTGAAGCCCTTCTGCCTTTGCTTCCGCTTTAGTTGGCGGTGCTTTCATACGGGTACGCACCTCATCTGAAAGCTTCATCCCAGGAACTTCATGGTGTAAAAATTCTGCGTTTTTATGTGATATTAGCGGCATAATCCCAATAAAGATAGGGGTGTCAATATGCTTGGTTTCCTCGTATAAATCTTTGATTTTTTGATGGTCATAAATTGGCTGGGTAAGAAAGTAATCTGCTCCGCTCTTAATTTTCCTTTCCATTCGCTTCACAGCTTTACTTAGGTTTGCGACGTTCGGATTAAAGGCTGCTGCCACACTAAAATTCGTTTTCTTTTTTAAAGAGGTTCCAGAGAATGATAACCCCTGGTTACATTGTTTAATTAATCTTGTTAATTCGAACGAGGTCACATCAAAAACAGAAGATGCCCCTGGGAAACCTCCAATTCTAGTTGGATCTCCTGTGATCGCTAGAATTTCATGAAAATCTAACGTGTGTAAGCCCATTAAATGCGCTTGTAATCCGATAAGGTTTCGATCACGACAAGTTAAATGAATGAGCGGCGTCACATCAAGGTTTAATTCTTTCATTTTTACTGCCATTGCTAGATTACTCACTCGTGGAGTTGCTAGAGAATTATCTGCTAATGTAATAGCATCGACACCTACTTTTTCTAATTGCTTAGCACCTTTGATAAATTCATCGACTTCTAAATGTTTAGGAGCATCTAGTTCGACGATAACCGTATGCCGTTGTTTGGCTTTTTGTGCTAATGTTTCTTTTGTGTGAGTATCTTGGTTTTCAGATTCACTGTGTAAGTTTAATCTTTGCTTGACTTGTTTCTCTTCAATAGGTGGCAAGTCACGAGTGCCTTCTTTTAAGGCATGAATGTGTTCTGGTGTTGTACCGCAACAACCACCCAATAATCTTACACCCTGATTACGAAAAGCTTTTGCACATTTAGTGAAATAGTCGGTATGTTTACTATAGACAAGCTTCCCATCCTCATAAGCTGGTAAGCTAGCATTTGGATATGCTGCTAGTTTTGCATGATTTAGTATAGGGACGCCTTCTAAAGCTTCAATCATATGGTGCGGACCTAGTCTGCAATTGACGCCTACGACATCAGCTCCTAAATCTTCTAATTGTTGCAGAGCGTCAGGCAGCAATATACCATTTTCTAATACGCCTGGCTCATGCATGGATACATTAGTGATAATTGGCAAGTTGGTTTCTTCTCTAGCAATTTTTAAAACATCTTCAAGCTCTTGGAAATCGTAATAGGTTTCAAGTAACAGACCGTCCACTCCTTCTAACAATAAGGAGAATAGCTGTTCCTTAAAGCTTCTTTTAATTTCGCTTTTTGTCGTTACCAGCTTTTGTACTCCACGAATGCCACCGATAGTACCAAGTACATACCCATTGTTCGCTGTCGCCTCTTTCGCAATTTGTACGGCTTTGGTATTAATCATGTGTACTTTTTCCTCTAGTCCGTATCTTGCGAGTTTGATATAATTAGCGCCGTAAGTGTTTGTTTGAATGACTTCAGCCCCGGCGTCTAAATAAGATTTATGAACATTGGCTACTTCGTCGGGGTTGGTCAAATTAAATGCTTCAAAGCATCGATCTACTCCATGTGAATAGAGCAAGGTTCCCATGGCACCATCTGCTATTACAATTCGGTCTTGTAGAGCGGAACGAAGGTCATGCAATCTTATCACCTCTTTCTACTAAATTTTCGAAAAATAAAAGAAATCTCCATCCGTTAAGATGAAGATTTCTTTTATTCAAAAGACGTTCCTCATCTTCCAAGCGTAAGTAACGCTTGCTGGAATTAGCACCTTGTCTGAACAGACGGTTGCTGAAGTATCATCGGGCCAGTCCCTCCACTTCTCTCGATAAGAATTAAATTCTTTGTATTCATTTGTATCATTACTAAATTTTCCAACCAACTTAATGTATATGATACATGACGGTGGAATTTATTACAAGGGGTATTTACAAAATTTTTTGAATTTTTATAAGTTAAGTAGGAGTATAACATATATGTGCCATGATGAGGAGGTTTCCAAAGTATTATTTTCTTGACAACCTTAAATGGTATGATAATATATATCTAAATGAAAATAATTCTCAATTAATAATTAGGAGGCGCAAAATGAATTTAAGTCAATTAATCAAAGACCGTCGCTCTATTGCTGTTTATCAGGATAAAGAAGTTTCTACTTCATTAATAAAAGAGCTATTAGATGTGGCGATATGGGTGCCCAATCATAAACTAACCGAGCCTTGGCGTTTTGTTATGGTAAAAGGCGAGTCTAAAAAAAAGCTTGCCGAGATTAATCGTCTAATCGCGATGGAAAAGAGCAATACCGATTCTTTAGAAGATAGAGAATTAATTGGTGAAAATGCCTATCAAAAAATTATGAATGTACCTTTTATTCTATTTGTCCTTAATGCATTACATCCACAAGAAAAACTGAGAGAGGAAGACTATGCATCAACAAGTTGTGTTATTCAAAATTTTAGCTTGCTTGCATGGGAAAAAGATTTAAGTGTTTTCTGGAAAACAGGGAAACTAGCTTTTTGTCAAGAAACTGCGCAATTAATAGGTTTAGATAAGAATGAGAGAGTGGTTGGGTTATTACAAATCGGTTATCCGGATAAAAAAATACAGCCTGTAGAGAGATCTCAAGCAAAAGAAAAAATAACAGAATTAGAATAGTGCCAGGGTAGATAACAGTTAGGAAGACGAAACTTTCTATCTGTTGTTTTATCACGGTGAACAATCGTTCGTAATTCCCCTCTTCAATACTTAGAATAATGAAAGAAGTAGAGGTGGGGGAAACAGACGCTAGCACCCTGATGAATTTCGCTAACCATCAGTGGTGAATGAAGACCCCCCCTACTATAAAATGTACCCTATAGAGTAGACACTTTGAAAAAAGGACTACTTTATAGGGGGTTTTTTTGTATAC
>NZ_WIXM01000003.1 GCF_010993965.1 Gracilibacillus sp. YIM 98692 | reverse complement strand
CGATCAAATATCGAGCTCAGTTTGAACAAGTAGCGTAAAAAGTGTCCAATAAATGGGGGTCACTCCACGAGCGCTTTTTGCTTGTGAGGAGGCTGAAGCGTTCCCCCCTCCCCCGGCAAAGCAGACACTGCGAAAGCGACCAAAGGAAGCTTGAGTAGATGTCGCACTTGTGCCCTTGGGTGAAAGCGAGTATTTTTCCACAGCGACGATTAAGCACTCATCCTTAAACGAGTAGGAGGAAAATATTTAATAGTTAATGCACAGTTTATGGATATTGTGTATGAGGTTATTTTCGAAGAGAGGGAAGCCCTTTATCTAGGCTCTTTTAACGCCTTGCTGATGCGGTTTCAGAACTTTTTTTAAAAGAATTAAAATAATCGGCTCATTTATGTTGTTTCCCTAGGAAAAATAGGTTATATTAATTGATGTAATGATTTCTCATTAAGACATTTGGATGGGAGTTAAGTAAGCAGGAGAAAGTGACTTCTAATGGGGGTATAAGACGTGACACAGCAGGAATCCAGTGAGAGATTCTGGAAAAAATTTCACGGTCCTAACATGGGCTATTTAGAAGAACAGTATGAGCTTTACATGGAGAATAAGGACTCTGTTGATCCATCTTTACGACAGATGTTTGATCAATTTGGAGCACCTAAAAAGTCAATTCATCAACCACAAGATGTACCAGAGGGGAGTAGTGACTTTTCATCACAAATAGGGGCAAGGCATTTAACCTCAGCAATTAAGCTTGTTGAGGCTATTAGGCGTTACGGTCATTTGAAAGCGAATATATATCCAGTGGGAGCTGGGAAATCGAGTGATACAACGCTTGTCGATCCTGCCCATTACCAGCTTAATAGTGAGGTTTTGGAAGCGATTCCTTCCAATTGGGTCTGGGAAAAGCAAGTAGATGGGATTAACACTGCTCAAGATGTGGTTGATTATTTAATGGATCAATATGCAGGGAATATTTCTTTTGAATACGATCATGTCAATAATGATGAAGAGCGTCACTGGTTCCAAGAAAATATTGAATCTGGTGAATACCGATTTTCTTTTTCAAAAGAAGAGAAAAAACAATTGCTTGGAAAGATTGTAGACGTACAAGGTTTTGAAAACTTCTTAGCCAAAACGTTTGTTGCACAGAAGCGTTTTTCTATTGAAGGATTAGAAATGATGGTACCTATGCTGGACCGCATTGTACAAAGCTCTTTTTATGATGAAACAGAGGAAATTTTAATGGGGATGGCGCACCGTGGTAGATTAAGTGTTTTAACACATATCTTAGGAAAGCCATTTGATAAATTATTCTCTGAATTCCATCCTTCAGCTGATAAAGAGTTAATACCATCTTCTCCTGGTTCAAGAGCGATTACATATGGTTGGACAGGAGATGTAAAATATCACTTTGGTGCGAAGCGTGAAGTTGGGGAAGAAAAACCCTCACCTACTAAGATAACGCTTGCGCATAACCCGTCACATTTAGAGTTTGTAAATCCTGTAGTAGAAGGTTTTACAAGAGCGGCACAAGATTTCCGATTTAAAAAAGGAAAAACGGAACAAGATGTTAATAAGGCATTTAGTATACTTATTCATGGGGATGCCGCTTTTATTGGAGAAGGCGTCGTTGCAGAGACTTTTAACTTAAGTGCTTTACCAGGCTATCAAACTGGTGGAACCCTTCATATTATTGCCAACAACTTAGTTGGTTTTACGACAGGTCAACATCAAGGGCGTTCGACACGTTATGCTAGTGACTTAGCGAAAGGTTTTGAAGTACCAATTATTCATGTAAATGCAGATGATCCAGAAGCATGTCTTTCAGCAGCACTTCTTGCCTATGACTATCGTAAAAAGTTCCAAAAAGATGTGTTAATTGATTTAGTAGGTTATCGTCGTTATGGACATAACGAAATGGACGAGCCAAGAGCGACACAACCTGTTCTATATAAAACCATTGATAAACATCCTACATGTGCAGATGTTTATGCTAACCTATTGCAAGAAGAAGAGGTTATTACAGAAAAAACCTTTGAAGAAATGAAGGAAGCTGTTCATAACAAATTGCAAGGTATTTTTGATGAAATGATTGAGAATACCAATGAAAATCCTGAAGCATTGCCGGTTCCTCAAGCATTGCGTAATGGATTAAGTGATATTGAAACAGCTGTTCCAAAAGATGATCTATTGTCATTAAACAAAGGGCTTTTAAAAAGGCCAGAAGGTTTTCAAAGTTTTAAGAAATTAGAAAAGATATTGAAAAAACGTCATGAGACATTTGAAAAAGAGCAAAAAGCAGATTGGGCAGTAGGGGAAGCTTTAGCTTATGCTTCCATCTTGCAAGACGGTATTCCAATACGTTTAACTGGGCAAGATTCTGAGCGTGGTACGTTTGCTCACCGCCATTTAGTATTACATGATGTAGAGTCAACAGAGACGTATTGCCCAATGCACGGATTAGATGAAGCAAAGGCAACTTTTGATATTCATAACAGTCCGTTATCTGAAGCTGCAGTGTTAGGTTTTGAATATGGTTACAGTGTCAAAGCACCAAAAACTCTAGTACTCTGGGAAGCACAATTTGGTGATTTTGCCAACGCAGGACAAGTAATTTTTGATCAGTTTATTTCATCCGCTCGAGCAAAGTGGGATGAACGTTCTAACATGGTGATGCTATTACCGCATGGTTATGAAGGGCAAGGGCCGGAGCATTCTAGTGCTAGAATGGAACGCTTTTTAACAATGGCAGCAGAAAATAACTGGATTGTTGCCAATGTGACAACAAGTGCCCAATTCTTCCATTTGTTAAGAAGACAAGCAGCACTCGTAAATAGTGATGCCTCACGACCATTAGTAGTGTTGACACCAAAAAGTTTATTGCGCAGTCCAAGAGTTGTGTCGGCCCTAGAAGAGTTTTCAAATGGGAAGTTTAATCCGATTATTCCGCAACCTGGTCTAGAGTTAACTTCAAAGAAAGCAACAAGGCTCTTGATTGGTACTGGAAAAGTGATGGTAGATATTGCTGAGAAAATGGAAAATCATAAAGAGGCCTGTGAACATATTCAGGTTATTCGTTTAGAGCAAATTTATCCGTTTCCTGAGAAGAAAATACAGGAAGTAATAGATGGTTGTCCAAACCTTAAAGATTTAGTTTGGGTGCAAGAAGAGCCTAAAAATATGGGAAGCTGGAATTTTGTGAAAGAACTATTTTTCAGAATGTTAGAAGAAACACCTATTGACTTACACTATGTTGGAAGGTGCCAACGATCTTCACCATCTGTTGGTGATCCACATATTCATAAAACGGAGCAACGTCGCCTAGTAGAAAGAGCATTAGAGCTGTCTGAAGGAGGAGAAACCAATGAAGGAAATTAAGGTCCCAGAATTAGCAGAATCTATTACAGAAGGTACGATTGCAGAATGGCTTGTGAGTGAAGGGGACAAGGTTGAAAAAGGAGATCCTATTTGTGAACTAGAAACTGACAAAGTAAATGTAGAGGTAAATGCCGATTACAGTGGCGTTATATCAGAGCTGGCTAAAGAGGCTGGAGATGACGTCGAGGTTGGTGAAGTAATCGCTAAAGTAGACGAAAACGGTGAAGCTGGCGGATCTTCAGACAAAGAGGAAGAACCTTCAACACCGGAAGAATCAACTCCATCAGAATCAAAACAGCAAGAAACAAAAGAGGAGAAAGCTCCAAGTAAAAAAGAAGCAACAGGGACAGAGCCGAAAAAAGCAGGCAAAGATCAAAAAGTGGTGGCGTCACCTGCTGCAAGAAAACGAGCTCGTGAATTGGGAATTGATTTAAATCAAGTAGTTCCTAATGACCCATTAGGTCGAATTCGTCCTGAGGATGTAGAGAATTTATCAAAGGCGGCGAAATCAGAGCAGAAGTCTTCTAAATCTGAGAAAAAAGCATCGTCTCAAACTGATAGCAAACAAGAATTTGATAAGCCAGTAGAACGAGTGAAGATGACAAGACGCCGTAAGACGATTGCTAATCGCTTAGTAGAAGCTCAACAAACAGCAGCGATGTTAACAACTTTTAATGAAGTTGATATGTCAGCTGTGATGAAGCTGCGCAGTGAAAGAAAGGATAACTTCCAAGATAAACATGGCATTAAATTAGGATTTATGTCCTTCTTTACTAAAGCGGTTGTTAGTGCATTAAGAGAATTTCCATATATCAATGCAGAAATTCAAGATAACGATATTGTATTGAAAAAATTCTATGATATTGGGATTGCAGTATCAACTGATGATGGCCTCGTAGTACCTGTAGTACGTGATGCAGACCGATTAGATTTCGCTGGAATTGAATCAGAGATCGCAGATTTAGGTACAAAAGCGAAAAAGAAAGAATTGCAAATTAGTGATTTACAGGGTGGGTCATTTACAATTACAAACGGTGGAATCTTTGGTTCCTTACTTTCTACTCCGATTTTAAATACACCACAAGTCGGAATTTTAGGAATGCACACGATTCAAAAGCGACCAGTAGTCATGCCGGATGATTCCATTGAAGTACGTCCAATGATGTATATTGCATTATCCTATGATCACAGAATTGTAGATGGAAAAGAAGCGGTGCAATTCTTAGTTCGAATTAAACAATTGCTGGAAGATCCATATGACTTATTGTTAGAAGGATAATTAAGGAATGAGAGAAAGCACTCACCAAAGGAAAGGTGAGTGCTTTTTAATTGCCGTATAGGAAAGTTAAATTGTCAGCAAGTAAATAATCTCGACGTAGTGGATAATTTTAGGAATATAGAAAAGTACAACTAGGCTACTGCACTGCGCTTCGCCTAGTTTTCTTCAGAAATAATAAGTTTTAAGAAGAGTAACTATTCTCAGTGTCGGCTTCGCTGAAGAAATGTTTCATAGCGTAAAATACGTCTTTTTTATCTTTAAGCACAAATTTTTTGAATCGAGGATGTTCCATATCTTTATATGCTTGCATGAGAGTGGAATAGCGATTATATTGATTGACTTCACCGTAACAAAACATACTTGCATGTTCTAACAGTTGATTGACAGCTTCTTTCGAACGGCGATTATCTGATGTTAAATTGTCTCCATCAGAGAAATGGAATGGGTAGATATTGTAACGGCTTACAGGATATTTTTCGTCAACTAGTTCTAGAGCTTTTCGGTAGGCTGATGAACAAATTGTCCCCCCACTTTCTCCTTTAGTAAAGAAAGATTCTTCATCGACAACTTTAGCTTCCGTGTGGTGCGCAATAAATTCTACGTCTACGGTTTCGTATTTTTTTCTTAAAAATCGAACCATCCAAAAATAAAAACTGCGAGCTACATATTTCTCAAATTGTCCCATCGAACCACTTGTATCCATCATGGCTAACACCACTGCTTTTGATTCTGGTTTCTCAATGTTATCCCATGTCTTATATCTTAGGTCATCTGGATAAATAGGTGAAAAGGACGGATTTCCTTCTAAAGCATTTCGACGATAAGAAGCAAGCATTGTACGCTTTTTATCAATATTACCTGTTAATCCCTGTTTACGAATATCACGAAACTCTACATCGGTAATTTTAATATTATCTTTTTCTTTCTCTCTTAAGTTTGGTAATGATAATTCAGCAAAAAAAGCTTCCTCTAAAGTTTCGAAGTCAATTTCTGCTTCATAATAATCACTGCCGGGCTTATCACCTGCTTTTTCACCTTTTTGCCCTTTCTGCCCTTTCTGTGCTTGTGGATCTTTAGCAACTACGTCTCCTACACTACTATCTCCATCGCCTTGCCCGACATGCTTATTTTTTGATTGACTGTAGCGGATTTTGTATTCATCTAATGACCGAATGGGAATACGAATAATTTCTTTTCCTTTGGACATGATAATATTTTCTTCACTAACAATGTCAGGCAACTTTTTCTTTAATACTTCCTTGATCTTTTCTTGGTGTCTTTTTTGGTCATCAAACCCTTTTCGATGGAGGGACCAATCTTCTTCTGCTATTACGAAATTATATTTCACCAACAAATCCCCTCCTCCGCTTGTATTATTTTATTCTATGCAAGCAAGTAAAGAATGATTAGCTTTTTTCCGCCTTTTTTAAGATCTTTTATATATTACGCGAATGTTGAAATGAAAAATGCTCGGATTTTGTCAGATTTGGTTGTTTAATGAAACTTTTTTGGTATAATATTCGTCTACTCTAATGTGATATTAAACTATGATGGAGGACAGACAAGTATGATATGGATTAGGAAATTAGTAACTTATAGTATAATTTTATGCTTGATTTCAGCTTGTACAGGACAGGGTGAAGCCATTCCAGAAGGATATTATCCTTATGAAAAAGATGAAGTGAAGCAAGCTGTGGAAAGTCTATCATTTCAGCCTGAATTACCTTCATATGTTCCTATCCTTGCAGAAGTACTTGTCACTGATCAATTTTATATAGGCGAAACGGAAGCATTTGATATTAGTCTTTTTACAGTGGAAAATGATATTTTAACGATACAAATGATTAATGATGAAATGGCAGTCAACGAAGACAAAGCAAATAAAGTAGAAATGAATGGTAATATACCAGGTTACTATGTGAACGAGAAATATTCGAAAAAATTAACATGGGAAAAAGCAGGCATTACTTATGAAATTACTTATAGAGCTAGTGAAAAAGAATTAGATAAAAGGGACTTTATTCAAGTGGCAAACTCCTTTCGTCCTCACTAATATTCAAAATATTTTTTCTTTTAAGTTTCACAGGATTTTCATGCTAAACTAGGGATTATTCTGCTTTAAAAGGGGAAAGTAGGATAATGTATGGAATATGTATTAGGGAGGAAATGATTGTGGGAATATTATTAGGGTTAATAGCAATAATTATCGTTCTTGCCATTGCTTATGCTATGTCCAATAATCGCAAGAAAGTTAATTTTGTTGGTGTTGCTATTATGTTAGTGGCACAAATTCTTACCACTTGGTTTATGTTTATGACATCTATTGGTGAAGCCATTATTAATGCCATTTCCAAAGCATTTAACAAACTGATTGAGTTCGGTTCTGAAGGTGTAGACTTTGTATTAGGCGGTATTGAAGTTGGGGAGTCTGGTGCCTTTTTCTTTAATGTATTACTTATTATTATTTTCTTCTCCACCATTTTGTCTGTACTTACGTATTTACGCATTTTGCCTTTTATTATTAAGTACTTGGGGGGAATTATTTCTGCCATTACTGGCTTACCAAAGGTGGAGTCATTTAATGCTGTAAACAGTATGTTCTTTGGGCAATCAGAAGCACTCATAGCTATCAAGTCACAATTTCATCACTTAAATAACAATAGGCTCTACATTGTTAGTGCTTCTGCGATGGGATCTGTATCAGCATCTATCGTTGGTGCTTATATTCAAATGCTTCCAGCTCAATATGTGTTAGTAGCTATTCCGTTAAATATGTTTAGTTCTTTAATTATCGCTTCCATTATAGCCCCTGTTGATATGGATAAAGAAGATGATGATGTTCAAATTAAAGATGTATCAGATTCCAATAGCTTTTTTGAAGCGATGGGAAATGGTGCGCTGGATGGCGGTAAAATTGCTTTAATTGTTGCTGCCATGTTAATCGCATTTATTGCATCACTCGAATTAGTAAACTGGATCATTCAATCAATTTTTGCAGGAATCACATTGCAAGAAATATTGGGTTATGTCTTAGCTCCCATTGGTTTCTTAATGGGTATAGCACCTGGCGAACTTATCCAAGCAGGTGGTATTATGGGAACGAAAATTATTACCAATGAATTTGTAGCCATGCTGGAATTAGAGCCATTAGTAGATACACTATCGGAGAAAACAGTAGGTATCGTATCTGTGTTTTTAACGAGTTTTGCGAACTTTTCTTCGATTGGGATCATTGCAGGAACCGTACAGGGAATCGATACGGAAAAAGGGGCAGCGGTGTCCAAATTCGGTTTTAAATTATTGGTTGGTGCCACCCTTGGTTCTATCCTATCTGCAACAATGGCAGGATTATTCTTATAAAGAGAGATTTCTATCAGTGGGGGTTTTCTTCATCCCCACTGATAGTAAGCGAAACTTATCAGAGTGCTAGCGACCGCAATTTCCCTATTTTTACTTTTTAAGTCTTGAAGTGGAATTACGGACGATGTTCATCATGATAAAAGCAATAGCACAAGCGTTATGATAATGCTTGTGCTTTTTATTCGAGAAGAAGAAACGCGCAGGATGTGATTGGATTTTGTCGAATAGATCGGGTTGCTTGCGCTTTTTTGGTTATGCGGTATCATGGAATTAGATAAATACAGGTTGAGGTGAGATACAATATGAAGAGAATTGCTGTCTTTTGTGGTTCCAGCATGGGAGAAAATGAAGTATATCGTCAAGGGGCTGTTGCCCTTGGGAAAGAATTAGCAAAGCGCAACATTACGTTAATTTATGGTGGGGCTAGTGTTGGCTTAATGGGAATCATCGCAGATACTGTTTTAAAAGAAGGCGGTGAAGTGATAGGTGTGATTCCCGAAATGTTACATAAAAAAGAGGTTGCTCATTTAGAATTAACCAAACTTTACACGGTCGATACCATGCATGAAAGAAAGGCCAAAATGGCAGAGCTTGCCGATGGTTTTATTGCTATGCCTGGTGGGCCTGGGACGTTAGAAGAATTTTTTGAGATTTTTACATGGGCACAAATTGGCATTCATCAAAAACCTTTTGGGTTACTTAATATTCATCATTACTATCAGCCTATTGCTGATTTGTTTGATCATATGGTAAAAGAAGGCTTCATGCAAAAGAAGTTTCATTCATTAGCTATTTTAGAGGAAAAACCTGCAGCATTACTAGATCAATTCCATGATTACCAATATTCTTCAGTGAAGTCATACACAATGAAATAACAACGAAATAAAGTATGGTTTAGAATATGATGTGAGTGGTAAACCATTTATAAAGCGAGACTTCCAGTAGTGGGGGGGGTTCATTCCCACTGCTGGTTAGCGAAACTTATCAGGGTGCTAGCGTCCATTATCCCCACGTAAGTCTTGAAGTGTAGGTCTTACGGGCGACTGTTCACCGCGATAAAAAAGTGAGGTGTACGATTTGGAAACGTATTCGTTATTAATAGATGGAAAATGGGTTGACGGTAAACAATGGATGGAAGTGTACGATAAATATGCCCAAAAGCCGTTTGCTAAAGTTGGACAAGCAGATGAACCATTAGTAGATCACGCTGTAAATAGTGCCAAAAAAGCTTTTGAGTTACATCAGCTGCCTCCTTTTGAGAGGTTTAAGATATTGCAAAAGACATCTGAATTATTACAAAAACGTAAAGAAGATCTAGCTCGAACGATAACATTAGAGGCAGGGAAGCCGCTAAAGCAAGCCCGTAGTGAAATTGACCGTTCTGCTCAAACCTTTTTAGTTGCTGCAGAAGAGGCGAAACGGCTTCAAGGGGAAGGTGTGCCCGTAGAAGCTGCACCTGGTTCAGAAAATCGACTTGCATTTACAATTAAAGTACCTGTTGGTGTGGTAGCAGCCATTAGTCCGTTTAATTTCCCGCTTAATTTAGTTGCACATAAAGTGGCGCCAGCAATTGCTGCTGGAAATGCGGTTGTTTTAAAGCCAGCCAGTGCGACACCTATTTCATCTTTAAAGCTAGCAAACCTGCTAGAAGAAGCAGGACTTCCAAAAGGTTTACTTCAGGTAGTAGTAGGTCCTGGCTCAGTTGTTGGCAAACAGTTGATGAAAGATGAGCGTATAGCTTTATATACTTTTACAGGGAGTGCGGAAGTAGGGTTACAGTTAAAGCAGCAAACTGGCCTTAATAGATTAATTTTGGAATTAGGAAACAATTCTCCTGTAATTGTAGATAAAGAAGCAGATATAGACTATGCGGCTCAAACATTAGCGGCTCAGAGTTTTGCTTTTGCTGGGCAAGTGTGTATATCGGTACAACGTGTCTATGTACATGCATCGGTACTAAAAAGTTTTTTAGAAAAGTATATTCAACATATCAAGCAATTAAAAGTAGGAGATCCAACGAATGTAGAAACAGATGTTGGACCAATGATTTCGGAAAAAGAGGCAAAACGAGCAGAGGAATGGATTCAAGAAGCTGTCAAAGATGGTGCTACTTTGGCATACGGTGGTCAAAGGGAAGGTGCCTTATTAGAGCCGACCGTGTTAACAGACGTAAAACCAGAGATGCGAGTGGTTTGCGAGGAAATTTTTGCACCGGTTGCTAGTGTGATTGGGTTTCAGGATTTAGATGAGTGCTTGAAAGAGATCAATCAATCTGATTATGGCTTACAAGGTGGTATTTTCACCCAAAATATTGACACAGCTTTCTATGCAGCAAAGCGTGTAGAGGTTGGTGGATTTATGATTAACGACGGCTCGCAATATCGGGTGGATTTAATGCCATATGGTGGTGTGAAAGATAGTGGAAATGGCAAAGAAGGACCAAAGTACTCCATAGAAGAAATGACAGAAGAGCGTTTAATTGTCATGAATCTTCGGAAATAGGAAAGGGAGTATAAAATTCATTTGTAATAAACATGAGAGTGAGTTTAGCACTTACTTCGTATTGTATATTATACCCAATTAGTTTATATCACATTTTTGTTCTGATGCGAATTTGTTCTTGTAAGATAAGCAGATAGGACCGGGCGGATTTTGCTCGGTTTTTCATATAAGATAAGAAAGCATAAAAATTTACGCTTTCGCTGTCTAGCTCCAGCGACTACCCCCTCGAGGTCTTAAGCCGAGCCTCTTTGTGGTAAGAAAGCACCACATAGAGGCTCGACTTATTGCCCTAGGGTGACCAAGGCGCTTGCGCTTTTCTTAATTATATAAGCGCATAGATTGACGTTGTAAGTGAATCATTCGTGCAAACAATGTGACTGCACCAGCAGATAGACCGACAATCAAACCAAGCCAATAACCATATGCTTCTAAATGAGTATAGTTAGCAAAAGCCCAGCCACTTGGCAATCCAATTAACCAGTAGGATACAAGCGACATCCAAAAGGTGATGTTTACATCTTTATATCCTCTTAACGTCCCTTGTATTGGTGCACCAAATGCATCGGCAAATTGAAAGAAAATCGCATAGTACAAAAATTGCTTGGTTAATCTGATTACTTCTGGATTGGTGCTGTATAGTTTTGCAATTGGATCATCAAACAAATAAAGAATGCCCCCAGCGATAAAAGCGATCAAGATTCCAGATGAAATGCCGATATAGGCATAGTTTCTTGCGTCTGCAGGACGTTTCGCACCAATTTCAAAACCAACCGCGATTGTTAGAGTCATGGCAATACTTAGGGGAACCATATAAAGCAAAGATGCAAAGTTAATAGCTGCTTGATGTGCAGCTAACGTGTAGGTGCTATATACACTTAACATGAATGTAACAGCTGAAAAAATACTAACTTCAAAAAAGATCGAAAAACCGATCGGAACACCAATGCGTAGTTGCTCGAACCACTCTTTTAAATCGGGTTTGAGCATTTTTTTAAAAATATGGTGCCATCTAAAAGGTTGTACATAGTGTACAATCCATATAGATAACAGGAGATTAACAAAAAAGGTTAAAGCGGAAGCAATTCCTGCTCCAATACCTCCAAAAGCAGGTAGACCTAATTTGCCAAATATAAATATATAATTAAATAAAATATTAAAAGGTAAAGAGATTAAGATAATCGCCATGGATACTCTTGTGTGACCAAGCCCATCTATATAACAACGCAGTAAGTTGTACACAAACAATGGGATGATACCTAGTCCAATAGTGATTAAATAATATTTAGCTACATGTCTTACTCGATCCTCTAAATCCATCATTCCAAGTATAGGATCTATTAAGAAGAAACCGACAGTACTAACGATAAATCCTAAAAAAATGGATACATAAATTCCTTGCTGTACGGTAAATGGAATTTTATCCTCTTCCTTTGCACCAGCCATTTGTGCGACAATAGGAGAAATGGCCATTAATATACCAACAATCCCCATCGATATTGGCACCCATAAGCTTGTCCCTATCGCAACACCCGCAAGGTCTTGAGCGCCTGCTTTACCAGACATAATCGTGTCAAAGAAGTTCATTGCATACATACTTACTTGCGTGACTAGGATAGGAATAAGTATAATCATAAAGAGTTTTATTTTTTCTTTTAATGTTTTCGTGTGATACATAACAATTCTTCCTTTTTCTGTTAGTAAAAGGATTATAACATATCTATTAATGGAGTGGTGAGAAAGAGAGGGAACAATTTTCATGAAAAATAAACAGATCATTTTTACTGGTGGCGGAACCGCTGGGCATGTAATGGTCAATTTAGCCATTATACCTGAATTTTTGAAAGAGGGGTGGACGGTTGATTACATAGGATCGAAAGAAGGGATTGAGAAGGAGTTGATTTCCGAGATAGATGGGGTGACGTATCATTCAGTTTCTACCGGAAAATTAAGGAGATATTTTTCTAAAGAAAATTTTAAAGACCCATTTAAAGTATTAAAGGGGACATTACAAGCTTATCAAATTATTGGGAAAAAGAAGCCTGCTGTCATTTTTTCTAAAGGTGGTTTTGTATCTGTACCAGTTCTTGTGGCATCGAAATTACGAGGTGTACCTGCTGTTATTCATGAATCCGATTATACACCTGGACTTGCCAATAAAATAGCGATTCCTTTTGCCCAAAAAGTATTAGCTACTTTCCCTGAAACGATGGATTATTTACCGGAGGAGAAAGCGGAATGGATTGGTGCAGTAGTTCGAGAGCAATTATTCACGGGTAATCGTGCAAGAGGATATAAGCTTACTGGATTTAACAGTCATAAAAATACTCTATTAATTATGGGGGGAAGTGTTGGTTCTAAAAAAATAAACGAATGTGTACGAGAAAGCCTTGACTCTTTATTAAAACAATTTCAAATAGTTCATATTTGCGGTAAAAATAATGTGGATGAAAACTATGAGAGAAAAGGCTATGTTCAATATGAGTATGTGCAAGATGAACTAAAGGATTTATTAGCCATATCCGATCTTATTTGTTCTCGAGCAGGTTCTAATGCCATATTTGAATTTCTAGCATTACATAAACCGATGCTGCTTATTCCTTTATCTCGTCAAGCGAGTCGAGGTGACCAAATTGTAAATGCAGAATCATTTCAAAAACAAGGGTACGCAAGAGTTCTAGAAGAAGAAGAACTTGATAAACACTCTCTATATGATGCTTTACTGCAATTGAAAAAAGATAAACTGGATATGAAAGAAAAAATGACACAATTTCGATCTAGAGAAGCAAAACAACAAGTCATTGATATCATTCAATCCGTTGCTAAATAAAATGCTTATCGAAAAGATAAGCATTTTATTTTATAAATCTACTACTATTTACTAGAATAGGATATGTAAGTGTTTACGAATGAAAAGGAGGCGTTTCCTAATGAGCTTGACATCTACATTAAAATTAAACAATGGAAAAGAGATCCCAGCAATTGGGTTAGGAGTGTATAAGGTAGAAGCAGGTGATGAAGTTTATCAATCGGTTAAATCTGCGCTTGAGGTTGGTTATCGTCATATCGATACCGCTTCTCTTTATGGAAATGAAGAAGGAGTAGGGCAAGCAATTAAAGATAGCGGTATTCCACGAGAAGAAATTTTTGTTACAACAAAAGTATGGAATGATGAACAAGGTTATGAGGAAACAAAAGCTGCATTTCAACGTAGTTTGGACCGATTGCAAATGGATTATGTAGATCTATATCTGGTTCACTGGCCTGTACCAGGAAAATTTAAAGAAACATATAAGGCATTAGAAGAAATTTATCGTGAAGGAAAGGCGAAATCCATTGGTGTGAGTAACTTTATGCCGCATCACTTAGAGGAGTTAATGAAAGATGCAGAAGTAACTCCAGTTGTGAATCAAATAGAGTTGCATCCTCAATTACAACAAGATGAAACAAGAGAATATTGTAAAAAACATGGTATCTTGATAGAAGCATGGGCGCCATTAGGAAAAGCGCGATATTTCGATCATCCTGTTTTACAGGAACTTTCTTCTAAGCATGGAAAAACTCCGGCACAGATTATTGTTCGTTGGCAATACCAAAGTGAAATTATTACAATACCTAAATCTGTGCACAAGAAACGCCAAGAAGAAAATGTCGATATTTTTGATTTTGATCTATCTTCAGACGACATGGAAAAAATGGCGAGTATGAATATAGAAAAGCGTATTGGGAAACATCCAGACGAATTTGATTACGGCGTATAAATATAGAAAGAAAAGGGGCTGACTTAAAACATCGCATTGTGCAATGTTTTAATCAGCCCCTTTTTTATCAAGTTCCTATAGGATTTTTACTACACAGTAGAACCAAACTGCGACATAAGCCTTAAATAAGCTCTGAATACCGCTCCAGAAATATACTTCGCTTTCCGCTCACCTCGCACTGAGCCTCCTCGCTCGTTCCTCACTGCGGGGTCTCAGCGTCTTCGCTGTTCCCGCAGCGACGATTCAGCACTCATTGAAGACGAGTAGGATGAGTTATTACGTAGTATATGTTTATTGTGCAATGAGATTTAAACACTGTCCTTTATTAATACCCTTTCTTTACAAGGTCTAGTTTTCCTGTTGCTGGGTCGATTACGAGTCCGTGTACTGGAATTCCTTCTGGTAATAGTGGATGGTTTTCGATAATGTCTACGGATTGTTCTACGGAAGCATTTACGTCATCGAAACCAGTTAGCCATTCTTTTGGATCTTTCTCC
Organism: Gracilibacillus sp. YIM 98692; assembly: GCF_010993965.1. Classification (GTDB taxonomy): domain Bacteria; phylum Bacillota; class Bacilli; order Bacillales; family Amphibacillaceae; genus Gracilibacillus. The sequence goes on along the minus strand of NZ_WIXM01000003.1, from coordinate 258,445 downwards.
AAATTATCGATAGTTTGTTGATCGATTCCTCTGTCTTTTACTAGCTCAAGAAAACCGTCTGTATCAAAATGATTCATTCCACATCGATGATGAGCAATGACAAATACCTCATCTGCTTTTAAAGCGTAAATGGCAACAAGAATACTTTTCATCGTACTATCATACTGGTCGTTTAAGATGGCACCTGCATTTTTTACCATTTTTACGTCGCCATTTTTCAGGTTCAATGCTTTTGGCAGTAATTCCACAAGCCTTGTATCCATGCAGGTGAACACAACTGCACGCTTGTTTGGGAATTTGTCTGTCTCGTAAACTTGATATTCTTTGTTTTCTACAAATTTTTCATTGTATGTAAGGATTTCATCTAATAACATAGTAACACTCCTTTATCTGTATAATATTAATATAAAATAAATCGACAATTTCATCAATCATTATACCTTTAATCCATGTTACAATAAGAATATTAACGCTCTAAGATGAGGTGTATTATGGGAAGGTCGAAGCACGAAGATTGGGATATTATTGATACGGATTTATATGAAGATATTGACCCTGAAGAAATGTATGAACTTGTACAGGAAGAAAAGAGAAAATTAAAGGAAAAAGAAAAGTTAGAGCAAGAAAGAAAAGCAAAAAAACAACCATTTCCAAGATGGATCTTCTGGACGATTGCAGCAGCGATGTTTATTCAAGTGATAGCAATATTACCACAAACGTATTCTATCCCAGCCTTAGATTTTATAAAGACTTCGACAACATTAATGCAGGATGATCAAGTGCGTGAATATCGAAAAGCTGTTGTGGTCATTGAAGGGGAAGATAATAAAGGGACTGGTTTTGCGATTTCAGAAGACGGATATATCATCACCAATTATCATGTGATCGAATCACAAAGCAAGTTGACGATTGCTTTTACTAATAAAGGATTGTATAGCGGAGAAGTGATTTCCACCTATCCAGAGTATGATCTTGCTTTACTAAAAGTAGAAGGGGAAGATTTTCCTTATTTAGAATGGACAGAGAATACGCCAAAATCTGAATTAGGAGATATATTATTTATTGGGAATCCCCTTCGATTTAATGGGATTGCAAATCAAGGAGATATTATCGGAAAAACGCAATTAGATGAATGGGATAAAGAGGTTTATATGATTGATGCCCCAATTTACCGTGGCAATAGTGGAAGTCCAGTGATGAACGATGATGGCGAAGTTATTGCTGTTATTTTCGCAACTCAAAAAAATGAACAACATGGTCGAGTCGGATTAGCTGTACCGATTGATTATATTTCGCATGAGATTATATTTAAAAGAATATTCTGAAAAAATAAGGTAAAAGAAATAGGGTTATGTAAAAATAATGAGTATATAGAATTAATTTGTAAATAATAAAAATGGATATAGGCCAATTAACCTATGATTTGAAAATGAAATTTAATTATTTGTAAATAAATAATGGTAGATACCTAAAGGTTAATCCATTAAGATAATAAACATGACTTTATACTTTGTACATGACTATAAAAAGTTGGTGAATATCCATTGATATATATTCAAATACTTTCTACGCAAAAGATTTGGCCATATACAGACATAAATAAACATGACAGATCGAAATTTATAGGGACTGGTGGTGATCCGTGTTGATGGAAAGCCAGTTAATGCATAAAGATTATTCATTAGAAGAGCAAATTACACGTATCCAGCGAGGTGATAACGAGTTATTAGATGAAGTGATAGAAGCATATCAACCTTTTATTGCGAGATGTGTCTCAGAAGTTTGCAAACGATACATTGAGAAATCAAGCGATGATGAGTTTAGTGTAGGAATGATCGCCTTTAATGAAGCAATTCATATGTACTCCAAGGATAAAGGAGCATCTTTCTTATCGTTTGCACAAGTAATAATTAAACGAAAAGTAATTGATTACATCCGTAAAGAAAGGCGCCAGTATGTCTATCCTGCTTTAGATCAGGGAGAAGAGGAAGAATTGACGGAGAGCTCACAAGAAATTGTGGAAGCTAAGCGCGTGTATCAGATGGAGGAAGAATCTTGGTATCGCAAGCAAGAGATTTTAGAATTATCCAAGCAATTAAAGCCATACAAAATCTCTTTTTCAGAATTAGCCAAAATATCTCCAAAGCATCGGGATGCAAGGGAGTCAGCAGTTGCGGTAGCGAAAAAAATAGTCGAAGATCCTGAATTAAAACAATTTGTATTAAAGAAAAAACGAATTCCAATTAAGAAGCTTTTGAAAATAGTACCAGTTAGTAAAAAAACATTAGAAAGAAACCGTAAGTATATTTTAACTATATTTATTATTCTTATAGGTGATTATGTGTATTTAAAGGAATACCTCGAGGGGGTAGATCTGTGAAAAAGGGAATTATTGTGGAGCATAAAAAAAGGCACACAATTGTAATGGATCAAAATGGGCTGTTCCACAAAGCGATGCCATTGAAGAATAAGGAAATAGGCATGGAGGTAAATTTCGAAGAAAAAAATTCAACTTGGTTTGAAACTTGGGGGTTATTACCGTTAAACAGGTGGAAACTTGCTTCAATGGTACTCGCATGTTTATTAATTTTAAGCCCTTTTTACATAACAACAGGGGAAAATAAAGTGTATGCGATTGTTAGTATGGATATTAACCCAAGTGTGAACATAACCATAGATAATGAGTATCAAGTGTTAAGTATGAAAGCTGTCAATCCAGATGCTCAGATGATCTTAGATAAATTAGAAACAGAGGACATGTCATTACAATCCGTTTCAGAAAAAATTATTGAGTTGTCAAAATATGAGTATGAAATAGAGAAAGAGCACCCTATCCTAATGGCAGTTAGCTATCTTAATGAAGATAATGCAGATACGGAGATGCTGAGGGATATTTATGATTACTATCACGAGCAAAACTACAATATAGCGATTTACGAAGTGTCAAGCGACATAAGAGATCAAGCTGAAGAACAATCTGTTTCTATGAACGCTATTACAGCTAATATAATGGAACAGGAAGAACAAGTGGCAGCGATGCAGGTGACTAATCTTGAACAAAAGGATGACTCCGATACCTCTACTTTAGATGAGAATGAACTAGAAATTATACAAGATTTTTATAATGAGAAGGATGACACAGTAGAGGAAGAGGATTCGGTGCCGGAGCAACCCCCATCGTCTAATGAAGCAGAAGTTGAGCCTGAGGAGGGAGAGGAAGAATCAAAAAATGATTCGCCACTGCCTGCTCAAGCAAATGAACGTGCTAAGGAGAATATACAAAAACATCAAGACCGTGCGAACGAAATGAAGCAAAAACTACAAGAAAAACTCCCTCAGAAAGCTAGTCAAAACGCCGTAGAGAAAAAAATGAAAAAGAATAAAGGCAAGAACCCAAAAAATAATAACAAGAATAAATCACAAGAAAATCCTGGTCAGGCTAAACAAAAAAAGCAGCAACACGTTAAGGAAAAGAAGGAAAATAATTCAGCTAAAAATAATAGGAAAAAAAAGCAAAATCATCCTATTCCCAAAAAGGATATAAGCGAAAAAGTGAAACAAAAGATAGAGAACGGAATAAAGAAAGATAAAAATAAGTCAAGTAAAGCAATAAAAAATAATATTCCAGGCATGCAGAAAAAGAAGAATTAATAATAGCGAACATAAAAGTTATAAATATCGATAAAGAAAACTTGGGCTTAGCCAAGCCTTATGACGCAGTGCGGTAGCCTAGTTGCCCTTATCTATCTTCCTAGAATGGCTACTACGTCGAGAATTCTTCCTTGCTGACCATTTATACTTTCTGATACGGTAAAAGGAACGCACAGCAAACTGCTGTGCGTTTTCATTAATACATAACTGGCTCATGTTCTTGCGTCATTTGATTAACTAAAGCATGGTCAATATAATGAAGGAGTTGGTCATGGGTATTCATGAGCCATTCTTCGGTGGTGGGGTAATGGTAGGCGTGTAGAAATTGTTCAATTTTTTTAGCAAGTAAGTCATCTTTTGTTCTGACCATTAGAACTAATAAATCATCCCACTGTCCCCATAGCGTAAAGTATAGTGCTTTATCATAATCCATGTTATACATAATGAAGATCCCCTTTTCCTAAGAATGATTGTCTTGGGTTTTTCTATTGGTTGAGGGGATAAAATGAAAAGGCAGGATGTCTGTGTTCCTTATATTAGCCTCAATATAAGGTTCATCTGATATTAATCCACCCTTTACACTTATAGTGTTTTCTTTCATTACTTGATCCATTCTCATTTTTCTTGGTCAACTTTCCATAAATTTTATTTAGCTTATTTGGATAAATTATTTTGATTTCACTCATACTAAAAGTGATTTCATAAAAGACAAGGAGGATCAAGTAAATGCATTTGAAAAAACCAGCTTTAACTTTAGTATGTGCAGCAACTTTATCTTTAGTTGCATGTGGTGGTAACGAATACGGACAAGATGACCCTGAATACGGGAATAACACACAACCAATTGGATATAATCAAACATCAAATAACCCAGCGTTAGATCGTGATCAAAATAGAGACCAAAATCCAGCAACAGGGCAACATCCAGAACAGCGTCAAAACGGCGACAATGAATTTATGTTTGATGGAAATACAAACCGTGATGATAACAATGGTACAAATGCTCGTCGAAACGGTAATAATTATGAAGTAGCAGACGAAGCTGCTGAAAGAATCGAACAAGAAATTCCAGAAGTGGATAACGTTTATGTGTTAACAACTGATAATAACGCATATGTTGCTGCAGGTTGGGATAAAGACAACAATCGTACAAATAACAATGATGATTTAAATGACAATGTAGAAGATAAAATCACAAGAACAGTAAAATCTGTAAACGATAATATCGATAATGTATATATTACTACCAACCCGGATTTCTTTGATTTAGCTGATCGTTATGCAAATGATGCAGACAATGGTGAGCCAGTTGAAGGCTTCTTTAATCGTATGGGTAATATGATTGAACGCATTTTTCCAGATCGAAATGAATAATAACAATGAAAAAGGCAGATATCAGACATTTAGCTCTGGTATCTGTTTTTTTTGATTTTGGCATCATAAAAAACTTTCCCATAAACAGTAACTCTTACTATAGAGAAGTAATTTAAACGTATGATACAATATATTCAGAACGCAAAGCGATAATTTATGATTAATGTTTCTAAAACAATCAATTTGAAACGGGGGATGATTCCATAATGCCGGAAAAAATGAATGTAGAAAGTTTTAATCTAGATCATACGAAAGTAAAAGCTCCATATGTCCGATTAGTTGGTGTAACAACAGGTCAAAACGGAGATAAAGTTTATAAATATGATATCCGATTTTGTCAGCCAAATAAAGACCACATGGAAATGGCAGGTTTACATTCCATTGAACACTTAATGGCAGAAAACATTCGGAATCATATCGACAATGTATTAGATATTAGTCCAATGGGTTGTCAAACTGGATTTTACTTAGCTATTTTGAATAATGATAGCTTTGAAGATGTAAAAAAAGCATTAGAAAAGACATTACAAGATGTGTTAGAGGCTACAGAAGTCCCAGCATGTAATGAAGTCCAATGCGGCTGGGCAGCAAACCATAGTCTTGAAGGAGCCAAACAGATTGCCTCCAGAATGCTTGAAGGCAAAGATGAATGGCACATTGTTTTTGCTGAATAAAGAGGAATGCCGTTAACCATATAACATTATGATATTGATGTTAGACACTTACCGCTTTTGTTAAGAGAGGTAAGTGTTTTTTTCTTTAAGGTGAATGAAGGGTATTGTTTTGGTGCAAAGGATGCTTTGAAAATTTTTTAAAATTTAACTAGTAACAAATGAATGATTTCGTGAATACATGTTAAACTATAGGTATTGGGCATAATTGGAAAGGATTGAGGCGAATGATTGAACAAGTTTTGCGTTACATAGAACAACATCAGGATGAACATTTAGAACAACTACATGAATTTTTAAAGATAAAAAGTGTGAGTACAGACTCTTCTCATAAAAATGATGTAAAGAAGACAGCTTCCTTTGTAAAAGATTATTTAACAGATGCGGGTTTTCAAAAGGCAGAAATACATGAAACAGAAGGTCACCCTCTTGTTTATGCAGAATGGCTGGAAGCAAAGGACGCTCCAACTGTACTGATATACGGGCATTATGATGTTCAACCACCTGATCCACTAGACGAGTGGAAAAGTGACCCTTTTGATCCTGAGGTTCGAGGGGGAAGGATCTTTGCTCGTGGCGCAAGCGATGATAAAGGTCAAGTTTTTATGCATTTAGCTGTATTAAAGGCTTATTTACAAACAACTGGTGAGTTACCAATCAATGTAAAGGTTTGTATAGAGGGAGAAGAGGAAATTGGCAGTGCTCATTTATATGAATTCTTGCAAGAACAAAAAGAAAGGTTTCAAGCAGACTTAGCTGTTATTTCTGATTCTGGAATGGTGGCAAAAGATCAGCCTACCATTTTATATGGACTAAAAGGGTTTACCGGATTAGAGTTTACGTTAAAAGGTCCGGATAATGACCTGCATTCTGGTATGTATGGTGGTGCCATAAGGAACCCGGCAATGGCAATGGCACATTTGTTAGCATCTATGAAAAATGAACAGGAAGTGGTAACCGTTGATGGGTTTTATGATCAAGTAGAACCAATAACAGAGGAAGAACGAAAATTAATTTCAGAAGCTCCAAGTGAGGATTTTGCTCAAACCACAGGTGCACCAAAAACAGTTTCAGAGAAAGGTTTCACAGCAAAAGAGCATACAATGGGTCGTCCTACATTGGAAATAAACGGATTATTTAGTGGTTATCAGGGAGAGGGAACAAAGACCATCATTCCTTCTACTGCTACGACTAAACTGACTTGTCGGTTAGTACCAGGACAAGAACCTAGCCATATCCAAGACTTACTTGTAAAACATATAGAAAAGCATGTTCCAAGTGGTGTAGAATTATCGATTAAAAGAGAGAACCTTTCGGCCAAGGCATATAGAGTAGACCCGCAGCATCCATATATAGAAAAGGCTGCACAAAGTTATAGTGAGACATTTGAAAAAGAAGTAGCGTATGTCAGGATGGGGGGATCAATTCCTGTTGTAGAATGGATTGATTCTATTTATGAGATCCCAGTTGTTTTATTAGGTTTTGGTACTCCAGATGACCGATTACATTCTCCTAATGAAAGCTTCCCGTTGGAACATTTTCAAAAAGGAATGAAAACTATTGCCTCCTACTGGCATAAGCTTCAAGGTGAAAATGAATAACTTGACATGATGGAATAATCATACTATTGTTAGATTATTCATGTATTTTTAAAGATTATATAAAGAAAAGTATTGGTTTTTCATTTGACTAGAGAGAAAGCCAAATTTTCTTTAACATTTGGGGGAAAGCGGTATGCTGTGGATATGGACGATAGGCTTCGCATTTTTCATTGCATTGGTCCATTTATTATATATACGTTATGTTCCGATAAAGGGCGTCCCATGTGTGGACCCTAAGGAAAAAGGTGTTCAAGAAAAAATTGCTGTAGATATTCGTGATTACCAGAAAGCGTCAAATGATCCTGTCGCCCATGCAATTGTCATGCCAGTTCCATATATTAAAAGGTACTATAACGAAATTCCGTCTAAAACCATTTTTGTTATTGCGTCCGATCATTTAGAAAAAAATATTGCGATTCGATTATTGAAGAGCAAAGGATTTCAAGTAGTAGGGTATACGTTAACAGACTGCAAATGTAAGAAAAAAATAGAAAAATTAGCTTAAAAAAAAGCATTTTGTCAGCCCATAAACTGACAAAATGCTTTTTTTATTCCCGTATAGGAAAGTATAAATTGTCAGCAATGAAGTAATTCTACGAGGCTGACAATTTGAAGTAGATAGACAAGCGCAACTACGGCTCTGCTGTCGCCAAAGGCTCGGCAATCGCCGAGTTTTCTTTACACGTTAGAAAAGTATAAAATTTTAGCAGGGAAGCTACTCGACGTAGCAAAAATTTCAAAGTACAAAGTACGACGACCAGGACGGTCTAGTATCGGCGTTGGTCACAGGACGTGACCGACATTAGCTGATGCAAATAAAACTAAGGCTTTCGCCATTGGGACTTGGCGATAAGCCAAGTTTTTCTTTAGATTGATTAGGGATTTTTATTCATCCTATAGACATGCGCTCATATAATGTACAAAGGGACAGTTGGAGGTGGGATGTTGAAGAAAGAAGAATTGAAAGAATTAGAACGATCGATAGAGGAAATCACAGAAGTAGCGAGTGGTTTTGGTTTAGATTTTTATCCGATGAGATATGAAATTTGCCCACCAGAAATCCTTTATACTTTTGGAGCTTATGGGATGCCAACACGTTTTTCCCACTGGAGCTTTGGCAAACAGTTTCATCGGATGAAACTACAATATGATTTAGGTTTAAGTAAAATTTATGAGCTAGTGATTAACTCGAACCCTTGTTACGCCTTTTTATTACATTCCAATAGTTTAATACAGAATAAATTGATTGTGGCACATGTATTAGCTCACTGTGATTTTTTCAAGAATAATGTCCGGTTTCAAAACACGAAAAGAGATATGGTCGAAAGCATGGCTGCTACAGCTGATCGAATTTCCAGTTACGAAAAACACTTTGGTATAAAAGAAGTAGAACAGTTTTTAGATGCAGTTTTGGCGATTCAAGAACATATTGATCCTACCCTTTTGAAGGCCAAATTAGACTGGGATAAAGAGGATGATGAAATAGAAATAGAACCGAGAAAACCAACTGAATTCGATGATTTGTGGGAGTTAGATGAACCACAAAAAGACCTGACTCCAAAACCGATAAGGAAGAAAAAGAAATTTCCTCCACAGCCGGAAAAAGATCTTTTATTATTTATTGAAGAGCATAGTAAAGAGTTAGATCATTGGCAACGTGATATATTAACGATGATGCGTGAGGAAATGTTATATTTTTGGCCGCAATTAGAGACAAAAATTATGAATGAAGGATGGGCGACGTATTGGCATCAACGTATCATTAGAGAGTTAGATTTAACGAGTGATGAATCTATCGAGTTTGCATCATTAAACTCTAGTGTTGTGCAGCCATCAAAAACACAGATCAACCCTTATTATTTAGGTGTAAAAATGTTTGAAGATATAGAAAAAAGATATGATAATCCTTCAGAGGAGATGAAACGTTTTGGAGCAAAGCCAGGATCAGGGAGAGAAAAGATTTTTGAAGTTCGTGAAATTGAATCCGATATTTCCTTTATGCGAAACTATATGACGAAAGATTTTGTGGATAAAGAAGACTTATATCTATTTCAAAAGAAAGGACCAGAATATAAAATAGTCGATAAAGATTGGGAGTTAGTTCGTGATCAGCTTATTTCGAGCAGATTAAATGGTGGATTCCCTTATTTAACAGTGGTTGACGGTGATTATGATAAAAATGGGGAGCTTTATATTCGTCATCATTATGAAGGGGTAGAATTGGATACAAAATATTTGGAAAAAACTATGCCTTATATATTCCAATTATGGGGTAGAGAAGTGCATATAGAAACAGTTATTGAAGAGAAACCGTGTGTGTTCACTTGTAATGGAGGTAAGGTGGTCAAAAAATATTTATAACAGATGAAGGATTTGTGGAGAATTTGTCGAACCGTTAAAGAGCAAAGGGTTACCCTTTGCTCTTTATTTTACACGTTAGGAAGTATAAAATTTTAGCAGCGAAGCTACTCGACGTAGCAAAAATTTTTAAGTACAAGTACGACGACCAGGACGGTCTAGTATCGGCGTTGGTCACAGGACGTACTTGTACAGGATGTACTGACATCTGTGTTGCCTACAGGAAGTAGGCGGACTTAACAGATGATCCATTTTCACTCCCGATGCAAGTAAAACTAAGGCTTTCGCCATTAGGACTTGGCGATAACTTTAGACTATATAAGGCGTTCGACGTTAGCAATGGGCAGCATCCCCAGCTTTTCCTAATGTAAATCCACTTTCTGGAGGTGAATTTGTATGGTGATATTGTTATATATAATTGGAGCTTTTATCGTGGTTTTATCGATTATTTTTGGGATTTCAACTGGAACTTTTTTTGGTTTTATTACTCATATTTTTATCGGGACGGTAATAGCCATTATATTTTTTGCTTTAGCAAGAATGTTGGATTTACTTGAAGCACTTTTTATGAAAAGTGAGTTCGTTCATGAGAAAACTTCATTTTCCAAATTACAGGAACAAATCGCTTGTCCAAATTGCGGAGAGAATCATGATAGTGGAAGAAAATCCTGTCCATACTGTGCACATAGATATTAACACGAAGTTCATGATGGAAAGTATCACGATGAACAATCGAAGGCCGCGACTTCAAGACATAGAATAATGAAAGAAGTAGCTAGTACCCAGATAAGTTTCGCTAACCATCAGTGGGAGATGAAGGCCCCCCTCCACTGATGGAAGTCTCACTTTATAAAAGATGAATAAATCGGGCATCAGCCTAAATAAATGTGGACAAATTACCTATTTCCCTACATGTCATATAGTGTTAGGGAATAGGAGGTAATCTTCGATGGAAAATATGTATCCATATCATTCTGTTATGTATGATGAGTACGGAAGGCCATATGATCCTGATCGTCAACTCCCTTTTCTACCTGGTGGATTGCCAAATAATTTGTTTCCACCAACACCTAGTCCAGAACCAGGTGGCGGAATAGGAAAAGGGAGCCCAGGAGTACCAAGTGGTCCAGGAGGGCCAGGTGGACCGCCAACAAGCCCACCACCGCAACAAATTCCACAACAATCTTTGTATGGGCAAGGGCCACAGGTGATGGCGGTTGACCCAGGTGCTATACAAGGTTGTTTATTTCGATTTACCTATGTCTGGTTAAATCGTTATCAATCTTTCTGGTTTTATCCAACCTATGTAGGAAGACGTTCTGTCGCCGGTTATCGCTGGACTGGATTTAACTGGGTTTACTTTGGCATTGATCTCGATCGCATTCAATCTTTTACATGTGTTTAAGGGTTATGTGAAAAATCTAAATTACAGTTGTGTGTCAGTGGTTGACCATGTAGTTAGCTACTTTTTTAAATTAATGAAAATCTAAGGCTGTCGTCATAAGAGTTTAACGACAAGCCTTAGATTTTTAATGATGGGTCGCATGATCAATGGATTGTTGTAGAATTTTCATGACGTGTTCATCGTCAGGGGCATAATATATGGTCTTCCCCTCACGCCTATATTTGACTAAACGTAAATTTTTTAAAAACCTCAATTGATGGGAAACGTTCGACTGGTTTAAATCCAATATTTCTGCAATGTTAGATACCGAAAGCTCTTGTTCAAATAGTAAATGCAATATTTTTATCCTGGTTGGATCACTCAATGCTTTAAAGGTTTGCGATACTAAAAAAAGAGTTTCCTCGTCTAAAAATTGATAAGTCATATCGATCCCTCCCTATTAATTACAGCAATCTTCATCATGTATGAGTTCCGCTTGTTTTCCTTCTATCTGGATGGTGGTATGTTGGATGGAGAATTCCTCTTGTAAAAGGTTGGAAGCTTTTTTTAATAAAGCATCTCGGTCAATGTTATCTTCTACAACCATATGACAGCTTAATGCTGGGAAATTAGAAGTGATCGTCCACACGTGTAAATCATGAACATTTATCACTCCATCTAATTGTGTCAGTTTATTCACAATGTTTTCGAAGGACAAATGGTTCGGTGTCCCTTCCATTAAAATATGAACAGAGTCTTTACTTACTCTATAACCACTAATTAAAATGAGGATAGCAACGATAATACTTGCAATTGGATCTGCAATGTTCCATTCAAAAATCCAAATGAATAAACCAGCAATAATCGCTCCAACAGATCCCAATAGATCCCCTAAAACATGTAATAGTGCACTGCGCATGTTTAAGTTGCCTTTTGTATCGCCACCAGACATAAGAATAACAGCAACCACGATATTAACGATAAGTCCTAGAACAGCAATGAAGAGCATCATTGGGCTAACCATTGGTGTGTCCATAAATCGGTGGTACGCTTCCCAGAAAATATATAAGGAAATACCAAGTAACGTAACACCGTTAATAAAGGCAGCTAGTATTTCAAATCGTTTATAACCAAATGTTTTATGAGCATTTGCTGCTTTTTCGCTAAGCTTAAAAGCAAACAAGCTTAGTCCGAGAGCAAAAGCATCACTGAGCATATGCCCGGCATCCGAGAGCAGAGCTAAACTGTTTGTTAAAATTCCTCCGATGACTTCCACTATCATAAAAAAAGTAATACATAAAAAGCTAATCGTAAGTGCTTTTTTATTATCCGTGTGATGATGTCCGTGTCCGTGATGGCCGTGGGAATGTGACATGTAAGAACCTCCTTATATACACATATGAACATATATTCATATTATAAAATATGTCTTGATGTGGTGCAAGTCTCAATCAAAAAGCTAGCCCTGCTATTTGGGGCTAGCTAGTTTTTCCATGGTGAACAATCGTCCGTAATCCCCCTACTTCAAGACTTAGTATAATGAAAGAAGGATAAGTGGGGGATAACGGACGTTAGCACCCTCATATGTTTCGCTAACCATCAGTGGGGATGAAGAACCCCCCCACACTGATGGAAGTCTCTCTTTTTTTGCATAGTTAAGATAGCTTTATGCCATAAAAGGTTATCTAAAATTTCGTAATGTAAATTAAGATACCTAATATTAATATAACAATACTTATGAAAACAAGTGAATACGTTTTGGAAGTGTTGGCTTCTTGAATTTCTCTCCACTTAATGGGCTGAATACCACTGGTCCAAAAGACAATAATAGCAGATAGTAAAATACCACTAATATTAACACATAGAAGCATAAGAGGAGTTAAAGACGATTCCCACTGGCCATCACCTAACATCATCCCCAAAACAACGGTTGGAGGAAGTAAAGCAACAGATACCATTACCCCGACTAAAGCTTCTGAAACTCGCTTGGCAAACGACATTGCACCAGCAGTTCCTGCAGCGAGAGCTACCACTATATCCATAAATTCTATATTTGTTCGAGCTAAAAATTCGTCACTCTGGTTAGGTAAATCAAATAATAAACCAAATAGTACGGAAATGGAGATTGGAATCGCCAAGCCAATAAGGGAAGTAATCACAGATCGTTTCATCAGCTTATAGTCACCTAGAGTGGCAGAAAAAGCTAGTGCCGTAAATGGTCCAATTAATGGAGCGATGACCATGGCACCAATGACAATCGCAGCACTGTCCTTTACAATACCTGCAGTAGCGACAATGGCTGATAATATAATCAACCATAAAAAATTGGGGTTTACTTTGCTTGAAGTTTGGACCACATTATATAATTCATGTCTGCTTGCTCTTGTATACTCTTTTTGTTCTTCCTTTTTTTCCTTTTGTTTCTCCTCTTCACTTGCTTCAATTTGTGGAATATAAGTTGAAATATTATATACAAGTGCTTGTGTTTCTTCATCTTTTCCATTCACTTCCAAAAAATTCAAAATCTCTTCTGTATATTTTTTTTTAATTAATATTTTAATATGTTGCATTTCTTCTGAAATCTCGGTATTCCATTGAGCCAGGACGTGAAAATCTTCTATACGTTTTTGAAATGTTTCCAGCTTATTAAGCGGAATATATATCTCTATTAATTGTAACTCCATGATTTCACGTCCTTTCCATTGGTTCATTCGATTTCTACCTATATTAAAAATATTTTCTCCAATTATTTCGGAAAATATAAGGACACAGTCGTTCCTTTATTCCATTCGCTGTCAACAGAAATCGTTCCATCATGTAATTCGACGAGGTGCTTGACAATGGAAAGCCCAAGACCTGTACCACCGTTTGCCCGAGATCTAGATTTATCGACACGATAAAAGCGTTCAAACAAATAAGGAATATCTTCTTTTTTTATACCGATACCAGTATCTTTTACGATTAGTTCTACTCCACCTTTTTTATCTTTCACTTGCAGGGTAATTTCCCCTTTTTCTGTATATCGAATCGCATTTTCGACAAGGTTTGTTAAAATTTGCTCCAACCTGCTTTTGTCTGCATACAAATAGGCATTAGTAGAGGATGGTATCATGTCTACGTTTAACCCTTTTTCGGAAGCCCTGATTTGTGCTCTTCTTGCCATATCTTCGGCAAGCTGATTGGCATCTACTTGTTCACAGTTTAAATCGATTTTCCCTTCTTCAATTTTAGATAAGTCCATTAAATCATCCATTAAATTACTAATATGATCTGTCTCATTCTCAATAATTTCTAAAAATTCATTTTTTTCATCTTCAGACTGATACATTTCATGTCTTATCGCATTTGCATACCCTTTTACATAGGTTAGGGGTGTTTTCAGTTCATGTGTAATATTAGAAAAGAATTCATTTCGATTTGTTTGGTACCTTTCTAATGTTGTTGATAAGTGATTAATAGCCTTAGCTAAGGATCCAATCTCATCATTTGCTTGATAATGCACTCGTGACGAGAAATCTTTTCGTTCGGCAATTTGTTTAGCTGCCTTTTCCATTTCAATCATGGGGGCTCCTAATTTTTTTGAAATGAAAAATGTAAACCCTATTGCTAAGATAACTGCTCCTAGACTTGCTAGCAGCACTAATATAATAATTTGGTGGATCGAGCTGCTAATCAGTCCAAAGGAAGAAAAGAGAACAACACTTGCATTTGGTTGATTTTCTATTTGGATTGGTTGCGCTACTTTTAGATAAGTAGCACCATGATAAGTATACTCCTCAACAACGGATTTCCCATCTTGAATTTGTTCTTGTTGGCTTTCTGATAATACTTCATTTGTAATATCCTCATGCCAGTTTTTTTGAATGATAGGACTGCCTTCAGCATCGACTACAGACGCACTAGTGCTCGTCATATCGGTGAGATGTTCTAATAATGTAAAGTTTTCTGTATCGCTAAGGTCTTCAATTTCGGTGGCATATTTTTTTGATAAATTAATTAATTGTGTTTCGGTTTGACTGTAAGAATAATTTAAAATTAATTGCAAAATAATATATCCAAGTGGAATTAAAATAATTAATTGGAGAAATAAAATGGTTGCTCCTAATTTAAATACGACACTATTTAATCTCATCTTGATCCTCCATTACAAATTTGTATCCGACTCCCCACACGGTCTGAATTGGCTGATGCGTTAATCCGGCCTTTTTTAATTTATCTCGTACATAACGGACATGAGAATCAACTGTACGAATATCTACTACTTCGTCCATACCCCAAATCAAATCTAATAATTGTTCTCTCGTAAATACCCGATTTGGATTGGAAGCTAACAAATACAGCAAGTCAAATTCTTTCGGGCTATACTTCAATTCTTTTCCATGTACTAAAACCGTTCTAGAGACATCGTCAATCGACCATTCTGAGAAGTTTAAAATGGCTTCATTAGTTTGCTTGGTATGTTGTTGAATGTGTCTGAATTGAACTTGAATACGTGCAAGCAGTTCTTCGGGCTCAAACGGTTTAACGATGTAATCATCCGCTCCTATTGTTAATCCTTCGACTTTTTGAGAGGTATTATTTAACGCAGTCAATAAAATGATGGGAATCTTAGGATGTGCTTTTTTTAATTGTTTACATGCTTCCATTCCATCCAGTTCTGGCATCATAATATCTAATAAAATAAGATCGATTTTATTTTGATTTGTAACTTCTAAGGCTTCTTTTCCATGCTTTGCCTCTAACACATCAAATGATTGTCGTAAATGAAGTTTCAACATCATGCGCATCTGTACTTCATCATCGACAATTAAAATTGTTTTTCTTTCCATCATATCACTCTCATTTGTAATTATTTATCCTTATCTCAAATAGTATAGAAAATTTTCAAATTAGTAAAATCTTGTGAGCATGTGAAAGTATGTGAAGCGTATCACTTTTTGAACAATTTATGACATTCTTTCTTTCATCATAATTTCATCATAATTGCATGCCAAAATGAAAACTAGATAAAGTTCTCCAAAATAAATTTGTTGTTTACATGTGTGAAAGGGGCATGGAGTATGAAGGGATTTAAAAAGCTCTTTGGTTGGTTAGTGATGTTAACCATTCCTTTCTTGCTAGCTGGTTGTGAGTCTAATTTAATTGTGTTTGATCCTAAAGGGCCAGTAGCTAGAAGTTTAACGGATTTAATTATTTTTTCTATTATTTTTATGTTAGTGATCGTAATCGTGGTATTCGCACTATTTGGTTATATTGTGTGGAAGTATCGTGCACGATCAGATGATGGGAACTTTGAGCCTGAAGAGGAAAAAGGTAATCACCTATTAGAAATCATTTGGTTTACGATTCCTGTCATTATTGTGATTGCATTAATGATTCCAACAACGAAAACCATTTATGAAGTAGAGGATGTTCCGCAAGGATATGAAGAGGAAGAACCGCTTGTGATCCATGTAACATCAGCTGATTGGAAATGGATTTTCAGTTATCCAGATCAAGATATTGAAACAGTGAACTATCTCAATATTCCAGCTGATCACCCCGTTCAATTTAAAATGACATCTGCAGGTACGATGCAGTCGTTTTGGGTGCCAGAGCTTGGCGGCCAAAAATATACGATGGCTAATATGCAGACAAATCTATTTTTAGTTGCGGATAGGCCAGGTTCTTACTACGGAAGAAATACAAGTTTTAACGGTAAAGGTTATGCACATATGGACTTTGAGGTGCAAGCATTATCACAAGATGATTTTAACGACTGGGTTCAAGAAGTTCATGATACAGCTAATACATTAACTGAGGAAAAGTATAGCGAAATTTTAGAACCTACTGTTATTGGTCGTATGACATTTAACAATACACATTTAGAGTGGATCGATCATGCTCATGGTGGTTCAGAAAAGTATCTTAATCCAGAGCTTTATCGTATTTCACACGGTCATGAAGATCATGAAGGTCATGATGAGAAATCGGAAGAAGAAACAGATTCTAACGAAGATCAAACAAAAACAGAACCTTCTCAATCAGAAGATCATGCACATCATTAAAAGAGGTGGTGACGAACATGTCATTAGATGAATTTTTCGTAACAGGTGATCCGTTGATCTTAGCATCTCAAATTGCTATAGGATTAACCATGATCGGGCTTATTGCACTGATTACGTATTTGAAACGATGGAAATGGTTGTGGAATGAATGGTTTACAACGGTTGACCATAAAAAAATCGGTATTATGTACATTATTTCTGGAGTCTTAATGTTCTTTAGAGGTGGAGTAGATGGTCTCTTAATGAAAGCACAAACCTCTAGACCAGAATTAGAATTTTTAGATGCACAGCACTATGATGAAATCTTTACGACACATGGTGTCATAATGATTTTGTTTATGGCGATGCCGTTATTAATTGGTTTAATGAATGTTGTGATTCCATTGCAAATTGGAGCTCGTGATGTTGCGTTTCCTAAATTAAACGCATTAAGCTTTTGGCTGTTTTTTGCAGGAGCTATGCTATTTAACGTTTCATTTGTCATTGGTGGATCCCCTGATGCTGGATGGACTTCTTACTTTCCGCTAGCAGGTAAGGAATTTACCCCAGGGGTTGGAAACAACTATTATGCCATAGCTTTACAAATTGCCGGTATCGGCACATTAGCAACAGGGATTAACTTCGTTGTGACGATTATTAAAATGCGTGCACCAGGCATGACTTGGATGAGATTACCTATATTTGTTTGGTCGACATTTATTACTTCTATTATCATTGTGGCAGCATTTCCAATTTTCACGGTTGCTTTAGCTTATATGACATTAGATCGATTATTTGGTACACATTTCTTTACCGTTGCAAACGGTGGAGATCCAATGCTTTGGTTAAATCTATTCTGGCTTTGGGGACACCCAGAAGTATACATTGTAGTTTTACCAGCATTCGGGATGTTTTCAGAGGTTATTGCTACGTTTGCAAGAAAAAATCTGTATGGTTACAAATCCATGGTGTATGCTGTTGCTGGTATTGCCTTTTTAAGTATGCTTGTTTGGGTACACCATTTCTATACAATGGGAAATAGTGCAGCAGTTAACTCTATTTTCTCATTAACAACTATGATGATTGCGATCCCTACTGGGGTGAAGATTTTTAACTGGCTGTTCACGTTACGAAAAGGTAGAATCGAATTTTCTACTGCGATGCTATGGTCATTAGCATTTATTCCTTGTTTTACGATTGGTGGTGTAACAGGTGTCATGCTTGCAATGGCAGCTGCTGATTATCAATATCACAACACAATGTTCTTAGTGGCACACTTCCACTATGTTTTAATTCCAGGTGTTGTATTTGCAGTATTTGCTGGTCTTTATTACTGGTGGCCAAAGATGTTTGGATTTAAATTGAATGAAAAAATTGGAAAATGGCATTTCTGGTTATTTGTCATTGGATTTAATATGACGTTTATGCCAATGTTCTTTGTTGGTTTAGATGGCATGTCTCGTCGTATGTACACTTATTCAGCGAGCACAGGATGGGCTGGATGGTTAGGTTTTTCAGCTATTGGTTCAATCATTCTAGCAGCAGGTTTTGCTGCACTTTGCTATAACATTTACTGGAGCTTTCGATATGCATCACGCGATGTAGGAAATGATCCATGGAATGGCCGTACATTAGAGTGGGCTACTGCTTCTCCTGCACCACATTATAATTTTGCAAAAGTACCAGAGGTAGATCGTTTAGATGCCTATTGGTATATGAAAAAAGAGGGGAATACAGGGTTGAAAAAATCAGACTTAAAGCCAGTACACATGCCGAGCAATTCTTGGACACCTATCTTTTTAGCAGTTGTTTTTGGTGTAGTTGGATTTTTCCTAGTGTTTGAATGGTTTACACTCGCAATTCTTGCATCAATCGGTATTGTTGTAGGGTTAGTTGCGAACAGCTTTGATTATGATGACGGCTATCATATTTCTGTTGAAGAATTAGCCGATGAAGAGCGAGAGTGGAGAGGTGATTTACAATGACTTCACATGCAAATAATATGCCATTAGAATATAAAACTCAACAAAGTCAAATGAATATACTAGGGTTTTGGGTTTTCTTAGGTGCTGAAATTGTCCTTTTCTCCACACTATTTGCTTCTTATTTTGTTCTCGAGCATAACACAGCAGGAGGGCCTACTGGTCAAGATATCTTTATCTTAAAAGATGTCTTAATTGAAACCTTCTTGCTTTTAACGAGTAGTTTTACGTGTGGATTAGCGATTCATTCGATGAGAAGTCACCATAAAACCGGGTTAATGGTTTGGACGATTGTGACATTATTATTAGGTGCTGGCTTCTTATATATGGAAATTAACGAATTTATTCATTATGTGCACGAAGGAGCTTCCATTCAAACGAGTGGATTTACCGCAGCCTTTTTCACATTATTAGGAACTCATGGGGCACACGTAACCTTCGGGATATTCTGGATAAGTCTGTTGTTAATTCAATTAGCAAGACGCGGCATTACAGAAAAAACCGCTAGTAAATTTTTTATTGCTAGTCTTTATTGGCACTTCTTAGATGTAGTATGGATCTTTATTTTTACCTTCGTGTATTTGAAAGGAATGGTGATGTAAATGAGTACCAAAACAAATCATTTTCCGTGGAATCATCTGATTGGTTTTGTCCTTTCAATTGCACTAACTTTACTTGCTGTTTTTGTTGCTTTTAATACTGATTTCTCTAAAACAGTGATTGTATGGGTGATAGGTATTTTAGCTATCTTTCAGGCACTTATTCAATTATTTATGTTTATGCACGTAACAGAAGGCAAAGAAGGTATGATCAATGTCGTCAATATGGTTTATAGTATATTCTTAGCATTAGTTATCGTATTTGGATCTATTTGGGTACTAACATCAGGCCATGCTGCTATGCATTAATATCATAAAATAGATTATGATAAAAAGGGCTGTCTTATCAATAGATGAGTACAGCCCTTTTATGATACAGCCTTTATCGTAGGAGTAACTGGTGTTGTGTTATAGTGATTGTAGTATGTTGAATAAAGGAGACAAGCTTATGCTTCTTTTTAAAAAAGGTTTTATCACATTTATTATTTCTTTGTTAGTTGCTGCGCCTGCGACGGCGTACGCTCATGTGAAATGGTTTGCGGAAGTAGAACCGGAGAAAGTTCCAATAGAACAAATTTTATCTCCCTTTTTTATAGTGTTTGCCATCATCGTTGCCATTGTTTTAGCAATTCTTTCTCAAGTAATGGATCATTTTTTAAAGATTCCTTATGCTAGAAATCTTGATCAATGGTTGAATAAGTTTCGAAAGTATTCACGTAAAATATTAAAATATGGAACAGCTCTTGCTTTTATTATTCAAGTGATGTCAGGCTCTATGTTTGCTCCAGAATTTGAAATAACATCAACTTGGCAAATGACTGTTATGATTGCGATTATTATAGGATTATTGATCCCACACCATATATCCACGAAAGTCGCTGCTGTCTTAATGCTTGGGTTGTTTATTACGGTTTGGTCTGATTTCGGCTGGTTTTATATGTTGGATTACGGGTTTTATTTAGCTATTATATTTGTTTTGTTGATTGGAAAGTCAAAATACGAAGGCTGGGGATTTCCGTTTTTATATTTAGGTACAGGACTGAGCCTTTGTTGGGTAGCCGTTGAAAAGTGGGTTTATCCTTCCATGACATTAGATATTGTGATAAATCATCACGTACCGACATTTGGTTTTGATCCGGAAACCTTTATTGTCATGGCCGCTTTTGTCGAATTTGTTGTCGGCTACTTACTTGTCGTAGGAATATTAAATCGTATCTTAGGACTAGTTGTTACTGTCATTTTTATTATGACCAGTTTATTATTCGGTATGACTGAAATCATTGGCCATGCTATGATTCATATTGTATTACTATTATTTATTATTGAAGGAGTCTCTTTCTACCATCCGCCGATTAAAATGCATAAAACGAAAATAGATCAGTTTATCTTTGTTTTTCTAAACTTTATCTTTGTTCTGGCAACATTTATTTTAGTTTATTATCGCTTTGCGTAATAAGTCGAATACATTTATCACATTGCAGCTTATCTATATTTTTTATATTTCACAGTTGGAAAATGTAGAAGTTTACGTTAAAGTAGAATTAATGTAGAAATTGCCGATAGAAATAGATATAAAAGGTAAAGGGAAGAAAGGAAGAGGATTATGGGACATCAATTTGACACAAAGTCTGTACATGTAACAATGAAAAGAACAGAAGGGATTCCTGCTAAAGTAACACCAATTCATCAAACATCAGCCTTTACATTTAAAAATTTACAGGATATAGAAAACTTTTTCACTGGAGATCGAGATTATCTATATACAAGAACTGGTAATCCCAACACGGATGAATTAGGCCGAGCTGTGGCGCAATTAGAAAGCGCACCTGATGGCATCGCTACTTCTTCAGGATTATCAGCTATTATGGTTGGTATTTTATCTGTAGCAAAAGCAGGAGACCATGTGTTAGCTTCCACTGATTTATATGGCGGAACATATGAGCTTTTAGCAAATGAACTGACGGACTTTGGGATTGAGGTAAGTTTTATTCCATTTGAACAGGATATTGAATCTCACATGAAAGATAATACGGTGTTATTGTATACAGAATCGATCACGAATCCTTTGCTCCGTGTGGAGGATTTAGATCGTGTTGCGCAAGTTGCAAAAAAGCATCAGTTAAAATTAATGATAGATAATACATTTGCTACACCATATTTAGTACAGCCTTATGATAAGGGTGCAAATCTAGTGGTACATAGTGCAACCAAATATCTAGGTGGACATAGTGATATCACTGCAGGTGCACTTTCAGGAGATGAAGAGTTAATTGAAGTTGCTAGAAAGAAATGTGTCAATTTGGGTGCCAATCTAAGCCCGTTTGAGGCATGGTTAACAGTACGTGGATTAAAAACATTAAGTGTTCGTATGGAGCGTCATGTAAAAAATGCAGAGCAGCTTGCCCAAGCTATGAGCAAACATCCTGGTGTTGATAAAGTGTATTATCCAACATATGTTTCAGAAAAAGGAAATGGTGCCATCGTAACTATAGATATAACAGGTAAAGCGGATGAGGAAATCTTTTTTGAATCCTTAGATTGGATTAAAATTGTGGCAACTTTAGCAGGCGTTGAAACAACAGTATCCTATCCAATTGGCACTTCACACCGAGCATTGCCAAAAGAAACTCAGGATGAATTAGGCATTACGAAAGGGTTGGTTCGAATATCTGTTGGTATCGAAGATGTGTCTGATATTATACAAACAATGGAAAAAGCCTTAGACAAGGCTCAAAAATAAACAGGTGAGGTGTTTTAAGTGAAATATGCAGTGGTTACTGGGACCTCAAAAGGCTTAGGTGCATCCATTGCTAAATTGTTAATGGAAAAGTCATTTCATGTTATTGGTTTAGCAAGACATGATAATCCATCATTAAAAGAAGCCGGTTTGCCAGGTACATATACCCATTATCATGTGGATTTATCTGACTTAGATGAAACAGAGCATACCTTTCAACAGATTATTGAACATTTAAAAGAGAAGCCGTTAGATTCACTGCATTTAGTTCAAAATGCGGCACTTGTATCGCCAATTGAACAAGCAGGGAAGCAGTCCACATCTCAACTTGTGGATCATGTACATGTTAATTTATTATCGCCAATAATTGTAACGAATTTATGGTTAGACGCATGGCGTGATCAAAACATACCGCTTGTCATTGCAAATGTCACTTCAGGTGCAGCAAATCGTTCCGTTTATGGATGGAATGCTTATTGCAGCACGAAGGCAGGACTAGATAGGTATACGGACACAGTTGCCATTGAACAAGCTCAGTTAAATACAGGTAACAAAATTGTTTTATTTGATCCGAGTATTATGGATACAGATATGCAAGGAGAAATTCGTTCAGCAAATCCCAGTCAATTTGTAGATGTAGAAAAATTTAAAGCATACAAATCAGAACATAAATTACGGGATACCGATATTGTTGCTGCTGTATTAGTAGATCGTTTGGATGATGAGGAATCTCTTGAGAATGGCAAATACTATAGTGTGAAGGATTTACTGTAATTAGGTGATCACCCATTTTACTCAAATAAATGGACCAATCCTCCTTCTCTAACATACCTTATAAGTGTAAGAATGATAAGGAGGGATAAATGATGGGTGCACAACAATATGGATACGGATCAGGTTTTGCGCTAATCGTGGTGCTTTTTATTCTATTAATTATTATCGGTGCTTCTTGGGGATACGGCGGCTACTAATTAATAGATAGAAGCAGATAAGTAGAAACCAAAAAGCTGGCGATTATTATCGCCAGCTTTTTCCCTATTCATTTGCACGGTATTTGGGACCTGTCGGAATTTTTCCTAAGGGTTTAAGTTGTTTTTTTGCACAACTTTCTATAAAATATGATAAAATTTATGAAGATACAATGGTTGAGGGAAGAAAGGAAGTTAGGAATGATTACAAGAAAAAGTAAACGTGAAATAGAAATGATGCATGAGGCAGGTAAGCTACTTGCAAAGTGCCATAAAGAAATTTCGAATAGAATGAAACCAGGGGTAACAACAAAAGAGATTGATGATTTCGTGGAGAAGTTTCTAGCAGACCATGGTGCAACCCCGGAACAAAAAGGTTATAGCGGTTACCCATATGCTACATGCGCATCGATCAATGATGAAATATGCCATGGTTTTCCTCGAGATGAACAGTTAGTAAAAGGAGATATTGTAACCATTGATATGGTGGTTAATCTCAATGGAGGATTAGCGGACTCTGCATGGACATATGTAGTTGGCGAGCCAGACGAAGATACCAAAAAGTTATTAGAAGTGACAAAAAACTCCTTATATAAGGGAATCGAACAAGCAATGCCAGGAAAACGTATTGGGGATATTGGACATGCTATTCAACAATATGCAGAGGGTGAAGGTTTCTCCGTTGTTCGCGACTTTACAGGACATGGAATAGGGCCGACTATTC
Organism: Gracilibacillus sp. YIM 98692; assembly: GCF_010993965.1. Lineage (GTDB taxonomy): Bacteria > Bacillota > Bacilli > Bacillales > Amphibacillaceae > Gracilibacillus. The sequence continues at coordinate 234,370 of NZ_WIXM01000003.1, read as the reverse complement.
ATGAAGATCCACATATTCCACATTTTGGTATAGCAGGAAAAGGCCCTCGTCTGAAAGAAGGAATGGTTGTAACCATTGAGCCAATGATTAACGAGGGGACTTGGCAAAGTAAAATGGATGATAATAACTGGACAGCTCGCACAACAGATGGGGGAAGATCAGCACAATATGAACACACCATTGTAATTTCTAAAGAAGGTCCAATGATCTTAACAGATCAAGATGATGAGTCTTTATAAGTAAAGGGTTAACTAGTAAAATGGATTATGAAGAAAAAGAAGAAAAAAAGATGCAAATCCGAGATGGTTTTGTAGCTGGATCTCCGATTGTCATTGGATATTTACCGATTGCTATCGCATATGGCGTTTTAGCAAAACAAGCAGGATTGTCATTAGGAGAGATTACTGGCATGAGCCTGCTCGTATTTGCTGGGGCAGCCCAATTTATGGGAGCAGGGATGATAGGGCTCGGGGTCAGTGCAATGGAAATAATTATTGCCACTTTTGTGCTGAATTTTCGCCATTTTGTCATGAGTTTATCCTTTATTAATCAAATTAAGCATTATTCATTGAAAGTCAAATTTCCACTTGCACTAGGTTTAACTGACGAAACATTTTCTGTTTCATCCATTTATCGTAAACAGGTAAATCAATCCTATGGTTATTATTTTTATGGAACCATATTTTTGACTTCTTATTTATCGTGGGTTTTTGGATCATTCCTTGGTGGAATACTTGGAGAGATTATACCAGAAGCATTAAGTCAAAGTATGGGAGTTGCTCTATATGCTATGTTTATAGCACTGTTAGTACCGTCTGTTCGGAAACAGAAGCGTATTATTTGGATTAGTGCTACCGCCATGGTTTCGAATTTTCTTCTTAGTCCAGAAATTGGACAGGGATGGGGAATCGTTGTCGGTACGCTAGTTGGCGGTCTTATTGGAGTGTTTGTTTTAGAGGAGGAGAACGCATGACATGGTTCATTATTCTTGGAATGGCATTAGTTACAGCTATTCCTCGAGTCATTCCTGCTTATATTGTAGATTTAGTGCAGTTTCCAGAATGGGTGAATAAGTGGTTACAAGCCATTCCATATGCTGCACTTGGTGCGTTAATTTTTCCTGGAATTTTATCAGTGACTCCAGATAGGCCTTATGTGGCACTCGCTGCAGGAGGAGTGGCAATTCTATTGTCATGGCTTCGCGTTCACGTTATTCTTGTAGTATTTAGTGCGATCTTAACTGTTTTATTTTTTACCATTTAATGAGTAGAGTAAAGGGTGTCGAACATGTATCAAATAAGAAGAGGAAATATCCATGATGCAAAGTCTATCGCTGAGGTACATGTAAGTAGCTGGAAAGATACGTATAAAGATTTAATTAATGAACAGGATATGTCAAATAGTACGGTGGAAAATCGTACTATACTCTGGGAAACTATTTTAAAAATGCCTAAAGAGCAACAACCCGTCATGGTAGTGGAAGAAAATCGAAAAATTGTTGGGTTTATTTCAGGAGGAAAAGAAAGAACAGAGCGATTTGGCTATGATGGGGAAATTTTTGCTATTTATCTATTACCAACACATCAGCGGAAAGGTTTAGGGGCGCTATTATTAAAAGCGTTTTCAAATGAAATGAAGAGACTAGGTTATCATTCACTATTAATATGGGTATTAACGAACAATCCAACACATCAGTTTTATTTAAAGCTCGGTGCAAAAAAAATTGAACAAGAACAAACAACAATTGGTTATGGTACGTACCAGGAAACAGCTTATGGTTTCAAAGATATAACACAATTAATCCACCAATTAGATCAATTAGAAAAAGAAGGATTGTGATCCTAAAAAGGACCACAATCCTTCAATTTTTCTGATATGGTTCTATATGAATATGTGTGTGTGGTACATTATGTTTGGTCCATAGCATGTCTTCAATGTTATCGGTAATATCATGTCCTTGTTTAACGGTCAATGATGGGTCAACATATATTGTTGCTTCAATTAAAGTTTGGTTTCCATGTTTGCGTCCTCTTACTTCCTTCAGCTTTAATACATCAGGGTGCTGGACAATGCTTTTTTGTATCAGTTTTATTTCATTGGGATGAAAGCCATCCGTTAAAGTATGGGTAGCTTCTCTGAATATATCCCAAGCTGTCTTACATATAATAATACCAACAATTGCTCCTGCTAATGGATCTAACCAAAAAAATTGTAATTGTGCCCCAACAATCCCTACAAATGCTCCAATGCTGACAAGTGCATCAGATTTGTTATCTTGTGCTGCGGCTTTTAAAGCTGAACTATTGATTTTTTCCCCAAGTCTAAGGTTATATAAATAAACGCCAAACATGACAAACGCTGCAAAAAGGGCTGTCCAGGCAGTAAGCATATCAGGCTGTTCAAACTGACCGTTTATCAATGCTTTGCCCGTATCCACTAATACCTGAATACCAATAAAGGCCATAATAAAAGCTGCGAATAAAGAGGCAATCATTTCTGCTCGGAAGTGGCCATAATGATGATCTTCATCAGGGGGCTTACGAGAAATTTTTAAGCCGATTAAAACTGCTACGGAGGCAATGATATCTGTTGTATTATTTAGCCCATCTGCCCACAATGCAGAGGAATTCCCGATTGAGGCAATGCTTAATTTTAGAATAGCTAATATAAGGTAAGCAATGATACTTAACCAAGCACCTTTTTCACCTTTTTTATACTTATTATATTGATCCATGAAAAAGCCTCCATATTATCTGTTAGTAAAAAAACGCATCGATTTACCATTACTAAGCTTATCAAAATTCATTTAGAAAAGTCTACCTAATAGCATGATTACACATTACAAGCTAACACATTATTTAATGGGGGATGAAAAAACCCCCGATGATGGAAGTCTTTCTTTATTTTTCTTATTCTAGGACATTGCCCCTCACAATTATTCAAGCTGAGACATATAAAATAAAAAATATAAAAATAGGTTTAGAAGTTGTTTTATATGGGAAGAGTTTAATAACACATTAAATAGGTGTTCTAAACTGGTTGATTTGATAGAAAGTTAAAGGAGGCGTGCTCGTGAAGAAAGAAAAAGTGATTTATCGTTTAAAGTCGTTTGAAGGTACTGCAAGAAAAAGAATTAATGCGAGAAGAGAAATACCTTATGAATTGAAATTAGCATCACAGCTTGTACTAGATGAGTTGTGTTTTCATTGGAATAAGGCACGCTTAGAAGAAGAATTAAATGAATCGATAGACCAGAATGATCAAACAAAATTTAAGGAATTAAGTGAAGAGTACCAAAATTATGTTTGGGAATCATAAAAATAAGTTAACAATGAAATGTTTATCACACGAATATATCCTTTTACCTCGTCATTTAATGGCGGGGTTTTTTAGTGGACACCAATCATCACCTATATGTTTATTTTCTGAATTATGTTATAGTGGGAAATGCCGGAATATTATAAATTGAAAGGATTATTAGTATGAAAAAACTCATGTATGGATGGGGAATTATTTTCATAGCTGGGTTATTACTAATCGGATGTGAAGAAAATTATTTCGTTAGTCCACAAGAAGATAAAAGTAATGTTGAAAATAACGATAAAGAAGTACCAGATAAGATTTTAGATCCCGAACAAAAGGAAGAAGATGACAGTCCTAAAGAGAAAGATTCAGAACAAGAAAATGATCAAAACAATACAGACAATAACCAATCGGAAAATGATTCGGGTGAAGAAAATAATCAGGAAAATCAAGATTCTAACGGTCAACAGAAAGAGCAAAATCAACAAACTGACGAACCAATTGTGGTAGATAATCCGACAAGTCTTCAGGTGATCGTTAATAAGCAACGAAGTGTACCAGCGGGATTTCAACCACCAAATTTAGTTGAAGCAAATGTATCGTACTATGCCGAAGAAGGGAGTCCAAAGAGATTATTAAGAAAAGAAGCAGCAGATGCATTAGAAAAGCTATTTAATGCAGCGAAAAAAGATGGACTGGATCTTGTAGCTGTATCTGGCTATCGTTCCTTTGAGCGCCAAAAACAAATTTACGAAAATAATGTGGCGCATTATGGACAGGAGCATGCAGATCGTTTTTCGGCAAAGCCTGGAACAAGCGAACATCAAACAGGATTAGCGATGGATGTAGCCTCTGCAGCACTAACGGCTGTTTTAGAACAAAGCTTCATTCAAACGGATGAAGGACAGTGGTTAGCTGATCATGCACATGAACATGGTTTTATCATTCGATATCCTGAAGGCAAAGAAGAGATTACCGGATATAGCTATGAGCCTTGGCATTTACGTTATGTTGGTGAAAATATCGCAGGTGATATTTATCAAGATCAGCAGACTTTAGAAGAATTCTTCGGTCTATATCCTTAATAAAGAAAAATATGCATCCCTTCTGGTATACCAGGAGGGATTGCTTGATGCATGCACCAAAAGATTCTTTCCATCATAGCCTATAATAGCTTAGTCTTAGGTGAGGTGGTTCAGTGAAGCTTACAACAGGAATGCTTGTGACGCGCTATTCATACGAGCATGATATCGTGTTTCGTGTGAAAAATATATCAAATGAAACGGTTTTACTCCATGGGGAGGATTTACGTATAGAAGCAGATGCACCTATTGATGATGTGCGTATCCTGCCAGAAGAGGATATTAGAGAACGTCAAGAAGAAATAAAAGAAAAAGAAGAATATTCCTATCGACTATTTCGCCAGGATTATCAGTTAATGAAAGATAAAAAAGATATCGAACATAAAAAAAAAGAACCGAGAAACGTTCAACGATTCCAACTACCAGTAAAGGTATTACATTTAGATGGTGATCGGCTTTATTTAAAAAAGTGTATTGAACTTTATCAGCGATTAGGACTGCAAGTACACGGGGCATATGTACCAGAAAGTGATTTGCCTTTTGAGATGCAAAAGTATATTGAGAAAATCCAACCGGATATTATTGTTATTACAGGTCATGATGCTTATTCTGAGTCTAAAGGATCGAAAAAAGAATTATCCGCTTATCGCAACACAAAACATTTTGTAGAAGCTGTTCGAATTGCAAGAAATTGGACATCGCACCTAGATCAACTAGTCATTTTTGCAGGAGCTTGTCAATCACACTTCGAATCTTTAATTAGAGCTGGAGCCAATTTCGCCAGTTCACCAGATCGAGTGAATATACATGCACTAGATCCTGTTTATGTGGTAGCAAAAGTAGCATATACACCCTTTATGGATAAAATCAACGTATATGAAGTATTAAAAAATACGATGACAGGAGAAAAAGGTCTTGGCGGAATGGAGACAAAAGGATTATTTCGCACAGGCCTACCATATGTTGATACAAAATAGTGGCATGTGCCACTATTTTTTGTTGTACTATCAGAAAGTATAAATTATTATGGTTGATAGTATAAGAAAAACTAAGGCTTTCTCCATTAAGACTTGGCGATAATCCAAGTTTTTCTTTATGAATTAATACACGTATTAGGTGTTTTTTTGATACAATAAAGAAGAAAATGTCTAAAGGGGGAGAAAGGAAATATGGATTATCGTATCGAACGAGATACTATTGGGGAAATGAAGGTAGCTAATGATAAGTATTGGGGTGCACAAACGCAAAGAAGTAAAGAGAATTTCCCTATTGGAAACGAAACAATGCCAAAGGAAATTATTGAAGGATTCGCTATTCTAAAACGAAGTGCAGCAATCGTGAATAGTGAACTTGGCCTTATGGAAAAAGAAAAAGCAGAAGCGATTACATATGCTGCTGATAGAATTTTAGCAGGAGATTTATATGATCATTTTCCGTTAGTTGTTTGGCAAACAGGAAGCGGTACACAATCCAACATGAATGTAAATGAAGTAATTGCATATGTTGGAAACCAATGGTTAAGTGAGAAAAACAGTGATTTGACTTTACATCCTAATGATGACGTCAACAAATCGCAAAGTTCTAATGATACGTATCCTACAGCTTTACATATTGCAGCTGTTCGTAAGCTAGAAGAAGTCGTTTTACCAGCACTGTCCACTTTAGAGAAGACTTTAAAAGAGAAGATGGAAGCGTTTAAAGATGTAGTGAAAATAGGTAGAACACATTTGCAAGATGCTACTCCCTTAACATTAGGCCAAGAAATTAGTGGTTGGCATCGGATGTTAGAAAAAACCGAATCGATGATTAAAAATAGTATCCCGCACGTAAAAGAACTAGCAATTGGCGGGACTGCTGTAGGGACTGGGTTAAATGCTCATCCTGAATTTTCAGAACGTGTAACGAAAAAGATAAGCGAATATACTGAAAAAGAATTTATTTCGGCCTCAAATAAGTTTCATGCTTTAACAAGTCATGATGAGTTAGTTTATGCTCATGGTGCATTAAAGGGTCTTGCAGCTGATTTAATGAAAATTGGAAACGATGTTCGCTGGTTAGCAAGTGGTCCGCGTTGTGGTATTGGTGAAATCACGATCCCTGCTAATGAACCTGGAAGCTCTATTATGCCTGGGAAAGTCAATCCAACGCAAAGTGAAGCCATTACAATGGTTGCCACTCAAGTAATGGGTAATGACGCAACAATCGGCATTGCAGCAAGCCAGGGTAACTTTGAGTTAAATGTGTTTAAACCAGTGATTGCTTATAACTTCTTGCAATCTGCTCAATTATTAGCAGACAGTATGCTTTCTTTCAATGATCGTTGTGTTGTAGGTTTAGAGCCAAATCATGAACAGATTGAAAAAAATCTTAATGATTCCTTAATGTTAGTAACAGCTTTAAATCCTCATATTGGTTATGAAAATGCAGCGAAAATTGCTAAAAAGGCTTTTGCAGATAATACAACATTAAAAGAAGCAGCAATAGAGCTTGAGTTATTGACTGCAGAGCAATTTGAAGAGTGGATTAAGCCTGAAGAAATGACCTATCCTAAATAATCTTTATTTCTAAAAATTGCTAATATAATAAACGCATATAGATCATCTTTCTGTTCACAATATGGGGTACAGGAGGTGATTAAGAATGGCAACTAACAATTCAAATCAATTAGTTGTTCCTGGAGTAGAACAAGCTCTAGACCAAATGAAAGTGGAGATTGCACAAGAGTTTGGTGTAAATCTTGGTGCTGATTCTACGTCTCGTGCTAACGGTTCAGTTGGTGGCGAAATCACAAAACGTTTAGTAACTATGGCTGAACAACAATTTGGTGGCGGACAGCAGCAACAGTAATGTCATTTTGACATGAAAGGGAGACGTTGAGATAAAACGTCTCCCTTTTGGAGGAAACCATGTATATATGTACAATATGCAATGGATTAGAAAGACTTGAAGCTACTTGCAAAAATTGTGAAGCACCTCTTGAGGATGCTGGAAAAGTCGTCGATTATTATGGCGACTACTCTCCGTATATTGAAGCAAATGATGCTCAATTAATTGATGGAGTCTCCGATTCTTCAAAACAACATCAATGTATCCATGTTGGTACATGTTCAACTTGTCAAATGAGTCAAGAAATAGTAGTACAAGAGCAAAAGATATAAAAAGGAGCTATGCCTCAGGCATAGCTCCTTTCTGTTAATTATTATTGAATACGTTTTTCTGAATCTACGTCAAAGAAGTGACACTTGTGCATATCAAACGCTAAATCAATTTTTTCGCCGCCGTGGATATCTGTACGAGAATCTACACGTGCAACGAATTCTTGTCCATTTACTTCTGAATATAGATAAGATTCAGAACCCATTAATTCAGATACATCGATGGTAGCTTTAATTTTCTTACCAGGGTTAGCATCAAGGAATACAGGCTCATCATGAATATCTTCAGGACGAACACCAAGTACTACTTCCTTACCTACATAGCCTTGTTCGCGAAGGATTTTCATTTTACCTTCAGGTACTTCTACTTTTGTATCACCTAAAGCAATTTTTCCTTCTTCTAGTGTACCGTTAAAGAAGTTCATTGCTGGAGATCCGATAAAACCACCAACAAAGATATTATTTGGTTTATCATATACTTCTTTTGGTGCACCTACTTGTTGGATAATACCATCTTTTAATACAACAAGACGTGTTGCCATAGTCATCGCTTCTGTTTGGTCGTGTGTAACGTAGATGGTTGTTGTCTGCAGACGGTGGTGAAGTTTTTGAATTTCTGCACGCATCTGTACACGTAACTTTGCATCCAAGTTTGATAAAGGCTCATCCATCAAGAACACTTTTGCATCACGTACAATGGCACGTCCTAATGCAACACGCTGACGCTGACCACCGGAAAGGGCTTTCGGTTTACGATCTAAGTATGCTTCAAGACCAAGAATACGAGCTGCTTCTTTTACTCGACGTTCAATTTCGTCTTTTTTAAATTTACGTAATTTCAAACCAAATGCCATGTTGTCATAAACATTCATGTGAGGGTATAGTGCGTAGTTCTGGAAAACCATCGCAATGTCACGATCTTTTGGTGCTACTTCGTTCATTAATTTATCATCAATATAAAATTCTCCACCAGAGATTTCTTCAAGACCTGCGATCATACGTAGGGTTGTTGACTTACCGCAACCAGATGGACCAACGAAAACGATAAATTCCTTGTCACCGATTTCAAGGTTGAAATTATCAACCGCTTTTTCTTCACCTTTGTTATAAATTTTATCAATGTTTCTTAGAGATAATTCTGCCATTTTGTATTCCCTCCTAGATTTATTTGAAAGCGTTTCATCTATGGGTATTAGTTTACTAGTTATTCGTATAAGCGTAAATAGCTATCATGCACAAAAAATGAGGACGAGTTTGTGCACGGTTACAGAAATCGCATACATAAATAAATATAGAAAGTAAAAACCCTTGATATAAAAGGATTTTCACCACTTAGAACGCATGAGTAAGCATAGGTAAACAGCTATGGAACCATCAAACTTTTTGACGTCAATACCCGTTTTTTCAATAAATTTATCTACCCGGTATTGTAAGCTGTTGCGATGCATATACATTTTTTTCGCTGCTAATGTTGTATTGGAATTAGATTCTAAAAAGACTTGTATAGTTTTTAATAATTCTTCATCACCTTGTACATGATGTAATATAGGTTCAACGATCATTTTTTGTTCTGCATCTGTGATATCATGCAATAATAGATATGGAATTGCTTCTATGTAGTGAATGACAGCATAGTTACGCTTTTTCGTTAGGGCATAACATTTTTTAATCCATTGATAGTAACGAGAAGCTTGTTTGATATCATATAGAGTAGGACCGACAAATAAATGAGTGTCCATATAAAAATCGGTTGTTAACACTTCGATAATTTCGTTATAAGTGAGCTTTTCTTCATTTGCATGATGATTTTCTCGAATAATGACCCCTTCATGATTGTTTTCCCATAGAATGGGTGTTTTTTCGGGAAATAAGCCATGTATGGCTTCTCGAAAAGATTCAGGGTCGATCTCTTCATCTGATAAAGAGAAGTAAACAAAGTGGTAAGTTCTTAAATCTTTTTCCATTAAAGATTTCGGTATTTCTTGATGGAATAATACATCCATCCATAGTTTTTCTAGACTGGTTGTTGGTGGTTGATTGGCTTTATATGGAGTAAGTAATATACCGAGTAACTCTTCTTCACGTTTAGATAATTCATTTTTTGGAATGCCAATAATCTCACTGTCATTTGTGACAAACCATTTAAATGTCGTTGTATCTAATGTTTCATTAGGGCTAGTTTTTTTGATAGTGGTAAACAATTCTTCTAATTGCGTATACATGTATTAATCCTCTTTCATTACATACTTTACTTCTATTATAACAAAGATTGGGGATGTTTTATAAAGAAATCAGCTAGTTAAGGTTGAAAAAAAGGGAGCATTTTAAAAATCAGCTCCCTGTAGATGCAACAGGAATATATTCATTGAAATCAGATATATCCCAGTAGCTGCATATTAATTTATATACAAATTGTCCTCATCCCTTGTTTTTATTCACCCTCTGTTTCAGCTGGGAATTTTTCGTTTTGTTTAGGGAGTTTTCTCGCTTGCTCGATTTGCATACGTCCGTGTTGAGAATAGGTGGTACCACCAGCCATTCCCTCATTTATCATTCGATCGACATCTAGTTCATGTGAATTTCTCGGATCGTTTTGATTTTTAGAAGATGGTTTAGCCATCAATAATCCCTCCTTTTTTCCGTAGTTTGTCCGTTTTAGAAATAGATCATTCCGTATTGTTTTGCAAAAAGAAGGCATATTGATATAAAGAGGAAAAAACATCCCGAGATAAATGAGACAACTGCGGATGATCAAAAACCATCCATCCTGGTTTTGCATTAATTTCAAATAACCATAGTTTTTTCTCTTCGTCTATTCCAATATCGAATCCTAATTCACCAATGGTCCCATGGATAGAGCGATCAACTATTTTACTTAAATTAATCGCTGTTTCTATTAATTTTTGCTCGATTTGTTTTTGTTCCTTTGCAGAAAATAGTTGTGACAATAGTAAGACAGAGCCCCCTTTTGTAATATGAGTGGTAAAGCTTTTGTTAGACGTTTGCTTTCCAAATATAAGGGTAACCTGCCAATTACTTTGTTCATCTTTATTTGTATGAATACGAAAGTCTATCGCATTTCCTTGATGTTTCATTAAAGGAATGGCTTCTTGCAAGACGTAATGTTGAAATCCTTTAGGGAAATATTCTGCTTGAAAAGAATCGATATCTCGATAATACTGTTTTAATGCTGTGTGAGATTTATAATTTGTGATGGCTATTTGGTCGTCTATTTTTTCGATCAGGCAAATGCCATTCCCTTTACTTCCATGAATGGGCTTTAAGTAAACAGCGTTCTGTTCCATCATTTCCTCTATTGTATTTAACGAAGGTTGAAAAATGGTGTATGGCAATAGATATCGGCATTTCTCTTCTTTCATTAAGTATTCGTACATTTGCCATTTGTTAAAAAAGTCAGGGTTAAATATAATAGAGGTTGTGTTCAGTACTTGTTTCACTATTTTTATTTTAGGATGAGATTCCATCTTTCGATTGGGTATTCGGTTATAAATGACTGGCGGGATATTGGTTGTCGTCCTTTTCCATTGGTTATCCAAAAAGTGATATCCCTCTATTTTGTTAGAGGTTAAATCTACATGCTGATAGCCAAAAAATATCGTGTCAAAACCAAATGTTTGTCCAATGCGAGACATTTCTTCATATAAAGAGAAATGCCTTGCTGAGCTCAGGTTCGTGTGATTAATACTAGCAATAAAAACGCCAAGCTGATAGGCGAAGATACATGTGTCTTCTATGACTTGGAGCTGACAATGGGAACGGCCTTGCAAACGAATTTGCTCCATTAACGCAGAAGAAATATAAACAACATCTGGATGTCGATCATGACTAAGGCAATCACAATATGCATGATACGGTCCGTTTTGTACTTGGTTAATATGTTGAAAGGAAGTATAAAGCTTTTGTGGTACAATGACTCTGCTTTTTGGATTAAAATATTCACGTATACGTAGTGTATGCATCATAAAAACCTTCCTTTATACAAGATAATTCATTATATGCATGTCTTATTTAGGTTATACGTTATGGAAAGGTGGCAAAAGTTGTGGGAATAATTTGGACTATTATGGCAATGATCATCATTGGCAGCTTTATCGGCGGTTTAACAAACTCTCTTGCGATAAAAATGTTATTTCGTCCATATAAACAAAAATATATAGGTAAGTGGAAAATTCCATTTACCCCTGGTGTAATACCAAAACGTCGAGCGACTTTAGCAAAGCAATTAGGAAGGCTTGTTTCCGATCATTTAGTTACCATGGATAGTATACAAAATAAGTTGGAAGAGCCTAAATTAAAAAAGCAAGTACAAACGCAATTACAAATAGAGTGGGAAAAGTTTCTATCTAAGTCGATAACGGTTCAGGAACTCATGGATAGATTTCGGTTGCCTGTCAACAAAGAAAAAATATTAAATCAATTTGGAGATATGGCTGTACAACAATATGAGGCATTTATAAAAAAGAATCGACATACTAAACTAAAAAAAATTCTGTCAACTATTTCTCAAGAAGAAAAGGAGCAACTTGTGGATGGGGTCATATCTTATGCTCATCAGAAAGCATTAAGTGTTTTAACTTCATCACAAACCAAATATCAAATGGAGCGTATTATACTGAATTATGCTGAATCAAAAGGTTTTTTTGGGAATATGATATTATCGATGTTTAGCAGTGAAGATCTTGCTGAAAAAATACAACATCTTCTTATCCATTATATAAAATCAGATGATGGGTATCAAACATTTCAACGCTTGATTCAACAGGAATGGAGTGAATGGGAAGGAAAAGATCTTGCTCATTTTTCTTATATTTTGGAAAGTGCAACCGTAAAAACTAAAATACATCATCTAGCTAGAACAAGTATTCCGATAGATCAATGGATGAATAAGGATATTCAAAGTATTTTACAACCATTTTCCAAGACGATACATAAACAAGTTTTACCATTTTTAGTAGATTCTTTGTTTGATAAATTACATCAACAATTACCACAAATTTTGAAACAATTAGAAATGAATCGTATGGTGGAAGAACAGGTTGCTTCCTTTCCCATTGAAAGAATTGAACAAATGATGCTCTCCATTTCCAAAAAGGAATTGAAGTGGATCACTTATTTAGGGGCATTTCTTGGTGGTGTTATTGGATTGATTCAAGGATTTCTTTTCGTAGGACTTGGATAATGTATAGCATTTCTGTTATAGTGGATGGAGCATATTGGCGAACGATCGAATATGATGTTCATATCCATGTGCAAAAATCACAACCGATGAGAAAACAGAATTAGGAGGCTTATCTTTTATGTCAAATGTATACGATAGCGCACATGAGCTAGAGAAAGCAATTCAAGCGAGTGATGAATTTAAAGACTTGAAAGCAGCTTATGATAAGGTGATGGAGGATTCATCTGCTAAGCAAATGTTTGAAAATTTCCGTAATACACAGATGGAATTACAACAAAAACAAATGCAAGGTGCTGAAATTACGGAAGAAGAAGTAGAAAATGCAAAAAAAGTGGTGGAACTAGTTCAACAACATGAGGATATCTCTAAATTGATGGAACAAGAACAACGTGTTAATGTGTTAGTAAATGATATAAGTCGTATTATTACAAAACCACTTGAAGAACTTTACGGCGTGCCAGGACAACAAGAGCAATAAGAAAAGTATTGATGAAAACCACGGAGAAATTTAAGTCTTCGTGGTTTTTTAATGAGGATGTTTCTAAGACTATTGCTATTTAAAATAAACCTTATTGCACCATATCCATATAATACGCAGTAACTTTGAACAGTTTCCCTCTCACTCTGTTCACGATGAGTGCTTAATCGACGCTGTGGAAAACACTCGCTTTCACCCTAGGGCACAAGTGCGACATCTACTCAAGCTCCCTTTGGTCGCTTTCGCAGTGTCTTCTTTGCCGTGGGGAACGCTTCAGCCTCCTCACTCACCAAAACCGTTCGCCTGAGGGGTCTTCAGACTGTTCCTTTCCCACAGGAGTCTCGTATTTTTCCGCAGCTTGGATTAGTAATCGTTTTATGTGAGAATAAAACATATTCTTACTACTCACAAGCGGAAGAAATATACGTAGACTCCTGGGGGAACAGCGCGAGCTGAAGATCCCGCAGGCAGCTTGCTGCCGAGGAAGCTGAAGCCGTGCCCCCGGAAAGCGAAGTATATTTCTGGAGCGGTGTTTATACACTCATCCCCAGTACTATTGCGTAGTTTGGTTCTACTGTGTAATAAAACAACAAAGAATAATTAAGCTGTAATGGGAAGTTTTTGGAAGGTTGATAGAAGAGTACTCATGATCATTTGCCATTTAGTAAACAGGATATTTTTTTAATTGAAACTTTTTCCTTTTTAAAACGTATGTATAGATGAGGAAAAAGAGGGGGATAGAAATGTCATTAATTTTAGATCGTGTGATGAAAAAATTTGGTTCGTTTACAGCTGTCGAAGATCTATCGTTAGAAATTCCGGAGAATCATATATTTGGCTTTTTAGGAGCGAACGGTGCTGGGAAGACGACAACATTTCGTATGATTTTAAATTTATTAGATCAAACATCTGGTACCATTACTTGGAACGGTGAAAGGATAGACTATCAAAAAAGCGATGAAATTGGTTATTTACCTGAAGAAAGAGGTTTATACCCAAAATTAAAAGTACAAGATCAATTAACTTATTTAGGAAAGCTAAAAGGAATGTCGAAGAAAGATGCATTACATGAACTAAAACATTGGCTGGACAAATTGAAGGTTCCTCAATATTTAGATAAAAAAATAGAGGAGTTATCAAAAGGGAATCAGCAAAAAATACAGTTTATTTCAGCTGTTATACATAAACCGAAACTTCTCATTTTAGACGAACCTTTCTCTGGATTAGACCCTGTCAATGTAGAATTGTTAAAGAAAGCAGTCTTAGATTTGAAGGAAGCTGGTACATCCATTGTGTTTGCTTCTCATCGAATGGAACATGTAGAAGAATTATGCGAACATCTCTGTATGATGCAACATGGTAAACCAGTTCTACACGGTAATTTACGAGAAATCAAGCGATCTTTTGGAAAGAAAAACTTAGTGATACAAGCAGATTTTGATTTATCCTTTTTAGAAGACCACCCTGGTGTATTAAAGACAAAACGTTTTGCAGATGGGGTGGAATGTCAAATCGAAAGGAAAGAAACTTCTCAAGATATTTTACAGCAAATACAGGGTATGGGATTTGTAAGGAAATTTGAGTTAGATGAACCAAGTCTTAATGATATTTTCATTGAAAAGGCTGGTGAATCCTATGAATAAGTTTTGGATTGTTTTCTTTCATACGTTTATTTCTAAAATCAAAACAAAATCGTTTATTATTACAACGGCATTATTTTTAGCCTTCATCATTCTGATGGCTAACATACAATCTATCATTAGTCTGTTTGATCAAGATGAAATGGATCGAGTAGGGGTCGTGTCAAATCAATCAGAAATTGTTACCTTATTAGATGAGAGATTAGGTGGAACAGATATTGAGATTACAGATTATAATGGTTCGTTGGAAGAGGCGAAGGAAGCTGTTACACAGGAAGAAATGGTGGGTGTTTTAGAAATCAATCAAACAGATGATCAACTTCCTAAAGCTTCCTATCATGCGGTGGATTATACAAATCAACGTGTGGAAACGCGTTTACAAAATGAATTAGAGCAGATTAAAGTAGAAATGGCAACGAACCAAGCAGGTATTGATCCAGAAGTGATTGCTTCAATTTATGAGCCGCTCATCTTCGAAACAGAAATTATTGCTGATGGTGAGGGGAATTCTTCTGTTAAAACAGAAGAAGAACTAAATATAGCTCGTGGTCTGGTTTATGTGATCTTATTTTTACTTTATTTTGCTGTTATATCCTATGGAAATATGATTGCGATGGATATTGCGAATGAAAAGACTTCACGTGTGATGGAGATTTTAATTTCAAGTTCTTCCCCTGTTAGTCAAATGTTTGCCAAGATTTTAGGAATTGGCTGTGTTGGCTTGTTGCAAATGGGCTTTTTCTTAATTACTGGATATATCATGATTATGCAAAAACAAGAAGAATTGGTCGGAGGGTTCTTTGACGCATTTGGCTTTTCAAATGTAAATTTAGCAACGTTTAATTATGCGATTATCTTTTTCTTGCTCGGATATTTTTTATACGCGACTCTTGCGGCAATGCTAGGTTCTCTTGTTAGTCGAACAGAGGATGTACAACAAATGTTAATGCCAAATATTTTATTAATTGTCGCAGCATTTATGATTGCCATGTTTGGTCTAGGTATGCCAAATTCACCATTAGTTACTATCTCTTCCTTTATTCCATTTTTCTCACCAATGACGATGTTCTTAAGAGCAAGCATGTTAGATATTGCCTTTTGGGAAATTGGATTAAGTATCTTTATCCTAATCGCCACGATTATTTTGTTTGCGTTAATCGGGGCTCGAGTTTATCGAGGTGGTGTGCTGATGTATGGCAAATCAAGCTCATTAAAGGATTTTAAAAAAGCATTACAGTTATCAAAAAAGGAATAAAAAAATTTGCTTCAATAGTGCGCATGTGGAATCAACATTCTAGCATGCGCACTTTCTCATGTATTGGTTATCCTTTTTCTGCAACAAAAAACACGGTGGCCATGACTGGAAGGATCATCACATTCATTGATCAGGATATCGCATTTTTCTTCTGTTAATATCTCCATATATTGTTCCTGTGATAAAGAATAGTAAGGAAATAATTGGCCAAACATGTAATCAGTAAGTTGCCCATGTTTCCCGCCTGTAGTAAATAAAAATACTCCATCTTTGTGAAGTAATGAAATGATGTGCCGAAGTGTGTCCTCTTGTCTGGAAATAGATACGTGAAACAGGGAGTCCCAAGCTAGTATCGCATGATATTTTTCTTGTGAGGTATATGTAGTCATGTCTGCGGTTACAAAAGTGGCATCAGGAACATGATTTTTTGCTGTATGCAGCATTTGTTCGGAAATATCTATTCCGGTAACTCTCTTGTATCGACTTGCGATATGCTTGGTGAGGGGCAATCCAGTACCGCACCCAATATCTAAAATCTTTACATCCGGCGTCGCTTCTTTTGATTTAATATAGGAAAGAAGCTGATTGACATAACATAAACCTATGGTTGGCGATCTTTTATCTTCGAATTGCTCCGCTATTTTATCGTATTGTAATCCGATATCTTTTACAGGCATATTGTTGACTCTCCTTTATTTAATGAAAGGTATCTGTTATTTTTTCATGTTCCATACCTAATCCATCCTCTACTAAGACACGTACTTCGAGTTCCCTCATAGAATACTTCTCGTCTATTGTGATGGATTCGTGATACGTAATGTTTTCCGCATTAGGGTCTGGTTTTGCATGTTGATTGTTTTCCATTAGATCTATCTCACGGATCATGTCATCTTCATGATAAAGAAATGCGGATGCTTTTTGTATGGAAAGCTTCTCCCTCTCCACATTTAGAAACTTATGATCGGTTGGATTATGAATATGAACATTAAGCACCACATCTTCATTACGAACATTCAAAAAGGCATCTATCATCATGTGATGCTCCATTTGCTTTTTGAAATCTAATGAAAATAAGTCTTCACTTCTCTTATGGTTTTCTGATGATGCGAGTATTTGAGTTTGATAATTTTTATCTAGTGAAAAGGTTTGAGACAAATGGTAATTTAAATCCCTTTCATTTTCCATCTGTATTTCTTGCCAATTTTCTTCTCCTTCTTCACGATATAATAGAGATACCACAGCATCTTCGTTCAGCTCGCGTAATGTCCATTCAAAGTTTACAGTAATAGTATTTTCTTCTATATTTGCATCCATCACTTGGTAATCTTTTTTGGGGATCCATAACTGTTCCTGCAACATTTCATTCATTTGTTGATGGACTTGAGTTGATATATTTTGGACAGAGTGGTTGGTGTTTTGTACTTCAAACTGCATATTTTCTAACGTACGCTCTACATTTGCTAACTTAGAATACATGACGAGATTCGTCATAATAAGAGCGCCAATGATGCTAACATACATCCATTCCTTTTTTGTCATGATAGCCCTCCTTTATATAAATATATAAATGCTCTTAACATATTTTAACTTACTAAAACAATCGAACGTGCATTCTTATTTCAGCTTTGCTACAATGAATAGAGTAAAGGAGAGGATAGAGTGAATCAGGTGAAATTTATTCATTGTGCGGATTTACATTTAGATAGTCCTTTTAAAGGGTTAAGTGATTTACCTGTACAGATTTTTGAACAAGTTCGTAACAGTACATTTAAATCGTTTAATAAATTAGTGGAGAAAGCAATTGATGAGCATGTTGACTTTGTCTTAATGGCAGGAGATATTTTTGATCAAGAAGAACAAAGTCTCCAAGCATATATGACATTTGTTCGTGCTTGTCAAAAGTTAGCGGAACATGATATTTTAGTTTATCTCTCCTTTGGAAATCATGATCCCATAAATAGTCAAACATTTCCTCGGCATTTTCCAGATAATGTTTTTGTTTTTGAAAAGGAACAAGTAGAATCCTTTCCTTTTAACAAAAATAATCAAACCATAGCAACGATTCACGGTTTTAGTTATATAAATAGAGCTGTTTATGAAAATAAAATTAGTCAATTTCAAAACACGCGGGATGCTTGTTTTTCCATTGGGATGTTGCATGGCAGTATGAGTCAGATGATGTCAGAGGAGCATGCTCCATATGCACCGTTTCAACTTCAAGAATTAAAGCAGGCGGGATTCGATTATTGGGCATTGGGGCACATACATAAAAGAAACATCCTCTCACAAGATCCACCTGTTGTTTATCCAGGGAATTTACAGGGAAGATCTATTAAAGAAACGGGTGAAAAAGGATGTTATGTGGTGACATTATCGGAAAACGATTGTGATTTAACTTTTGTACCATTACAGGAAATTCGTTTTGAGAAGTTATCAGTAGATGTATCTAGTTGGACTAATATGACACAAGCAAGTGAAAAGTTAGATCAAATCGTATTAGACTGGCAGAAAATGTTTGGACGTGTCTTTGTCGAATTACATTTAATAAATATATCAGATAAAGTGCGAAATTGGATAGAGGAAGGCTGGATCACGGATCTTATTGATATAATACATGACAAAATAGAAGATTCTTTTTCTTGGGTATACATCATGAAAGTAAAAATAGAACAGTCATTTCCTAATGATCCATGGCAAGAGGGAGAGAGTTTTTTAAATCAAATTCACCAATCCTTTCAAGAAGTAAAGGACTTCTCTGACTTAATCTCTCCATTGTGGCATCATAAAGATGGCCGCAAATGGTTGGAAAAACTAGATGAGCAAGAAAAAAAGGAAATATTACAAGAAGCAGAAGAATCGATTTATAAAGCGTTATTAGAAGGGAGGGATTAACGATGCATATTAGGGAAGTTTATATCTTTGGATTCGGAAAATGGCAGAACAAACATTTCACTTTTTCGTCATCTAATTTTGTTGAAATCACGGGTCACAATGAGTCTGGGAAATCGACTTTACGGCAATTTATCTTATATGTCTTGTTTGGTCAAACACCGAAACAATTACAGAATTATTTACCGAAAAAAGGTGCTGAAATTGGTGGAAGAGTCATGGTATCTGGTTTAGCAGATGACGTGGTGACCATTGAGCGTATAGAGAAACGTAACAAAGGAAAAGCAATGGTTTATTTTGTGAATGGAGATATAG
This sequence comes from Gracilibacillus sp. YIM 98692, assembly GCF_010993965.1. Taxonomy (GTDB): domain Bacteria; phylum Bacillota; class Bacilli; order Bacillales; family Amphibacillaceae; genus Gracilibacillus. The sequence continues at coordinate 215,053 of NZ_WIXM01000003.1, read as the reverse complement.
CTGATGAACAATGGTTGAATGACCAATTTAAAAGGATAACTCGTGATGATTTTGAAGCCATTTACACATTTGATTCACTGGATTTACAAAAAATTCAACAATTGGATAGAAAAGCATTAAACGATGTATTATTGTCGGTTGGCATGACTGGTTCAGATCGAATCTATCAAGCAGAAAAGGAACTGGAAAAGAGAACTGGAGATCTTTTTAAACCATTTGGGAAAAAGCCGGAAATTAATCAATTGTTTGAGGAAATGAAGTATTTAAAACAACAGCTATCAGCTTCAAAACAAGAAGAAGCTACTTATCATCAAAGATGGAAAAATGTACAGAATCTAGAAATCGATATTTATCAAACAGAAGAGCATGTAGAACAGCTGCAAACGCAAGTTCAACATATTGAAAAAAAACTTTCCAATTATAGGTTATTGGAAGAATACTACTTAATCTGCCAACATATCAAGCGTTTAGATAGCAGAGAGACTTTTCCTACTAATGGATTAGAACGTTATCAGCAATTAAAAGAGCTGCTTCTTCCGTTAAAAAGTGAAGCAAATCTTTTAAACAAAAATAAAAAGGAAATTGAATCCGAAATACGCGAAAAAAGACAGCACCTTCTTTCAGAAACTACTTATCAACATTTGTACGAAGCAAAGATGCTTTTGGAAGAAATTGAAGAGAAAGAGAACGAATGCAGGGATTGGAAGCAGAAACGTCAGTCTTTACAAAATGATATCGAACATAAACTAGATGTGATGCAAATTCCACTTGAATGGCAATCACTACAACATTCAAGTTTTCCATTTCATTTGGAGGAATTATGGTCAGATCTAGCAAAACAAAAAGAACAACTAGACATAGAAAAACAATATGTTCAGCATGATTTAGCAGCATTAAAGGAAAAGCAAGACTACTTACAAAAAGAAAAGGCAGAATGGGAACAAGAGCAGATAGATCCGCTTCAATTAAATCAGTATAAAGATGACCTTGATAAATGGGTGAGTAGGACAAATGCCCAGCAACAAGAACAACGTTATCATCAATGGAAATGTAATCAGAAAGAGCTTAGCAGGTACTCCGACTGGACGTTATGGATAGGTATTGCTCTTTCCATTATAACATGGTTCTCGTTAAGCTTTATGAGCATTAGTATTGTCTTATTTATCTTGTCATGGCTTCAACGTATCGCAATACATACGTATCAAAGTCAAACAGAAAAATGGTTGAAACCAAGTGAACACATGAATTATTCGTTATCTGAGGAAGATATTGAAAAGCGAAGAAATGTAATAGAGAAGCAACACCACATTCAGCGACAAATAGAAATGATAACGGAAGAATGGAAAAAAAGTTCGATCGAACAGCTGAAGTTAGAGGAACGAGCTACTTTTATGAAGCAAAGAGGGCAACAATTAGAGCAGAAAATACAAGATCAAGTCGAACAATTTCCATTTCTTGCTCAAATCGATCTACCTTATTGGTCAAAGCTTTATCAACAGTTAACAAGTTTAAAAGAAAAAGTCCATAAACTGCGAAAAATAGATCATGATATTAGCGATTATCAGTCCAGCATCAATAAGAAGCAAGAGCTATGCTTTCGTATGTTAGGTGATCAAGTTGATGCTAATTTAAATAGTATCAATGAAAAACTATCGCAGGAGAGGCAACGAAAGCTATCTATCATGCATTTAGAGGAGCGATTGCAAACGATAAACGATCAATTAAACGATTGTTTAGACAAACAAAAGCCGTATCTTGATGAAATTGGAACTATTTTCGATTTAGCTCAAGTCAATGAGGAAGAAGCTTTTCTCGAAAAAGGAGAAAGAATAGATAAGGTACAATCCTTGAATCAAAAAGCATGGCAATTACGTGATAGTTTATTAATATGGATGGAATTACAGGAAATAGAAAAGGTGAAAAATGGTGATTATGAGAATGAAATCACTTTAAAACAAAAAATGGAGCGGTTGCAAAAGGATATAAAACGAAAAAATGCTTATCTTCAATCTTTAAGGCAACAACTAAGTGATGAAAAGTCTGCATTAAGCATGTTAGAAAATAAAGAAGATGTATCAAAATGGAAGCATCAATATGCTATAAAGCAAGAAGCTTTACAGCAGCTGGCAAAAAAGTGGGCTGTTGATCAAGTGGCACGAAAGAAACTAGAGCAAGCCAAACAAGAATTTTATCAAACGACCATGCCAAAGGTAATTGACCAAGCTAGTATTTTTTTTAGCAAACTGACATCGAACCAGTATGTCAGACTTATTCCTTTAAAAGAAGAGAATTGGCTAGAAGTAGAGGATTACACTGGATTACGCTATACTATCGAAGAATTGTCACAAGGCACGAAAGATCAGTTGTATATTGCCTTAAGGTTAGCGGTGAGTCAAGTTATTGCTGGGCCAATGTCTTTACCATTTATAATAGATGATGGATTTGTGCATTTTGACTCTGTTCGGAAAAAAGAGATGTTTGATCTATTAGAGGAGCTTAGTAATAAGCATCAAATTTTATATTTTTCCACCGTTCGGACAAACTCCGAATCTCTGCACCTATCTTCATAAGGGGCTGTCTTAAAAGTTGCATTCACACATACCGTGAGCTGACCATTTAAGGCAGCTTCTTTTTTGCACGTTAGGAAAGTATAAAATTTTAGCAGGGAAGTTACTCGGCGTAGTAATAATTTTTAAGATCAAAGTATAAGTAAAACTAAGGCTTTCGCCATATCCATATACTACGCAATAACTCATCCTACTCGTCTTCAATGAGTGCTTAATCGACGCTGCGGGAAAACACTCGCTTTCCGTGGGGAACGCTTCAGCCTTCTCGGAAGCAAAGAACGCTTCCTGCGGGGTCTTCAGACTGTTCCTTTCCCACAGGAGTCTCGTATTTTTCCGCAGCTTAGGTTGGTGCTCGTTTTGAGTGAGAGAATATCATCAAACCTATGAAAAAATGAAACAAATCATAAATCGTACCACTCACTAGCGTAGACAACATACGGAGACTCCTGTGGGACAGCGAGAGCTGAAGATCCACTTGGTAAAGGGTTTTTCTTTACCAAGTTAGCTGAAGGCGAGCCCACGGAAAGCGAAGTATGTTGTCGGAGCGTCATAATAGCAGTAACCAAAAATCAGGGAGATATAGGCGTACTCCATTTACATTTTACTATTGCGCAGTATGGTTCTAATACGAAGGTATGCATGTCAGGATAGTTATGAAGGGCCAAGCTGGTTTTGCCCCATTATTTTATATGTTATTTTAGGTGATCTTCTTCTGTGTTTTCATAGCGGCTGTCTAGGTAATCAACGATATGAATGATATAACCCTCAATCGTTAATGGCTTTCGAACCGCGCTACCCCATTCTGGAAGCCCATGATGGCATAGTATACAGTGTGACATTAAATGAATGTTTTCCATACTTACCTCTATATGGTGGTCTTCTATGATTTTATTTAATAACATAACCCCATACGGAATATGCCCAACCATGACACCTAAAGGATCCATGGTAATTCCAGCCTGTTTTCGATTGGCATTTTCAAAATGTGCCGTAGGATATAAGTAATGAAATATATCTAAATCTCTGCCAGCATAATCATATTCGATTAGTTTTCCAATGTCATGAAACAAAATGCTAGTCATGATAGCATCATAAGACACAGTATCAAATTTATGTTCACTCATACCCTGTAACATATGATATAAATGATCAATTGTATCTTTCCAGACATATGAAGGTTTTCCTTCATCTTGCTTTAATGCTTCCCATATTTCTTGTTTGTATTGTGTTTCTACTTTATGTATAAGTTTCATGACTGCACGAAAAGGATTTTCTTCTAAGACGATAATATAACGGCAAAAGCGCATTAATCCAATTGTATGTTTTAACAATCCGCCTAAATAATTGTGGTGAAAGCCTTTGGCAGCAGGGCTCATTCGAAAAGCATTCCAAAGTTTTTCCATTGCGTTCCTTGCAATCGTTTGATACGGCTCTTTTAACTCTTTTATATAAGCAAATAGTTCGACAGTCAAGGACTGTAAATCTTGTTTCGTATAAGCTAGTAAAGTAAAAGGATTAATGGCAATATCACAAGGTGTAACATTGGTTACCGTAACACTTTTAAACCCATTGAATTCATCTACATGACCTTGAATATCAAATACACCTTTTTCCTCTAGTAATGGATGGATCATGTCGACTTCACCGTTATTGTCCCACATTTTTGCGGGGATATGGCCAGATTGATTACTAAAAGCTATTTTCAGGAAGGATTTTTTTGTTTTGGTCTGTCTTATTTCGAAATCATTTAATAATACCCTTGTTTGTACCTTTTCTCCTTTTTGGCAAAGAGATAGGTTAAAGGATGAAATTTCTTCGGGTAAGTCAGGAGGGGGAAATTGTCTTAGGATTTCCTCCTTTTCACTTTCTGATATTTGATACTGAATGGGGATAAGGTCATAAAAATAGTGTCCCTGTTCCATATATACTCACTCCGATCTTGAAAAAATATAATAAATGAAGGTAGTTCTATAAATAGTTGCTGCTTTTTAAAATAAACTCCTTACACAATATCTATAAACTGTGCATTAACTAATAAATATTTTCCTCCCACTCGTTTAAAGATGAGTGCTTAATCGTCGCTGTGGAAAAATACTCGCTTTCACAGTGTCTTCTTTGCCGTGGGGAACGCTTCAACCTCCTCACGAGCAAAAAGCTCGCCCGAGGGGTCTTCAGACTGTTCCTTTCCCATAAGAGTCTCGCATTTTTCCACAGCTTGTATTGGTGTTCGTTTTAAATGAGAAAAATCATCATTCTTACTACACATTAGCGGAAGAAATATACGTAGACTCCTGCGGGAAAAGCACGAGCTGAAAATCCCGGAGGCAGCGGGGTTCTGCCGAGGAAGTTGAAGCCGTGCCCGCGGAAAGCGAAGTATATTTCTGTAGCGGTGTTTATACACTCACCCCGTACTATTACGCAGTTTGGTTCAACTGTGTAATAAATTAACTAAGAAATATGAAAAAGAGTCAAAAGTGAAAAACCCTATCTCTCTATTGGAGATAGGGTCGACCATTTACTCAGCTGAAGCTTCTGTTGTTGGTTGTTCGAAAAGGTCTTGATATTCTTCTATCTTAATATCTACGTTTGCATTATCAATGAGATCTTGCATTTTTGTTTGTGCTGTTGATTGATCAAATTTAGATTGTGCAATTTCTCTTTTTACTTGATCTTTAATGTCTTCTAGTGGTTCCACATCTTCTACTTCAATGCGATCTGTTACTTTAATAATATGGAACCCATGCTCTGTTTCAACAGGTTCACTAATCTCATCGATTTCTAAGTTGTAAGCAGCATCTTCAAATCCTGGAACCATTGTTCCTGCACTAAACTGATTTAGACTGCCGCCATTCTGTGCACTTTGCGTGTCTTTAGAATATTCTTCCGCTAATGCTGCAAAGTCTTCACCATTATTAATTTTATCTAGTACTTCATTTGCCGTATCTTCACTGTCTACTAGAATATGACTAGCTTCTAAATCTGTTTGCATTCTATCATAACGTGTTTGAATTTCTTCGTCCGTTACTTCCACGTTTTCAAGCATTGCTTTTTCTTGCAATAGATTCATGCGTAAATCTTCTTTCAAATCATCTTCGTTCCCATAACCGCTTTGAGCTAGTACCTGATCCCATTGCTCTCCATATTGTTCTTTATAGGATTCAATCTCTTGATCCACTTCATCATCAGTGACTTCATATTTATCCTCTAAAATGGTTTGTAAAACCATTTGTTGCAGGACACTTTCTCCGTTAGCTGCTTTTAATTCTTGGTAAAATTCTTCTTTCGTAATATCTCCTGAAGCGGTTTCTACGACTGTTTCTGAGTCATCTTGTGAACAAGCGGCTAATGTGAAGACGCTTGCTGCAAGTGTTACTGAAATGGCTAGTTTTTTCATCATTCATACACTCCTAATTCATTTACTGCTAATTAATGGTACGAAAATAATATAACATACATTAGCTTTAAAAAGACAGTTTAAACAAAACATTTTACTCTTTTTCCACATTTTCATCATGTATATATGACTTCAATGTAAGAAGAGATAAGCAAAATGGTAATTAAAATGTTGATGGTTCTAAAAACATTAGGTTGTTTCTCTTGGGACATTTCTGTTTGTAAACATAGCTTGTATGTTAAGGAATTAAAAATAAATAGTGTAATGACTGCAAATAAGACAAACACGTAAAGCATCATACTTACCTCCTTGTACTCTTGTCATTACTTTAACAAAAAAATACACTTTTGAACAGTAGATCTTTGATAATAAATGGATTTTCGAAAATAGACGATATAAAAAACCAACACGGTATAAGTGTTGGTTATCTTTGAATTAATATATCATATCCTTGTCCGTCATTTGAAATAACACATTTTTTTGGTGCTCGCATTAGGTGGCGAACATATATAAAGTCAATGTATGACAAACTTAAATTGACAGAGGCGAATAGTAAGAAGTAAGGATAATAACCTTCTAACATATAGCCACCTGTAATACAAGGAATGGTTATAAAAATAGTAGGCGCTATTAACGCTGCTAGCAATACTGGTTTACTTGTTTTCGTATTTTCACAAACTTTAAAATCAGGAAAAATTCTTCTTTGAATAAACCATTCAATTTTTAAATGTTTATAAAAACATTTTAACGGTAAAATGTGTAGGGCTTTGTGTATGAGTGGTAGTAAAGCTAACCCAATTGCTAAAGGGATTACGCCATGATCTCGCACTACACTATCACCGTGTATAAGGCTTGCAGGCAAATATAATAAAATAAACGAAAGCAAACCAAATAATAATGAAAGTATGATACTACGGTAAAAGCCGAGTTGCTTCATTACATTAATAGAATCCCAGCAATTCATTAGCTCACCCCTTACTCGTGATCATTTTTAAGATTATAATTTTCTTTACTAGTGTCCATCCATTTATTGCTCTTTATTCCCTCTAATTCATCATAGAAGGAAAGTGGAGCAATCTGTTTGCTTTTGTTGGCACTTCATGACTATAGTATGTTTTATGTAAAAATGCAATAGATATTGCAAAAAAAATTTTTAAAAGCCGTTTACATTTTTCAAAATTGACATCTGCTGCTTTGTAACGGTATAAATATACAAAGAGGGACTTCTATCAGTGGAGGTATCCCCCACTGATAGTTAGCGAAACTTATCAGGGTGCTAGCGTCCGTTATCCATCACTTATCCTTCTGTACTTATTCTAGCTCTTGAAGTGGAGGACTTACGGACAATTGTTCACCGTGATAACGAAAGTCGGAGGTAAGGCAATGGGATTGGAAAAGGAAGTCAAAAAGCAGAAATTTCATATTCAATTGTTGACTTCCATATGTGATATGGATCAATACCCCTTTATCCATTTGCTATTTCAACAAGATATCACAGAACAAGAATATAATGAGTTAATGAACATACTAGCTGAGCTTTATGATCGATTTCTGGAATATCAGGAAGAGGGATTCATGAATTATGAAAAGTTACTGATACATTTTGTTGGGCAGCTTTCCCCAAAATTAGATCCAGAAAAAACGATGCAAGCACTAATAAAAGAAGAGCGCTACATCGAAATGGTAAATGAATTGCTCTTGTTACATTATAAATATCAAAAAGGCGACCATTTTTAAATCATGGTCGCCTTTCTATTTTCACGTTATGAAAATTAAAAATTTTAGCAGAATGCCTATTCGATGTAGCTAAAATTTTTAAAAGTATAAGAAAAGCTTAGGCTTTCGCCAGTACTTGGCGATAAGTCAAGTTTTTCTTTACGATTCATTTGATGGATTTTGTGTTTTTTCTTCTAATTCTTTTAAGCTTTCTTCAATTTGAGTTAGATATTTTTGGATATTTTTTTGATGTGGTTCTACCGTTTTTTTCCATGATTCGATGGATTCTTTTACATCAGCAGATAAGTCTTTAATTAATGCAGCACCTTCTTTGGATGTTTTAGTAATTTGCTCTTTTAAATCCATGCCTTCTGAACGAAGCTTATTAATAGAATGTATCGCTTCATCACTTTGATGTTTAATGTCTGATCTTAACTCACTTCCGGATTTTGGAGCACTTAAAAGGGTAGCAGCAGCACTTACAACGCTACCAGCTAACATTCCTAGAAACAATGACTTTGTATTGATCATCCCGAACACTCCCTTCTATATTATAACATTCTCTTTTTTTAGGTAAATCAAACCTAATTTTCATTTATATTTTTTCTTCAATTTTTTTGGCGATATCATTTAAGTCTTGCGCCGTATATTTATTTTCGTTTGTCATCCATTTGGCGCCAAATCCGTCATTTTGATCATAACGCGGGATTAAATGAATATGTATATGAAAGACAGATTGACCCGCATATTCCTCATTATTATTTAGTATATTCAATCCTTGCGGCGTAAATGCCTGTTTAATTGCATTTGCTACTTTTGGAACACGACTAAATAATTCGGAGGCTATTTCTTCATTGGTTTCGTAAATATTCTTAGTATGTGTTTTCGGTATAATAAGTGTATGACCTTTCGTTACTTGGCTAATGTCTAAAAATGCATACACTTGATCGTCTTCATACACTTTTGCAGACGGAATATCACCGCATATAATTTTACAGAATATACAATCCTCATGTGTCGTCAATGAAATCGCTCCTTTTCTTCATATGTTATGTCTATTGTATAAAGAATTTAAAAGAAGCGCAATATACAGACATTAGCTATTCATAAAGGATTTTAAAAATAGCAGGTATACTGTTAACAAAGTAACAGTATCCTGCCTTTAAAGAAGGAGTAGCACTTGTCCTTATAAAGATTTGAACCATATTTAGATTCAGCTTTTTATAAGATTTATTGTCCTCACATTTAAGCCTGATATAGAAATCGGAAAGGATGATTGGACTTATACGATTGTGCTATTTCCTTCTTCACCATATAGTATGGACCAAATATAAGTGCTTATTCTTTAAATTTTTGGCATAATGCTAATAAAATGGTAATATTTTAGCATGTAGAGCTTTAGAAGGGAAGTTTGTAAATGGATCCGTTATTGCATATTGATACATTAGAAGGTGGTTATACACATAAAAATGTTCTTCACGGTATTTCTTTCGATGTTTTTCCAAAAGAAATCGTAGGATTAATTGGTTTGAATGGTGCAGGGAAAAGTACGACTATAAAGCATGTGATCGGATTAATGCAAGCAAAAAAGGGAAGAGTCGAGATAAATGGAAAGACATTTCAGGAAGGTTCTGAATTGTACCGACAGCAATTCTCATACATACCTGAAATGCCTGTGCTTTATGATGAATTAACGTTAGAGGAGCACCTTAGGTTGACAGCAATGGCTTATCAACTATCAGAGGAAACTTATCAAAATAGGATCACTCCTTTATTGAAGGAGTTTCGTTTAGAAAACAAATTAAAATGGTTTCCAATACATTTTTCTAAAGGAATGCGACAAAAAGTAATGATCATGTGTGCATTTTTAGTGGAGCCTTCTTTATATATAGTAGACGAGCCTTTTGTGGGGTTAGATCCGCTTGGTATTCAATCTTATTTACAGTTGATGACAGAAATGAAAGACCAAGGGGCAGGTGTACTGATGTCCACCCATATTTTAGCAACAGCGGAACGATACTGTGATCGTTTTGTTATTTTACATGATGGAGTTATTCGTGCAAAAGGAACCTTGGAAGAGTTAAGAGAGGCTTTTAATCGTCCTAAAGCGACCCTTGATGATTTATATATTCAATTAACAAAGGAAGCCGATTCCTATGCTTGATCCAAAAAAATTATTTTACGAACGACTGGCGGCACATTCGAAAGAGCTTAGTCGTTACTTACGATATATTTTCACAGGTCATTTGGTTATTGCGATGGTTTTTATTGTTTCTGCTTTGTCTGTTTACTATCAACAATGGTTAGAAGCGATCCCTTCCGATTTTCCTTCAGTGTGGATAATCGCTATTGCTTTAGGCGCAGTCACAACGTACAATCCTATTCAGACGTTGCTTAAACGTGCTGATGTGGTTTTTCTGATTCCAGCGGAAACACAACTTATCAGTTATTTCGTCAGAACGCTTGTCTATAGTTACGTCACACAAATATACTTGTTCTTTATAGTAATGGCAGCTATTGCACCATTTTTCTTTACGGTATTTCCAAATCGGCAACCTTTTTCGTATGGTTTCTTATTAGTTATTTTGCTTATTATAAAAGCGTGGAGTCTTATAGCTAATTGGTGGATGTTAAGAGAACGTGACCCTAAAACACGTTTGACCGATCAAATAGTACGATTTGCTTTGATTACAGCCATTATTTTGTTCTATTTAAAGCAAGACATGTTATTTACTGTAATGGTGACCATTCTATTGGCAGCATTGTTTAGTTATAACTATAGGATTGCAAGGAAACAAAAAGCTTTAAATTGGGATTTGCTAATCGAGAGAGATTATTTACGTATGCGCTCATTTTATCGATTAGCGAATATGTTTACAGAAGTTCCTCATATTGAAACACAAGTTAAAAAACGCCATTTGCTTGCACAATGGTTAACTGCGTGGATTCCTTTTAAACAATCAAGCAGTTATACGTATCTATATCGATTAACCACTGTTAGAAGCGGTGAGTATTTAGGTGTTTACTTGCGTTTATTTATTATCGGAGCATTGTTGATTTATTATGTGCCTAATCCTTGGGTAAAATGGATTTTTGCGATGTTATTTTTATATATGACATTGTTGCAAATAGCTCCGATGTGGAAACATCATGTCACGATTGTCTGGTTAGATCTATACCCGATTTCAGAAAAGGTGAGAAAAGAATCGTTTCAAAAGTGGATGAAACAACTGATGTTTTGGCAGGTAGTCGGCTTTACAGTCTTATTTATGGTAATTGGAAATATTTTTATGACTATTCTGATGGCTATTGCAGGTCTTATGTTTGTGTATGGTTTAATACCAACTTATTTGCAAAAACAATGGAAAGGCTAATGATGCCAACTTGTTTTACAGTAGGTATAGGATAGCTCTATTATCAGTATTAATTTCTCTCATGGTTTTTAAAGCGGAGGAGCAGGACAAACATTTGACAGATCCATTCTCACGACGATATTAATATGAGAAGAAGATCGAAATAGAAGATAGAACGGTTCTTACGACAATTTTAAAGCGAGAAGCAGATCAAAAAAAGATACAAGTGCTATCATGACGTTTTTAAATACGTATAAAAACAGTCCATAATAGCACTTGTTTAGCATCTTACGGAGAACTTTCTCAGTTCTTGTTATGATTCGTTTGCCTTTAATGTTGCACCGATTAAAGTTTTCGCTGCAACCACCATTGCTCGCTCATCGAAATCAAACATTGGATGATGATGCGGGACAAAACCATCCTTTATTTGCGCTCCAGTGAAAAAGAAAGCGCCAGGGCGGTGCTCTAGATAATAAGCAAAATCTTCTCCCGTCATACTTGGGCTTATCATCTCAGCTTTATTCACTTCTGATAACTGATCCGCAACATCTAAAATGAGCTCAGCATGTTCCTCATGATTGATAACAGGTCGATACCCTTTAGCATAATTAAAATCATAAGAAACGTCATAAGACTTGCAAACCCCTTGGATGATTTTTTCCATTTCATCGATGATAAATTGTTGCACCGATGGGTTAAGTGTACGCACTGTTCCTTCTATCTTTGCTGTATCAGGAATCACATTATAAGCATTTCCGGCATGAAATGTTCCAATCGAAAGCACCGCTGTTTCAAGAGGATCTATTCTTCTGCTCACAATTTGTTGTAAATGTGTAACTAATTGAGAACCCACCACAATAGGGTCTTTTGTTTGTTGTGGTATACCGCCATGGCCTCCAGTACCTTTGATGTGTATCGTAAACTTATCTGCAGCTGCCATAAAATGTTTGCGAGATGATTGAACAACACCGTATGGCGTATTGGTCCAAAGGTGTGTGCCGTACACATAGTCTACTCCATCCAAAACACCATCATCAATCATTGGCTGTGCCCCGCCTGGCGCTACTTCTTCTGCATGCTGGTGAATGAATTTAATCGTTCCCGGCAGTTCTTGTTGATACTTTTTGAAAACACGTGCTATTGTGAGTAAAGTTGTTGTATGACCATCATGTGCACATGCATGCATCACACCGTCAACTTTCGATTTATAATCAACCTTTTTCTCGTCTTGAATTGGTAATCCATCAAAATCAGCTCTTAAAGCGATCGTTTTGCCTGGCTTACCACCTTTTAAGGTAGCCACAACCCCGTTTCCGCCCACATTCGCTTCAAAAGGGATATCTAATTGCTTATATTGCTCTTGAATATAAGAAGCCGTTTTGTATTCGTGAAAGGAAAGCTCTGGATACTGATGTAAATACCTTCGCATTTTCACCATATCGTCAAAAGATTGATCTATTTCATGAAATAATGCTTCTTGCATGGTTAACCCCCCCCTGAAATTTTTCTTTTCATTATAGCATAGTTTTATAGATTTATCTTAGAGATAAATCTATGGAAAAGTGTCTCTTTACGAAAACATTTTTAAATAATAACAACATGCGGAATAAAATGCATGCTTTTATTTATAGTTTATGCCTTTATCATGTAAAAAAAACAGACTTTCACCTAAAAAAGTGAAAGTCTGTTTAGGAGAAAAGGAGCATTAGTTAAAGAAGCTAGCATCTGCTAATAAACGCTCCGTTTCTTCTTTATGATTTGTTTCATCTGCAATCATATCTTCAAGTTTGACTACAAGCTCTGTAAAACCAAGCTCATCTGCCTGTTCTTTCCGCTTTTCATAACGTTCAATCGTTTCAGTCTCTGCTTTTAATGTTGCTTTTAACATATCTTGTACATTTGTAAGTTGCTCGACTTTCGCTGGAGTTGTAGTTGGTGTTCCACCTAATGTTTTAATTTTGTCGGATAAGTATAATGCATGCCCGATTTCATCATTTATTTCATCTTCAAAGAAGGGTTTTAATAAGGAACGGTATAACCCAGAAACTACTGATGCATGGTATGTGTACATAATAGTTGCTGCATATTCATTTGCTAAGTCTTCGTTTAATCCATCGATTAATTCTTGTAATTTTTCTTGATCTTGTGCCATATTCGAAAAACACCCTTTCGTCAATTATGTTCCATTATATCTCTACCCTGAAATCATGAAAATAAACATAAAATTGGAAAATATTTTGAACGTTGTAAGGCTTTTGCTGTAGCCAAAGGCTTGGCTAAGCCTAAGTATTCTTTATTGTGTAAAGGTTTGATTGAAAATTGATGATATTATGTTATAATATCTATGTGAAAAAAATATACGGGAACACTAGGGGAGCCAAAAGTGGCTGAGACGATAACGTTTTTTTCGGACCCTTTGAACCTGATCTGGCTAACACCAGCGGAGGGAAGTGGCGTAGATGATCAATCATCTGTTAAAGCTCACGATAACAACCACTTGTCCTTGCTGGATGGGTGGTTTTTTCATGTTTTAAAGGTTTATCACGGTGAACAATTGTCCCTAAGCCCTTCACTTCAAGACTTAGAATTATAAAAGAAGTGTGAGTGGGGATAACGGACGCTAGTATCCTGATAAGATTCGCTAACCATTAGGGGGGAAGCCCCTCTGATGTAAGTCTCACTTTATCGTCATTGATCATAGAAATGAGGGAAGATCATGCAAGCACATGGTATACATGTGATTTCTGATGGACGACATACGGAAGAAGAACTGGTATCGATTTGCCGTGAAATCGACCCATATGTTTACTACATTCATTTAAGGGAAAAGCGAAAAACAGCAAGTGAATATATATCGCTCATCAATCGTCTTGTTCAAGCTGGTGTATCGCCTAAGAAGCTAATCATTAATGATCGAGTTGATGTGGCTCATATGAAAGAATGCAAGGGAGTTCAGCTTGCATTTCATAGTCCTCCAGTGGATTTAGTTAAAGAAAAATATCCTCATTTATTGATAGGGAAATCAGTGCACTCGAAAGAAGAAGCAATAGAAGCCGAACGTCTAGGAGCTGATTATGTTATATTCGGTCATATTTATAAAACAGCTTCAAAAGATCAACTCAAGCCTCAAGGTATTCAGGCGTTGCATGCCATAACCGAAGCGCTCTCTATTCCAGTAGTGGCAATCGGTGGCATCAGTGCAGAACGAATAAAATCTGTTCAAAGTGCAGGTGCAGACGGCGTTGCAGTGATGTCAGGTATTATGAGCGCTAAAAGCCCAGTGGAAACGGCAAAAGATTACTTCCTAGTGTTTAACCAATAGAGAGAGGGATGCCATTGAGAAAAATGTATGATCAAATTGTTATTGGTGGTGGCGTAATAGGCTGCTCGATAGCCTATCAACTAGCTAAAAGAGGCTATCAAGTCCTAGTTTTAGAAAAGGACTCTGTCGCTTCTGGAGCTTCGAGTGCAGCAGCAGGGATGTTAGGGGCTCAGGTGGAATTTACACAAGACGGACCTTTATTTCAGTTTGCTCGAGAAAGCCGTCAATTGTATCCACAGATAGAAAAGGAACTATTTGAATATTCAGGTATTGACATACAACTGATCCAAAAAGGCATGTATAAAATGGCTCTAACTGAAGAGCAATTAAACCATCTTCAGCAGTTAGCCGCTTTTCAAAAACAATTTGGTGAAGAAGCTTATGTACTGACGCCGGATGACATGATGGCAAGAGAACAAAAAGTCTCGAATCAAATAAAGGGAGCCTTGCATATTCCTGGGGATGGCCAAGTGTCTGCCATCCATGTTACCAAAGCTTTTGCAAAGGCGGCAGAGAGTTTTGGAGCAGAGGTAAAAGAAAATACCTCCGTTGAAGAACTCTTAATAGAGAATGAAAAGGTGTCTGGTGTTGTTACCAAGTCTGAAACATTCTATGCAGAAAAAGTGGTGCTTGCATCTGGTGTGTGGACGAAGGATTTCCAACGTTATTTTACAAAGGATACAGAGATGTACCCAGTTAAAGGTGAGTGCATTTCAGTAAGGCCAGATCAACCTTTAGTAGAAGCGACGATATTCTCGGAGGGCTGTTATATAGTCCCTAAAAAGGATGGACACATGATTATTGGAGCTACATCATTACCATATCAAATGGATAAAAAGGTCAGCGCTGGTGGTATTCATTCTTTGTTAGATAAAGCGATGTATCTAATACCAGAGATAAAAGATGCCGAGATTGAAAAGGTATGGACAGGATTTAGGCCGCAGACAAAGGATGAGCTGCCATATTTGGATAAAGTTGATGAAGTAGAAGGTTTATTTATCGCAGCTGGCCATTATCGTAATGGTATTTTACTAGCTCCAATCACTGGCTTATTTATGGCGGATTTAATAGAAGGAAAAGCTATTTCTTCTGTCTATCAAGAAGCTTTCTCGATCAAGCGTAAACAAAACACTTATGTATAAGGGTGTGATGACATGCAATTACAAATAAATGGCGATCAAGTTACAGTAGAACAACAGCCAGATACTATTGCAGAATTGTTAGAACATTTAAATCTGCAAGGCAAGTCACTTATTGTGGAACATAATCAAGTTATTTTAAAAAAGCGAGATCACCAGCAAACCAAAGTTTCAGACGGTGATCAATTAGAGATTGTACATTTTGTTGGAGGTGGATGATTATATGTTAAATATTGGTTCATATCAATTTCAGTCACGCTTATTTTTAGGAACAGGAAAATATCCGGATTTTGATACACAAAAAAAGGCAGTGGATGTTTCAGATACAGAGGTACTTACTTTTTCAGTACGTCGTATGAATATATTTGATCCTGAACAGCCTAACTTTTTAGAGAAACTTGATTTAGAGAAATATAAATTTCTACCAAATACAGCTGGAGCGAAAAATGCTGATGAAGCAGTACGAACTGCTAGATTAGCTGATGCATCAGGTCTTTGTGATATGATCAAAGTCGAAGTCATCGGATGTGACAAAACGTTATTACCTGATCCGGTAGAAACATTAAAAGCAACCGAAATTTTACTAGAAGAAGGTTTCACGGTTCTGCCATATACGTCAGATGATGTGGTATTAGCTAGAAAACTAGAGGAATTAGGCGCTCATGCGATCATGCCTGGAGCTTCTCCAATAGGTTCTGGCCAAGGGATTATTAATCCATTAAACTTACAATTTATTATCGAACAGTCCAATGTACCGGTCATTGTGGATGCTGGGATTGGTTCTCCAAAAGATGCTTCACATGCTATGGAACTTGGAGCAGATGGGGTATTATTGAACACGGCAGTTTCAGGTGCAAATGATCCTGTGAAAATGGCCGAAGCAATGAAACTTGCGATTGAGTCAGGTCGATTAGGATATGAAGCTGGAAGAATAGCGAAAAAGTCTTATGCTGTAGCAAGCAGTCCAAAAGAAGGAATCAGCAGTGGCTCCTAACCGTTATCATCGACAAGAACTATTTCGACCAATAGGGGAACAAGGGCAAGAAAAGCTTGCTAAAAGTCATGTGTTAATAGTCGGAGTTGGAGCTCTTGGTTCTAGTAGTGCGGAATGCTTAGCGAGAGCAGGTGTTGGTAAGCTTACCTTGATTGACCGCGATTATGTGGAGGAAACAAATTTGCAAAGACAACAGCTTTTTTGTGAAAAAGATGTTCAGAACAAGCTTCCTAAAGTAATCGCTGCACAATCAAGACTTGCTGAGATTAATAGCGAAGTAAAAGTCGATGCCCAAGCTGTAGATGCAGGGGTTGATGAATTAGAAAGCATCATTCCGGATGTGGATTTAGTGATAGATGCAACTGATAATTTTGATACTCGGCTTCTCATTAATGATATGACACAAAAACATGAAAAGCCATGGATTTATGGTGGTTGTGTCAGCAGCTACGGGATAACTTTTACTGTGATTCCTAATGAGACGCCATGCTTACAGTGCTTAATGGATCATATTCCAAAAGAAGGAGAAACCTGTGACACTGTTGGAGTTATAAGTCCTGCTATCCAAATGGTAGTGGCACATCAAATGACTGAGGCATTTAAGTTATTAGTCGGAGATAAAGATCAATTGTCTCATAAATTAATAGCTTTTGATTTGTGGAAAAACGAACGTATGGAACTTGATGTTCACAAGTTAAAGGATAGCGAGTGTCCTTCTTGTTCTGATCAACGGGCATATCCGAATTTGGCGTATCATAACCAAATGAAAACAGCAGTGTTATGTGGAAGAAATACAGTACAAATACGCCCAGGTGAGGGGAGAAAGTCGATCTCTTTACAACAGGTGGCAAAATCTCTGGAAAAAAATAATCGTTTAAATATTTTCCAAAACCCTTACTTGGTTTCTTTTTCTGTAGATGACTATCGATTTGTCTTATTTCAAGACGGGCGAACTCTAATACATGGTACGAAGGATATGACGGAAGCCAAAAAATTATATCATCAATATATAGGGTGAACATAGCGTTCTATTTAATAGGACGCTTTTTTTTTGCTCTATTATATTTGTTGGATATCTATACTATTTAGCTACTATTAACCAATAGTTAAGGTGTTTCTATAAAAATTGCTCATTTTACATTTAAAGATACTTTCTGACAATCATGTGACATTCCACTGATTATCTATTTGTTTAGGAGGTGAATATATTTTCTTTTACAGGCCTTCTATGTATAATATGGATGAGAGGAGCTTGCTAAAATGAAACAAAAAATGGAGACGTTGCTTTTTATTATTTGGGGACAAAGTCTTCTGGCAACACTTGGGAGCTTGTTCTATTCAGAAGTCATGAAGTTTATTCCATGTGAACTATGTTGGGTTCAACGAATTTTAATGTACCCATTGGTGGTTATATATGGATATGCTCTATATAAAAAGGATATTAGATATGCCTTTCCCGGGTTAATTATGAGTGGAGTAGGGATTGTAGTGTCGACATATCATTACCTCATACAGCATATAAAAAGTTTACAATCTGCTGGAGAAGCTTGTGGTCTTGTGCCGTGTACGACTACGTATGTGAATTATTTTGGATTTATCACGATTCCATTTCTAGCATTCCTAGCATTTATCATTATTTTTAGTATTCATATATTTATAGTTGTTCAACAAAGGAGAGTATCAAAGTGAAGAAAATGATTATTTTTGTGCTTGTGCTGGTTGCCATTTTTGCTGCACTTGCATTTGTCGTGCAATATCAGAAAAAACAACAATCAGAGGGTAATCCCTACAATAAATCTACTTTGCATTCTGCCACGATTGATCAGTTAGATGATGAATTATATCAAAATCAAATCATTCCAGAGGATTTAGCAGAAAAACTAGATAATGGAGAAGATGTTACGGTATATTTTTACAGTCCAACATGTCCTCATTGTCAGAGAACGACACCTGTTGTTGTCCCATTAGCGGAAGAATATGACATAGATTTAGTTAAACTTAATTTATTAGAATTTGAACCGGAATGGAATACTTATAATATAGAAGCAACTCCTACGATTGTCCATTTTGAAAATGGCGAAGAATCTGCTAGGATCATGGGAGAACGACCGCAAGAACAGTTTGAAGACTTTTTTGAGCAAGAAGTATTAGCGGATGAATAAAGGATATAAAAAAGCTGACTCGAAAAGGGGTCAGCTTTTAAAATTCTGTTTAACAGCTTAGTATATGGAAAGTCAGTTTTAATGTTATTCCTCCTCTTTTTCTTTCATCACAAATGTTTCGGAATAAGAAGGACCAGCTAAGTATGATGGTTTTTCTTTCTTACTATGTGACTGTTTGAAAGAACTGGAATTTTTCCAAGTGATATAGCTTTCCTTGTCATACCATTGCACCATCACCACATACGTATTTCCTCTATTTGGTCGTAATAGACGAAAAGCTTGAAAACCTGCTGTGTTTTCTATATTTTTAGATCGTTTTTTAAACTGCATTTCAATAATGGGTCTACCTTCATCTGTTACTGGTAAATGATTAAGAACGACAAAACCTTCTTTCGAAAATGTCCCTTTTTGAATAACTATTTCATAATTGCGGCTCGTTTGGAAAATAGAAGGCTTTGCGTCTTCATAATAGGCTATCGATTTGTCGGACTGTTGCATTACCATGATGTCATAGGAGGGATGCTTTTCTTTTAACTTTTCTAAAAAATCATATGTCCCATTTGTCATATAACCATTCATTGATCTTCACTCCTTCCTGATTAAAATTTAACACAAGCGTCATTTTTACATCGTAATTAGAAATCAATTTGTGATAAAATGAAAGTATTGTGTTATTTTGTCGAGTGATAGTAGAAAGGTGGTGTTGCAGTTTGGAAGTGTTACAAAAGCTTGCTATTTTAAAGCGTTATAAATGGATAATTATCATGTTATTTTCTATGGTTATTTTATCATTATTAGGTTATTTATTCATTTTATTCGGTGGACGCTTTGTTTTTGATGAAAAAGCAGTTATTTTACCGCAGACATCAAAAGTTGTAGCAGAAGATGGAACAGTGATTGGCAAGCTTTATACCGAAAATCGGGAGTATGCTGCGATTGATCAAATGCCGGGTCATTTGAAAGAAGCATTTTTATCGATTGAAGATCAACGCTTTTATGAGCATGCTGGTATTTCTTTTCCAGCTGTTGCACGTGCTGTTTATAGAGATATATTGGCAATGAGTAAGGTAGAAGGGGCAAGTACGATCACCCAACAATTAGCGAAAAATCTATTTTTGCACAATGATAAGACATGGATGCGGAAAACAAAAGAAGTGATGGCATCATTATACTTAGAACAGAATTATAGTAAAGATAAAATTTTAGAGCTTTATTTAAATGAAGTGTACTTTGCCCATGGGATATATGGTGTGAACACAGCAGCAAAATTTTATTTTAATAAAAAGATAGAGAATGTGACAGTGGATGAAGCAGCGTTATTAGCTGGTATGGTAAAAGCACCAAATCATTATTCTCCGCATCGTGAACCTAAAAAAGCGAAACAGCGCAGAGATCTTGTTCTTGAACAGATGGCGAAAGCAGGAGTCATTTCAACAGAAGACTTATTGGATTACCAAGAAAAAACAGTGAAAATAAAACCGATGGAAGAGGAAAGAAATCCTTGGTTAGATGATTATCTTGATCATGTGTTGATGGAGGCAGAAAGGGATTATGACCTTAGTAGAAATGCGTTAAAACGAGGTGGATACACGATAGAAGTGTATATGGACACTACGGTACAAAAAATTGCCTATCAACATTTTCAAAATGATGATTTTTTTCCAGCTTCCAATGATGAAGTACAAGGTGCATTTGTTTTAATGGAACAAGAAACAGGACATTTAAATGCATTGATTGGCGGTAGACGATTTCAGTTAGGTGATACCAATTATGTACATGCCAGCATGCAGCCAGGTTCTGTTATGAAGCCAATAGCTGTGTATGGACCGGCAATGGAAACAGGTGATTATCAGCCATACGATTTTCTCCCAGATGAGAAGCAAGAAGTAAACGGCTATGAGGTAGCAAATGCTGATGGAGAGTATGCTGGTGAAGTTACCATGTATGAGGCTTTGGTACAGTCGAAAAACGCTCCTGCTGTATGGCTATTCGATCAAATTGGCATAGGATATAGCAAAACCTTTTTAGAAAAATTAGATATAGATCTTCCGGATAATGGTCTTTCGATTGCACTTGGTGGTTTAGAGACAGGTTTAACACCAATCGATGTGACGGAAAGTTATCGTCCTTTCATTCATCAAGGGGAGTGGATGGAGTCTACAAGTATCGCCGCCATCTATGATGATCAAGATAAACAGCTAACTTTAAAAGAGCCAAAGACAGTAGATGTATTTTCTCCACAAGTTGCCTGGAATATGATAGAAATGATGGAAGATGTGGTGATAAGCGGCACTGCTCAAGCAGGTGATTATACCAAAGCTTTAGCAGGAAAAACCGGTTCGACACAACACCCGCAAGTACATGGGAAGATAAAAGATGCATGGTTTACAGGAGTTACACCGCAATACGTTGCGACGACATGGATTGGTTTTGATAAGGCAACTGAACAAAACTATCTGACTGCAGGTAGTGTCGCACCAACAAAGCTCACAAAAGCAATATTAACAGATGTCGATAAGCGAAGACCTTTAGCAGATTCGTTCTCTCCGCCTAGTAATGTGGAGTCCTTGCCAAAACCGATTGATTTACCTGTTATTACAGATTTAAAGGCTGAGTTATCGATTGGAGGATGGGCACTTATGCAAGGGAAACTTCATTGGACTGCTGGGAATGATAATCGTGTGATCTACCGTGTGTATGAACAGACGGAAGAAGAAGATATTTTCATAGGTGAGGTGCAAGGTAAGGGATCATATACGTTAAATGTACTTCAGTTTTTTCGAACTGGGAATTATTATGTCGTACCTTATAACCCATTAACTGATCGATTAGGCCAAAAGTCGAATGTTGTGAACCTTAAGTTTGACTTTTGATTTCTTGGTTTTTATAATTATTTTTCAGTTATAATAATTACAATTTAGTGAATGTTTTAAAGAAATGCTATACAGGGATAAGTAAAGCATTTATAGTAGAATAGGATGAAAGAAAAGGGTGAAAACATGGTAAAATTTAATGATACAATTTTAAAAGCATTTTGGGGAGAAGAGACGGATTATACACCTGTATGGTATATGCGCCAAGCTGGCCGCTCTCAGAAGGAATATCGTAAATTAAAAGAGAAATATTCTTTATTTGAAATTACACATCAGCCTGAACTTTGCGCGTATGTCACCAAATTACCAGTAGATATGTACAATGTAGATGCCGCTGTTCTATATAAGGATATTATGTCCCCGCTCCCAGCATTAGGAGTAGATGTTGAAATTAAGTCAGGTATAGGGCCAGTGATTGACAATCCGATTACGTCGTTAAAAGATGTAGAAAACTTAGGAGACATTGACCCGGAGAGTGATGTTCCTTATGTATTAGATACGATCAGACTTTTAACAAAGGAACAGCTTCAAGTGCCGTTAATTGGTTTTAGTGGAGCACCATTTACATTAGCTAGTTATATGATTGAAGGCGGACCTTCTAAAAATTATCATAAAACAAAAGCATTCATGTATAGTGATTCAAAAGCCTGGTTTGCCTTAATGGATAAATTAGCAGATATGACCATTACTTATGTTGCTGCACAAGTAAAGGCTGGTGCACAAGCGATTCAAATCTTTGACTCTTGGGTAGGGGCATTAAACGTTCAAGATTATCGGACATATATCAAGCCCGTTATGGAAAGAATTTTTATGGCTTTAAGAGAAAATAATGTACCACTCATCTTATTTGGTGTCGGTGCCAGTCATCTGATTCAAGAGTGGAATCACTTGCCTGTTGATGTAATAGGTCTTGATTGGCGGATGTCTATTAGTGAAGCGAGACAACTCGATGTGACAAAAGCATTACAAGGAAACCTTGATCCAGCCTTTTTGTTAGCAGATTGGAACGTTGTGGAAGAAAAGACAAAGCAAATTATTGGCGAGGGGAAAAAGCATCCGAGTCATATTTTTAATCTTGGTCATGGTGTCACACCTGAAATCAGTCCCGCTCGATTAAAGCAATTAACTGAATTTGTTCATACTTATTCGAAACGAGCATAGAAAGGATGTAGGTTAAATGGCAAAGAAAAAAATCGGTTTACTTGTCATGGCATATGGTACACCATACAAGGAAGCAGATATTGAAAGGTATTATACCCATATTCGTCATGGTAGAAAACCTTCTCAGGAAATGTTAGATGACTTAACGGAACGATATCAAGCAATAGGTGGAATTTCACCACTTGCACGTATAACAAAAGAACAAGCTTCTGCCATTGAAAATCGATTAAATGAAATGCAAGATGATGTAGAATTTGCAGCATATTTAGGCTTGAAGCACATTGAACCATTTATTGAAGATGGTGTAAAAAATATGGCAGATGATGGAATAGATCAAGCTATTTCCATCGTATTAGCTCCTCATTATTCCACATTTAGTGTGAAAGCTTATAACGGAAGAGCACAGGAAGAAGCGGAGAAGTATGGCATTGATATTCAATCAGTTGAAAGCTGGTATGATGCACCGGGATTTATTGAATATTGGAAGCATGCGATTCAAGGTGAGTTTGAGAAGATGAGTGAAGAAGAAAAGAAAGAAGCGGTCCTTGTTGTTTCTGCTCATAGTTTGCCGGAGAAAATTCTGAAGGATGGGGATCCTTATCCAAAACAATTGGAGCGTACTGCTGAACTTATTCAGCAAGAAGCAGGTGTTGAAAATGTGGAAATTGGTTGGCAAAGTGAAGGAAATACACCAGATCCATGGCTTGGACCTGATGTACAAGATTTAACTAGAGATCTTTTTGAGCAAAAAGGATATCGTTCCTTTGTATATGCTCCTGTTGGCTTTGTAGCAGATCATTTAGAGGTCCTTTATGATAACGATTTTGAATGTAAAGTAGTGTGCGATGAACTGGAAGCAAATTATTACCGGCCACCAATGCCCAATGTTCATCCGATATTTATTGAGACGTTAGCAAATGTTGTATTCCATAAATGTAAAAGTAATGATCCTGCATGAAGCACATTACAATCATAGGTGGTGGCATAGCGGGACTTACTGCTGCTTATTATTTACAAAAAGAAATTCGCAGTAAGGCCCTTCCTTATCACGTTACTCTATTGGAATCTGGACAACGCCTTGGCGGGAAAATAGAAACATTACGAAAAGACGGATTTACTATCGAGCGTGGGCCAGATTCCTTCCTTATTCGAAAAAAATCCGCAGAAAGATTAGCAAGAGAAGTCGGTTTAGGTGATAAACTTGTGAAAAACGGAACTGGGAAGGCATATATTTTAGCAGACGATCAATTGCACTCCATGCCGCAAGGTTCTCACATGGGTATTCCAACTAAAATTAGTCCTTTTTTATCCTCTAGTTTATTTAGTTTTCCAGGGAAGCTACGGGCTGGCATGGATCTCTTTATTCCAAAGGGAGAGACAGCTGAGGATCAATCGTTAGGCAAGTTTTTTAGAAATAGATTAGGAGACGAAGTAGTTGAAAATCTAATTGAACCACTTCTATCTGGTATATATGCTGGTGATTTAGACGATTTAAGTTTAATGGCAACTTTTCCACAATTTTATGAACTAGAACAAAAGTATGGTAGTTTAATTAAGGGATTACAGAAAACCTTGCCGGCTGTGAAAAAGCTATCCGGTAAGAAAAAGAGTATGTTTTATAGTATAGAGGGTGGTCTAGAAACATTGGTAACAGCTATTCAAGAAGCGTTAGACAGTGTGGCGATTCAAACCAATGCGGCTGTTGAGTATATAATGCGAGATAATGGGAAATATCAATTGAGTTTAGCGAATGGCAAAAAGATCCAATCAGATGCTGTCATTTTTGCTACTCCATTGTCTGTGTTAAAGCAAACATTAAAGGATTATGCATTTATACAGCAGCTTCCTGATATGAAGGCCACCTCTGTTGCGAATGTAGCCTTGGCCTTTGATCAATCCGCCATTAAAGAGGATATTGATGGGACTGGATTTGTTGTTTCAAGAAATAGTAATTACCGTATCACAGCTTGTACTTGGACACATAAAAAATGGCCGGATACAGCAGCACCTAAAGGTAAAGCTTTACTACGCTGCTATGTAGGGCGTCCTGGTGATGAAGATGTTATTCATTTATCGGATCATCAGTTAACAGAGCTTGTATTACATGATTTGAATAAGATCATGAAAATAGATGGAGATCCTCTTTTTTCGATTGTATCCAGATGGGAGAACGGAATGCCACAATATCGTGTCGGTCATAAAAAGATGGTTGATCAGCTAGAAAACGACTTGTACGAGCACCTGCCAGGCATACTTGCAGCAGGAAGTGCATTTCGAGGAATCGGTATACCTGATTGCATCGATCAAGGAGAGAGTGCCGCAGAAAAAGTAATAGCATTTTTAGAGAAGTAGAGTGTCGATCACTCTGCTTTTTTGTTCAAATTAAATTATAATCTCTCCAAAGAGCCGGATTGCGCAGTTTTGTTCTATGGTGAAAGAAAGCAAGAAACAATGCGAAAAGGGCTGAATTTTTTATGAAAGATAAAAAAATGCAGCTAGTGGATAGCTGCAGGTGTTCGTCTTTCACATATATCTAGATTAATTGGATGGGAATGTTCATCCTTATTTAGCAGGATAAGAAGGATGAAAGAAACGAAAGATATAGGGTGTAAAAGACTTAAACAGTTTAATGTGCGGGATCATTACAGGTATCACAAACGTTGTGATAACAGTCTGCTTGTTCTGTCATTGTATGACCGCATTTGATACACTTTTTTCTAGGGATGTTACGAAAGAATTCGACTATGCTGATCATGATGATCCCTCCAAAAGCTGTGTTGTACTTTCATTGTATTATAACAAAGCAAAAAAATCAACCATTTGTATTAGTACAATTCAATTTTTTTGCAAAAAAACCCTTTATTGTTTTCTTTATTTTATTCTTTTATACTATGGGAATAATATGAACTTGAAAAAGGAGTGAAATGAACATGAAATTTATTGACAATAAAGGCATAACAGATCCGCATATCAATCTTGCAATAGAAGAGTATGTATTAAGCAAATTTGGAGAATCTGATACATATTTACTCTTTTACATAAACGAACCATCTATCATTATTGGGAAAAATCAGAATACAATAGAAGAGATTAATACAGACTATGTTGAAGAACACGGTATTCATGTTGTTCGCAGGCTTTCTGGTGGAGGAGCTGTTTACCACGACCAAGGTAACTTGAATTTTAGTTTTATTACAAAAGATGATGGAGACAGCTTTCATAACTTCGCTAAGTTTACCGAGCCTGTAGTAGAGGCGTTAAAAGCCTTAGGTGTACCTGCTGAATTAAAAGGGCGAAATGACTTGGTTGCAGACGGAAGAAAAATCTCAGGGAATGCTCAATTTACAACACGTGGACGTATGTTTAGTCATGGTACATTAATGTATGATTCTGAAATCGAACATGTCGTAAAATCTCTTAATGTGAAAACAGAAAAAATCCAATCAAAAGGGATAAAGTCTATTCGAAGCCGTGTAGCGAATATTTCAGAATTTATGGATGAGAAGCTTCCAATGGCTGAATTAAAAAATCATATTCTAAAACATATTTTTGAAGTAGAGGACGTACAAGATGTTCCCCGATATGAACTCACAGAAGAAGATTGTGCAAATATCCATGAGTTGTCGAAAGAGCGTTATCAAAAATGGGAATGGAACTATGGGAAGTCTCCAAAATTCAATATTCAACACTCTCATAAATTTGATGGAGGACTTGTGGATGTCCGCCTAGACGTTCAAAAAGGGTTCATTGAGAATTGTAAAATATATGGTGATTTCTTTGGAGTAGGAGATGTAACAGATATTGAAAATCGTTTAATCGGTGTTCGATATAATCGGACAGTAATGGATAAGGCTTTAGAAGGTTTAGATGTTACTCACTATTTAGGAAGAATTACAAAAGAAGATTTCTTAGCTCTCATTTATTAAGCAGGAAAGAGGTTTTTTCAAACAAGTCAGTTTACTTTATCACGGTGAACAATCGTCCGTAAGACCCCGCTTCTTAACATAATGAAAGAAGGATAAGTGGGGAAAATGGACGCTAACACCCTGTTAAGTTTCGCGAACTATCAATGGGGATGAAGCCCCCCACTGATGGAAGACTCTCTTTATACGAAATTGGTAAGTTACCAACAGATGGGAAGATGACAATTGAAAAAAGTGCTTTATGGTTATGGTGTATATATTCTTGTTTTATTTGTCTATTTTTATTACTTGTACCCTTTAGAAACATTCGATGACACACGGTATGGTGCACTTTCTCATGCTTTATATTTTGCACTATGGCCACTTGATGTCATCATTATTTATGTCATGTTAAAGAAAACGTCTTTATATCAATGGGTTTATCGTTTTTCCTCAGAATTTATCCGTACGCTTTGGTTCGTGACAACGATTATCTTACTTGATTTTATGCTGCGTCTCCCTTTTCGTGTTGGTTGGTTTTCATTTTCGACTAGAGAAGGGATTCGAACACAGTCCTTCTTATCTTGGATACTAGATACCATGATAAGCACGGTTTTATTTTGGATCGCTTTGTTTAGTATTATTTTAGTTGCTAGGATCTGTATGAAAAAATGGCAATCTACATGGGGGTGGAGGTTTTGGCTGCTGTCTATTCCAGTTGTTGTTTTTTTTATGTATATTCAACCAGTTTGGGTTGACCCATTATTTGATGAATTCCAAGTATTGGAAACTGGCGAACTGCGAAATTCCATTGAAGACTTAACTGACCAAGCAGGGTTAGAAGATGTGACATTGCTGACTGTTAATAAAAGCGAAAAAGTGTCTACATATAATGCCTATGTGACAGGTATTTTCGGACATGCCCGAATTGTATTATGGGATACTACAACAGAGGGAATGGATACCAATGAAATTTTATTTATTGTTGCCCATGAGATTGGTCATTACTTATATAAACATGTGTATTGGGGAATTAGTTTATACTTAATGTTCAGCTTAGCTTTACTTTTATTTATACAAAAGTTATCTAAGCGATGGATTAAACAAGACAATTTTCCTAGTATGCCAAGTTTTAAAGTTATACTAAAGCTTTTATTTATAACATCTATTGTTTCCATGCTAGTTCAGCCTTTTTCATTGTATATTTCACGTCAAATGGAAATAGCAGCAGACGAATATGCTATTAGCCATACAGAAGATTTACAACCAGCGTTGGACAGCTATAGACAGCTTGCAGAGCAATCTAAAACAGACATAAAACCATTACCTCTTATAAAAGCTTTACGTTATTCACATCCCCCGATTCAGGAGCGAATGAATCGAATTTTAGATACTATAGCGGATACTGAAACAAATTCCTAACCTCAACCGTATATACATTAGAGGTGATGGTAATGGAAGAATTTTATAAAAAGTTAGTAACGGAACAAGAAAACATGAAAAAATTAAAGAGACTGAAAACTGAGCGTAATGCACTAGTTGAGGATTTAAAGCGGTTGAGGCCGCAGATGCAAGAAAGATATGAATCCTTACAAAAAGAAAATGTTGATGTAGAAAAATTAGAAAGTTTTAGTGTAACCAATATGTTTTACACCCTTACAGGCAAAAAATTAGAAAAGGTAGATAAAGAAAAACAAGAAGCGGCAAGGGCACACTTACAGTTTCAGGAGATTAAAGCATCTGTTGCGGATGTAGAAGAGGATTTGCATACATTAGACGATCAGATTAGGGATTTAGGAAATCCCGAGGTGCGTTATCAAGAACTCTTACATGAAAAATATGATGCTTTACTTGATAAGGATACGGATAGTGGAAAAGAAGCCTTAGCATTGCTGGAGCAAATCGGGAATTTACAGGATGACAAAAAGGAAATTCAAGAGGCTTTAGAGGTTGGGGATCAAGTATCATCTGCGTTATCTGATGCCATGACATCTTTAGATAAAGCGAAAAACTGGGGGACAGTGGATATGTTTGGTGGTGGATTAATATCTACATCAATCAAGCATAGCCACATAGATGAGGCACAGTATGCCACACATCAAGCACAACGGTTATTACGTAAGTTTTCCCATGAATTAGATGATATTGGGCAATCCTTTAATTCAAACATTCAAATTTCAGGTGGGTTAACATTTGCTGATTATTTTTTGGACGGTTTGATTATGGATTGGTTTGTTCAGGACAAAATAAATCAATCAGCAGAGGAAGTGGAGTCCATGCAACGTAAGTTAAATCAGACACTTACACAGTTGCGCCATTTGTTAGATAAAGTATCGACCACTATAGAAGATGGGGATCGCAGGTGGGAGCAAATAGTATATCATGCATAACAAGGTTGAACCACAGTGTTATGACTGTGGTTTTTTTGTTGTGACTAAGTTTTCTTGATCGGTAATGTAAAAATCCATGTCTGGTCTTTCTTGAATGAGCTGCAGCTGTTCTAGTTTAAAAAAATTTACTTTTTGATATGGGTCATGATCAATTACCGGTAATTCATTTTTTTGTGCTAAATATTGATCAACTGCCTGCTGTACTTGATCCAGAGCAATAGCTATAGGTAAATCTTTTTCTTCAAATATTTCATAGGTTTCTTTTGACATATAAAATGTGTCCTTCGGTATTGCTTTCAGTATTGGGGCAAGTAACGTATAGTCAATCGATAGATCATCATTAATAATGACTTTTAAAGGGATTTTAGGAGGTAAATCTTTACTAAACGTTCGAATGGCTCTCTTTAACTCATGATAGGAAATATCTTTAACCGGATATTTTTCCTGATGATGCTTTTTCTTTTTCATAAACCATTCTTTCCACATATAAATCGTCCCTTCTTCAAAAAATTGGATTCAAATTTTTTAAAAAACAGTCACTCAGTGGCCTCTTTTGTAAAAATTATAACAAATTTTTTGAAAATAGAAAAAAATCATTCAAATAACCATGCATTTTAGGGGTTTTTATATCAGTTTTTAGTGATTGCTGTTACATTATAGTTGTTCTTAATAAAACTTTTTTTGGGAGGAATGGAAAAATGTCTCAACTATTGAAAGCAGCAAATGAAGTAAGTCCGAGGACATTAGCGGTAATTGGAAAGAAAAAAGACGGTCAGTTCTTTACGAATGTGATGGAATACAACCAAGAGGATGACTATCAAACAACTTGGAGTGCACAAAAAGTGATGGATATGACTTGCCATGAGTTCGGCATTAGCTTGCGAGGTTTAATTGAAGGATCACGCATTTTAAGCGGGATTACACACAAACCTCCTATTGCCATTGATCGTTTAAGTGGTATGTATTTTTTCCCAACCGAATCCCCTTTAAAGAAAACATGTACCTGGATTGCTCATACACATGTCAAACAGGTCGATAATATAGCAAAACGTAAATGTCGAATTGTTTTTAGAAATGGGCGCAGTATTATTATAGAAGCCTCTTATGCAACTTTAATTAATCAGCTTTATCGTACTGCACAATATCGTTACTTATTAAATAACAAAATGGAGGACTTGCTGCAATCTTCTCCATTTATTGCAGAAAAGCTATACAAAAAAGAGAAGCAATTTCGATAGTCAAAGAGAATGGGACAAAATAAAAATAGCCTATTCAAAAGGTGAACATTGAATCAATAAAAATTTAAACGCAAATACTAAGCGTAGTCAAAATACGAAGACTCCGTGGTAAAGAAATCTTGGCTTTTCGCCCAATATAGCGAAAGCCTTAGATTTTATTATACTATGTACCACTCATTTTTTAAGTCCATAGTGGAACTAACGCGGGCTGAAGATCTCGCAGCAAAGCGGTTTTTGCATTCTGAGTATGTAAAGCCGTGCCCGCTGGAGCGAAGTATTGTTTACTCATTTTCAATAAACATAAATCCGAACTGATTCGAGTGAATTATGGTGACCCCAAAAAGTTAAATTTTAGGTTTAACTTTTGGGGTTCAGCTCAAATCGTTCGGATTTTCCTATGAATAAACTACTTATGCCCCAACCTCGTTTATCATGATGAACAATCGTCCGTAAGACCTCCACTGATGGAAGTCTCACTTTATAACTTCATTTGATCTTTTGCTGTTTTTCTAGTCCGGTAACTTGAGAAACTAATTCTTTTAAGATTTGTTCTACCTTTTTTCGAATTGCCGGATTAAAATAGTTGCGTGTTTCTTCTTTCCCTTTACAAATAAATAAGTAAGAGGTGAAAGATTCATTTTTTTCAAGTGTCATGACTTGCATTTTTTCTTGTTGCATTTTTTGGCGCAGTTTTCTTCTTTCTTTTATTGCATATTGTTCTACCTGTTGGAATAAATCTATATATATTTCGTTAATTTTAAATGGTGATAACTGCTGAAGTTTTTCTAAATCGTATTTAATAACACGTAATGCCAGCGATAAAAAGAGAAAACGTGAAGCTAATTTCCATTCATAATCATTTAAATACCGCAACAGCTATATCCTCCTCTTTAAGAACGTGTGTTCTATTATATGCAGAAAAGCACAAAAATACAACAAAAATATGTTTTGAAAATAATGGTCGTGTTTAAATAAGGGAAAACAAGTGAAAAATTATGAAAAAGCGAGAAATTTTATTAAAATAAAAGAGGAACAACTAAATCAATTTCAGTTTCTAAGGAGTTTTTAAGTGGATGTATTCATATAATATTGCAAACATAGATAATATAGATATAGAAGAGATAAAGGAATTAATTGAAGCAAATGAATATGATCAACTGGTCAACTTTTTGCTAAAAAGCTATGAAAGTTTAGGTCCCATTCCGGGTTTTTTCTTGCCTTTTTTGGAAGCATTTTTACCTTTTTTACCACTAGTCGTATTTGTGATGACAAATGCAGCAGCTTATGGGTTGCTGGAAGGATTTTTCTTGTCTTGGACTGGGGCTAGTGCAGGAGCCGTTCTTGTATTTATTATAGTGAGACGTTTTAAAGATATTCGCCTATTTAAATGGATTCGAAAAAATAAACAAGTGTCGAAGGTAATGAATTGGCTAGAACGTCATGGGTTTGGTCCGCTATTCCTTTTGTTATGTTTTCCTTTTTCCCCTTCAGCGATTATCAATTTAGTTGCAGGTTTATCCGCTGTTAGCTTGTATCAGTTTGTGCTTGCCGTATTACTAGGAAAAGCAGTGATGATTTTCACCGTAGCATATATAGGAAATAGCATTGTATCTTTTGCACAAAATCCAGTTAAAACCATTGTGGTGGGTGTTTGCATATTAATTTTTTGGGTGATTGGTAAATTTATAGAGAAAAGATTACAAAATAAAAGCTTAAATAAAAAAAATGGAAATAAACGGATTAAATGATTTCCGTATGGGGTAAATTAGTTAATAAAGAAGACCCTTTGGAGTGAGCGGGAATGAAAAAGAAAAAATGGATATCTATCGTTCGAATTGTTCTTATTGCTACATTGCTTACTTTCTTATTCCGTTCTTACTTATTTGCAAGCTATGTAGTAAATGGAAAGTCTATGGAGCCTACATTATTCGATGGAAATTTGTTAATGGTTAATAAAATAGTCTATGATTTAAAGGAAATAGAAAGATTTGATGTCATTGTCTTTCATGCAAATAAAGAAGAAGACTATGTGAAGAGAGTGATTGGAAAGCCTGGAGATCACGTTGCTTATCAAGATGATATGCTTTATTTAAATGGGGAATCGATAGAAGAAACTTATTTAGAGCCATATCGTAACCCGGATGAAGGGCTGTTGACCAATGATTTCACATTAGAAGAGTTGACAGGGAAAACAGTTGTACCAGAAGGGAAATTGTTTGTTTTAGGTGATAATAGAAAAAAAAGCTATGATAGTCGAAAAATAGGATTTATAGATCAAGAAACCGTTGTCGGAAAAGTAGATATTAGATATTGGCCTATGGAGCAAATGAACTTTCAATTCGTCAAATAGTTAGTAAGCGTTTACTTGATAGTTACCTTTATTCATAACGGTAACTATTTTTATTTTTTGACAAAAGAACGTTTGTTTGGTATGGTTAGGTTAGATACATAGGGAAAAAGGGCAGAAAAGAAGGTGGATGAAATTGCTACGTTTTGTGATAGGTCAAGCTACTTCAAACAAAAGTGATTTTTGCTTAGAAGAAATTAAAACAAAGCTTCGTCAAAACCCTCAAGGACCTCCAATCATTTATTTAGTTCCTGATCAAATGACGTTTCAACAAGAATATCGTTTATTAAATAGCAGTGAAGTGAATGGTTCCATCCGCGCTCAGGTGTATAGTTTTTCAAGACTAGCATGGCGAGTCCTGCAACAAAAGGGAGGAGCTACGAAAAAGTTTATTACATCCACTGGTATTCAAATGATGCTAAGAAAGATCGTGGATCAGCGAACAGCAGATTGGAAAGTGTTTCAAAAAGCGGTTGAAAAGCAAGGGTTTATCGAACAATTGGAAGATATGATAACAGAGTTTAAAAGATATTGTGTTACACCAGATGTGTTAACAGAACAATTAACACATCTGGATCAATTTCGCCATCAATCTATTAGCGAAAAAGCTTTACATCATAAGTTAGATGATTTGTATTATATTTATGAACAACTGAATCATGCGTTACAAGAAGCCTACATTGATAGCGAAGATCAATTACAGCTGCTTACAGAAAAGCTAGAAAACACTGATTTTTTAGAGGAAACAGAGATATACATAGATGGTTTCCACCGTTTTACCCCTCATGAACTTGTTGTAATAGAGGCAATGTTGAAAAATGCAAAAAATGTAACGGTTACGTTAACTATCGATCAAGCAGAAAATGTTAATCCTTCCACCCTTGATTTATTTTACCAAACGAAAGAAACATATTCACAATTAAAACAGATGTCGCAAAAATGGCTGATTCCAACAGATATGCTAAAGCTTTCGGTAGAAGATATAGATGGTGATCCTTTTACTCATTTAGATGTATACTTCGATAGTCGGCCAGCTGTGCCTTTTGATAAAAAAGCACCGGTACAGATGGCAGAAGCAGTTCACCCGCGTGCTGAAGTAGAGGGTGCGGCACAAGAAATTTTGAGATTAGTAAGGGATGAGGATTATCGTTATAAGGATATTGCTATCCTATTACGAGAGCCAGATGTATATCACGATTTAGTGACAACCATATTTCAAGAATATCAAATCCCTGTCTTTGTAGATGACAAAAGAACGATGTTAAATCATCCGCTTATTGAATGCATTCGTTCACTGTTAGATATAGTAGAAGGGAATTGGCGTTATGACGCGGTGTTTCGAGTGTTGAAAACTGGCTTCTTACCAGCGGGGGAAGCACAGTTAAACCAAGAAGCAATTGATGAATTAGAAAATTATGTGCTTGAATATGGAGTTCGTGGACGAAGGCAGTGGCTAGATGAAAAAGATTGGGTGTTTCAGCGCTTTAAAGGCTTCGATCAGCAAGCGCAAACAGATAAAGAATTAGACATCCAAAAAAGAATTAATGCTTATCGAAGACAAGTAGCGCATACCCTTGAAAGTGTTGATCAAGAATTAAGAAATGCAGATACAATCAAGGATAAAGCAATTGCCTTGTTTACATGGTTAGAGCAAATAGGAGTTCCGACACAACTTGAAACAATTAGACAACTTTATGATGAAGAGGGTCGAGTTGAAAAAGGCAGAGAGCAAGATCAAGTGTGGGAAGCGGTTATACAATTGCTCGAGGAGCTGACCGAAGTAGCTGGAGAAGAAAAAATAGATATGAAAAGATTCCGTAATATAATGGAATCTGGATTTGAGTCGTTGCAATTTTCTCACGTGCCACCAAGTGTCGATCATGTTGTGACTGGATCCATTGACCGCTCAAGAATGCAAGGAATCAAATGTGCGTTGCTATTAGGAGTAAATGAAGGAATTTGGCCAATGAAGCCAAGTAGTGATGGTCTCATCTCAGAAGAAGAAAGAATGTTGCTTGCGGACAATGGGATTCGATTAGCAGAAGGAAGTAAGCAACAATTACTTGATGATTGGTTTTATGTTTATTTAGCATTCACTTTACCATCTGAATATTTATATATTAGTTATCCAATTAGTAATGAAGAAGGCAAACAAAAAGTCCCTTCTCCTTTAATTAAAAGAGTGATTGAGTTATTTCCTAATCAAAAGGAACGAATCATTTTGCAAGACCCTGAAGAAATGACAGAGGCTAGTCGATTTGTTACCACACCTAAAAAAACGAGGGGGGCTCTAACAGCACAGCTAGCTAGGAAATTACGAGGTTATCCAATTGATCCAATTTGGAATCATGTATTGAATTGGTATGTGAGTCAATCAAAAGATCAAAAGATAAATCAAAGTGTGTTGCAAAGTTTGTTCTATCAAAATAAACCTGTTAATTTAGCGAAACAAACAGTTAATGAAATGCACGATAAGGAACTAAGGGCCAGTGTTTCAAGACTTGAAATGTATCATCGTTGTTCTTATCAGCATTTTGCTCGATATAGCCTAGGTTTAGAAGAACGTAGACAATATAAATTAGACGCACCAGATATTGGACAATTATTTCACGAAGCCCTAAAACAAATCACAGAATGGATACAAAAAGATGAGCGTGATTTTTCAAGTATTTATGATGATGAGGCCAGGCGTTATGCAAATCGAGCAATAAGACAGTTATCACCCATATTACAACATCAAATCTTGCACAGTTCCAATCGCTATCAGTATATTCAAAAGAAATTAGAGAGTATTATTGCACGTGCGACGCTTGTACTAAGTAAACAAGCAAGGAATAGTCAATTTGCACCTGTTGGCTTAGAAGTAGGATTTGGTTATGCCAATCAACTAGATCCTTTACGCATCGAATTGCCAAATGATTACACCTTGTTGTTAAGAGGACGAATCGACCGAGTCGATCAAGCTACACAGAATGAACAGTTATTCTTAAGAATTATAGATTATAAATCCAGTGCTAAAGGTTTAAGTTTATCCGAAGTATACTATGGCTTAGCGTTGCAAATGTTGGCCTATTTAGATGTAGTACTTAATAATGCTGAACAATGGTTGGGTGTACAAGCTTCACCTGCAGGAGTGCTTTATTTCCATGTGCATAATCCCATGCTGTCAGCTAATGATCTGATGGCCGAAGAACAGATAGAGCAAGAGTTATTTAAGAAATTTAAAATGAAAGGTCTTTTATTAGAGCAAGAAGATGTAGCTAAAATGATGGATACCTCTCTTGAGTCTGGTAGAAGTAATATTGTTCCGGTCGGTTTAAATAAAAAGGGAGCATTTTATAAATATTCAAAAGTAGCAGAATCAGATACTTTTGCACAGCTTCAATCTTATATTCGGACGCTTATGGAACACGCAGGTGTTGCGATTACAGAAGGAGAAGTAAAGTTAAACCCATTTCAACAAAAGCAGCAAACCGCTTGCGAGTTTTGTTCCTATCGCTCCGTGTGTCAATTCGATCCAACTTTAACAGAAAATAATTATCGAAAATTAAAGGAGTTAAGTGATGAGGAAATCATGGAGCTTGTAAAAAGAGGTGAAGTCTAATGCCACAGTGGACACAAGAACAAGAGGAAGCGATATATCAATCCGGTCAGGATATTTTAGTTGCAGCAGCTGCAGGGTCTGGTAAAACAGCAGTATTAGTAGAACGGATTATTCAAAAGCTTTTAAATAAAGAAAAACCAGTAGATATAGATTCTTTACTTGTTGTAACGTTTACCAATGCGGCAGCTCAAGAAATGCGAAGTCGTATTGGGACAGCATTAGAAGAAGCATTAGCAAATCAACCAACATCAAATCATTTGAAAAAACAATTATCATTGCTGCAACATGCTTCGATTTCTACTCTCCATGCTTTTTGTATGGAATTAGTGCGGAAATATGCCTATGAAGTAGACATAGATCCAAACTTTCGTATTGCAGATGAGTTGGAAGCAGATCTCATTAGACAAGAAGTAATGGAGGAGTTATTTGAAACCTGGTATGGAACAGATGATCTAATGAAACAAGAAGCTTTTTTTCAAGTAGTTGATCGTTTTTCTAATGACCGAAGTGATAGGGAAGTGGAAAGTTTAATACTCAAAATGTATGAGTTTTCCATACAACATCCAAATCCAGATCATTGGCTTGATCAAATGGTTCACATATATAAAGTGGATGAGATGACAGAAGAACTTCATCTCCCATGGCTGTCTATTCTAAAAAGAGAAGTCACTAGACAACTGGAAGTAATGGAACAACAAATAGAAGAAGCATTAAAGGTAACTCGTGAAAGTGATGGTCCATATCATTATGCGGATGCTTTAGATATGGATATGGAAATGATTCAACAAGCACGTGGTGCTATTCAAATCTCATGGGAAGAGTCAAGAAAAGTTTTTCAAAGCAGCAAGTTTAAACCACTATCTCGAAAAAAAGTGGATTGTGCAGAAGAAAAGAAGGAAAAAGTAAAAGAATTAAGAAAAGAAGTAAAGGACAGATGGAGCAATATAAGCAACGATTGGTTTAGTAGAGATTTGACGCATCATCTAAAAGATATGGAACAATTATATCCAACAGTGAAACATTTAACGGAAATGATCAAGACATTTAAGCAATCTTATCAAGAGGCGAAAAAAGAAAAAGGAATAGTAGATTTTGCAGACCTCGAACACTTTGCCTTGGAAATTTTGTTAGAAGACAAAGATGAACAAACACCATCATCTGTTGCGATCGATTTACAAAAAAAATATAAAGAGATTATGGTGGATGAATACCAGGATACAAACATTGTGCAAGAAACTATATTGACTTCCATTTCGGACAAAAGTTATCAAGGCAACATGTTTATGGTAGGGGATGTTAAACAAAGCATTTATCGTTTTCGCCATGCAGAGCCTACTTTATTTATTGATAAATATAACCGCTTTGCGAAAGAGGCGCATAGAGGTTATCGGATTGACTTGGCGAAAAATTTCAGAAGTCGTGAACAAGTATTAGATGCTGCCAACTTTATTTTTAGACAACTTTTTGATAAAGAAATCGGTGACTTAGAATATGATCAAGATGCTGAACTTGTATATGGGAATATGGATTTTAAACAGTATCCAATTACCAATCCTGAGGCGGAGTGTATCATCATCGATCAAGAACTTCATGAGTCAGAAAAAGAATCGTTGAATGACGAAGAAAAAGACAGCCTTGATGAACTTGAAAAAGCACAATTAGAAGCAAGAGCTTATGCTGACAAAATTAATCAATGGATTGGTAATAAAGAGCAAGAAGCGATAGAGGTAGTAGATAAAAAAACTGCATTACCAAGAAAAGCAGAATTTCGTGATATCGTGATATTGCTTCGATCCATGACTTGGGCTCCAACTATTATGGAAGAGTTTAAAAAACAAGGAATTCCAGTTTATGCAGAGCTATCTTCAGGGTATTTAGAAGCGATTGAAATTCAAGTAATGTTAAGCTTATTGAAGGTAGTGGATAATCCTAGACAAGATATTCCACTAGCTTCTGTACTGAAATCCCCTATTGTAGGATTAGATGAGAATGATTTAGCAGAAATTCGCTTAGCTAACAAACAGGCCACTTACTATGAAGCTTTAAAATCATATGTAAGAAAGCATAGCAGTCAAGATAAGTCTAAATTAAGTAGTCTGGAATTGTTTTTAAGCCGATTGAACATTTGGCGTTCTGAAGCAAGACAAGGATCTTTATCAGAATTGATTTGGCAAATATATCAGGAGACAGGTTATTATGACTTTGTTGGAGGCGTTCCTGGAGGCAGACAACGTCAAGCCAATTTAAGAGCCTTATATGATAGAGCAAAAAGTTATGAATCTACATCTTTTCGTGGATTATTCCGATTCTTGCGTTTCATTGAGAGAATGGAGGAGAAAGGTGAAGATTTAGGTGCCGCAAAAGCACTAGGGGAGCAAGAAGATGTTGTTCGTATTATGACCATCCACAAGAGTAAAGGATTAGAATTTCCACTTGTAATCGTCGGCGGTTTAAACAAAGAATTTAATAAACAAGATATAAGACAGAAATACTTACTGCATAAAGAATTAGGCTTTGCCACTAAATATATTGATCCTATAAAGCGTATTATGTATCCAACTCTTATATATCATGCTTTTAAAGAAGAGATGTATAGAGAAATGCTTGCCGAAGAAATGAGAGTGTTATATGTTGCCCTAACTCGTGCAAAAGAGAAGCTTGTACTAATAGGTACAGTCACCTCCCTAGAAAAAAAGAAAAAGAAATGGGAACGTGTTTTAAATGATAACAAGTGGGTATTACCGTCCTATTATCGATTAGAATCATTGTCTTATTTGGATTGGGTAGGAGCGGCATTAATCCGTCATCAGCATGGAGAGCTATTACGAAGTGATTCATTTGCGTCTATTAGTTCAACAGATTTGTTAAAGGATTCATCCATTTGGAATGTAGCTCGAATACATAGTAGTGTATTTCATAAAATTGATGAAACAACTAGACAAACAATTGATGAATTAGCAAATGCGATTCATGAATGGAAGCCACTGGTGTTAAACAATTCAACACTGCAAGAAGTAGTGGATGAAAAGCTTAATTATAAATATCCATACTCTGACGCGTCTTTTTACCGTGCTAAACAAACAGTAACAGAGATGAAACGCCAGTATGAAGTGAAAGATATGTATAGCGATGCCCAGTTGATTGAACCATTTCGAGCGCCTATAAGAAAGAGACCACAGTTTATGCAACAAGAAAAGACATTGTCAAAAGCAGAAATTGGAACTGCTATGCACACAGTAATGCAACATATACCTCGAAAAGAACAATGGGATCAAATAGATGTGATAGAATTTGTTTCTCAATTAGAGCAACAAGAGCTACTAACAGAGGATGAGGCAGAAGCTATTGACATGTCAGGAATTGTACAATTCTTTGAAACAGATATTGGTAAAAGATTTTCAACAGCTAAACACGTGGAAAGAGAAATTCCCTTCAGCTTGACATTACCTGCCAAAGAGGTATACCCTTCTTGGTCGGATGAACAGCAAGAACGGATTTTTTTGCAAGGGGTTGTGGATTGTCTGATTAAAACAGATGATGGTTGGATTTTGTTAGATTATAAAACAGACCAGTTATCTGATAACATGACAGAGGAAAGTTTAAAGCAAAGATATTTGGTTCAAATAGAATTATATGCCAAAGCTATTGAAGAGATATGGGAACAACCAGTTTGTGAGAAATATCTATACTTTTTTGATAAAGGATTACTTGTAGAAATGTAGTGCCAAAGGAGAGAATACTTCCCTCCTTAGGCATTACCACCTACGATTTGATCAACTGCATCAGGATCAACTGCATTGGTAATATTAAAACCAGTATTGGTGTTGGTAAAATCACCGGTGTTATTACCTCCAGCCCCAGAAGCTGATTTTGACGCACTTTTTGGCGATAAATAGAAGCTGTCCCCAAAATTGACGACGCCTCCTCCAACACTATTAATTTTTATCGGACCAACAATCGATGGCAAACAAATCACATCCTTTCTTTTAAGGAGAGTTTTCTTCTTCTTTTATAATACGAATATGTTTAACCTTAGCTTCAGCATTCACTTGTTTGCTATTGCCAATTTGTAAAATAGCAGATGCAGATGCCGCCATTATATTCATTTTATTAGTACGAATAAATGGATGGTGATGAGTTGTCGTCTGAATAACATCGTCTTGCTCTGATAGGTGAATGAATTCGCGTTGGAAAATTGGAAATTTCTCTAATTCAAATCCTTTATCAGAAGAAATACCACCTTCTTTCTGAACGGCCAGAGCATCTAATTCAGGTTCTATTGTATGGACATCTCCTATATGGAAAATTGAACTACGAGATAACCCGGTAACTTTTATGGCATTGACTTTAGCTGTCCGGTGTTGTTTCATTATTTGCTGCTCCTTGGTTTTCAGGTTCTGCTAATGGTACCTGTGCACCAACAATGTAGGATTCAGGAGGTGTATCAAATTGAGAAGAAAGTTTGATTTCATGACTGTCACCGACTAAAAATAAAGAAGAACTAGAAACACCTACAATAGAAATGTTTCCAACTTCTAAGTTCCAATTATGGACATCGTATTTCATAATTACCTTACTCCTTTTTAGAATGTTGAGTAAACCATTTTCTTAGTCCTTGAATCATCTCATTTTTCACATTGGAAGTAACATGCTGATGTAATTGATTTGGAGGCATATTCGCTTGTTGATAATATTCGATCCGCTGCGGTAACTGTTTTTTGATATCATCGATTAAGGCTTGGCGAAATTGGTTATCTAAACTATGTTGGTATTCTTGTTCTAATTCTTGGATGTAGGATGGTATTTCATTTTCCATGTACTGATTGATTTCCTCTTGTATCGTTGGAGGCATGGATTGCTGAAGTGGGAGAGAGAAATCATCCATTTGTTGTAATTCATCAGGAGTTACGCCAATGTGAAGGGTACCATCTAATCGTTCGATTTTTAATTGATCAAAATGGTATTCAAGCTTTTCAATATTTGTTTTATTTGATGAAGACTGCTCTATTTGCTTTAATCTGGCCTCTAAGGAGTTTATATGATCGTGTAATTGGTTCATTTGTTGTTGTAATTGAGAGAGATAATAATACAAATTTTGATCATTCATTTATTTCACTCCTTATTCCTTTTTTCTTTACGTTGGAGATAGAGGTACTAACGGTTCTTGGGCACCTTCAATTTCAGCCTCTTCTGCAAGCGTTTCGAATTCACCAGTATTGTAAAGCTGCGATAGAGCTTGCATTTTCCCAGAGCTTCCGATCTGCAGGACAGACGAATTAGTTACATTCTCTACTTTAAGCAAATGGATATAAATGGATTGATGAACGGTTAATTGCACATATATCACCTACTAAACTCCAGTTATATTTTGATCGAACTTATCGTCATCGATCATTTGAGTTTGTGCATTCTTTAATTGTATGCGAATACCATCACCTGTATTAAACGATCCACCACCAGCAAACGTTTTTGCTTGGGTGTATGGTTGCATTTTATAGACATCCCCAATATGAAAAATGCTGGAAGAGCCTATATTGATTACTTTTACTGCACCGACAACCGCTGGCATCATACATCATCCTAACCTCAAACATTGTTCCATAATTATTTTATGAATCGTCATAAAGAGTGTGAAAACAAGTTAAAGATAATTATTTGAAAATATACTAGTTTTTAGCAATTGAATAAGATAAACTGTATAAAGAATTAACTGAATAGGGGGAAAAGTAAATGAGTTCAGTCAGACCCTTTTCGAATCATCAACGATTGCCTTGGATTGATGCGGCAAGAGGATTTGCGATATTTGGAATTTTTATGGTTAATTTGCCAGCTTTTCATGGTCCATACTTTTTATATGGAAATGGACAAAATTATTGGGGAACGGGAGATGCTGGTATCTGGCAAATCATTATTGATATCTTTTTTCAAGCTAGTTTTTATTCGCTATTTTCTTTTTTATTTGGATTTGGTATTCAGATTATATATGAAAATGCTAAAAATAAACTTGCCAAGCCTAGAAGATTATTAGTTAGAAGACTTTTATTGTTATTGTTATTTGGATGTATTCACGCATTTTTGATTTGGTATGGGGATATATTGATTACATATAGTTTAATCGGGCTTATATTGCTGTTGTTTATTCACTGTGAAAACAAAACGTTATGGACTTGGTCTTTATGCTTGTTACTGATTCCTATGTCTTTGTTTACAGGATTAATGTATTTGGCGCGTGATTTTATAGATACAACCAATGTAGAACTAATAGAGCGTGCTTACCAACATTATGGTGGAGGTGGTTGGGGAGAAATTCTTCGTCAAAATATGACAGATTGGCTCTTCGCTAATAATGTCTTTGCCTTTATTTTAATGATTGCTAATATATTGCCAATTTTCTTAATTGGGATGCTTTTTGCAAGAAATAAGTGGCTGCATGATATAAAAGATCATCAAAATATATTGAAGCGAGTATGGCTCATCACCTTAATTGGTTTCGTGCTATTTAAGGTAGGCCCATATTTTATTGGAAATCCCTTATGGCTGACTATTCCACAGGATATGATAGGTGGAACGATGTCTGCGATTTTTTACATGTTAACGATTGCTTTAACTTACTCTTATATATCAGTTATTTTCCGATTGTTTAGTTATGTTGGGAAAATGGCCTTAACGAATTATATTCTTCAGTCGATTATTGGTGTTTTGTTATTTTATTCCGTTGGTCTTGG
Source organism: Gracilibacillus sp. YIM 98692 (assembly GCF_010993965.1). GTDB lineage: Bacteria > Bacillota > Bacilli > Bacillales > Amphibacillaceae > Gracilibacillus. Next base: position 172,166 of record NZ_WIXM01000003.1, on the reverse strand, counting down.
TTGGTATGGTTCCCTAACCCCATTTGAGACTATAGCAATTGCGTTCGTTGTCTTTCCGCTTCAAATTATATGGAGTTATGTATGGCTTCGAAAATGGAGGAGAGGCCCACTGGAGTGGCTCTGGAGAAAAGGAACTTATGGAAGAATTGGTAAGGTTTATTCGAACAAATAAAGAGAGATTTCCATCAGTGGGGTTATACGGACGATTGTTCACCGTGATAAATGTGAAAATATAGACTGGTTTTTGACAATTGCGTGAAGTCCAAGATTAAAAATGAAAATTATCCTAATAAATGATATGATGTTTTTAAATAGAATAGTTAAGGGGGGAACAAAATGACACATTTGCATATTACCGCATGGGTGTTAGGTTTAATTTTATTGTTGATATCGTTTATCTTTTATAAACAAGGTCATAAAGCTGGCAAGATTCTACATATGATTTTGCGCTTAGATTATTTGCTGATTCTTTACTCTGGCGGAGATCTGTTTGCAGAATATGCCAGTGGCGGTTTTCCTTTCTTAGGTGAGTTGATTGTAAAAGGATTAGCAGGTTTATGGGTTATTGCAGGAATGGAATTGGTATTAGTGAAAACTTCCAAAGGCAAACCTGCAAAAGGTGTATGGGCTCAACTGATTATAGCTCTCATTATTGCATTAGTTCTCGGATTTTTTCGATTACCTATGTAAAAGAGTAAATCGATATATAGCATGCCTTTCTTAAGAGGCATGCTTTTTTTGTACTGGTCATTTTTTGCCTGTATATGCATACATTATTAAGAGTGATCGAGACAGAGAGGATGTGAGGATACTCGATGTGTGGCATCTCAGGATGGGTAGATTTTACTCGTGATATAACGAATGAAAAGCAAAATATCACTCAAATGGCGAATACCCTAGAACACCGTGGCCCTGACGAATCTGGTTATTGGCTGGATCAACATGTTGGTTTTGGGCATCAGCGTCTGATTGTAGTGGATCCTGATGGCGGGAAGCAGCCAATGGAAGCACGAACGTCGAAACAAAAATATGTACTCGTTTATAATGGAGAATTATATAATACTGAAGAAATAAGACGTGAGTTAGTTAAAAGAGGCTGGAAATTTCAATCACACTCTGATACAGAAGTATTATTAAAAAGCTATATGGAATGGGGCGAATCTCATGTTGAAAAATTAAATGGCATCTTTGCTTATGCGATATGGGATGAAGCAAAAGAACAGCTTTTTGTAGCGAGGGATCGTTTAGGGGTAAAACCGCTCTTTTTCATGCAGCATCGAAATGGTCTTTTATTTGCTTCCGAAATCAAAGCAATTTTAGCACATAGCGAAGTGAGAGCTGTCTTAACAGAAGAAGGCTTATCGGAAATCTTTGCAGTTGGCCCATCAAGAACACCAGGATTTGGTGTTTTTAAGCAAATGGAAGAATTACGAGCAGCACATGTCGGAATTTTTTCAAAAGATGGCTGGAAAACAAGACGGTACTGGAATGTCCAAAGTGAGAAGCATGAAGACTCTGTTGAAGAGACAGCACAACATATCAGAGAGTTATTAACAGATGCCGTGGAACGGCAACTCGTTTCAGATGTTCCGTTAGGCACTTTTTTGTCTGGTGGAGTGGATTCAAGTGCGATTACCGCGATTGCTAGTCAATATATGAAGCGTCATAATTCAGGTACTTTACAAACTTTTTCCATTGATTATCAAGGAAATGACCAATATTTTCAAAAAAGCAGTTTTCAACCAAATCAAGATAAATCATTTATTGAAAAGATGGTAAATGCTTGCGGAACCCGTCACCATTCTTTTGAGATGGATAATCACACATTAGCTGGTTTATTAAAAGATGCGGTAAGATACCGTGACTTGCCAGGAATGGCAGATGTGGATTCATCACTATTGTGGTTTTGTGAACAAACGAAAAAACATGTCACCGTTGCTTTATCTGGAGAATGTGCAGATGAAATATTCGGTGGTTATCCATGGTTTTATCGTAAGGATGATTTAGAAAGAGAAGGTTTTCCTTGGATTCGATCTTCTGAAGTGAGACAGCAGTTATTAACAAAAAAACTGCAATCAAAGCTAAGTCTGAAGGAATACGCTCTAACGAAATACGAGGATACGATTCGAGAGACCCCCTTATTAGATGGGGAAGATGCAGAGCAACGGAGTAGACGTCAGATGTTTTATTTAAATATGCATTGGTTTATGCCAACATTACTTGATCGTAAGGATCGAATGAGTATGGGGGCGAGTTTCGAGGCGCGTGTGCCGTTTAGTGATCATCACTTGGTGGAATATGTTTGGAATATTCCATGGGAAATAAAAACAATAGGAAATCGAGAAAAGGGAATTTTACGAAAAGCTTTAGAGGGATTGCTTCCTGATGAGATTTTATATCGTAAGAAAAGCCCTTATCCGAAAACACATCACCCAGCTTATACGAAAGCAGTTGTTAAATGGATGGATGAGATTTTACAGGATAAGGATGCCCGGTTATTTGAAGTATTGGATAAAAAAGCGGTGCAAGAATTAGTCAATCATAAAGCATCCAATATAGATGCTCCATGGTTTGGCCAATTAATGACAGGGCCGCAATTAATGGCACATCTAGCTCAAATTGATTATTGGTTAAGAATGTATGATGTAACGATTGAAACGTCCTAGTGAAGGGTATTTAATAGGAAAAGTATAGGAAAGTAGTGACCCATTATGAAAAAATTTTTCGTTAGCTTACTACTTGTCTGTATGTTTAGTCCTTTAACGGTTGTCTTGGGGTTAAGTTGGGCTTATCCGTTTGTGGTCTATGATGGAAAGGTGTATCAAGTGACAGAGGAACAGGTTCCGATAGTTCAGGTGGAAGAGAATATTGGCCGGGTTACCTCTAAGCCTGATAGAACAGGGGAGTATTATGGAAATGCTTCAAATAAGTACCCGATTGATACAAAATATTTTTCGATAAGCGATATTCCGGTTAGTGAAGCTATTGCGGTAGAAGAAGGTAATGTATACGTAAAAGCAATCTATCAACACGAAGCACCTTTCCATTGGATGAACGTTTTTCAATATACTGTTCCCATCCTCTTTTTTATTGTGATTAGTATGATTTATTTTATAAGAGAAAGAATGAAGACAAAATATTTAAATCAAATATCAAAGTAATAAAGGACTACACTTTGTCAAAAAAAGTGTAGTCTTTTTATTACCGTATCTGAAAGTATAAATGGTCAGCAAGGAAGTAATTCGACGAGGCGGCCAATTTGAAGTATATAGATAAGCGCAACTACGGCTCTGCTGTCGCCAAAGGCTCGGCAATCGCCGAGTTTTCTTTATTTGACAACTTGTTAAAGTTCATCATAATAGAAAAAGAAAGATTATATGAAGAAGGGGATAGTACATGTATAAATATATTAGACAAATTCTATTAGTCGGGTTTCTCATCATTATGATTGGTACTGTTTTTGGAGGGAAGGTCGAAGCTAATCAAAAGACAGATGAGCGGATGTATTATATATTGGTAGATCGGTTCATTAATGGCAACAGCGACAATGATATGGACATTAATATTGATCAAAAAACAGCTTATCATGGTGGTGATTTAGAAGGAATAATCGATCATATTCCTGAATTAGCAGATTTAGGTTTTACTGCGATTAATGTTAGTCCAGTAATGGAATCAAGCAGTTACCATGGGTTAGATCCATTGGACCACCAATCACTAGATCCTCACTTTGGTGAAATGGAAGATTTAAAACAAATGGTAGAAACGGCGCATGAACATGATATGAAAGTTATCTTGGATTTTGTTGTCTCTCAAGTAAATGCCGATCATCCTTTATCAGAACTAAATGGCAAGTGGACAGCGAACAAAGAGAATCATCAATGGGGTACAGAGGTTTTGATCCCTGATTTACAAATAGATGATGTGGAAAACTATTTCTTAAATAGTGCTGCCTATTGGATAGAAGAAGTGGAAATTGATGGTTTTCATTTATATGTGAATGAGAATACACCTGAATCATTTATTCAAGCTTTCCAAGAGAGGATTGAGGAAGTGAACGAGCAAGCACTTCTCCTGACAGATGGAAAGAGTTACGCTAATGATGCAAATTATCTTCAAGTGAATCATCGGTTACAAGAAAAATTAGTGAATGTATTGAAGCATCCAGGGGAATCATTAGAATCTATTTTGACTGAAGAACAACTTTTACAAGGCAACCAAATACAGTTTATCGATAATGCGGCAACGAATCGGTTTACGCATGAAGCAGTTCGGGAAGGATTCAACCCTGTTACTAGGTGGAAATTAGCCCTTACATTTTTATATACCATTCCAGGCGATAGTCTGATATATCAAGGTTCTGAAGTGCCGATGGACAATGGGGCAGCAGAACCTGATCATCGAATGGCAGAAGTTAATCGGACAGATGAAGATATTACAAGATACTTAGATAAATTAAGTACACTGAGAGAAGATGCACCGGCATTACGAGAAGGAGATATAGAACTCGTAAACCAAGCGGGAGCGATGTCTGTCTATAAAAGGACTTCTGCCGATCAGACTATGTATATGGCGATCAACAATGATACAGAAACAAAAACGGTAGAAATAGCCAATATGGATGATGGGATGCAACTTCGCGGTTTATTAGAAGATGGTATTGTAAGACAACAAGATGATGGGAACTATTATATTGTGTTAGACCGTGAAACAGCTAATGTTTTTATATTAGAAGAAGATACAGGATTTAATTGGTTTTTTATCATAGCCATGTTAGCTATCGTCGGAGCATTTGTCGGATTTGTCATCACCGTCAGTGTTAAAAATAAGAATAAGGTCATTTCATAGGTAGGTATGAATGATTAATTCAGCAACTGGAATATATGAGACTCCTGTGGGAAAAGCGAATATATTCCAGTTGCGTGTACAGAGGAGTTGTCTATTTAAACAGCTCCTTTTTTCTTTATTTAAAATTTATACCTAGAGGTTAGATCGGAGTGCCGCCATTTATGTGAATGGTTTGACCTGTGATGTAGCTAGCATCTTCGCTAGCTAAATAAACATAGGCCGGTGCGACCTCACATGGTTCCCCAGGTCGTGCCATTTCAGTATCTGAACCAAACTTTGCTACCTCGTTCTCATCAAAAGATGCTGGAATAAGAGGAGTCCAAATGGGACCAGGTGCGACACTATTTACTCGAATTCCTTGTGATGCAACAGATTGAGCTAGTGATTTCGTAAACGTCGTAATGGCTCCTTTCGTGCTCGAATAATCAATTAATTTTTTGTTTCCTTTAAAAGCAGTAATGGAAGAAGTATTAATAATTGAGCTGCCTTGTTTCAGGTATGGCAGAACCGCTCTTGAAAAATAAAAGTAGGAGAAAATATTAACTCGAAATGTTCGCTCTAACTGTTCATCGGTAATTTTAGTGAAATCTTGTTGCGGGAATTGCATCGCGGCATTATTGACTAAAATATCTATTTTGCCAAATTCTTGATACACTTTCTCTACCACATCCGAGCAAAAGTTACTTTTCGCTATATCTCCTCTAAAAAGACTGCATTGTACCCCCTCTTGTTCCACCATCTTTTTTGTATCATTGGCATCTTGATCTTCATCATAATAAACAATGGCGATATTTGCTCCTTCTTTAGCAAAATGTACTGCTACAGAACGACCGATGCCACTGTCACCACCTGTAATAATCGCACTCTTTTGCGCAAGCTTTTGGCTGCCTTGATAATGGCGATTTATCGTCTTTGGTAATGGCTGCATGTTGTGTTCAAAGCCAGGCTGCCTGTCTTGATGTTGTTTGGGTAAAATTTCTTTCTGTTGATTGGATGACATACCTTCCACTCCTTATATGTAATCTATTTGAATAGTATGTCAAAAATCCAATGAATCATGCACCATACGATAATACATATTTTAATATGATAAAGAAAACTCGTCGATTAACGAGTCTAGGGAGAAGTTAGAGGAGTAGTTGCCCTTATCTATCTTCCTCGTCGTGGTATCTACGTCGAATTCTCTTTATCTGTAACACGATATAGATTTTGATATGGTAAAAAACACGCAGCAAAATAAGCTGCGTGCATGTCTTTTATTCGTTTGGTGATTGATTTGAAAAGAATAATGCTATCGTCCCTGGTCCTGCATGTGCCCCAATGGCAGATCCTATCATATTTATTTTAATCTCTTTTACATCCCATTTTTCCCGTATCATATTAGCCAAATGTTCTGCAGTATCACTCGCATCACCATGGCTTATGGCAATCGTTTGATGTTTTAAATCCATTCCTCGCTCATCCATAACCTCGAGCATTCGTTTATAGACTTTTTTCGTTCCACGTATTTTTTCAAGTGGAATCAGTTTGCCATCTTCCATGTGTAATAAAGGCTTCACTTTTAATAATGTTCCAACAAAAGCAGCTGTTTTACTTACACGGCCGCCTCGATATAAATATTCGAGATCGTCCACCGTAAAAATGTGTTCCATATGCTCCAAATAATATTTACTGGTAGAGACGATTTCTTCAAATTTTGTGTTATTTTGTGCTAGTTCTGCTGCCTTTAATACGACTAACCCCAACCCAAGAGAAGCACATTTCGTATCAATGACTTCTATCTTGAAGTCAGGGAAATTTTCTTTTACTTCTTGTTCCATCAATTTAGCAGCTTGATATGTTCCAGAAAGCTCAGAAGATAGGGATAAATAAATGACTGCACTTCCTTCTCTGGCATGTTTTTCAAAAGCATCCTTAAAAACTTGGGGACTTACTTGTGCTGTTTTTGGGGCTTTTCCTTCACGCATCGAATCATATACTTGCTTTGACGAAATCGATAATTGATCCTCATAATTTTTTCCTTCTAATTGAACCGTTAATGGAACCATTTCAATTTGGTACTTTTGATAATCTTCTTTTGATAAATCACAAGCGCTATCGGTCATAATTTGGATCTGCAATCGACATCCTCCTTTTACATACTAGACAACATGTATGTAATCGTTATTTCAGTTTAATATAAGTGTAAGCATAACCGGTCTATTCGTCAAAATAAATGAGCTTAATTTGCTCTTCAATATGGTTAAATGAACCAATCAAAGGGTAAAGGATATCGTGGCCTATTTAGAATAAAGAGATGGTTATAATTGGAGGGATAATCTTGTTTTTAATGCAGGCACAAAGAATTGCTATCGTTATTATTGGAGCGATCTTAAATGCGATAGCTCTGAATTTTTTTCTCATAGCAGCGAACGTTTATGCCAGTGGATTTACAGGTATTTCACAAATCCTTTCTACAATATTCACGGATTACTTTCATATGGAAAATATAAGTACTGGTATTATCTTATTTCTATTAAATATTCCTGTTGCTATACTTGGATGGATTAAAGTAGGAAAAGGATTTACAATATATAGTTTTTTATCTGTTATCTTTACATCAGGTGCATTGGAAATACTGCCAACCCTCAGCCTGTCGGATGATTTAATGTTAAATGCGGTATTTGGCGGTGTGATCGCAGGTTTTGGTGTTGGGATCACCTTGAAATGGGGGGCATCAACTGGTGGTTCTGATATTATCGCAATGTGGATTTCACGAATGAAAGACAAGCCAATTGGCGGTTATTTAATGGTGATAAACGGGATGATTATCGTGATCGCAGGTTTGTTAAATGAACCAGAAAATGCCCTGTACACATTAGTAGGTTTATATGTGACAACAAGAATTATTGACAGCATACATACACGTCATGAAAAAGTAACCGCCATGATCGTGACAAAGAAAACGGATGAATTACAAAAAGCGATTCATGATACGATGACTCGTGGGATGACAATTCTCCCAGTAAAAGGGGCCTACACAAAAGAAGATAAGCATATGCTTTATCTGGTCATCACAAGGTATGAACTATATGACTTAGAAAGAATTATTCATGAAGTCGATGAAAATGCCTTTACCAATGTAGTTCAAACAGCAGGTGTCTATGGATTTTTCCGCAGAGATGATTGAAACTTTTTCTTCATGTTAAACGACTATACTAAAAAGGGGGCATTGAAATGAAACAATTGCTTAGGTTTATGACTATTAGTATCTTCGGGCTGTTAATAGGGTGTGGAACTGGGACAAGTGAAGACGACTCTATGCAAAAGGATGAGCCAAATACCCCGGTAAATTCCCAACCTTCAGAAGAAGAGGATGAGAAAAAAGAAGATTCACTGGATCATTTGTTATTCGAGGTGGATGTCAATCAAACAGCAGATGGGATACGCTTTGATTTTTCGTTAACCAACCAGAGTGATGATAAGGAAGTACTCACTTTTCCATCAGGTAAGCAATATGAAATTATAGTATCGAAGGACGAAGAAAAAATATATCAGTACTCTGAAGGAAAAATGTTTACCGAAGCTTTAGTTGAAAAAGAAATTGGGAGCGGCGAGACGATGGTGTGGCAAGAAGTATGGAAGCCAGATCACACATTAGAGACTGGAACTTATCACGTAGAAATGACGTTATTACCTGCGCGAATAGATGGAGAAACAATAGAGGATGAGTTCTTCCAACAAACGACAACACTAGAAATAAAAGAAATGACTAAAAATGAGGAAGCAGTAGAAGAACCATTCCGTGGTGTAACAGTACAAGGGGAAAAGGGACAATATATTGTCGAAGGAGAAATTCATGGGTCAATTGGAAAAGCTTATTATGAAGTAGAAGATGGCCATCATTATTTAATTGAACAAACTCCTTTAGAATTAAATGATAATGGATGGCAACCTTTTTCAATTGAGATTTCGATTTCAGAAGAAGACTTACCGACAAATGGAACTTTAATATTATTTCTATATAATGAAGATCGATCAGTTCAATTACCTGTTGAATTAGAGCAACTTCAACAATAAAGAGTGAGGGCTTACGGACAATTATTCGCCGTGTAAAGAAAACTCGGCGATTGCCGAGCCTTTAGGCGACAGCAGAGCTGTAGTTGCCCTTATCTATCTTCCTAAAATGGTCTGCTACGTCGAGATTGCTTCCTTGCTGACCATTTATGCTTTCCTATACGTTAAAAAAAAGAGAAGGATTTGTTCCTTCTCTTTTCTAATATCCGTAACGTTCGATAGTATCTTCTACTTGTCCAATTAATGCATCCCATTCTACATCCATTTTTTTGTTAACGGTAATAAAGTGTTGAAATCCAAAAACATTATCAACGCCATCAAGATTCATTAATTCATTCAAAATTTCATATTCACTTGTTTGGCCTGGCATAACAGAAATACTGTTATTCCCTTCAAAAATTAGTTTGTCACTTGTAAATTTCATTGCATTTGGATTTGGTGTTGATTCGACATGAATGCCCATGTTCTTTCCTCCTATTTAAACGTACTTTACACTCATAATATCAGAAATGAGTAAAATTAAAAAGAATTTATATATGTAAATAACAGGCATACTTTTTCAGTATGCCTGTTTAAAGTGCGGGGTATATAATTCGAGGAGACTATTTTAGTTCGTTTTGTTGCTTTAATTGTTGTTCCAATTGTTTTAGTTCTTGTTGTTCTTCTGCTGTAGCGTTGTTATATGCAGATTGAATAGCGTCGTGTGCAGCTTGTTTATCTTGTTGGTTAAATTGCCCGCCACGGTTTACTAAACGGTTAACTGCTTCTCTTGCTTGCTGAAACAATTGATTTTGCATCGAAAATCCTCCTGTTTACTAAAGCTTGAACATTCATTAAGATGTTCAAGCTTTAGTATGTAGCAAAGTATCATTTTTATTCGTATATTTCGCTTGTAGAGGATATGGAAACGTCTAGTTTTAAATATTCTAATAAAAATGTGCCAATTCCATCTGCTTGATTGGTATTTGTTTGGTGGTTAGAAATATCTTTCAGAGAATCGATGGCATTTCCCATTGCTACACCGACACCAGCATAATCAATCATTTCAAGGTCATTATCTTCATCGCCAAACGCAATAACATGAGATTGTGGAATGTGGTAGTAATGAGCAATTTTTTTCAAACCTACAGCTTTATTGATTCCTTTTCGTACTACTTCAATAATATCCCAAGGAACACCCCATTTTCGGTGTTCAATAACGGAGGCGTGTTCATCATCCAAGTATTTTCTTAACTCTTCAATATGATGATTCTTCGGGTGAATTAATAAGGAAGTAGGATCTTCTTTTAAATGGTTTTTTAAGCTTCCAATGGTGATAATTTCTTTTTGTTGGGGATGTGAAAACATGTTCAAAATTTGCTCATCATAACGATCTAAAAACATTTCATCTCGTATTTCAGCAAATATATTGTCAACTTTAAATTCATAGCATGTTTGAATAATTTTTTTAGCAGTGCGATTCGGAAGTGGCGAATGAAGGACATCCCATTTATGGTCATGTGGATGATGGATTAGTGCTCCATTGAAATTTACCATAGGTGTATCTAATCCAAGTTCTTGGTAGTACATGATACTAGCTCGATGAGGTCTGCCTGTAGCGATAACCACAATATGTCCTTCCTGAATCGCTTTGTGTACAATATTTTTCGTATAAGGACTAATTTCTTTTCTATCTGTCAGTAATGTGCCATCTAAATCAAGTGCAATCAAGTGTTTTTCCTGCATTTTATCACCTCACAATGTAAGTATAGTCTATATTGCTTGATTATGGATGTAAAGTTTTTGTAATTTCATTCCTTTTTTTTGCATGCACTCTGCGAAAAGGATATGATAGGATTAGCAATATTATACAGAAAGGAATTAGACAATATGATTGTGATCAATAAAGAATATTGGAATGATATACCGCTTCTGCATGTTGTCGACCAAGATAAACGCGATAAACCAATGCCCACCTTAACGTACATACATGGCTTTACAAGTGCTAAAGAGCATAATTTATCGATTGCATACTTTTTAGCAGAAAAAGGGTACCGTGTACTTTTACCTGACTGCATGTACCATGGTGACCGTAAAGAGGATCTATCCAAGGCAGAATTGGAAATGCGTTTTTTTGATATTATTTTGCAAAATCTTGATGATATAGAGATTATTTATCAAGAACTTGCAGCAAAACATCTATTGGATAAAGACCGCTTTGGATTAGCCGGTACAAGTATGGGTGGTATTACGACCGCTGCTGCATTAACACAGTTTTCTTGGATAAAAAGTGCAGGGGTTTTAATGGGGTCCCCTAAAATATCAAAATTTGCTCAGGAATTAGTGGATTATATGCAAGAAAGTCTGCAAGAATTCTCATTATCTGAAGCAGAAATAACTTCATTAATGAAACAATTAAATGATATTGACCTTTCATTACAAATGGAAAAATTATTTGGCCGCCCATTATTTTTCTGGCATGGGGAAGAAGACGAAGTTGTCCCTTTTAACCATGCTTATCAGTTTTATGAGGAAGCAATTAAGCATTATAAAAATCCAGAAAATATCCGCTTCCTAAAAGAAATGGGACGTGGGCATGACGTAAGTCGCTTTGCTATTCTTGAATTTGCTAACTGGATCGAGTTACAATTATAATAAGCATAGCTTTTTGCGAAAGTGTGATTTTCCTTTATAATAGAGGAAACATGCTAAATGAAAGAGCTGTAAGATGGAAGAAGGAGGGAACACAAATGGATCAAGCACTTGAAGAAAATCTAATGGGAGCTTTGGAAAATGTAATTGACCCGGAGCTTGGAATAGATATTGTTAACTTAGGATTAGTATATGGTGTTGATTTAGACGATGACGGTGTAGCTACAGTTACTATGACGCTAACAGCGATGGGATGTCCATTAGCCGGGCACATTGAGGCAGATGTTAAGCGTGTTATGGAGGATATTCCTGAGGTAAAAGATACAAACGTTAATATCGTATGGAATCCACCTTGGTCTAAAGACCGTATGTCACGTTATGCGAAAATAGCTTTAGGTATTCCTGATTAAAATCGACTGATGCCTAACCGAAGAAAATAAGACGAGTGAAAAATAGAGGTACAATCACATCATGATTCGTACCTCTATTTTTTCATGGCTTTTCCTACTTCTTTGTTGATTTCTACATAGTAGAACCAAACAACTGCGCAATAGTGAAAAGTTGTCTCGGTGAAGCTTCTTTCCATTCTAATTGGAGGTGTGTGCTATCATCCGCTCCGGCAGAATACTTCGCTTTCCGTGGGCTCGGCTTCAGCTAACTTGGTAAAGAAACCCGCTTTACCAAGTGGATCTTCAGCTCTCGCTGTCCCACAGGAGTCTCTGTATTCTGCCTACGCTAATAAAGGTGTTCTGCCTTTTGGAAGTGTAGATCCATCGAAATTCATTTCTTTGTACTCGGTCTTTCTTCAATCAGAACACCAAATGAAGCGAAGTATCTTGGCGAAGCGATTCTTTGCACTCAGCTTCCGAAGAATGGTAGAAAGTCATGCTAAAATTATGCGCAGTATATGGATATTATGCAATGGTATTTATTTGAAAAGTAAAGCCCTTTTAGAAAACAGGCTTTTATAAAGAAAGCTTGATTATTTTCAAACGTTATAAAAACTTTTATAATTTCTTATCCTTGTATAAAGATAAAGGCTATAAAACCTACGATAAAGCAGTAGAAAGCAAAATATTTTAAATTGCCTCGTGCCATCACGTTCATAAACCAGCGCAGAGAGTAATACGTCGCAATTAAAGAGGCGATGAAAGCGATGGTGTAGGGAATCCACAATGCATCGAAATTTTCGTTACTCACTACATCACCGATAGATAAAACAAGCGTACCTAAACTTACTGGAATAAACATAAGAAAGGAAAATCGTAAGGCAGTTTCTTGTTTCATACCAAGAAGCATGGCGGCAACAATCGTAGCACCAGATCTGCTGATACCGGGAATTAAAGAAACAGCTTGAGCAAACCCTACAATTAAAGCGTCTTTTACTGTCAGTGCTCCATCATTTTTACTTCCTCGTAAATTTCGAATTATCCATAATGCAATACCTGTTATAATTAATGTGATGCCAACCATTTTCGCTCGACCAAATACACCGGCTATTTGATCTTCAAACAATAATCCAATCACAGCTGCGGGGATCGTAGCAATAATAAGGTAAATGATAAACATAAAGTCTGCTTGATAAGGTTCTCGACGTGTTGTAATGTAATTCACACCATTAATGGTTATTCGAATTAAATCCTTTCTGTAAATCATTAAAACAGCTAGTAATGACCCAAAGTTTACGAGCACTTCAAACGATAAGTCATTCTCTGCCTTTACCCCAAACAATTGCTGTACAATGACTAAATGTCCACTTGATGATATGGGGATCGGTTCTGTAAAGCCTTGTAGTACCCCAAGGAACAAATATTTTAACAATAACAAAAGGTCCTGCCACATTTCCATTATTTATCCCCCTATATTTTTCATAAATCAACCCTTGCCAATAAATGTGACAAGGGTTGAACAAGTACTATTATACTTATTAATTTTCTTCCTTCAGTATGCCGTCGCCAAGTATAATCACAATAATAGTGAAGACGGCAGCGATGGATAGTACGGATGGAACGCTAAACATTTCTCCTGCCATACTGGATAAAACATACGCTACTAAAAAGCTGAACAATACTGCCCAAATGATGGCCATTAAATATTTCATGATCTCACCTCTTATTTTTCTCGTTTTTATATGTACTTGTTTTATACGGATAATCCGTAACAGGTTTTATCTTATAATAGTTTACCAAAGTTTATTAAGAAAATAAATAAAAAAATGCAAATCCTAATTGACCATATCTCTTTGGTTTACGGATAAGGCTGTAAGCGATAAAATAGTCCTAAGATGAGAAAAATTGCTTTATATAAACTTTTATATCAAACGTAGAAAAAGAAACTGCTATAAATGGGAGTGCGGATATTGATTAGAGTTTCTGGGATCATGTTATTGATTGGTACCATCTTTACCTTTTCCTTACTAACAGGTTGTAATATGACTGTGAAAAGTCAGAAAATTGAAAAAGTAGGGATGCTCATAGAGAATTCCATTAATGATCAAACATGGGGAAATAAAGGATACCGAGGTTTGCTTGAATTGAAGGAAGAGCATGATGTGGATGTTTACTTTCGTGAAGAAGTTAAAACTAGGCAACAAACAAAAAGAGTGATAGAAGAATTTGCAAACAATGGTGTGGATTTAATTATTGGACATAGCAGTATTTACGGAAAGTTCTTTCAACAAATTCATACGTTTTATCCCGATATTCATTTTCTTTATGTCAATGGGGGTTACTCTGGTGATAATCTTACTAGCTTAAATTTTAATTCAATGCCGATGGGTTTTTTTGCTGGAATGATGGCAGGTAAAATGACAGAAACTAATAAAGTAGGAATTATTGCTGCCTATGAGTGGCAGCCCGAGGTTGAAGGCTTTTATGAAGGTGTTCAGTATCAAAATGATCAAGTCAATGTAGATATTAAATATGTTTACAGTTGGGATAATGAAGAGGTAGCAATGCAGCATTATAACGCAATGATTGCTAATAATGTAGATACCATTTATCCAGCTGGGGATGCCTATAGTATTCCAATTATCGAATCAGCAATGGAGCAAGGAATACAATCGATTGGCTTTGTCAATGACCAAAGTAATATTGGAGGACAAAGTGTATTAACAAGCACAGTACAGCATGTCGATAAATTATATGTATATGCTTTTGAACAAATAGAAAATGGGGAAATTATTGGTGGTGTCTATAATTTTGGTTTCCCAGAGGAAGTAATATCGATGGGGAGTTTTAGCGATCAAGTTCCAGAACCATTTATTCGTACATTAAAAGAAGATATTGATGAGTATAAAACGACCGGATTGTTGCCACATCAACAAGAAACAAAATAAAGAGCAGGGAAGGAACTGTCCTATAGTGAGCTTCCCTGTACACACAACTGGAATATATTCGCTTTCACCCAAAGGGCATAAGTCAAAAAACTGCTTAAGCAAAAATCGCTTAAGCAGTTTTTTTCTATACCGCATGCTTCCCGCAAGCCTCCTCACTTGTCCCTCGTTGTGGAGTCTCTTAGGCTCGCTCGTCATGAGGAGTCTTGCATATTACAGTTGTTGCATCAGAGAAAAATCAAAACCTTAACTTATTAAACAGCTCCTTTTCTTACTGATTACTTAAAGAATTTTTTAATAGCTTTCGTATATGGAGAAAGCTTTTGATATGTGTCTGCTATTAATTGTGCTGTTTCGAATAAGTCTGCTGATTCGTTGGAGTCTTTTTCTTCTTGTGGATTTGAGCTATTTGATGTTTTTCCGAACATCATTTCATCAAATCTATTCTTTGGTTGTGGATTAGAACGGTCTTGATGAAACATAAAAAACACCCCCGTAGAATATTCTATGAACAAAAAGAACAGCAGTATAGGCAAAAGACGCTTGAGGCAACTTGAAATTTACAACAATATCGATTAAAATTAGTACCAAGTCTTAATAATTGATGATAACCCTATGAGAGGTAGGATATAAATGAAAGCAGGTATTTTAGGAACAGGGCATTATGTTCCAGAAAAAGTGTTAACTAATTTTGATATGGAAAAAATCGTTGACACGAACGATGAGTGGATTAGAACAAGAACTGGCATCGAAGAACGAAGAATTGCTGCAGATCAAGAAGAGACATCTGATCTGGCGTTAGAGGCTGCTAAGGTTTCTTTAGAAGAAGCAGGTGTAAAAGGCGAGGAGTTAGATCTTATATTAGTAGCTACCGTAACACCAGACCAGTCCTTTCCGACCGTTTCTTGTAAATTGCAAGAGGCACTAGGGGCAACTAATGCTGCAGCAATGGATGTTAGTGCGGCATGTGCAGGTTTTATGTATGGTGTCATTACAGCCAAACAATTTATTGAAACAGGCGCTTATAAACATATTCTTATTGTAGGAGCTGAAAAACTGTCCAAAATTACGGATTGGGAAGACCGAAATACATGTGTTTTATTTGGAGATGGAGCAGGTGCTGCAGTAATGGGGCCTGTGAGCGAAGATAGAGGTGTACTATCATTTGAACTAGGTGCAGATGGCAGTGGAGGCCCACACTTAGCACAAACAGGTGATTTTATTCATATGAATGGACGCGAAGTCTTTAAGTTTGCAGTTCGCCAAATGCCAGAGTCTTCCGTTTATGTAGCAGAAAAAGCTGGCTATGCTAAAGAGGATGTTGATTATTTAATTCCTCACCAAGCGAATATCCGTATAATGGATGCCGCTAGACAAAGATTAGGTATATCAGAAGATAAAATGGCAGTAAATGTGAATAAATACGGAAATACTTCTGCTGCTTCTATACCAATTGCTTTATCTGAAGGGGTAAAAAACGGTAAAATAAAAGATGATGATCTTATTGTATTAGTCGGGTTCGGCGGTGGCCTCACTTGGGGCGCGGTTGCACTAAAATGGGGCAAATAACGAAATTATAGATTCATTTTGATAAGGAGGAAAAGCAATGGACAAAAATAGAGTTGTTATTACCGGACTTGGTGCGATTACACCATTAGGTAATGAAGTGGAACAATTTTGGAATAACTTAAAAGCTGGAGAATCTGGTATTGATTATGTAACAAAAGTAAATAAAGATGATTTTCCAGCCAAAGTAGCTGGGGAAGTAGATGATTTTGATGCAACCAAATATATGGATAAAAAAGAAGCCAAACGAATGGATCTCTTTACACAATATGCAGTAGCTGCAGCAAAAATGGCAGTAGAAGATGCCAAGCTAGAAATAACAGATGAAATAGCGCCGAGAGTCGGTGTTTGGATTGGCTCTGGTATCGGTGGTATGGCCACATATGACGAACAATTCCGTAAATTTGTGGATAAAGGATATCGTCGCGTTAGCCCCTTTTTCGTACCAATGCTTATTGCAGATATGGCATCAGGTCAAGTATCTATACAATTAGGAGCTAAAGGTATTAATAATTGTTCCGTAACAGCATGTGCTTCTGGTGCAAACTCTATTGGAGATGCTTTTAAAGTCATTGAACGTGGAGATGCCGATTATATGATTACAGGTGGAGCAGAGGCGCCTTTAACACCAATGTCGTTTGCAGGATTCTCCACAGCGAAAGCTTTGTCTTTTAATGAAGATCCGAAGACAGCTAGCCGTCCATTTGATAAAAACCGTGATGGTTTTGTCATGGGAGAAGGGGCTGGAATTCTGATTTTAGAATCACTAGAATCTGCTCAAAAACGGGGCGCGACTATCTATGCTGAGATTGTTGGTTATGGGGCTTCTGGAGATGCTTATCATATTACTTCTCCTGCACCTGAAGGGGAAGGAGCTAGTCGAGCGATCCAACAAGCTATGGATGACGCTGAATTGGCAGCAGAGGAAGTTGATTATATTAATGCTCATGGTACAAGTACTGCTTATAATGACTCTTTCGAAACACAAGCGATTAAAACAGTATTTAAAGACCATGCTTATCAGCTGGATGTTTCGTCTACGAAGTCTATGACAGGTCACTTGTTAGGTGCAGCAGGTGCAATAGAAGCGATTGCTTGTATTAAATCAATTCAGGAGCAAATTGTTCCACCTACCATTAACTATGAAACACCTGATGAAGAGTGTGATTTAAACTACGTGCCAAATGAAGCAAAAGAGAGAAAAGTAAATGTTACATTAAGTAACTCTCTAGGGTTCGGTGGGCATAATGTATCCTTAATCTTTAAAAAATTTGAATAATGTTTTGATATGGATAAAAAGAGGTTGACTGTAAACATCGTAATAGTGATGTTTTAGTCAGCCTCTTTTTCTTATGGTGAAGCTTTTCTTCATAGAAGTAAAGCTTGGACATATAATGTAAAAAAGATGATCATCAGACAAGCAGGTGAAAAAATGCTTTATATTCTCTTTTTTTTAGTTGGATTTGGCTTATCGATATCTGGTGGCATTTCGATTATTTTATATTTAAACTTTATCCCAGCAGGACTAACACTCTTAGACTATGTAGCCATTATACAGTCGAAGGCGGAATGCTATTTTTTTCTAATCGGACTTATCATAATGGGACTCTCCATCCAAAAGCTAAGTGTCATTTCTGTTAAATAATAGAAAGAGAAGAATAAATTTTCATATTTTGGCCATACTGTTTTTAAAGAAAACAACTTGTAATTTTATAAACAATGGCAGTTCAGATTAAGAAAAAGATTAGCTTAAAAGTGAGGGTTCGTCATATGTTGTATTTGCATGATGTATGGGTGAATTGGTTTGAAGGTGAAGAAAATGGGTATAATGTCTGTCCATTCCATGAATGGAGAAAGTCTGATGGGATTGAAATTTTAGATCAAGTGCCGGTTCTGTATATTGATTCTATGACTTATCAATATTTAGAAAATGACTTACAAGATATTCCGAAGTCCATGCTTGATGAGATCCATAAACGAGCATATATTCGAAAAAATCAAGAGCGTAAGCCACTCGATTATGCAAGTATAGTAACAGATGGAACATCCATCATGGTATTTGATACAATGGGTTACCATATTCCGATGCGAAAAAGTCGTCTAATTCCACGACAAGAAAGACTAGTATTAGAATTAATTGAAGGTAGACAACCCCAAAGTTATAAGATAAAGGGGAAAGAGCAAAAGGAATATCATATCCTATCGCTGCCACCTCAACAAATGCAAGGACTTACGAGAAGAGAACGTCAGCTTAAACAATTGTTAATGATAGCATTAGATCAGTTAGAAGCAGGAGAATGTTTAGAAGAAGTGCGGTATTGGTTAACGGAATGGGCACCAGATCAATATTGTGAAATTAAAGAAATGTCTTTTGATCAAGCGTGGGGTATATTGTATCACGAGGTTTCAGATGGTTGGAGTAAACGTCATGAAAATTTCTGTAAACAGATTGTCAAAGGTCACTCTTATTATGAAAACATATGGGAAAAAGAACAAGAAGAGAATCCAACAAAATCATTAAGGCCATAGTAGAGTTTCGTAAATAAAGGAGCTGTCTTATAAGGTTGGTTACAAATGTACACAGATGCGTGTACAGTAACCTAGATTTTAAGACAGCTCCTTTTGTTTGTGCCATTTGAAACGTGTAGGCCAATGAAGTTCTTACAGGTAAACTATTTACGCTTTTTATGCACTCTACCTAAGCCCATTGCTTTTTTTGCTTTTCTTAACATTTTAGTAGCAGCAGCATTTGCTTTATCTGCTCCGTGATCTAACAATTCATCTAATTCCTCTGAATGGATAAGTGCCTCATACTTTTTCTGAATAGGTCTTAGTGCATCAATCACAGCATTGGCAGTATCTTGCTTAAATTCTCCATAACCTTTTCCTTCATATTTTCCTTCTAATTCTTCGATTGTTTCACCAGTACAGCTTGCATAAATGGTTAAAAGGTTACTAATTCCAGGTTTATTTTCTTTATCATACTTTACGATGCCTTCTGAATCGGTTACAGCACTTTTGATTTTTTTCTCAATTTGTTTCTCTGTATCTAATATAAAAATAGAAGCTTTTTGATTATCATCTGATTTACTCATCTTTTTGGTTGGTTCTTGTAGTGACATGATGCGAGCACCAACCTTTGGAATACTTATATCAGGAATCGTGAAAATATCGTTATAGCGATGGTTAAAACGCTGTGCTAAATCACGTGTTAACTCTAAATGTTGCTTTTGGTCTTCTCCAACTGGAACGATATCTGTTTTGTATAACAAAATGTCAGCAGCCATTAAAGGAGGATAGGTTAATAAACCTGCTGATACCGCTTCTTTCCCTTTAGATTTATCTTTAAATTGTGTCATTCTTTCCAGTTCTCCGATATAGCTGACCGTTTGAAGCATCCAGCCTAATTGAGTATGTGCTGGTACCTCTGATTGAATAAAAAGAGTTGATTTATTTGGATCAATACCTGAAGCGATATAAAGTGCTGCAAGAGATTTAATGTTATCACGTAACTTTAATCGATCTTGCGGTACCGTGATAGCATGTTCATCTACTACGCAAAAATAACAATGATGATCTTCTTGTAAATCAACGAAATGTTTCATTGCTCCTAGATAATTTCCTAAGGTTAAAGAACCACTAGGCTGAATCCCCGAAAAAATAGTTTTCATATTGTCACCTCATTTAATTTTCCTATGTAACTATCCACTGATGGAAGTCTCTCTTTATACAAAATAAAAAAGCCCATTCTTTCCCCCTTGAGAAAAGGGACGAATGAACCGCGGTGCCACCCTTGTTATCACGATAAAGTGATCACTTATTCTAGTTAACGCCTAGATACGATTAAAAAGCTAATTCCATAGGAAGTCCCAATTCCTTCTTTTCATAGTGTCCGTTTACACCAGCCACGAACTCTCTTCTACTAGTGGAAAAGAAGTACTCTCATTTCCCTGCTTTTTCAATATAGTATTTGTATAGAAATTATAAAGAAAATGGGGCTATTTTTCAAGTTAATAGAAAGAAAACAATATTAATATTGATAATAGAGAAAAAGCAGGGAAATATCCAAAATAGCAAAAAACACACCGTTTCGAAGAAAAAACGAAACAGGCCATGCAGATATTTTTTCCGATGGTAATCTCCATTCTTTAAATATCCATTCATAAGATATCATTTTTCCGTTTTTAAAAACTTTACTAAAACTAATGGCTGCTTGGTCGAAAAATCCCCTCTTTATGACAAATAGTAGTAAACCAGTTATGAGGTAAAAAGCACTCAAATAAAAAAGAATATTAATGAAAGCCTCTAACGATACACTTCTAATACATAATATGACAAAAATGAAACAAAATAGAATATGTAAACAAAATAGAAAAATATGTTTCATGATTAGGTATCAACTCTTTCTTCAACTTAGTGAACAGAAAAACTATTTATATTATCACACAATTCGTCTTTTTATATGTAAATATAATAATCTATTCTATATTTTTTGCTCTTTTCTTTTTTATTACACAGTAGAACCAAACTGCGCAATAAGCCTTAAAAAAGCTCTGAATACCGCTCCAGAAATATACTTCGCTTTCCGGGGGCACGGCTTCAGCTTCCTCGGCAGCAAGCTGCCTGCGGGATCTTCAGCTCGCGCTGTTCCCCCAGGAGTCTACGTATATTTCTTCCGCTTGTGAGTATTAAGAAAATGTATTTTTTCTCACTAAAAACGAGCACCCATCCAAGCTGTGGAAAAATACGAGACTCCTGTGGGAAAGGAACAGTCTGAAGACCCCTCAGGCGAACGGTTTTGGTGAGTGAGGAGGCTGAAGCGTTCCCCACGGCAAAGAAGACACTGCGAAAGCGACCAAAAGGGAGCTTGAGTAGATGTCGCACTTGTGCCCTTGGGTGAAAGCGAGTGTTTTCCACAGCGTCGATTAAGCACTCATCGTGAACAGAGTGAGAGGGAAACTGTTCAAAGTTACTGCGTATTATATGGATGTTGTACAATAAGGGTTTATTTAATAGGAACAAGCTTTTATAGAATGGCCTACTTTAAAAAGGGAGGTGCTTTATACATGGTGAAACGAAGGCTATGTTGTCTTTTGGGTGTTTGTATATTGTTATTTTTTGTAACCGCATGTTATGGAAACGATGAAACAGGTGGGATGGATGGGAAAGTTTTATATATTTCTTCTTCTTCCGACATCCCAACAATGGACCCTATTTTAGCGGAAGACAATGTGTCGCTTCAATATGCAGACACTATATACGAGGGGTTATATCGTCTGGCTCCTGAAGGGAAAATTGTGTCAGGTATTGCTAAAAAGGGAGAAACAGAAATAAGTGATGATGGAAAAACGTATACTTTTCATTTGCGTGAAGATGCAGAGTGGGAGAACGGTGATCCTGTTACAGCAGATGACTTCGTTTACGGTTGGCAACGTGCCATTAATCCTGAGAATGGTTCTTTTTATGCTAATTATCTTATGAGTGGAAAAATTAAAAATGCAGCTAAGATTTATGAAGGAGAATTAGCTCCAGAAAAATTAGGAGTCAGTGCACCAGATGAACATACATTCATTGTGGAGTTAGAAAAGCCAGTACCATATTTTGATTCATATGCCGCATTTCCGACATTTTTACCAGCTAATAAAGAGTTCATCGAGGATCAGGGAGAGGATTATGCCTTAGAACCAGATCATATCTTATCAAATGGTCCGTTTAAAATGACGACATGGAAAGCGGAAGATACTTGGGAGTTAATAAGAAATGAAACATACTGGGATGCAAAAAATGTATCACTTGATGGAATTTCAGTAAAAGTTATTAAAGACGCTAATACTCGCTTGTCCAATTATGAGGTTGGAAAATTAGATCGTGTTCCATTAAGCGGTCTACAAGTAAGAGATAATCAAACGAATCCGGAGTTTCAATCCATATTTGAAACATCTGTATTTTGGATGAAATTTAATCAAGAATCAGAAAAAATTGGGGAGTATATCCAAAATGTAAATTTTAGAAAAGCCTTAGCAAAGGCCTTTAATAAGCAAGCTTATATAGATGTTGTTTACGGTAATGATTCTAATCCAGTAAACTTCTTTGTTCCAGAAAATTTCGTTGAGCATCCGGAAACAGGAGAGGATTTTCAAACGGGTAGTGATGTATTGGAGTATGATGTGGAAGCAGCTCAAGCATTCTGGAAAACGGCTAAAAAGGAACTAGAATTTGAAGAAATGACGTTGAGTTTTCTAAGCGGTGATAGTGAAGAAGCTAAGGATATAAGTGAATTTATGAAAACAGAACTCGAGAGTAATTTAGAAGGCTTAACCATTGATACTATGAATGTACCTTGGGGGCAGCAATTAGAAATTATGAGAAAACAAGATTACGAGTTAGCTGTTTCAGGTTGGGGACCTGATTATAAAGATCCTATCTCTTTTATAGATCTTTGGGTAACAGATGGGGAAAACAATGACATAGGTTATTCAAATAAAGAATATGACCGATTAGTACAAGCTGCTAAAGGTGAACTAGCTATGAAACCAGTTGAACGATTTGAAGCTATGCAGCAAGCAGAAAAAATATTGTTAGAAGAAGCTGGAATTGCACCGATTATGCAAAGGAAGACTTCGGTATTGTCTAAGGATTATGTCAAAGAAATGAATAAGCTCAATCCGTTTGGTAATGATTATAGTTTTAAGTATGTAGATATACAAAAAAACGAGAAAGTTTTGAACTAACAGGAAAATAGAGTATATCTAAGTCATAGTATCTCTGCTTTTCCACCATAATAAACGGACAAAGCATAGCCAATAGGAGGTGCATGGGTTGGCTAAATATATTATTCAGCGTCTTATATACATGGTTATTACATTATACATTATCGCAACGATTACCTTTTTCCTCATGCAGCTGCTACCAGGTTCCCCTTTTAATAACTTAGGTGGCAAAATGTCAGAAGCACAAGAAGAAATTTTGTTGCAAAAGTATGGACTAGATGAACCAGTGCCTGTTCAATATTTTCAATACATGGCAGCCATGTTACAGGGTGATTTAGGTATTTCCTTTCAGTATGATAATCGTGCCGTAACCGATATTATCTTAGAGCGAATTGGTCCTTCCGCTACATTAGGCGCTCAGGCGCTAATTGTTGGTTCGCTTTTAGGTGTCGCGCTAGGAATGATTGCTGCGATACGGCATAATTTATGGGCGGACTATATATCTAATATTGCAGCGGTAATTGGGATTTCGATTCCTTCCTTTATATTTGCAGGGGTGTTACAGTTTTACTTTGCGGTGAAGTGGAGAATATTTCCTCCATCCTTTTGGGAAGGACCTATCTATTCCGTGTTACCAACTATATCTCTCATGATTTTTCCTTTGGCTATTTGTGCCCGTTTTATGAGAACGGAAATGTTAGAGGTTTTGGGTTCTGATTATATAGAATTAGCGAGAGCAAAGGGAGTTTCGAATGGTTCCATTTTATTTAAACATGCATTAAGGAATGCTTTGATTCCTGTTATCACTGTATTAGGCCCAATGACAGTAAGTTTAATGACGGGAACATTAGTCATTGAACAAATATTTGCGATACCAGGAATTGGAGAACAATTTGTCCGTTCCATTAGTACCAATGATTATCCTGTTATTATGGGCACGACTATGCTTTTTTCTGTTCTATTCATTGTCGTTATTTTAATAGTCGATATTCTGTATGGCGTAATCGATCCGCGTATTCGATTAACAGGAGGGGAGGACTAATGGACAAAGAAAAAGAACAAATGGATACAGGGAAATTTCAACCTGTCCATTTGGCAGAGGAAGAAAATGAAACCATTTCACGTCCTCAGCTCTCCTATTGGAAAGATGCATGGATTCGGTTAAGGAAAAATAAAGGTGCTATCTTAGGGTTATTTGTTTTAGTGTTTTTATTATTGATGGCTATCATTGGACCATTTATGAATCATTATTCGATTAAGGAAACGGATTATGATTCTGCTTATTTACCTCCTAAAGTACAAGGGCTCGAGTGGGCGGGATTGAATGGCTTTCAAATATTTGAAGCTTATGGAAAGACAGAAGACGAAGCGATTGAAAAAGGCTTAGAAAGCTATGAAGTAGAGGAACAACATGTAAGAGGAATAGAAATATTGGAAGAACCATCAGAAGAGAACAATGGTTATTACCTTGTAGCATTAAAGGTAGATATTTATGCAGCTAAAGCATTGGAAGATAAGTATTTTTGGTTTGGAACAGATAGTATGGGGCGTGACCTTTGGACACGAATTTGGAAAGGGACACAGATATCTTTATATATCGGGTTCTTAGCAGCATTAATAGATATGGTGATCGGTGTGTTATATGGCGGGATTTCTGGTTACTATGGAGGAAGAACAGATAACGTGATGCAACGGATTATTGAGATTTTATCTGGTATTCCTAATTTAGTTATCGTTATATTAATGATTTTGCTGCTTGATCCTGGACTGTTAGCGATTACGATTGCTTTAACGATTACTGGCTGGATAGGTATGGCCCGCATTGTTCGAGGACAAGTATTAAAATTAAAAAATTATGAGTTTGTTTTAGCTGCAAGGACATTGGGATCTTCTAATAAGCGAGTTTTAATGAAACACCTTATTCCTAATGTCACAAGTATTATCATTATTAACACGATGTTTACCATTCCTAGCGCCATATTTTTTGAAGCATTTCTTAGTTTTATAGGACTTGGTTTACAACCTCCCATTGCATCATTAGGAACGTTAATTGATACGGCGTTTGATTCTTATCGTGTCTACCCATATATGCTTCTATTTCCAGCCATTATTATCTCTCTGCTTATGATAGGTTTTAACATTTTGGCTGATGGTCTCAGAGATGCACTAGATCCAAAAATGCGAAGATAAAGGATGCTGATGATAGTGGAAAATGTATTAAAAGTGAACGATCTGTATGTAACGTTTGATACGTATGGTGGTAGTGTGCAAGCAGTAAGAGGCGTTCATTTTAGCTTAAAAAAAGGAGAAACCTTGGCAATAGTGGGAGAATCAGGATCTGGTAAATCTGTGACAACCAAAGCATTGATGGGGCTAATTTCCAAGCCAGCAGGAAGAATCACTAAGGGGGAAATATTATTTGAGCAACAAGATTTAACGAAGCTATCTGAGAAACAGTTACGAAAGATTAGGGGTAAAGATTTATCAATGATCTTTCAAGATCCGATGACTTCTCTAAATCCTACCATGAAAATTGGGAAACAAATAATGGAAGGGTTAATTCTTCACCGATCTATGTCCAAAAAAGAGGCGAAAAAAAGATCGGAAGAACTGTTACATTTAGTTGGCATACCAGAACCAGAAAATAGAATGGATTATTATCCTCATCAATTTTCTGGTGGTATGAGACAGCGCGTTGTTATTGCGATGGCGCTTGCATGTAATCCCAAAGTGTTAATTGCAGATGAGCCAACTACGGCACTTGATGTAACTATCCAGGCACAAATTTTAGAATTGATGAAGGATATTCAACGGAAAATGGAAACATCCATTATTTTCATTACACATGATTTAGGTGTTGTGGCAAATGTTGCGGATCGTGTAGCAGTTATGTATGCAGGAAAAATAGTAGAAATAGGTACGGTGGATGACGTCTTTTATCATGCTAAACATCCATATACTTGGGGGTTATTGGGGTCTATGCCGATGGTTGATAGTGAAGAAGAACAATTATTTACCATTCCCGGAACACCTCCTGATTTAACCCATCCACCTAAAGGAGATGCCTTTGCTTCCAGAAATAAATATGCATTACAAATAGATTTCGAGAAAGAACCCCCCATGTTTCGAGTCTCCGATACACACTATGCAGCGACATGGTTACTGCACGAAAAAGCACCAAACTTAACCCCACCAGCAGCTGTGAAAAGGAGAATGCAAGGTTTTGGAAAGGACAATATACGTTAAAAAAACTTTCTTTACTACACAGTAGAACAAAACTGCGACATAAGCCTTGAAAAAGCTCTGAATACCGCTCCAGAAATATACTTCGCTTTCCGGGGGCACGGCTTCAGCTTCCTCGGCAGCAAACTGCCTGCGGGATCTTCAGCTCGCGCTGTTCCCCCAGGAGTCTACGTATATTTCTTCCGCTAGTGAGTAGTAAGAATATGTTTTTTTCTCACTTAAAACGAGCACCAATCCAAGCTGCGGAAAAATGCGTGACTCCTGTGGGAAAGGAACAGTCTGAAGACCCCGCAGGAAGCGTCCTTTGCTTCCGAGGAGGCTGAAGCGTTCCCCACGGCAAAGAAGACACTGCGAAAGCGACCAAAGGAAGCTTGAGTAGATGTCGCACTTGTGCCCTAGGGTGAAAGCGAGTGTTTTTCCGCAGCGACGATTAAGCACTCATCTTTAAACGAGAGGAAGGAAAATATTTATAAATTACTGCACAGTTTATGTTTATTGTGCAATATGTTTGTTTTACAGTAGCAATCTTTTAGAAAATAGTTATATAAAAGGGTGAACACCATGAAGCGGGAAAAAATTCTAGAAGTGAAAGATTTAAAGCAGCATTTTCATACAGGGAATAAAGGGATTATTAAAGCGGTAGATGGGATCAGTTTTGATATTTATAGAGGAGAAACGTTTGGTTTAGTTGGAGAATCAGGTTGTGGAAAGTCCACTACTGGAAGAACCATTATTCGTCTGTATGATGCAACAGACGGAAAAGTGATCTTCAAGGGTACAAAGGTTCACGGGAAAAAATCTAAAAAAGACTTAAAGGCCTTTAATCAACAAATGCAAATGATTTTTCAAGACCCATATGCCTCGTTAAACCCGAGAATGACGGTGAACGAAATAATCTCGGAAGGCATGGATATACACGCACTTTTGAAATCTAAAAATGAAAAAAAGAAACGAGTTCATCAACTGTTGGAAACAGTAGGGTTAAATAAAGAACATGCTTCTAGATATCCTCATGAATTTAGTGGAGGACAACGTCAAAGAATCGGTATTGCTAGAGCGTTAGCAATGGAGCCCGAATTTATTATAGCCGATGAACCCATTTCAGCTCTTGATGTGTCCATACAGGCACAAGTGGTAAATTTAATGAAAAAACTGCAAAAAGACCATGGATTAACTTATTTATTTATTGCACATGATTTATCGATGGTAAAATATATTAGTGATAGGATTGCTGTGATGTATGCTGGTAAAATTGTCGAATTAGCAGATAGTGAGGAATTGTATAGAAACCCTTTGCATCCATATACAAAATCACTACTTTCCGCCATTCCATTGCCAGATCCAGCTTATGAACGGTCGAGAAAAAGAATAACGTATGATCCGAGCCAAATGGATAAAAGGGAAGACTTACAATTTAGAGAAGTAATTCCGAACCACTGGCTATTGTGTTCGGCAAAGGAAATGAAAGCAATTAAACAAAAAATTTAAGACTGATAGTGTTATAATGAGAGTTCTTATCATAACTATAGGTAAGAGCTCTTTTTATATGTAAAAAAATAATTAGACAAATTGTTAGTTTTATTAACATTTTTTGAGTTTTTCTTTATAATATTAGTTAGTAAGAAGAAAATTATTTAGGGAGACTGATGAGCATGCATAATGGAAAGCGTATCACCATGAGTATTGTGTTTGTTTTTTTGCTAAGCATCTGGGTAACTGCTGGCTTTATTCTAGCTGACGAGGAAGATCAATCCAATAATGAAAAAATGGTTTCCTTACATAAGGTGAAGCAGTTGATGGGAAAAGACATCGAACTCCCTGAAAAGTTAGCACGTTTTACATTTCAATCAGGGTTCCAATTTAACTATCCTGATGCGGTAAGAGGAGTCTATGTTACAGGACATTCTGCAGGTGGCAGTAGATTTGAAGATTTACTGAATTTAATCGACTCAACCGAACTAAATGCAATGGTAATTGATATTAAAGATGATCATGGCAATTTAACATTCATCCCAGAAGAAGGGTCTCCTTATGAAGATATAGCACAGAATTTCATTAAAGATCCAAAAGAAATGTTAGAAGTGTTAGAAGATAAAGGGATATATCCGATAGCGAGAATAGTAGTCTTTAAAGATACTGTGTTAGCAGAAAAGCGGCCAGATCTATCGTTTACGAAAAACGGAGAAGTTTGGAAAAATGGAAAAGGAGACGCTTTTGTTAGTCCGTTTCAGAAAGAGGTTTGGGACTATAATGTGGAGTTAGCCAAAAAGGCTGCAGAGCTCGGTTTCCAAGATATTCAGTTTGATTATGTTCGCTTTCCAGAAGGTTTTGAAAAACGAGATAAAGAATTGCAATATGATCAAGGTGATTTTAAAGATTTAGAATTAAACGACGTAAAGAAAAGAGTGGAAGCTGTAACAGACTTTGTTGCTTATGCAAGAGAAGAACTAGCTTACTATGATGTGGATGTTTCCGTCGATATTTTTGGGTATTCAGCTACAATTGAAGAAGCACCAGGCATTGGCCAGAATTTTTCTAGAATTGCAGATAATGTGGATGTGATTTCCTCGATGATTTATCCAAGCCATTGGACACCGTACTTTGGCATTGATAAGCCAGACCAAGAACCTTATCGTTTGGTTACCGAGTATATGAAGGTTGAAAATGAGGTGTTGGGAAATCTCGATGAACCGCCTTTATCTAGACCTTGGATTCAGGATTTTGAAGCACCATGGCTCTACAGTGGACCAACGTTTCAATATGGTGTGGAGGAAGTAGAGGCACAGATACGAGCATTAAACGAAAATGGTGTAGATGAGTTTCTATTATGGAATGCTGGAAACTCCTATACAGAAGGTGTAGATTACACGCCATTAGATTAACCTCACTATAAAGTGAGGTTTTTTTACACGTTAGGTAATCATAAAATTTTAGAATGGATGTCCATTCGATGTAGCGAAAATTTTCAAGTACAAAGTATAAGTAAAACTAAGGCTTTCGCGAGTACTTGGCGATAAGCCAAGTTTTTCTTTATCAATTTTCTTTTAAAATAGTATCGATAAAAACCCCTGTTATCGGGTATAATGTAATTGATGTATAAGGAATCGGTTAATGGAACATATTAGTATGGGGTAGATAAAAGGGGAGTAAGTGAATGAATTGGTATGAAAAATTAAATCAATATTTCCCAGTAGAGGAAATGAAATCAAAGGAACATATGGAAGTATTATTAAAAGAAAAAGGAGATGTTTACTATAAGGATGAAGGCCCTTACCATGTTTTAATGTATGCTGAATTTCCGTCTTTTATTTTTATCGATTATGTCTATGTGTCTAAAGAAGCAAGAGGAAAAGGGTTAGGACATGAATTAATGGAAAAATTAAAAGAGAAAAATAAACCGATTATTTTAGAGGTAGAACCATTTGACTACCAAGACACTGACTCGACAAAGCGTTTACGCTTCTATCAACGAGAAGGATTTAGACATGCAGAATCAATTGGCTATACACGAAAATCTTTAGCAACAGATGAAGCGAACACATTAGAAATCTTATATTGGTCACCAGAAGGAAAAAATGAAGAACAAATTTATCAACAGATGAAGAAAATGTATGAAGATATCCATACTTATAAAGATGAGGAGATCTATGGAAAGCCATACCAACCGGTTGATGAAGTGCTTTCTTATGATGATGATCGTGATGTAGATAACATATTTCAGGCGATTGATAAAGAAGATGAAAAAAATGAATAATCATGTTTTAATCTTAAGGAATGAGGGAAAGGAAAAATATATGTAAAAAGTGAAGAAATACACATAACACTCTATCATTCCACTACAATATGTAGTATACTATATTACATAGAAAGTTATTTAAATTTATTTTAATGTAATAAAAGGTGTAAGCATTCAGCATCTATATTATAAATCATTTAAAATTTGAGGAGTGAAGTTACATGGTAACACTTTATACCTCGCCAAGTTGTACATCATGTAGAAAAGCGAAAGCGTGGCTAGAGGAACATGAGATTCCTTTCACGGAAAGAAATATATTCTCTGAACCACTTACTTTAGATGAAATTAAAGAAATACTTAGAATGACAGAAGATGGAACAGACGAGATTATCTCTACTCGTTCTAAAGTTTTTCAAAAATTGAACGTTAATTTAGACCAACTTCCTTTAAAAGATCTTTTTCAATTAATCCAAGAAAACCCTGGCTTATTGAGAAGACCAATTATTTTAGATGAGAAGAGATTACAAGTTGGTTATAATGAGGATGAGATTAGACGTTTCTTACCGCGTACTGTGCGTACTTTCCAATTAAAAGAAGCACAAAGAATGGTAAATTAAAAAAAGCAGATCTTTAAAGATCTGCTTTTTTTCCACTGTTGAAAAGTAAAACGCTTAAATTATACTTTTTGAATAGGCATGAGCTAATTATTCAAAAATTGAAGAAAATGACTAGTGACAAATGAGCTAGAATAAGCTACAATCTATAATAATACTGGAGCATCATTAAAAAATTTAATTTTTTAAGTTTTTTTGTTTTCAAATGAGCTATGATTATCATACAATGGAAATAACACCTTTCAAAATGGTTTAATTGATGCAAACAGGGTATATAATTTATAAGGGTTTAGATAAATGTAATATGATCCCTTCCAACCCAATCATTCAATAAAGAAGGGAGAGTTAGTGTATGGAAATAGAACGAATTAATGAAAATACCATTAAGTTTTATATTTCTTACATGGATATTGAAGATCGTGGCTTTGATCGAGAAGAAATTTGGTATAATCGTGAAAAGAGCGAGCAATTATTCTGGCAAGTAATGGATGAAGTCAATTATAACGAAGAAGATTTCCAAATAGATGGGCCATTATGGATACAAGTGCAAGCACTAGAAAAAGGGCTTGAAATTGTTGTGACAAAAGCACAAATTTCTAAAGATGGACAGAATTTACAGTTACCAACTGAATCAGGTAAGACAATTGATATGCCAGTAGATGATAAAATTGAATCCTTGTTAGAGGAAAAATTTGGTCCCCTTGATAAGGAAGAAGTGGAAGTGGAATATCAAATTGGTCATGATTTTGTGGTAGTTGTCAGCTTTAAAGAGTTAGAAGATGTTATTCAATTAAGTCACGTGTTTGAATCAGTAGAAGGTATGCGAGATGAATTGTACTTCTATGATGATAAATACATGCTCATTACAAGCTTTGACGAGGATTATTTGTCAGATGATGAACAAGAAGACTTAATTAGTCAAATACTTGAATATGGTCATGAATCTTCTGTCACTATGTTTGTTGTCGAAGAATATGGGAAACCTATTTTCGAATATGACGCTTTAGAACAAGTGAAAGAAAACTTTGCCCGTTAAAATTAGGTATTCTAATAAGAGTACCTAATTTTTTTGTTTGGAAGTAAACATACAATTCTAATAACAATTGATAATAAAAACATTAAATGTTTTTAATATCAGAGGCTAGCATACAAGCAAATGTTTCGTGTTTCGAAATTAGTTATGTTAAAATAACTAATGAATTGAAGCAGAGAGAAGGAATTTTATGTCTGAACAAGTAAACCGTGTACCGTTGATGGCGGTACTTATTTCAGGCGCATTTGTTGCGATTTTAAACCAAACTTTATTAGGTACAGCATTACCACATATTATGGCAGATTTAAAAATCGATGCTTCCACCGCTCAGTGGCTGCAATCGATTTTTATGCTTGTTAATGGGATTATGATTCCTGTTACGGCCTTTTTAATAGAACGGTTTACAACACGTGCGTTGTTTTTAACCGCTATAGGAAGCTTTGCATTAGGCACCTTAGTTTGTGCTCTTGCCCCTAATTTTGGTGTTTTATTAACAGGACGTATTTTACAGGCTTCTGGAGCCGGAGTAATGATGCCGCTTATGCAAACGATCATGTTTCTCGTTTTTCCCATTGAAAAGCGAGGCTCTGCAATGGGGATGTTTGGCCTTGTTATTGCATTTGCTCCTGCGATTGGACCGACGTTATCTGGATGGTTAGTAGAGCAATTTGTTTGGCGCAGTCTCTTTTATGTTGTGTTGCCAATTGCCATTTTGGACATGATGATAGCGTACTTTATTTTGAAAAATGTGACGAAGCAGACAAAGCCACCAGTCGATATTCTTTCCATTATCATGTCCACATTGGGATTTGGTGGTCTTTTATACGCATTTAGTATTGCAGGGGATGTTGAGATCAGTTGGACAGACCCGCATGTGTGGATACCGTTTTTTATCGGATCTATTACATTAGCTCTTTTCATTTGGAGACAACTTACATTGAAAAAGCCTATTTTGGAATTTAGAATTTTTCGTTATCCGATTTTTACATTAACAACGGCCATAGGAATGATCTCTTTTATGTCCATGATTGGCGGTGCTATTATATTACCAATCATGATGCAGGATTACTTAGGTTTTACTGCATTGGAATCAGGTTTAGTATTGTTGCCAGGAGCACTGTTGATGGGAGCGATGAATCCTGTTACAGGTAAACTTTTTGATAAGTTTGGCGGTAAATGGTTAGCAGTTGTCGGTCTAGGACTATTGTTTATAACAACATTTTTGTTTGGAATTTTAACAACAGAGACAACATTATTATACTTAACCATTGTCAATGCTTTTCGTATGTTTGGTATATCTATGGTGATGATGCCAGTGACCACTGCAGGGTTAAATCAATTGCCAGATTCACTGATGCCGCATGGTACTGCCATGAATAACACGATGAGACAAATGTCAGGAGCAATAGGGACAGCGTTACTTGTATCGATCATGATGAGTCAAGCTATTCCATCAGAAGGATTGCAAGGAATGATTCATGGCGTAAACATTTCGTTCATCGTTGCAGGTATTATTTCTTTTATAGGTTTTGTTCTAGCCTTTTTCATTAAGAATTCTATACCAGGAAAAACTAATTAGAAAGAAGGAAAAATCACCACCATGTCGAAATGAAAGATATGGAGGTGATTTTTAATATGCTGCAAGCAGAAGATGATCAAGGAAACCTTATTGTTATATGTACTCGAAAACGCAGTGAGATTCCTTTTTTGAAAAAAGAAAAATCATTTTATTGTCCTCAATGCAAAATGCCCCTCGTTGTTAAGGCTGGTCCACAAGTTATCCCTCATTTCGCTCATTCAAAAAAATCAGATTGCTCTCATCAAGGGGAAAGTTCCTATCATGAAAAAGGAAAAGCTGAATTATTCATTTGGCTTCAACGTCAAGGGTTACATCCCTCTTTAGAACACTATCTCCCTAAGATTAGGCAGCGGCCTGATATTTTTCTCTCGGTCCATTCAAAACAAATAGCAATTGAATATCAATGTGCTAAGCTTTCGTCAGAGGAATTTGTGAAACGAACAAGACAATATCAAAAGTTAGGTATTAATCCCATTTGGATTTTAGGTGCTAATCGTTTAACATTTCTCCATGAAAATACACTGAAATTAACAGCCTGGGATAAGCTGTTTATCCATCAATTCCACGAACATTTCCTGCCAACTCTCTACTATTATTGCTCCCAAACCAAAAGCATTATTACTTTTCAAGATTTTTATTTTTTTAGCCAAACAAAAGCAATAGGTAAACTTCAAGTCAATTATTTAACCAATATAAAGTGGAGAAACTTGTTCCAACTTTCCCGTTTTCCACGATCATTATTGAAAAAACACTGGATAAAAGAATGGCATTATTGGCGCCACTATCCAGTACCTTTTCATAATAAGCAAGCAACTAATTGGAGAAAATGGTTATACCATCATCGGCTTCATGTACAAGACCTTCCTTCGTTTACTTTTTTACCGATATCAACACAATTTATGATGAACGTTCCTCCTTGGATGTGGCAAAGCAAGCTATATATTGACTTATTTTTAGCATATGATCGATTTACAGTTTCTAATGCTCAAACATTATTAGCCCCATATCGTCAATCCTCATCCTTCTATCCTTTAATCACTGCGCATAAAGATCCTATTAAAGAATATTTTAATATCCTTGTGAAAAATGGGATGTTAAAAATGTTAGACCTAGATAGCTTTTCTTTTCCATACCGAAAGAAATAAAGTAATAATACGTACAACTGTATGAACAAGTACGAAGTAAGTTATAATAAGGAAGAATTGACCAATTGTTGTATTGAAGGAGGAATAAAGAATGGCAGAAGCGCAAAAATCTTTGCCTAAACGTGATGAAATCCCAGAAGAATTAACGTGGAAATTGGAAGATATTTTTGCAACAGATGAGGATTGGGAAAAAGAATGGCAAGCAGTAAAGGATTTATTACCTAAATTCAAGCAATACCATGGAACTTTAGAGGAATCTTCTCAAAAGTTATATGAGCTTTTACAATTACAAGATGAAGTGTCTGATCGTTTGAGTACATTATATACATATGCTCATATGCGCTATGACCAAGATACAGCCAATTCTTTTTATCAATCACTAAATGGAAAGGCTGAAAATTTAATTACTCAAGCATCGAGTGAGATGAGTTTTATCGTTCCAGAAATATTGAAATTAGATGAAGAAACGTTAAAACGTTATGTAGAAGAACATAAAGACCTGCGAATGTATCAGCATACATTAGATGAAATTAATCGACAGCGGCCACATATTTTATCTGAAAAAGAAGAGGCACTTTTAGCGGAAGCTTCTGATGTTACAGGGAATGCATCTCAAACATTTAGTATGTTAAATAATGCTGATCTCTCTTTTCCCTCTGTTACAAATGAAAAGGGAGAAGAAGTGGATCTGACACATGGCAGATATATTAATTTCCTAGAATCAAAAGATCAAAGAGTTCGACACGATGCATTTAAAGCCATGTATGATACGTTTGGAAGTTATAAAAATACATTTGCCTCTACTTTACAAGGTGCTGTGAAAAAAGATAATTTTTATGCAAAAATTAGAAATTATGAGTCAGCCCGACAAGCAGCTTTAAATAAAAATAATATACCTGAAAAAGTGTATGATAATTTGGTTGAAGCTATTAATGAAGGATTACCGTTACTGCAACGTTATGTAGCACTGCGCAAAAAGGTATTAGAATTAGAAGAGCTGCACATGTATGACCTTTACACACCTTTAGTAAAAGACGTGGATATGACTTATACCTATGAGGAAGCTCAAGATGTTATCTTAAAGGCGTTAGCCCCATTGGGAGAAGACTACTTGGAAATCGTTAAGAAAGCATTTGATGAACGCTGGATTGATGTCGAAGAAAATAAAGGAAAGCGTAGTGGAGCTTATTCATCTGGTGCTTATAGTACCAATCCATATATTTTATTGAATTGGCAAAACAATTTAAATAATTTATTTACACTAGCACATGAGTTAGGTCATTCCCTTCATAGTTATTATACGCACCAAAATCAACCATTCCGCTATGGAAATTATTCTATTTTTGTGGCAGAAGTCGCTTCTACATGTAATGAAGCATTACTAAATGATTATTTAGTGCAACAAACAAATGACCCAAAAGAGAAATTATTTTTGCTTAACCATTTCTTAGAAGGATTTAGAGGAACTGTGTTTAGACAAACCATGTTTGCAGAATTCGAACATCAAATACATCTACTTGCACAAGAAGGGGAGACGTTAACTGCCGATAAGTTTACAGAGCTTTATTACGCATTAAACAAAAAATACTTTGGCAGCGATCTGATTATCGATGATGAGATCGGTCTAGAGTGGGCAAGAATCCCACATTTCTATTACAATTATTATGTTTATCAGTATGCTACAGGGTATGCTGCTGCACAATCCCTTGCTTTTCAAATAATGGAGGAAAAAGATACAGCAGTAAAAAGATATTTAGGTTATTTAAAAGCTGGCAGCAGTGACTACCCAATCGAAGTACTAAAACAAGCAGGGGTAGATATGACTGAGAAGACACCTATCTTAAATGCGTTAAAAGTTTTTGAAGAAAAGCTTAATGAAATGGAAAACCTATTAGAGCAAAATTAAAGTAAAAAAAGGGAATAAGTGGTTCATACTTGTTCCCTTTTCTTCAAAGAGAGATGGCTTTCTGCTGTAATTAAAATCCTCTGAAATAACGGCGCGAATAGAAATAATAGACCGTTATATAGATGGAGACAAATAGAATTGGAATGGTGAAAAGCCTAGGAATAAATTGCATTAGACCAAAAAAATTAAAAAGAATCGCAACAAAAGGTAGCAGGATGAAGAACCATTTCATATTGTGTTTCACATCCTTCTTTAACATTTATCACGGTTAAAATCGTCCGTAAGTCCCCCACTTCTAGACTTAGATTAATGAAAGAAGTGTAAGAGGGGGATAACGGGCACTAACACCCTGATAAGTTTCACTATCTATCAGTGAGGGATGAACAAAACCCCCACTGATAGAAGTCTCTCTTTATTAAATTGTATGAATCGAGCAGAGAAATAGAAGTGTGACACTTCTGTGAATTAATGAACAGAGGTATTGTCAACTTATCTATCAAATGATATAGTTATTAACGTGATTAACAAACAAAACCCCTTTGTTTGACTTGAAAAACTTTCTCCCATCCCTTGTCTAGTAATAGATGTGTAAAAGCGTACATGTATAGAACATGTACGCTTTTTTACCGGATAAGAAAGCATAAATGGTCAGCAAGGAGGTAATCTAAACGTAATGGACAATTTTAGGAATATAGATAAGAGCAACTAGGCTATCTGAGAAGCTGAAGAGTTGCCCGTTTATAATGTACCTATCATTTATAACAAAATTGTGTAGATACTTAACAAATGTTATAAAGCAAATAAAAATGGGGGATGCTTAAAGCATCTCCCATTTTTATTTACTATATTTCCAAAATGAACCGAATTTGACGGGTATTTTTTCAACAAGCTGTTTTAATTGCAGCTTTTTCATTTCTTTTTCTGTTTTTTCCACGGACCAATCATACACTACTGCGATTTCTTTCGTGCCAACGAAATCATAATAAGATAAAAAGTCTAACAATTTTGGCTTTTTAGCAGGTAAGGGTTCTTTCTGCAACATTTGCTTTAACACCTTGACGTAGATTTCATAAGGATACATTCCGGATATTTTTAGGCCTGCTTCATCTTCCGATTCATTGAAAAAAACCATTGTGGGACTGTATTCCACATCCATTTCTTTTGTAAGCTTTAAATCACATTGTAAAGCTTTTTTAGCGGAATGGGAGTAAAGATCATTATGGAATTCTTGCATATCTAAATAAACCTTTTCCGCACAATTTAAGAGCACTTGTTCTTTAGATATATCTTGCTTTTCTAGAAAAGCCGATTCTTGAAGTTTCCTTAAGAATTTTTTTCCTGCCTTCTTCCCCTGCAGTTCAGCAGCTTTAATAGCTGTTGAAGTTAGCCAAGGATAATGAATGGGGTTTTCTATCCACAAATCTCCATCACAGCTCATGCCTGTACGGCTTGCTGTCTTTTCCCATATATCTTTCAATTTGCGCGGGCGTTCAAACTTATCTTTATGCAAATTACTTAGTTGGCCGCTTAATACTTGCCGTATCGTAAAAAAACGACCATATTCTATCGTTAATTTCTTTAAATAGGGTTCTAAAGACCAGCACTCAGGACATAAAGGATCGACAAAAACATATATTTCAATGGGTTTTTTCAATACATCAATAAAATGGTAATGGGTGGTTTGGCTTCGGTCTTGATGTTGCCATGATCCGGCAGAATTCCAATTCACAATGATTCTCCTTTCTCTTCGTCAGGTGTGTTCATCATGTGATTGGCTGTTAATGTTAGCCGATCAAACATTGCAGAGCGGTATGGTTCTTCAATGTTTACTTCGTCTAAAGCACCTTCCATACATTTTAGCCAAGCATTTCTTCTAGTTGGCGTAATTGGAAAGCGGAGATGTCTCTTTCTCATCATAGGGTGTCCATGTTCTTGTATATATAATGGAGGTCCACCAAAAAATTGTGTTAAAAATTGTTTCTGCTTTCTGGCCACTTCGGTAAAATCATCTGGAAATATCGGAATTAAATCAGGATGTTTTGCAACTCTTGCATAAAAAGCTTCGACTAACTCATCAATTTTGGCTTGACCACCGATTGCTTCATAAAGTGAATCCACGTCTCTCATGTTTTTTCCTAACCTTTCATTCGATGTTACGTATTACGTAAAGGAGCACCTTTATTTCGTTACTATATTGTAACAGTGATGACTTGATTCAAGCAACTTATGTGATTGCGTGAAATAAATCTACTCATGGTAAGGGTTCAACTGTTATTATACAGTTTAACGTATTGTCGTGTAAAACCGTTTGATCTTATTGTCTGTCTTTCGTAATGGAATATCGAATTGATGAAGGATGTCATCAAAAATTTCTTTCCCATATGCTTCATCTTTTGCTTCTAGCTCTAACTCATAGTCTTCAACATCGTTATAAAAGCTATGATCAAGAACGATGGTGGTATCTTTGTAAGGAAACTCATATCGCACTGTTTTTAATTGTCCGCCATAATGGAGTTTGTTATAGTCGATGTCGAGCTGTTGTAATTGTTTTACTATTTTTTGGTTATATTTCACCTCATCGTTTATCCAATCACTTGCTTCATCTTCTGTAAGATTTGCATGTGTTTCTAACAAGCCGGCACCTTCTGGATTAGGTTGTTTAAGTGTTAATTGATAGCTGTCTTCTTTTTCTCTTATACGCAAAGCGGCTTGTTTATTTTTTAAGTCCATTGCTTTTGTTTCAAAATAATGGTTGACTTGTACTATCTTATGAGAGTCATTTGTCAAAAAGTATTTTAAAACTTGATTAAATTCCTTTTTTGTTAATAAATTTTTAAATTCTATTTCAATTTCTTGTGACATGAACACAATATCTCCTTTCCAAACACTCTGTTTCTTATTTTGGTCTATATGCGGATAAATTGCAAAACTTTCTGCTTCATTTTTTTTGGCAGCGGAAACAAGCTAATAGGCGATAACAGTTTTGAAATATGGTAAAATAAACATAAAAAGGCTTGGAAATGGACAGGTGAAGGTGGTGCTAGACATGGACTGGAAGACTTTTTTGGCACCTTATGCACAGGTGGTAGAAGAATTAAAAGTGAAGTTAAAAGGGATGAGAGAACAGTTTGAATATGAATCCAATCATTCGCCAATAGAATTTGTCACAGGAAGAGTAAAGCCTGTGTCGAGTATAAAGGAGAAAATGAAAAGAAAAAATATATCATATGATCATATGGATACAGATTTACAGGATATCGCAGGTGTTCGTGTTGTATGTCAATTTGTAGACGATATCTATGATATTGTAAGACGTTTACGCACTCGTAATGATTTTCATGTAATAGAAGAAAGAGATTATATCCAAAATAAAAAAGAAAGTGGTTATAGATCCTATCATCTAATTATACGATATCCAGTAGAAACTATTTATGGTCAACGACAGATGATTGCAGAAATTCAAATCCGTACTTTAGCCATGAATTTTTGGGCAACAAATGAGCATTCACTAAATTATAAATATGAAGGAAAAATGCCAGAAAAAGTCCAATCTCGTTTAAAAAGAGCGGCTGAAGCTGCCTTTAAACTAGATGAGGAAATGTCGAAGATAAAAGATGAAATTCAGGAAGCTCAGCGTATTTTTTACACATATAAAAGAAAAGATTAAAGGAGGTTATGACGATGCGTTTTGCGATTACTTCAAAAGGGGATCATAAATCGGACGTGTTAAAATCGAGAATGAAGCAATATTTAAAAGATTTTTCTTTAGAATATGATGAAGAAACCCCAGATATTGTCATCTCTATCGGTGGAGATGGTACTTTTTTAGAAGCTTTTCATAATTATCAACATCGTTTAAATGAAACGGCCTTCGTGGGTATGCACACTGGACACTTAGGATTTTATGCCGATTGGCTGCCACATGAAGTAGAAAAATTAATTATCGAAATAGCAAAAAAGCCTTTTGAAACAGTAGAATATCCTTTGCTAGATATAAAAATTCATCCAAATGGCAATGCTCAACCACAACAATTTTTAGCGCTTAATGAAGCCTCTGTTAAATCGGCAGATGGTACCGTAGTGGTGGATGTACTAATAAAAGGGGAGCATTTTGAACGTTTCCGTGGTGACGGATTATGTATGTCGACCCCATCTGGTAGTACCGCGTATAATAAAGCGTTAGGTGGGGCGATTATTCATCCTTCATTAGATGCATTTCAATTAACTGAAATGGCGTCAATAAATAACCGAGTATTTAGAACGGTAGGCTCTCCTCTTATTTTACCTAAACATCATGATTGTGAATTAAAACCATTACACCGTGATCGAAGCTTTTTAATAACAATCGATCATCATACGGGTGAATATGAAGAGGTAGAGAGTATTGAATGTAAAGTTTCCGATAAAAAAATTAGGTTTGCTCGCTTTCGCGCTTTTCCATTTTGGAAAAGAGTACATGATTCATTTATTTCAGATGAAAGAGAATAGGGAAAGGAACTTGGTGACGTAAGTTGAAATGGCAAGTAGATAAACAACATGAACAACTTCTGCTTAGGGATTACCTTTCAAAAGTAAAAGGGATGTCAAGAAGAACGCTAAATGCCGTAAAATATGACGGCGGGGAAATATTAGTCAATGGAATAGAAGTAA
Organism: Gracilibacillus sp. YIM 98692; assembly: GCF_010993965.1. Taxonomy (GTDB): domain Bacteria; phylum Bacillota; class Bacilli; order Bacillales; family Amphibacillaceae; genus Gracilibacillus. The sequence goes on along the minus strand of NZ_WIXM01000003.1, from coordinate 131,115 downwards.
ACGTGAGATATGTGTTAAAAGAAAAAGACTTGGTTGAGGTTATATTTCCGCCAGAAAAACGAAGTGAACTTGTCACACCAAAATATATTCCATTAAATATTGTTTATGAAGATAGTGATATCTTAGTATTAAATAAAGCAGCTTATATGGCAACTATCCCATCTTTCCATCATTTAAAAAATACATTAGCAAATGGAATTATTTATCATTATAATCAACAAGGATTGCCCTATACGGTACATGTCGTGACAAGATTGGATCGTGATACTTCAGGGTTGCTTTTAATTGCTAAACATCGCTATAGTCATTCTATTTTAATGAAAGATCAAAAATCTGGAGTAGTGAATCGTACATATCGGGCGTTAGTCTCAGGTCATTTGCAAAAGAAAAAAGGTTCGATTCAACTTCCGATTGGGAGGCATCCTGATTCGATTTTAGAGAGAAAAATAGATCCAAATGGGCAAGAAGCGATAACTAACTACGAGGTCATCAGTGAATGGGAGGATTATTCTTTATTGTCTATTAGCTTAGAAACAGGAAGAACTCATCAAATACGTGTTCATTTTACTCATCTTGGTCATCCACTACTTGGAGATAAATTATATAAAGGGGATAGAACGCAAATTAATCGTCAGGCATTACATTGTGAAAGTATATCTTTTTATCATCCCATTAAAAAAGATCGGATGCATTTTTCCGTCCCATTACCAGAGGATATGGAACCGTTAGTTGCAAGACCAAAGAATTTTCAGAATAAGGGTTAAATATGTAGAAGAATATTATAGAGACCAGAAAATAAGCCGCCCATTATGGACGGCTTATTTTATATCCCTGTTAAATTTCTCTTCTACAAAAGGTTGTCGGGACTCAACATCTACAATTGTTTCTTCAGGCAAACGAAAGGCTGATAACTTGTTACCAAAAACACAACCTGTATCGATATTGACGGTCTTATGAACAAATCGGGCTTTTGTTACAGGGGTATGGCCATAAACAATCCAGTGATCTCCATGATAATGTTGAGCCCAGTCACGGCGAATAGGTCTTCCATCAGGGTGCTTTTCACCCGTGATGTCCCCGTATAACACAAAGGTTTTAACTTGTTTATTTACTTTACCGATATCTTTTTCACGAATACCAGCATGAGCGATGACAACCTCTGCCTCTGGCAGTTTTATATATAATGGGGACTTTTCATATAATGCTATCATTTTACCTTTAATTTCTTCTTGTTCTGAATCAGGTAATTGCTTATATTCTGCAACTGTTGTTTCAAGGCCATGAGTTACCTGAACATTATTTCCCAGGAAATATCGATAGAGCTTATTACAGTGGTTCCCAGGGACATAAAAGCCATTTTGTTGTTGAATGACGATTTGGTATACAAGTCGAATGACAGCAATAGAGTTTGGGCCTCTGTCTGTTAAATCTCCAACAAATGCAAGCTTTCGTTGATCAGGGTGAGTGATATTATCTCCTTTTATTTCATACCCCAACTTCTTGATTAATTCGAGTAATTCATCATAACAACCATGAATATCACCTATTATATCTACTCTCATCATGAAACTCCTCACTCATAAGGTTATTCCTAGGATTCGTCAAACATATAGGTTTTTATACGATAATAAACATTCAAAACGATACCAATAGCCAGCATATAAGTTAATGTCGAGCTACCTCCATAGCTGATAAATGGTAGAGGTAAACCAGTAATAGGAAGGAGTTTTATGGACATTCCAATGTTTTGAAATACTTGGAAAGTGAACATTCCTATAATTCCAGTAATCATATAGCTTCCAAATGGATCTTTTGATTTCAATGCGATAAAAATAAGACGGTAAATGAGTAAAAAGTAAATAGTGATAACAATACTGGAGCCTATAAAACCAAATTGCTCTGCAACAGCAGTGAAAATCATATCGGTATGATATTCAGGAATCCCTGGTGCTACTTCAAAAATACCAATCCCTTTACCGGATAATTGCCCTGAACCTATGGCTCTCATTGCACGTATAACTTGGTATGCACCACTTTGACTATATTCTTCTGGAGACAACCACCCTTGAAATCTACCTTCCACATGGTGTAACCCGGTATTTTCTAGGAAGGTTTCCATTTGATCAGGAAATGCCAAGTAAATAACAATGATACAAATGGCTGTGAAAATTCCAGCTGCAACAACAGTTAAAATAATACGCCATTTTATTCCTGATACGAGAATCATAGTTGCTGTAATCGCAATAAATACTAAAACCCCTCCCATATCTGGTTGCTTTGCTAAAAAGTAGATGGGGACAATAGCTGTTATACCTATTTTGCACAACAGCCATAAATCCATTTTTACCGTATGGGCAGGGTATTTTTCATTATGAACGACCATGATATGAGCCAAGAAAATAATTAAGAAAACTTTCATAAATTCTGCAGGCTGCATGGTTCCAAGTACTGGGAATTGAAACCAACCCCAAGCACCATTTACTTCTTTGGCTATCCCAGGAGGGAAATGAAAGTAAAGCATAATTAATGAAAGCAGGCCTAAGCTATAAAAAAGCCAAGACACTTGGCGCAAACGTTCATAATCAAACAACATAACGATACCAATGACAATCGAACCAGCTATAAACCAGGTGATTTGATTTATATAAAAGGTTTGTGCATATTTTTGCTTTAAATATGGGTCTAATGTATATAAAGTAAACACACTTAATATCGCTAATAAAATAATGATGAAAATTAGCGAATAATCTATTTTTGGATTTTTATTTTCTTGAGACATAATGAAATATTTCTTCCTCTCACAAAATTCATCTATTGTATAGTATAGAGGAAATTCCACTATTTGAGAATCAAAACTGCTACTTTTTTATAATTATCCTATGAAAATGTAATAATAAGATGAAGTAAATTTAACGTATTTCATAGCAAGATATGTTATTCTTTTAACAGTTATATCGAAATTATTGCATATATATTAGGGAAATATGTAGAATCGTACATATTGTAATAGATAGGAAGGAGGCCGTTCAGAGTGGAGCATTTAGAACAACATGAGCGCATGGAATTATGGGAAAATATACAAAAGGCATTAGTGAATAAGCAAATTGACCAATTTCGTGCAGACTTTTTAGAAATACACCCATACGACCAAGCCAAAATTTTTGAAGAACAAGAGGAAGATATCCGCTTTTTGATTTATTCCTATCTTTCCCCAGAAGAAATGGCGGAAGTAATTGAACACGTCGAACGTGATACAGTTGCTGATATTTTAATTGAAATGGTTCCTGCTTATGCAGCTAAAATATTAGAAGAAATGTCAACAGATGATGCCGTTGATTTGTTAAATGAGTTAGATAAAAACAAAGTAGCAAGTTTCTTAACGATTATGGATAAAGAAGCCTCTGAGGAAATAAAAGAATTACTGCATTATGAAGAAAAAACAGCAGGAAGTATTATGACAACTGAATATGTTGTCATACAGTTAGAAATGACAGTTAAAGAGGCAATGAGACATCTAAGACAGGAAGCACCAGACGCAGAGACGATCTACTACATTTATGTGGTAGATTCTTCTAAGAAATTAGCTGGCGTTATTTCTCTTCGTGACTTAATCATCGCAGAAGGAGGCTGGCTGATACAAGATATTATGCATGAACGAGTTGTGTCTGTTCCAGTTGGTGAAGGGCAGGAAGAGATAGCACAAATGATGCGTGATTATGATTTTTTAGCATTACCTGTTATTGATTTTAAAGGCCATTTATTAGGGATTATTACAGTTGATGATATTATGGACGTCATGGATGAAGAAGCTAGTGATGATTATTCCAAGCTAGCTGGTATTTCGGATGTAGAACGTTTTGGTGATACAGCTTTTTCATCTGCTAAAAAAAGGTTGCCATGGCTTATCGCACTATTATTTTTAGGGATGATTACTGCAAATATTATTGGCCGTTTTGAAGAAACATTAGAACAGGTGGCTATTTTAGCTATTTTCATACCTTTGATTGCAGGTATGGCTGGAAACACGGGAACACAAGCTTTAGCAGTTGCTGTTCGAAGCATTTCAACAGGGGAAATGGACAAGATTGGCCGTGCCAGAGTGATTTGGCAGGAGGCAAGAACTGGAGTCATTACAGGTACTTGTTGTGGTGTAGTCATTACTATCGTAGTTGCCTTTGTGTATTCAGATATTTATTTAGGTATTTTAGTTGGCATATCGATTATGTGTACCTTAATGGTAGCGACCATTGCTGGTGCAATTGTTCCCCTTGTTATGCACCGATTGAAAATTGATCCTGCTGTTGCATCAGGCCCTTTTATAACAACATTAAATGATATTATTTCTATTTTGATTTATTTTGGACTAGCAACAGCTTTTATGAAATTTTTGCTCTAGAGAGGAGTGTAAGACATTATGCCACATGGAGAATCCGTTAGTTCCCTTGTGATCGTTATTGTCGCAGCCTTTTTAACCCCTATTTTATTACATCGATTTCGACTGAAACTAATTCCTGTCGTTGTCGCTGAAATAATTGTTGGGTTAATCATAGGCCAAAGTGGCTTTGATTTGGTAGAAGAAAGTAATTGGCTTGAAACTCTATCAACGTTAGGGTTTATTTTTCTAATGTTTTTGAGTGGTTTAGAAATAGATTTTTCTATATTCTCTAATAAAAAAACGCAAAAGTCGGCAAAAAAAAATATGCCGAATCCGGTAATTATTGCAAGTTTCATCTTTGCAGCTATATTAATTCTTTCATTTGGATTATCTTATCTATTCGTAGTGCTAGGATTTATAGATAATGTATGGCTGATGACACTAATCATCTCGACCATATCATTAGGAGTGGTTGTTCCAACTTTAAAAGAAGCCCAAGCTATGCAAACAACAGTTGGACAAACCATTTTGCTGATTGCTGTGATTGCTGATTTAGCAACCATGATTTTACTTGCTGTTTTCGTATCCTTTTACGGAGAAGAAGCAGGAAACATGTGGTTATTATTAGTATTGTTTGCTGTAGGTGTACTGCTTTATTTTGTCGGAAAACACTTTCGTAATCAATCCTTTATTGAAACCATGTCAAAAGGGACGATTCAGATTGGGACAAGAGCTGTATTTACATTAATTATTTTTCTTGTTGCCTTATCGGAGACAGTCGGAGCAGAAAACATTCTAGGAGCCTTTTTGGCGGGGGCTCTAGTCTCCTTACTTGCTCCTCATCAAGAATTGATTCAAAAATTAGATAGCTTTGGCTATGGATTTCTTATCCCTATTTTCTTTGTAATGGTTGGGGTTGAGTTAGATTTATGGGCATTATTTGATAATCCACAAGTGCTTGCTTTAATCCCTTTACTGTTCATCGCTTTATTGATTTCCAAAGCGATACCTGTGGCTATACTAAGAAAGTGGTACGATACCAAAACAGTGATTGCAGCTAGTATGTTACTTACTTCTACTTTATCATTGGTTATTGCAGCAGCGACGATCGGGGAAAGATTAGGAGTTATTGATAATGATATGCATGGAGCCTTGATTTTAGTAGCTGTCCTATCATGTATCCTGACTCCGGCATTTTTTAGTAAATTTTATGAAAAAGATGATACAGAGAATCACCAACAAAGTATTGCCTTTATTGGTACAAATCAAGCAACATTGCCTGTTGTTCGGGAGTTGGATGGTAAAAGCTTTCAAGCACATTTATTCCATACCAAACAAGAAAATATTGATGTTCATAAAAATTCTAAATCCGCTTTTGATATTCAAGAATTGGCAAGTTATCAATTAGATACATTGAAGGATTCTTTTGTATTTGATCATAATATTGTGGTAGTTTCTACTGGAGATGAGGAAAAGAACGAAGAAATTGCTACTTATGCTAAGAAAGTTGGAGTGGAGCGAGTTATTGCGAGAATTGAGATTCCAGTAATTGAAAAGCGATTAAAAGAGATTGGTGTAGATGTCTTTTCTGTATTGTTATCTTCTAAGACAGTATTGAAAGCACTCATTGAATCACCAAGTGTTGTTAGTATTTTAACAGAGCAAGAAAGCTCTTTGTATGAAATTAGTATGAAAAATACCGCTTATGATGGCACTGTAATTAGAGAATTCCCTTTTACAGGAGATGTGATTATGGTCCGTATTTTTAGAAGTAAAGAATCCATTGTACCTCATGGTGATACAGAATTACGTTATGACGATAGGTTAATCGTAACAGGGTCACAAGAATATGTAGATGAATTACAACAGCTCTTAGAATATGTGTAAGATCTATAATTCGTATAAAGATATACTCCCATCTGTGGGGGGCTTCATCCCCCACTTATCCTTCTTTCATAATTCTAAGTCTTGAAGTGGGAAGCTTATGGACGATTTGTTCGCCGTGATAAATATTTGAGATTCTAATAGGAATCATATAAAATAGTATCAGGTACTAATAACAAGCTATAAAAGGATATTATCACCTGTAGGAGGTAAATAAATGAAGTTTTCTTTGGAAGGACGCACCTATGTCGTGATGGGTGTCGCTAATAAAAGAAGTATTGCATGGGGCATCGCACGCTCTCTGCATGAAGCGGGTGCACGTTTAATTTTCACTTATGCAAATGAACGTTTTGAAAAACCTGTGAAAAAATTAGCTGCAACATTAGATGGGCAAGATGCTTTATTTTACGAATGTGACGTAACAGATGATGAAGCTGTAGCTAACACATTCCAATCTATTAAGCAAGACGTAGGAACGATTCATGGGCTAGCACACTGTATTGCTTTTGCGAAAAAAGAAGATCTTCAAGGTGAATTCGTTGATACTAGTAGAGATGGTTACTTGTTAGCGCATAACATTAGTGCATATTCGCTTGTAGCAGCGGCTAGAGAAGCAGCGCCTTTAATGACTGAAGGTGGTGGTATTGTTACATTAACATACCTCGGTGGCGAACGTATTGTGAAAAATTATAATGTAATGGGGGTTGCAAAAGCAAGTCTTGATGCCAGTATGAGGTATCTTGCAAACGATCTTGGAAAAGATGGTATTCGTGTCAATGCTATTTCTGCAGGCCCAATTCGTACACTATCGGCAAAAGGGATAGGGGATTTCAACAGTATTCTAACGAAAATTGAAGAGGAAGCTCCATTAAAACGTACTGTAACACAAGAGGATATAGGAGATACTGCCTACTACTTATTAAGTGATCTCTCACGCGGTGTTACAGGTGAAATTATTCATGTTGACTCTGGATATAATGCATTAGGACTTTCTTAGTTGTTGTAATGAGTGAAAGCAAAAAGGGGAGGTTCCTGACAGAAAAAGCTGGGAGCTGAACCGGTATCAATGAAGAAACAGTCGCTATTTCAAGCAAGCGGCTGTTTTTTTAGTAGATAAAAATTATAAAGAGAGGTTTCCATCAGTGGGGTCTTACGAACGATTGTTTATCGTGATAAAATGAATGTATAAACGTTGATTTTGTATCTTATTTTGTTCTATTTCACCAGATTTGACATGTAACCAAATACAAAAGGATGAGGGTATTGAAAAAAATCATTTTGTTTGATGGTGTTTGTAATTTATGTAATCAGAGTGTCCAGTTCATCATGAAAAGAGATCCACATCATCAATTTCAATTTGCATCGTTACAAAGTGAAAAAGGTCAAGAACTTATCACTCAGTATCAAATACCTAGCGATATAGACAGTATCCTATTACTTGAGGACAATGAGTACTTTACAAAGTCTACAGCGGCATTAAAAATAGCAAAAATCTTAAATAGTCCTTTGCGTTACTTTTATTTTTGCATTATTTTCCCTCGCATCATCCGTGATTGGCTCTATGATCTTATCGCAAACAATCGCTATAAATTATTCGGAAAAAATACTACATGCATGATTCCAAAACCAGGAGACAAAGATCGATTCTTAGATTAAAATCCCTTATTGTTATTATACAATAAGGGATTTTAAAATTTTAGGATTCTCTTTTACGACGTTTTAATTGATAGTGACGAGCTTCTTCTCGAAATGCTTTGAAGATAGAGAAAATGATCATTATCATGATGATCGCAAATGGAAAAGCTGCAATAATGGAAGCTGTTTGCAATGCACCAAGACCACCTTGCCATAGTAAAACCGCAGCTGTACCAGATTGTACAACACCCCATGCTACTTTTACTTTAATATCAGGGTTCAAGTGACCATTTGTTGTTTGCATCCCCAATACGAAAGTAGCAGAGTCTGCTGATGTAATGAAAAATGTACTAATCAAAAGAATCGCTAATGTTGCCATCACTACCGTTAATGGGAAGTTTTCTAATACTGTGAATAATGCTGCTTCAGATCCATTGTCTGTCATAATTTGTGCGATATCAATACCTTCATTCATTTGTAATTGAATAGCAGATCCGCCAAATACACTAAACCACAAACCGCCAAAAATTGTTGGGACTAATAATACTCCAATAACAAATTCACGTACTGTTCGGCCACGAGATACACGAGCAATAAACATACCAACAAATGGTGCCCATGCAATCCACCATGCCCAATAGAAGATAGTCCAACTTTCTAACCAGGTGGCATTTTCTTCATTAAATGGAGCCATACGAAAGCTCATTTCAGGTAAATTCGATATATAAGAACCTAAGGTTGTTGTAAAGAAGTTCATGATGAAATTCGTAGGTCCCGTAAATAGTAAGAAAAACATTAGTAAAATCGCTAATACGATGTTTGTCGTACTTAAGTATTTGATTCCTCGATTTAAACCAGTTAAGGCAGAAATCATATATAAAACCGTAACAACTACTATAATTAGTAATTGTGTGCCAATGTCATTTACGATGTTAGCAGAAATAAATTCAATCCCACTTCCGATTTGTTGTGCACCTAAACCTAAAGATGTTGCTACACCAAATACGGTAGCAAATACAGCAATAACGTTGATTAGAGTACCATAACCGCCATCCATTTTATTTCCATAAAGTGGTTTTAATGTACTGCTAATAAGTCCAGGCTCGTCCTTTCTAAATTGAAAGTAAGCAAGAGCAAGTGCTAATGTTGCATACACGGCCCATGGGTGAAAGCCCCAGTGGAAAAAGCTGTATTGCATTGCAGTGCGTGCTGCTTCTGCTTCTGATTCGGTTGCATACGGTGGTGAGGTTAAATGCCAGATTGGTTCTGCTGCACCCCAGAAAACTAAACCGATTCCCATACCAGCACTGAACAACATACCAAACCATGTCAAGTAGTTATATTCTGGTTTGTCTCCATCTTTGCCTAAAACTATATTCCCATACTTAGAAACAATTAAGAAAATCGCAAAAATTAAAAAAGCTGTTGTAACAAGTAAATAAAACCAACCAAAACGAGTTACTAAAAATCCCTGAATGGCTGAAGTTACCGTATCTAGGTTCCAATTTGGCCAAACATCTGCAGGAATTATCCCCCAAATGATAAATAAAACAGAAATAGCTAGTGAAATATAAAATACTCTGGTTACATTCTTCATATAATCATCCTTTCCTATTATGTTTTTTTCTAGTATCTCGATGAGTGCACAATATACCTTTACCCATTATAGATAGAAGTATGCAAAAATTCGTCAATTTCCGCATAAAGAGAAAAATTTACCATTAAATTGGGCAGATATGGAATCTTTTTTTCACAACGATTTGCATTTTACCAAGATTCAAATTGAAACACAAGTACAAAACACTAGTATAGAAAAAACTCTTTCACTAAAACAGTGAAAGAGTTTTTAGAACAACGCATATACTATTCCCTTTTATGCTGATTCCTTTCTTTTACAATACAGAAACTGCTGGTAAACAAGTAATAGCACAGAAGCATTCTAAATCAACTGTGATACAGATACCTGTACGTTCAAGATCTGCTACGTGACCTAATTGATCACAAGGGTCATGGCCAGCATGTGTTTCGCCATCAAAAATGAGTAATTCAAGTACTGCACAGCAATCATCTACTTCATTCACACGGAAGATAAAGCTTTCTACACATTCAAATTTAGGCGAGCCATTATGCTCTACTTCAACACCTACTCCTTTAAATGGCTTTCCTTTCTCACCGAATAACATGAAAGGCACCGTGTCTAAACCTTTTCCTGCTCCTGGGGAAACAAGACTCTGGATGGATCGATGACAGCTAATATCACAATGCTGGTCTAAAACATCATCTTGCGCATTAGCAATTGCTTCTACCACTTCGCATACACAATTTTCGCGCTTCATATATTATTACACTCCTCATTCAATAAGATTTCTTTAACAGTAATAATGTATGAATAAAGGTAAAATGCGTATAGACAAATGACACGGTTTTTAAATTAGATTCAAAACTTTTTTCTCACATCTAGTAGGCAGGTGCATATAATTACATTATCAGAAATGGATGAAGGGGGAATTGGCGTGGCAAAAAGGCGTACACATATTCCTAAAATATACGTAGATCAACCAGATTTTGTTGAACCAAACGCTTACATGCAGCATGTGTTCAAATCCAACAATAAAACTAAAACGAAAGCGAAAACGAATTTAGCGGAGAGTGAACAACAGAGTATAACAACCGTTACACCTCGCAATAAGAAAAGAAAAAGGAGACAGGACGAAAAAGAAGAAGCAGTAGAAGAAATAGTACAAGAAGAAGTGGATGAAAAGGAGAAAAAACGTTTTCAAGATATGACTGTGCAGGAAAAAGTAAGTTATTTTACTGAAAAGCCATTTCACGTACCTAGAGCGAAGTGTAAAATCGTTACAGATAAAAAGACTTATTTCGGATATATTCTTGATCAAGAGGGCGACGAAGTATTCATACAAATGGGCAGTAAGTCCACTTCCAGCTCAATATCATTGGAACAAATCGAAGAAATTGAATTAGTTGGATTTTAAATGACTGTTTTTAGTATAAGTAACTATTTTTATGCTAAGGCATAGGATATATTGATCTTGTTTAATGGATTAGTACAGTGAAGGAGTGAAAAAGGTGTCTGAAAAGAAAAAAGAAATCCATGTGAAGGATTTAGTGATCAAGGCAGATAATGTTTACATCGAACCTAAACGTCGTCATGACCCATTTTTTGGTCCAAGACAACGTCAAGAAGAAATAGAGGATGTACATGATGTGAAGGAAAAATTGGATGATGAAGATCACTTTGATGATGATAAAAAAGATGACGATGAGCGTCACCCTTTTTCTTGGCTATAAAAGATAAAACAGATAGCTTTTTAATAAAGCTATCTGTTTTATTTATCTCAATCGCCAAGTTTTCTTTCATAAATGTTAGAGAAATCGCATACATTTATATACTATATACCCCCACAAAATGGATTTAATGTACGAAAATATGGGTATATTAAGTATAAAAGGGAGGGGTAATGTGGGATACATTATGCCGATTCAACATACAACTTATCAGCAGTATCAAAAGCGAGTAACACGAGACCAACCAGATCCTTTTATTATTGAAAAGTTATATCCTGTTCCATTCAATATGCAATATAAACGCGAAGAACAACATCAGGCTAAAACTCCTACAAGTTCATCCACTCCTAGAAAACATCCAAATAATACATTATTATATCAAACCAATCATTTTAAAGCACAAGAAAAATGGTATGCTGAAATAACAGGTAAAGGCAGAAAGTTTCAGGCAAAAATATAGCCAGGCAGTGAAGTGCTGCCTGACTTAATATCCTTGTATATAAAGCCCTTCATTAGTTGCGTATTCTGCGTAAAAGACTTCTTTTATAGATTTTACCTCTTGTTTTCTAAGTTCTGACATGAGCCAATTTTTGTCATATCCTATTTCTCGAAGGTTATCATAAATTACTTCTCCATCATTAATTAACATAAATGGCATGACTATACCCTCTAAAGGCATATTAAAATCTTTTTTATGTGGCGTTTGATATTGTGTTTTTCGAAGGACGGAAACCGTTCCATCTGTTTCTAAAATAGCGTAATCTACCTCTTGCACGGAGAATACATCTTTTGACCTTAATAAATGCAAAAGTTGATTCATATCCAATTTGCCTTTTCTCATTTCTTCGCGTTGCAGTTTCCCTTTGTGAATAACAATAGATGGTCTACCTTCTAGTATGGAGCGACTCTTCTTAAACTTTTGAGTTGCCAACTCTGTTAAATAAAGTAATAATCCCCATATTAAAATCGCAAATCCAATATGAAAGAGACCTACTTCATCATCATATAATGCATTTCCAACAAGTTCCCCTAAAATAAGGGCAGAAATAAAGTCAAATGCTGTTAATTGCCTAATTTGCGTCTTCCCTAAAAACTTTGTTAAAACAAATAACAGAGCAAATCCAAAAATGGTTTCAATAAAAATAGACCCTGCATCATTCATGGTTTCTCCTACCTCCGTCTACCATTCTTTTATAAGGATAGACAAGATAAGACAAAACCATACATGAAAAATCGCTTAAATTTCTTTTGTCATGGTAACATGAGGGATGTTCGCATCCAAAAATTCTTCAGAAGTCGTCTGATACCCCAACTGCTGATAAAATCCTTCTGCTTGCGTTTGCGCATTTAGCTTTGCTGTATGAATTCCTTTTTGTTTTGCTATCTTCTCCATAAATAATAATATATCTTTTCCATAACCTTGCGCACGGAATTCGTTCAACACACAAATTCGCTCCATTTTACCATAGTCTTCTGCTAACCGCATACGGCTGGCTGCAATTGGTTTATCTTCATTATATCCGACAAAGTGGATGGCTTCTTCTTCTAATTCATCAATTTCTATGTTTTCTGGTACCTTTTGCTCCTCGACAAACACTTTAAAACGAACTTGATAAGCATCTTCTTTCTGTTTTTCATTTTCTGCTATTGTAATATCCATGCTTCTTACTCCTTTACTTATATCCCAAACATCTGCACTAAAATATTTTTCATGTCTTTTTGCCAGTACTTCCAAGTATGATTTCCATTAAATTCTTCATATGTATAGCCATTTACCAGTGGGGCTAATAATTCCTGTAAGTTACGATTCGGAGTTAAAAAATCCGCTTTTTCTCCTGAAGTAGTTTTTACTTCCGTTTCTTGAGTTCCGATTGAATGATACATTTCTAAGTGATTCCATTGATTAGCCGATTCAGCTCGTTCTAGCACTTTATCATTGACCAATGGAGACTGCATGATTACTTTGCCAAATGTATGAGAGTATTGTGTCGCAACCATAAACGATAAAGTACCAGCTAATGAATCGCCCATTAAGGCACGCTGACTAGCTAGCGGATTTAAGTGTAATTGATCCTCTACAAAAGGCAATGCTTCCTTAATAAGAAAGGAAATATACGCTTTTTGCTGTTTACCGTTCGGATGGTATTTTTGTTGACGATCAAATCGATCTTGATAATGAAGACCAATAAAAATCGTTGGCTCGATTTCCATTTCTTCATGTAATTGATCACTTAACGTAGCCACTCGTCCCATTTGAAAATAATCATCTCCATCGTGCATAATGCAAAGTTGATAATCTCGAAACGGTGTAAAGTCTTCAGGCAAATACCATTTGATTGTCATCGATTCACCCAAATAATCACTTTCTATAACAGCATCTTGCATTTTCCCTTTTCGTCCCATATAAAAACCCCCGTATGTCCTCTATGTGAAAAATTGTAACATAGATCGACAGGTTGAGGGAGCCATTTTTAATGTTTGAAGGAAAAGGGGGAGAAGCAATGAATTTTTACATAAAAACTTTTATTAAGCGGAAATCAATAGCATTACAAAGTATGATCAAGACCTAGCGGAAAAATAATGGTATGAACCAAGCAAAAAAGTACATCCTAAAGATATATGAAACCCTTATGCCGAAAGGATGTGCCCAAATGTTTTGGAAAAAAGTCAGTGCAATCAGTTTAACGGTGCTTATATTGGCTGTCGTTAGCGGCTCCATCCCTATATTAGCAAACGAACAAACGGGTCCGACCGCTACAGTAGAATCTGATTTTTATCAAGATAATGATCAATTGAAATATCCGCAAGTTAGTGATGTAAAAGACGAAAAAATGGAAGAAAAGATCAATAAACAATTACTGCAATATATCAAGGATTCTTATAAGGAATATAAGCAAAATGAAAAAATGGCCAAAAAATATGATTTTAAAGCTGATTACCAAACGGAATATGAAGTGAAATATAATAAAGCACCTAAATTAAGTATTTTAACAAGTAATTACATTTTCAGCGGAGGAGCTCATGGGAATACAACCGTTCAGTCGTTTAACTATGATGTGGAGGAAGGAAAACGAGTTGTATTAACCGATATTTTAAAAACAGAAGAACAAAGAAAAGATGTTCAGGAATATGTGTGGGAATATGCGATTGAGCGTCCAGATATTTTTTATCCTGACTTAAAGAAAGAAGATGTGAAGTTACACGCAGATACTGCTTTTTATTATAACGATGATGGCATTACGTTAGTTTTTCAACAGTATGAAATTGCCCCGTATGTATCCGGAAACCAAGAAATCAAGGTCCCGGAAGATGTATATAAAGAAGCCTGACGAAGATCGTCAGGCTTTATTTTGCGAATACATGATTGCCGATGGTAATCGTTGTTTCACGGCTGAAAATCCACTTGCTTTCAGAAATGTCAGGGTTATAGAAGAAAGTAGATCCTTGACCCTGTCCACGGTAGGCTACAGCTTCCTCTACAGCTTGCTTTGCTTCAGCATCTGCTGCTTTATTAATTTGTCCATTTTTCACTGGACTAAAGGCATAATGAGCTCCATTACTATACGTTTCATAAACAACGCCTTTCACGGAATTAGGAAAATTATCATGATCTACTCTATTTAATATGACCGTCGCAACGGCAACTTTCCCCGCATAAGGTTCACCTTTTGCTTCGGCATGTACCAATCGTGCCATTAGTTCTTTATCTTCTGATGAAATCGCTGAAGGAATGATAAGTTCTTCACCTGGATAAATAATAGAACTATTGCGATTATTTATATTTTGGAGACTATTCACTGAAACCCCATTTTTTTGAGCGATTTTCCATAGGGAATCTCCACTTTTTACGGTGTACGCATTAGCAACAGTTGGAAGAATAAAGAAACTAATGGCCATGATAAAACTAGTTAATAGAATTCCAAATTTATTTAAAAACATTACTTGTATACCTCCTGTGATGGTTTCTATGTTCAAGACTAGCACGTGTAATAGAAACAATCAGTATGTTATTTTTACCAATTAGGAGGGTGGTAGTTATCATGCACTACAGAAAAGTTTACCAGATTATAAGAGATGGACAAATATGGAATTGGAAGAAAAACTAGCTAATATTATTTCAAATGTCAAGGAATTGTCATAAAAAAAATCCAACGTATATGGTGAAAATTAGGGTATTGGATTAAAATTGAAATATAATAGAAAAACCAAAAAGGACATACCTTTTTGGTTTTTAATCATTCATATCATAGCTTTTGTATAAAGTAGATTTAAATAATTCCTTGTCAGTCATAATATATTCATGGTTTCGCATGAGGGAAGTCTGTAGAGAAGCGGAAATATTATTCGCATTATAAGCACATACGGACATTAATCCTAATTCATTCACTTTACAGTCAGCTGTGTTTTCGAATGTTTCCAGTATATTCTCAATGTTCTCTTGTTTCATCCATTCCACTTGTGCCCATGTTCGAACTTCCAACTCTTTTTTAAAAAAGGGTTCGAGGATACTACCAAAATGTTCTAGTATGCTTTCAATATGAAAATCTCTATAACAACGATAAAACGTATAGTTATCAACATGGTGAATGAACTTTTGCTTTTCGTTTGTCAAAGATGGATTGATTTTTCGCTTTGCTTGTTGAAAAATAAAAGGATTTTCTATAATAATAACATGATGATTTCGTTCTATTCCTGCTTTTATATAAGCTATTAAGTTATTAATATAGTCTTCCGAATTTTCATTTAAATATAAAATATGGGCGTTGTTTGACACCTCGAGATCGTTGGTTAATTCTATGGATTGTTTCATTCTTTTCACCCTAGCTTTTGATTATTTTCTTTTAAGCTTTGTCATTATGAGTATATAACAAAGTCTGTATTGCCTATTAAGAATTATCCTGTAAAAATAAGGAAGGTAACATAAATTTATCACTCGCACTATATAATGGAGATTCTACTATCTCATAATCTGTCATGAGATACTGGTAATCTCTCATAATTTTTATATGCAACGCTGCAGATATCGAAAAAGCGTCATAGGAACGTACCAAAAGAGTTTGGATGGAGCTATATTCTGTATTAACTGATTGAAAGTATTTCTTTAATAAAGAAAGCCAATCATCATGAAAGTATTTCTCTTCAGATGACCAGATACAGATAGATGAATCATTGGTTAAAGGAAGCTGAAGTGATTGAAAGAAATTGATCGTATTTATTGGTGTGTTATCATACATTATTTTACTATCCATAAAAATAATGTTCTGCTTTATTTTACTTTTAGGTAAAATGTTTTCTAATTCTAGTAGAATAGACTGGATATTTTGATGATGATCGATGAAAAAACAGTATTGATCTATCTCCAATCTAGTTAAGAGAAAATGAACAGCATTATTCAAATAATTACTTTTATCATTATATAGATATAGTATATTGCCTTTCGATATATTTTTATAGAAATCTATAATACTATGCTGAGCCTGTTTGTTTTCTGGATTATTTGATGTATCTGTATTTTTGTATGGAAAGAATAGCATTGGATCAAATTCCAGTATCTTTGCAATATTAAGTGCAACAGACGGCCCAGGGTTGCGTTTTCCATTTTCTATTTGTGAATAGTATCCTCGATCGATAAAGGATTGAGCAGCGACTTGCTCTTGTGTTAACTTTTTTGATTTACGAGCTTGTATCAACCATTCTCTTTTCATCACTTACACCTTCCTCAAATGGGCCCCCAATGTGGTTGTACTATATGGATGAGAATCCAATATGGCTTATCATGGCGAACCATCGTCTGTAAGACCCCCACTGCAAGACTTAGAATAACGAAAGTGGTATAAGTAGGGGATAACGGACGCTAGCACCCTGATAAGTATCGCTAACCATGAGTGGGGGGAAGACCACCCACTCATGGAAGTCTCTCTTTATATTGATTAAAACACAAGTTTACCACTATTGGTAATGGAAACAATCTCCTAGTTAATTAATAATTTATAGTATGCTCTTGCTATTCTATAGAAAACTGAGCAAATTGCGGTAATGATATGACAGCTATTGTGGCAAAGTGCCACATCGATCAATTTTTATGGATACACCATTGATTTTCTATAAGATAATATTACCATAGGAATATAAAGTTTAGAAAAGTTCAAATTTTTGTATTTTTTTATTTATTCGAAATATTTTTGCAAAAATGAGAAATATCCTTTTTAAGTGCTTTTGTTTTGCTTTGATAGGGCTTTTTAACTATTATGTATAGTAAATCGGTTTAGAATATGTATATGATTTCATTGTTTGTGGTATAAAATAACTATAATGGTTTTAGAAATAATGTGATTTTTAAAAATATAAAAAATATAAAATGAGTGTATTTTTGAAATCGTGCAGGGAGCATGATGATATATTAGTATTTTTCTTATTTTATAGTCAAAGGGGAATGGAACATTGAATGAAAGCCGTTGGGATAAATTAGATAAAAAAATTCAAAAAAAACGAAAGGAAATGATAGAAGAGGGACTTTCTAAAGGGTTTAATGATAAAAGCACAATTTTGAAAAGCCAACAGATGGATAAGCTAATTTATGAAATTCAAAAGCTTGAAAAAAAAAGTTAATTCGATAATAATGGATTAGCCATAGTCATGGTGCTGGAAAGAGAGTTAGAAAAAGTATCTACTCTTTTTCCAGATTTATATTTATGGCTTAGAAATTACACCAGCATGTTTTTTATGTTTGGGAAAAGCAGCTTTGATCATAGCAATTTAACCAACAAGCTATTTTCAGAATGAATAATGCGAGTAAATAAGTAGGCTTATGCTACTATTATTTATCGACTTTTGATTTTTTATTTTAAAATATAGACAAAATACAGATGTAGGGAGGCGGTTTTGATGACTTCTCGCCGGAAACCATTGGAGTTAATCCTCTATGAATATCTTAATGTTCGTAAGCCTTTAACGAAAAAAGAAAACCGACCCCAATGCAAGTGCAACTATGGCTAGATAATGAATTTACCGACAATTAGAGAGAAAAGTAGGGTTAAAACAGGGTTGAGATTTTACTATGCTCTTTTCAACCAAGCAATACTAAAAAGAAAAAGCAGCATTTGAGCTGCTTTTCCATTTAATAATAAGGATAATATGGATATGGGTAAGGGTACGGAGGATAGAATGGAAATAGGAACAGACCACGTAATAAATCAAATGGAAAACGTTGTCTGCGATAACGGCGAAATCTCCTGCGAGGTCTACCATAATCATCATCATATCCATACTGGCGGTGGAAGCTGCCTTCTTCTACATCTTCCGGTATTAAGATAATCACACTGTTATTGTCCACACTAATGATTATCCCCTCAAACTGTGACCCATCGTTTAGATCTCCATATACATGGTAATTCATATAATCATTGCACATTTTTTTCATGTGATCTGCATGATACATACCTTGATGTTGTTGATACACGATCATTCCCCCTCTTATTTCTTCATATTTAGGCTATTCACCTGAATGGATTTTGTGAATGTAAAAGGAGAATGAATTGTATTTTCGTAATAAAAAAGCCAACCCTTTAAGGTTGACTGAGAATCCTCTTACCAACTTGCTTTTTTAACACCTGGAATTTGGCCTTTGTATGCTAGCTCACGGAAACAAACACGACACAATTTAAATTTACGAAGTACAGAGTGTGGACGTCCGCAGCGCTCGCAACGTGTATACTCTCGAACTTTGAATTTTTGTGGTCGTTTTTGCTTTGCGATCATTGATGTTTTAGCCAAGATAGTAACCTCCTTTTACAAAAATTTATTTATATAGAACTAAATTTATTTTAATAATGTTTGAATGAATAATCATAACAAAAAAATAAGATAGTGTAAAGGTAAATGATATGTTACATGGTCGATTGTGTGTTTTACATGTATATCCCAAAATGTTTTTCCGCCAGGTATAAGGTCTCTTCTGTACTATTGCATTCTATTAATAATCTTTTAATAGTTGGAACATCATCGTTACCTGTTGATCTCGCTCAACGGTTCTCGTAACCGATGGGTGGATATCAACTGCATCATAAAACATCTGTGGGTTATATGGCACATCTGAAAAATAACCAGAATAACGAATATAGAGTACTAGAAGGTGTATTGACGAATGGAGATTAGGATGGGGTGAATTACTTGGTATATCTATCGATAATAACTACTGTACTTAACGGAAATTTGTTCACCGATTGAGGTAATCCAACTCAGTGGTGAAAGTAATCGAATGAAAAACCATAAGTCTATACTAATGGAACAAACTATACAAAATTAATTAGCAAAAAGTATTCAATTTTACTTGACGGACACATATACATATAAAGGTGATAAAATGAATAACTTGAAAAGTATCAGTTTATTAGGATAAGAAGCATCATTACTAGCTGTTGCAGTAACAGTTTATTTAAAAAACAATTGGTGACTTCTACATTGATAGTAGTTCCCCATCACTCATTTATCGCTGAAATTAGAAATAACCATAATGGAAGTATTAAATTGGCATTAAAATTTCTAAGAAGCGGCTAAAGCTGTAATTATATGAATTTTTGCTACGGTTAAAATTTTTATCAGATAATTAACGATAGCTTACCGTTAGACAATAGCGCAGATTTGTAATAAGTTATTTTTCCCTTGTTCCTTAAACAACGTGAAAAGGAGTTCTCTACAATGGATTTTAAATGTGTAATTTGTGGTAGTAGTACTTGTAAAGTAATACATAAGACAGTAAGAGACAGTAACGATCATGATGTAGTAGTATGTAATAATTGTAATCATTTTCAACTAGCACCACTACCTAATGTGGAGGACGATGAAAATTTTTACAATAAAAATAGTCAAGCAAAATTTGTTAGTAACATTACTGTTGAAGAAGCCCGTAAAAAAGCTTTACCAGATACAAAAAGAAGAGTAGAATTTGTTAAGAATTATACAAATATTGATTCGAAAATATTAGACATAGGTTGTGGTTATGGATTCTTTGTTGAAAATCTTAATAATCAAGGTATTGAGGTAGATGGATTGGAAACAAGTGAATCTAGAAGATTGATTGCGAGAAAGAATAGTAAACGTAACATTCTAGATATTAATCTACTTTCTGATTCGACACCAAAAGACTATATAGAGAAATATGACATGGTTACTTTGTTTCACGTTTTGGAACATATATCTAGTCCAAGGAAGTTTTTGAAAAATGTTTTAAAGTTTTTAAAAAAAGAAGGTTATTTAATTATTGAAGTTCCTAACGTTGATGATCATTTGTTGTCAATTTCAAAGGCTTATAATAATTTTTACTGGCAACGTGCTCACTTATCTTATTTTAATATTAAAAGTATAGATTTACTATTATCAAATTTTAAGTTCCAAACAAAAGAATTTATAGGAGTACAAAGATATTCATTTTTAAACATGGCAAATTGGTTAATTAATTACAAACCACAAATCAGTGGTCCTTCTTTTGATCCTCCTAAAGAGTTAGGATGGCTAAACGATAAATATAAAGAGCAATTGGTTTCTAATTTTAAAAGTGACACGATTCTTATAGTACTTAAAAAGTAAAAAATTCTAGTTTGATTACATAAGTCATTTATACCAACTCTGAATAAAGGAAGTAATAAGAGATAAAGTAGTTTTTAAGGCCTCAAAATATTTGGGGTTTTTATTAGATTTTGCTTTTAATTGTAATTGTTTATTCAAAAGAAATTTGAAAGGGGGAGAATATGAAAAATATAAGAGCTTTGCATATAGCTAGTTTTAATGGGAATATTGGTGACAATGCTAATCATAATGGATTTAGGAATAGATTAAACGAAACATTAGACTGTGAAATTGAATATGATGAAATTGAAATAAGGGAGTTTTATCAGTCTTGGAATATTAGAGATTTTAATCGGTCAGAATTTATAAACTTATGTAATCGCTATGATCTAGTAATCATTGGTGGTGGGAATTTTTTTGAATTGAAATGGGATTACTCCTACACAGGAACTACAATAAATATAAGCAAAGAGTCCTTAAATAAAATAGATACTCCCATTCTCTTCAATGGGGTAGGTTGTGATACAGCTAAAGGTGCTAGCGAGAATGCAATTAGTAAATTTGGATATTTTTTAGAAACGATAACAAGAGATAATAAGTATTTAGTAAGTGTTAGAAATGACGGCTCATATGATACTATTAAAAAACTATATGGAGAAAAATATTCTGATAAAATATATAGGGTTCCAGATGGAGCGTTTTTCTTGGAAACAAAGAAGTTTAATTTTCCTGAGTTAAATAATAATCTAAAGTCCATTGGAATTAACATTGTATCTGACATGACCGATATTAGGTTTAATAAAGATTTGGAAGATGGAATTGAATATTATGATTTCATTAATGGGCTTTCCAAAGAGTTGAACACTTTCTTGAAAGTATACAGTGATTACCAAATCATATTATTTCCTCATATATACAGTGATTTAAAGGCAATTAGTAATTTGCTCGAAAAAATAGATGATAGATATAGAAGGAACAGAATTGTAATAGCCCCTTGTTTGACTGGACCGGGTTCTGATGAGTATATATTTGGGCTTTATAAGGAGTGCGAACTTATATTAGGTATGAGGTTTCATAGTAATGTTTGTTCAATTGCGCAAAACATTCCAACGATTGCTTTAAGTAGTTATAAAAAAATTATTGATTTGTATAAAGAATTAAATGTATCCGATAGAGTTATTAAAGTAAATAAAGAAGGATTTCAAAAGGAATTAAGGGAAGAACTAAAATATACTATAAAGAATAAAGAAGATATTAAATTAAGGTACAGAATGATAAATGAAAATGTAAAAAATGAAAGTAATGATTTTTACAAAAGGGTTAGGGAATGGACGAAGGAAAATAGTTTGGGATAAATGGTTAAATCTTCAAATCCGTTATTGATGAGTGGTGGCCACCACTCCATTTTTCTTTTAATTCTTTTATTTCTTAAATACAGTACTTTTAAGAGAGCGTTCTCGTTAGGGAATGCTCCTTTTTTGGTTATCTTTCTAAAACTGGAGTAAATACTTTCAATCGCGTTCGTGGTATACATGAACTTACGTATTCAAATAACTGTACGACGTGATGGAGATGTTTCCTGGTTGTACCACAATCTATAAGGGGCCCATGAATTTAGATAAAAAGAAGCTTGAAAAGGTACATGGCATTCATTCAAAAAACACAATCCCTAAATCAAATTCACAGAAAAACAAAGATAAAGAAAAGATGAAAGCTGATGATGAAGATTAAATTGAACACCTTTATGTTGAGGTTGGCCGATTAACCATGCAATTTTCTTGGCTCCAAAAGAATGGGTTGATGTGCCATATGAGTCGTTCCAACAACAATGTCCGGCTTACCCTGGAGCCATTTATGTATCCATTTCTTGCTTTTTGCAACCTGTCCTATAGTTACGTTTTTGCCTTTTCTCCTTAAAAGACTTCTGGTCTTCAAGAACTCTATCCATAGGTGAGCTGCCTTTATTTCCCCCAATTTTCTTATAATATGTAACAACAGCATTATTTGAAACATATTTAAATATAAGAGTTGAAATTTAATATATTTAGAAGCTATGAGAATGTAGATAAAAAGGAGGGGTATTAGGTGAGTTTTAATACACCCAAAATAATTGCAGAAGCAGGGTGTAATCATAAAGGTAACATGGAAATAGCAAAGGAACTTATTAAAATTGCTGCTATTTTTTGTAAAGCAGATATCATTAAATTTCAAAAAAGAAATAACAAAGAGTTATTAACACCAGAACAGTATAATGCTCCACATCCAAATCCAATTCATTCCTATGGTCATACCTATGGAGAACATAGAGAATATTTAGAGTTCAGCGTTGAACAACATGCACAACTAAAAAAATGGTGTGAGGAGTTTGGTATTACTTATAATACCTCTGTATGGGACTTAACATCTGCTAAAGAAATAGCTTCATTAGATCCAGAACTAATTAAAATCCCGTCTGCATGTAATAATCATTTCGAAATGTTAAATTGGTTATGTGACAACTATAATGGAGAAATTCACCTTTCCTTTGGAATGACAACACACGAAGAAGAAGAAAAGATTGTTAAATTGTTTGAAGATAAAGGGCGTAACAAAGATCTAGTTATCTATAGTTGTACATCAGGCTACCCTGTTCCGTTTGAAGATGTAGCATTACTAGAAATTACCCGTATAAAAGAGAAGTTTGGAACAAGAGTTAAAGATATAGGATTTTCAGGTCACCATAAAGGGATTGCGGTAGACATAGCTGCTTATACATTAGGTGCTAATACAATCGAAAGACACTACACTTTAGATAGAACTTGGAAGGGCACGGATCATGCTGCATCATTAGAGCCTGATGGAATGAGAAGGTTAAAAAGGGATTTAGTTGCTACAAATAAAGCATTAGTCTATAAAAAAGAAGAAATCTTAGATATTGAAAAAGTACAAAGACAGAAGTTAAAGTACAGGGAGAGATAAGCTTGGTTAACAAAAGGGAAGTACAATCTAAGCTAGTAAGCAAATTGAAAATTGGGACTGAAGAAGCCTTTCAGTCAGGGGTCTCAATGTTAAACGATATATTTAAAAGTTCCTTAAAAAACTACAAGGGGTTACCAGAAAATTATATTAATATTCTTCTGAAGTCGATTGAAGAGAGGCTTAATTTGAATAATTATAACACGAATTATTCAAATACTCTTGTTTACAGTACAATAAAACTAGACGCAACATTATTACCTTCAATTAGATGGAATCTTTTGGTGTTCTTATGTATGAACAACGGTTTATTTCAGGTTGCTAATATTGCACGAAATAAATCTATCAAAAGTGCATATCAATTATTAGATTATACAATGAACAGTAATACATTAATACAAGGCTTTAAAGCATATATTGATCAAGGTGACCTGGATAAAGCCAATCAGGCTCTTCTAAGTTTAAAGAAAAATTCATTAGAAAAATCACGCTTAAACAGAATGGAAATTCTCTATTCTATATTAAAAGGAGATAAAGAACTAACAAGTAAATTAAGTAAGAAGCTTTTTTCAGAAGATCAGGCATTTTTTAATTATATAAATGGTAAAACAATAGCTATTGTCGGACCTGCACCAATAGAGGAGGATTTATCAGCTGAGATTAATTCTTTTGATATTGTGGTTAGGTTCAATTATATAGGAGATAACCATCTACCAAGCGAAGGATTTGGTAATAGAATAAATGTTTCGTATTATAATAATGGAACTGTTGGGAACTTAAAGCGGTTGGATAATATTAACTTTCTTAATGCATTAGACTTTACGTGTTTTAAATCTTTAAAGCATAGTTTTCAGAATAAATTGATAGCTGCTCATAAAGGCAGAAAGTTTAGGTCACCTGAAGAATTTTTATTTAATGGTAGTTCACTCCTTCTTCCTAATGTCTTATTTGATATTCTCCATTTCAATCCGAAGTTTATAAAAGTTTTCCACAATAACTTATACCTTTCAAATACACCACATTATAATGGTTATCATAATAAACGAAAAGAGAACCGTAGTTTATGGTATTCATTTGCTGCACATGACATTATTACACAATTTAATTTTGTGAAAAATCTTTGGAAAATGAAGCAATTTCAGGCTGACAAAACACTTAAATCGGTACTAAAATTAACTCCAGAAAAATATGTCGAATTAATGGAAGAAAAATATGTCGAACCATATTTAGATAAGTAATTTAATTTATTAATTAATTAGAAATAACAAGGAGTTACTAACGCCATAACAATAAAATGCATCATATCCAAATCCCATTCGTTCTTTAGGTGATACCTATGCTCAGCACAGAGAATATTTAGAGTTCAGGGTTGAACAACTTGCATAGCTAAAAGAATGGTGTGAAGAGTTTGGTATTACTTCTACAAAGGAAAGCTTTAGACTATAAAAAATGAAGTCCTAATTTATTGAAAAAGTTTCCAAAGTTAAAGTATGGGGAGAGATAAATGGTGAGCAGAATTGGCAAGACAGTGGCATTTATACCTTTAAGAGGGAAGAGTAAATCTATTCCACTAAAAAATGTAAAAAAAATTAATGGACGTCCACTAGTATATTGGGTTTTAGATGCTGCTGTTAATTGTGAAAAAATTGATAAGGTTGTAGTCGCTACGGATAGTAATGAAATAAAATACACGGTTAATCAATACGGGTCTGATAAAATAATGGTAATAGGTCGCTCTAAAGATGTATCTACGGATTCAGCAAGTACTGAGTCAGTAATGCTTGAATTTGCATCAAATTATTATTTTGAAGATATTGTTTTAGTACAAGCTACTTCTCCACTTTTGACTAGTAGGGATTTAAATAAAGGTATTGAAAAATATAGCCATGTAACAATTGATAGTGTCCTATCTGTTGTTAGGCAAAAACGGTTTATATGGGAAAAATCAAACCTTACTGCGAAACCAGTGAATTATGATCCGTTGAATAGGCCGCGAAGACAAGAGTTTGATGGTTTTTTAGTTGAAAATGGTGCTTTTTATATTACATCGAGAAATAGATTACTAAAAACTAAGTGTCGTATTTCAGGAAATGTGGCTACCGTAGAATTGCGAGAGGAATCTTATTATGAAATAGATGAACCTAATGATTGGATATTAGTCGAAAACTTACTCAAAAGGACAACAGGCCAAAAATCTTGCGGAAATGAAAAAATACGTAATATTAAATGTTTATTGGCAGACTGTGATGGAGTGTTAACTGATGGGGGAATGTATTATTCAGAAACGGGACATGAACTCAAAAAGTTTAATACAAAAGACGGCATGGGTTTTAAACTGTTACAAGAAAAAGGATTAAAAACTGGTATAATAACAGGAGAAAATATTGAATTAGTTAAAAGAAGAGCAGCAAAAATGAAGGTTGATATAGTATATCTCGGTATTAAAAATAAAATGAAAATTCTTGATGAAATGTGTGGGAAGTTTGATTTAAGTTATGATGAAATTGCTTATATTGGTGATGATATCAATGATCTAGAAGTAATAAAAGCTGTAGGATTCGGCTGTACAGTAAATGATGGAATAGAAAGTGTTAAAGACGCGGCAGATTATGTTACTAAAGTTGATGGAGGTAAAGGTGCTATTAGAGAAGTTGCAGAAATACTTCTAAATGCTAAAGATTAATATATAGTATCCATTTAAGTATAACAAATAAAAGAAAAGTATACCTTTTGCAAAGCTTAAAAGATACCTATCTAGCATGTTGATCAATGAAATTTCATTTGCCCCAAAAAACATAGACTTTTGAAACCTTTGAAATTGGCAGAATTAGTAGGGTAACAATTATTTGTATAAAGGAAATTCTATAGTAGGGATTATTTTAACGAAGGATTATGTGAAATAGGTGCATAAAACTTGAAAAATAGTGGGTAATAGTTTTTGAGAGGAGGATAAAAAATTCAAAAGAATGGAGCATGTGAAAAACATGCTCTTTATTCTGTCACTTATTAATAATTTATGGGATAGGAGAACAAACAGCATGTAGATATAGATTGGACACATTTATCCAGTAATAAAGTCGTTCTTTAATCCTATTTGAAGGAGATTTTTTATAACTAAATTATTTCAGGCAGCAGCCACCTTTTCGTTTTATCGTTGTTCTTTTAATGGTTGAGGAATTGATTTCAATCGGTTGATTAGAACGTTTGACAGGTTTTACTTTTCTTCTTATTGTTTTTGCTTTCAATTTGTATCAGCTCCCTTCTTTTATAGTGCATTATAGTATTAAAGATGCAAAAGAGGTTGGACGATTAGGAAGGATCTATAAAAAAAGGCGCTCAACATAATTGGAGCCTTGAATGTGATACCATTTTGTTTTTGGTGAATTTGTTTTATATGAAATAATAACCATATCTACATTATCATCAGAATGATTTAAAACATCATAACTGGAAGGAACAGGGTCTGTAGTTGGATGAGTGTGATAAATGGCTAATACCTGTTCTTCCAGTTGTTTTATTTTTTGTATGGATTCCTCAACTATTTCCTTTTTAACAAAGAAACGGCTTACTGACTTCACTTCGTTTTTCAATGGCCATATGGACAGAACATGATTATCCTTACCCGATAACAAGCCGCATGATTCATAGGGTAGATGTGACCTGCCATTTTCAAGCATTTTATTATAAATGAATTGCGGTATAATGATCTTTTTTTTATTCATATTTTAACCCTTCCTGAAGATGTTAAAGAATGAAGCCAAATCTTTTTTTATGCTTGATTGCTCCTGATCATCTCGTTGATTTTTTTCATTATTTTGTTTTTCTGTAGATGTGAAGCCTTCTTTTGTTTTAGTTTTTGTAGAAATAGAATTTTCGTCTGTCGTATTTTTTGTAGCGGTAATACCTTGATTAGTCTTATCTGTTTTATTTGAAATGGGTTCGTCTGTTGTGTTTGGAGAAGTATTGTTATCGGTAGATACACGGTTTGTGTCTTGTTTTTGAGGTTGCTCTATATTCTTTTCTGAGTGGTTTTTAGTATTCAGAGGTGTTTCTATGCTTTTTTTTGTAGAATTATCGTTGGAAAGAGAAGAAGTTTTTTCCTTCTTAGATTCGGAAGTTTTTTCGTTGTAATGCTTATTACTGTCATTATTTACTTTTTTTGGTTTTTCTGGTGTAGACGTTCGGGTAATGATATTCTTGTTTAAGCCATATTGAGAACTGTGAAAGGTTTTTGTTCCTTTATTTATTGATATAGTATTTTGATTATTGTCAAAAGATCTTGTTCGACGAGATTTATGGTTGATTGATGTTGATTGATTTCTACTTCTATTTGTCATGCTATTATTAGTTTGGTTGGAAGCTTGATTCATATTATTAGATTGCAGCATATTTTGTAATTGTCTGTATTCTGACATTCTACGACGAGTTGTTTTCTTAGGAGGGTTTGATTTCACCTGTTCTTTTAGTTGTGAAAATTCTTGTTTTTGTGTATCGATTTGATTTTTAATATTTGTTAAATTATCTTCTGTCTTACTAATTACCATATTCATCTTTTCATGCATTTCTTTAAAACGCATTTCTTTCACTTCACCTTTAATTAAGTTCACGTCTCGTTTTAGTTGATTTATAGAATTATTAATAGATTGTATTTGCCCGGAAAGTATTTGCTCCTGCTTTTCATACTCGGTTATTTTCTCTTGATACATTTCTTCCATAACCTTCATTTCCCCTTTAAATTTAGAAAATTTTAATTTTAAATCATATAATTCCCTTTGCGTCTTGAGATATTTGGATTCCTCACTCGAATCTAAGGATTCTAACGTAGATTTATAGACTTCTAGATCTCGTTTTAATTTCCCAACGTCTTCAGAGTTATACAGCCTATATTGATACATGAGTATTCACCCTTTTTCAGTACATTAATATAATATTGATGAAACATCAAATCGTGACAGATGTGCTATGTTTTTGCTAATTGGAAACGTTCTGCCCTTGCGTTCTAACCTTAAGCACTACTGTAAGTCATGGTTGTTGTTGTGCAATTGCGGAGTACTATTGTAAGTATGATATTCACCCAACTTCCTAAATATCATGATATTTCCGCTAATTCACTAAAACGTTTTGTAGGGTACTGTCATAGGCTATAAGGACATTAATCTTATTTGGAGGTGTTTGCATAATGCAAGCAGATAATTTAACTGGAGGGCAGGAACTTCTGTGTATTAACACAGAGAAAGTATTTGACTGGATTCTAAACGAAGCAACTTTTGATCTAACTTTAAATGAC
This sequence comes from Gracilibacillus sp. YIM 98692, assembly GCF_010993965.1. Taxonomy (GTDB): domain Bacteria; phylum Bacillota; class Bacilli; order Bacillales; family Amphibacillaceae; genus Gracilibacillus. Next base: position 102,109 of record NZ_WIXM01000003.1, on the reverse strand, counting down.
TTAGATTTACCGGTCAACCCTGTAACTGGTGATCAATTAGAGTGTGACGATGTTGATCTTGATACTGTTACATGTACGGTTGCTCCTGCTGAAGACAATCCGATCGAGGTATTGGATCGAGAAGATCAGGTATTTGTAGTTGATGGGGCAGAAGTGACATTACAAATTGTGAACCTTCGCAAAAACTTTGAAGTAACTATTTTTGTAGACTTAGTACCAGAGCTTGGAGGAGCAACAGTCGAAGTCGGTACTGTAGAATTCACCCGCTGTGAGCAGGTCATTTTATGTGCACCGGAGGGTACAGACATAGATGTAACTTTTACTGATTTAGACTGCTTTGTTTGTACAGCAGCGTGTGATCCTGGAACAACAACTGAGGTGGATGAACTGGATGTGACTGTGACAGTTCGTCTATGCCAAAGTATTCAATCCACTTTTCCTGTAACGCTTGAGCTTGTTGCCGACTTCTGTCAACCAAGAGATATACTACCATTCCCGCCATGTCCAGCACCAACCATTCCACTACAATGCCCTGCCGTTTTCCCTAACAATGGGAATGGCGATACAGGTGATAACGGATAATTTTTCAGCATAGGTTTAAAGAGAGGAAAATACTCCTCTCTTTATTTTTATTCTATCAGAAAGCATAAGAGAAATAAGGATTTAACTCAATATCCTTTGTGGAGGTGAATGATTTTATGGATAAAATGAATGATGTACGTAAGAAAATGTTGAATTGGCAAGAAATGAATACTTCTTACCTAAAAGAAATGAAATCATTAGTTACGGAAATAAAAGCATCGAAAAAATTTCAAGTTATTAGTTACTTCACCTATTCTTTAAATATATCCCATGAACCTGGACGTGAAAATTTTTGCCTTGGTTCCTATCACATTCAAAATATAGGAGGTGAGCCGCTTACTAATCCATATATTTGTATAAAAGTATCTTCAGATTCTGTTTTCGATTTTTCTGGTAAATATTTGTATAAAAATTCAAGGCAAACAGTCCGATTAACAAATGCATGGGAGAGACTTAATGAACCGACAGATAAAGAAGAATTTTGGCTAAAACCGAATGATAAGCGTACACTTGAACCTTCCGAGACAGTAACATTTCCTAACTTTCAAATCAAATGGCTTCCAGAAGCCTCTTATTCAGGCAGCATACAAGGTTTTACATATGGGGATGAGATTACTCAGGGAATAAATGCTCTGAATCAAATCAACATTAATGGTAAGGTAGACAATGTTGATGATGAGAAGGAGGTATATGAGGATGAATAACAAAAACAATGAGTTGATGCAACAACTGATTCGGAATTCTATGAGACAATATACCGACCGGTTAAACAATGAAAGTCAGCAAAAGGATAATAATAGTTTTATTTTTTTAGAGAATAACACGCTCAATATGTTAATGACTTATATGTTTATGCATTTAGAGAATCAACAAGCTAATGGTTCAAGGTATGAAGACCCATCACCTGATTTAGAGGAAATTTCTCTGTCTCTGGACTCCATGATAGAGGAAAGCAAAGCGGCATTTGAAGAAATGATCGATATTTTAAAGGAAAGAACTTAGTTTAGGGTTAAAAGCGTAACTACGTCTCTGACTTCATCAAGGTTGGGCAATCGACAAGTTTTCTCTACCATAGTGTTCTATTTTGGATGCTATCCCACCGTTCGGGTTCTCTTCAGGCGAACGCTTTCCGCGGGCATGGCCTCAGCCTCCCCGAGCTCATGCTTCGCTCTGCGGGGTCTTCGGACACATGCTTTCCCGCTGGAGTCGTCGCCTTCCGTTCACCCGAATCATATCATCGGTGATGAAGCTCGCCAATTATACAAGGAATAAGAGCGAACCAAGTTTTTCTTAGTATATTATTCTAGAAGGGTTGTACAAAGGTGAAAAAAAATAAAGGATTGTTATATTTACCTGTAGAAGTAAAAGTTAGAGAATCAGATGCTAAGTTACTATTATCCTATTATGCCGCCAAGGAAGGATATCAAGTTGTTCTTGGTGATCATATCATGGTTGAATTAGCAGCAGAGGAATATCCAAAAGGGATTTTCTTTTCAAAAGGCGGTCCACATGGATTTAGAAAAAGGATTATTACAAATGTCAAAAAAAATGGTCACGAGATAGTTGAATTGGATGAGGAAGGGCTACTTTTTAAAGAGAAACAATATCTTCGAGATAGAATGAGAAGAGATATGCTTCAGTTAGTCACACAGGAATACTGTTGGGGATCATATCAAAAAGAAGTTATTATTGGAGCGAATCCAGATTATAAAAAGAAGTGCCATATTGTTGGAAATCCACGATTCGATCTTTTAAAACCGAAATTTATGAGTATCTATAAAGAAGATACAGAACAAATCATAAATAAATATGGAGAGTTTATTTTAATCAATACGAGATTTTCTCAATATAATGCAGCAAAAGGGAAGAAAGATAACATTCATTTTAAACATATCAAACAATTATATTACATCTTTTTGGAAATGATTAAAGAAACATGCGAAAAATTTCCGAATATAAATATTATCATTAGACCGCATCCAGGAGAAAACTTTGCATCTTACCGTAAAGCTCTCGCTGGTAATCATAACGTACATGTGGTTCATGAAGGGAACATTATTAAGTGGCTTTTGGCTGCTAAAGTCATTATACACAATGGTTGTACCTCAGGTATTGAGGCATTTCTGCTTGGAAAACCATTAATCTCCTATGTACCTTTCACCTCAAATGAGATGAATATTCCTAATCAACTGGGATTTAAGGCTTCTAATAAAGATGAAGTAAATGCTCGTCTAGAGGATATACTATATAAGAACGAACCCCAAGATCATGCAAAGCAAATGGATCAGAGCGAAAAAGGTTTGTTTTACTATTGTAACTGGTCAAAGGACAATTTTTCCTATGAATCTATTCTACGTTTATGTAATAGGATTCAACTGCCGCCACAACCAAAAAAATTATCCTTGACCAAAATGCCATTTCTTATGAAAGGTAATAAGAAACGGAAACGCCGCTTCTCGCTAACAGAAAAAGAAATCAAGGATTTTTACAGGAAATTAGATGAGATAGAGGGGGAGAGTAGTCATCTTATTATAAGGAAGTTAGGAAATAACCTGTATCAAATTCAAAAAAGGTAATATCTAGTTAAAGCAGTTTATTTTAAGCGCCTCATACTTAGGAAAACGTGTTTGATAAAATCATCTCATCTGTTTCTAATTTTAAGAATTGACTAAACTGATTTCCTGCAGCCACAGCCGCCTCTTCGTCTTATCGTTCTTCTTTTAATCGATGACGAATTAATTTCTATGGGCTGATTAGTATGTCTTATATGTTTAGAGTTGCTTACTATCTTATTCACTTTTTTTCCCTTCATAATTATCAGCTCCCTGTTTGGTTATAGTGCATTATAGTATTTTTTATAAAAAAAGTTTGGGCTAATGAAATCGTTCTATAAAAAAGGGGCTTAACATTGCTTGATTGATCATTTTATTTTTTTGAAGTGGAGATACGGGTAATAGTATTTTTGTTTAAATCATATTGGGAGCCTCGAAACATCTTTTTTCCTTTGCTCGTTGGAATGGTGTTCTGGCCAGTGCGTCGAGATTTTTGATTGATAGATGTCGTTTGATTAAAAGTGCTTCTATTTGACATGCTACTGTTGATTTGGTTGGAAGTTTGCCCCACATTGTTAACAGATCGCAGCATATTTTGTAATTGTCTATATTCTGAAGGTTTACGACTTTTTGGTTTGTTAGGAGTATTTTGTTTCATGTGATCTTCAAGTTGAGAAAGTTCTTCTTTCTGTGAATAAACTTCCGTTTGTATATTTGTTAAATTCTCATCTGTTTTATTCATTACCATATCCATCTTTTCAAGTAATTCATTAACACGTATTTCTTCTACTTCACTCTTAATCAAATTCACCTCTTGCTTTAATTGGTTTAATGAGTCATTAATATTCTGAATTTTGTCTGAAATGTTGTACATCTGCTTCCCATATCCCGTTAATTTTTCTATTTGATTATTTTGATTACCTTCCATTCTTTTATTCCCCTTTCAAATGATGATTTTAGTTTACCATTGACCAAAAAATAACACGTTTGCCCATTTAAGAACCCATTAACATATTATTGATGCATCATTAATTCGTGACAAATGTATCAATTTTTTCCACTAATTCATTAACGTTTTGTTGTGAGCTGTCATAGGCTATAAATGAAATTAATCTTATTTGGAGGTGTCTACTAGATGCAGTCAGATAATCTAACTGGGGGTCAGGAACTTCTGTGTATTAACACAGAGAAAGTATTTGATTGGATCCTTAATGAAGCAACTTTTGATCTAAGTTTAAATGATTTAGAATTACCGGTTAACCCTGTCACTGGTGATCAATTAGAGTGTGACGATATTGATCTGGATACTGTTACATGTACGGTTGCTCCTGCTGAAGTAGATCCGATTGTTGTTTTGGATCGAGAAGATCAAGTGTTTACTGTTGATGGAGAAGAAGTGACATTACAAATAGTAAACCTTCGTAAAAACTTTGACGTCACTATTTTTGTTGACTTAGTACCAGAGCTTGGAGGAGCCACAGTCGAAGTCGGTACTGTAGAATTTACCCGCTGTGAGCAGGTCATTTTATGTGCACCGGACGGTACTGACGTAGATGTAACTTATACTGATTTAGACTGTTTTGTTTGTACAGCAGCGTGTGATCCCGGAACAACGACTGAGGTGGATGAACTTGATGTGACTGTGACAGTTCGTCTATGTCAAAGCATTCAATCCACTTTTGATGTCACACTTGAAATAGTTGCTGACTTCTGTCAACCAAGAGATATACTACCATTCCCGCCATGCCCTGCGCCAACCATGCCACAACAATGTCCTGCCGTATTTCCTAACAATGGGAATGGCGATACAAATGATATCGGGTAATTTTTAAAAGTAGGGTTAAAGAGAGGAAATACTCCTCTCTTTTTTCTATGAAGGCGATCATTTACTGTTTTGGGTTATAGGAATTATTCATATGGAGAAGGGTTGTATAGCAGTGGAAAAATACAATAGATGGTTATACTTACCTGTAGAGCAAAAAGTAAGGGAATTAGATGCGAAGTTGTTACTCGCATATTATGCAGTTATAGAAGGTTATAATGTTGTCATAGGTGATCATATAATGGTGGAATTAGCATCTGGGATATACCCTAAAGGGATATTTTTTTCAAAAGGCTATCCGCATGGTTTTAGAAAAAGGATTATCACGAATGCCAAAAGAAATGGACATTCAGTGGTTGAATTAGATGAAGAAGGTTTACTTATCCAACCTAAAAATTATCTTCAAAACAGATTGAGAAAAGAATTGCTTCCGTTAGTCACACAGGAATACTGTTGGGGACACTTCCAGAAAGAAGTCATTACTAGGGTGAATCCTGATTATAAAGGGAAGTGCTATATCGTAGGTAATCCACGGCTTGATCTTTTAAAACCAAAATTTAGAAGCCTTTATAAAAAGGATGCTGAAAAGTTAATAAACAAATATGGGGATTTTATTTTAATTAACACAAGATTTTCTAGATATAATTCTAAAAAAGGAATGAAAGATAACGTATATTATAAGCATATTAAAACATTATATTATAAATTTGTTGAAATGATTAAAGTAATGTGTGAGAAATTCCCTGATACTAATTTTGTTATCAGGCCACATCCAGGAGAAAACTTTGAAACTTACTGTCAAGCTTTCTCCGCCTATAAAAATGCACATGTGATACATGAAGGTAACATTATCAAATGGCTATTGGCTGCTAAAGTTGTGATACACAATGGGTGTACATCGGGTATTGAAGCATTTTTGCTTGGTAAACCGGTAATATCCTATATGCCTCCTATCTCTAATAAGAATGAGGTGAACCTTCCAAATCAATTAGGAATAAAGGCGACTAATATGGAAGAATTGCATATTAAATTGAGAAATGTATTACATGAGAAAGACAATACTAAAAATATCAATGAAAATGATATAGATAGGAACGAAAAAGACTTGTTTCATTATTGCGAATGGTCAACAGAAAATTATTCTTATGAATCTATCCTTCGATTATGTAACACGATTCCATTACCACCTCCGGTATTCGACAAAGTTTCTCTTTCCAAAAAATTATTCCATAACAAAGGTGTAAAGGGCGGGAAGCAACGTTTTTCTTTAACAGAAAAAGAAATACAGGATTTCTTTAACAAATTAGATGAAATAGAGGGTAAAAACAATCACATTTGTATAAATAAATTAGGAAACAATCTTTTTAAAATTCAGGCAAAGTGATGGTTGTACCAGGTAAGTTGCCCGGTTTTGTATTACCGTATCAGAAAGTACAAATGGTCAGCAAGGAAGCATTCTCGACGTAGTGGACCATTATAGGAAGATAGATAAGTGTAACTACGGCTCTGCTCTCGCCAGAGGCTCGGCAATCGCCGAGTTTTCTTTAAAATGGGTTTAAATAATAGGCTGTGGTCTTTAACTGATATTTTCTTTCTTAATATACATATAAAGTAAGTATTTATCCTTCCTTAGAGTAAACGAATAATATAGTTAGGAAAGAGGGAGAAGTTGTGTATTTTGAAGGAAAAAAAATATTGGTTATCGGTGGTACCGGAACAATAGGTAAAAGTGTAATAAAACATCTGATAAAAGAAAATCCACAAGTGATAAACATATTTAGTCGGGATGAATATAAGCAACACAAACTTCAAGATGAATTCGGTAATAGTGATAAATTAAGTTTTATCATTGGAGATATTCGCGAATACGATACTTTGCTAAATGCAATGAAGGACATTGATTATGTGTTGCATTTGGCTGCGATGAAACGGGTGGATTCTTGTGAGAACAATCCGTATGAAGCTGTAAAAACAAATGTTCATGGTACTCATAATGTAATGCAAGCGGCTATCTCCCAAAATGTGAAAAAAGTCATTTTTACAAGTTCAGATAAAGCTATTTCGCCCACTAATTCATATGGAGCAACAAAACTTATTGCAGAAAGGTTAATTTCAGCTGCTGAATGGAACAGAAAAGAGAATGAAACGATATTTGCTAGTGTACGGTTCGGTAATGTAATGGGTTCAAGAGGTTCAGTCATTCCTCTTTTTAAAGAAAGTATTCTTAAGAATAAGAAGGTCTCCATTACAGATAAAAATATGACACGTTTCATGATGACTTTAAATCAGGCAACTGAATTAACAATTAAGGCTCTAAAGGAAGCAAAGGGCGGTGAAGTGTTTGTATTAAAAATGCCTGTCATTAACTTAGGAGATTTAGCTGATATTTTAATAGAAGAAACATGCAAAAAACATCAAATAATAAGGGAAGAAATTGATATAGAAGTGACAGGGCTTAGACCAGGAGAAAAAATGTATGAAGAGTTGATGACATACGATGAATCAATATTAGCTTGGGAGTTACCTGATATGTTCATCATCCCCGGAAGTTCAAGTGGAGAAGACAGATATCGTCATGCTAAAAAGGCTAAAACGGGAACGTACAGTTCTAGTAGTCAAGAAACGATCAACACTAATGAATTACGTTTATTGCTTAAAGAAGCAGCGTTAATTTAAAAATAGGTAGAGTAAGTCAGGAGGTTACTATGGATACATTTTCAAGGAATTATTGGTCTCTGTATCTTGATTTTATAAAAGATTTTGAGAAATTGATTTATAAAGGATTTTCCTTACCTTATTTATGTCATTTACCTAGTTTGATTCTTAATAATGATAAAATTTCGAATGAATTAAAGGATAAAAATTATATAAGGAAATTAAAACATCGAGTTAATGATCCAAAAGAGTTTCAAGAGGTGTTTAATCATTTCATCCAATCACACCAAAAACCGTTAGTAAAAAATAAACATGGAAAAGTTGTCATACATGTTGATAAGTTACTCCGTTTTCCACCACATACGTTAAATGATTTTTTGGATCCATCCAATACTATTTTACTAACCAAGGGAAAAAAAACTAGCTCACCTCGTAATAAAAGCAAGGTGAAAAAAACTAGCGGTAAAAAGAGTAGGTCAAGAAAACCTGCTCCATCAACCAATAAAAAAAGCCAGGCGAAAAAAACGGCCCCATCAACTAATAATAAACGCACAGTAAAAAAAACAAGCTCATCAATACAGAATAAAAGAAAGAATGCAAAAAAGCAATCTTTAAATAGTAAAAATAAGAAATATAGATCAGGTAGTAATATGAAGGCGATCAAAGCTAGACCATCAAGTACCAATCCTATCAATAAGAAAATGAAAGCTGTATCACTAACAAATGCAGAGAAACAAAGGAAAAAGAACTATGCAGTAAAAAAGAGGAACAATGCAGTGAAAAAGAACACTTCATTGCAAAAAAGATTTCCTTACGATCATTTATTTAATTACGCAATAGATACAAATAAATCAGCAGCACAGGTACAGAATCAGGCAAGAAAAATGTTAAAAGCTTATAAGGGGCACCATTTTTACAAGAATAAAAAATTCCAAACTTGGTTTTTAAATAATATTGCTACAGTTATAAATCATATTGAAATGACTAAAAATTTTCTTAATAAAGTTCCAATTTCTTGTATAGTTGTATCGACAACACATAGTTTTATTAATCGTATATTAGCTTTAGTGGCTGCGGAAAAGGGGATTCCAACCATTTGTATGCAGCACGGGATCATTTCAAGTGAACTAGGATATATACCGAAAATCGCAACGGTGGATGCAGTATATGGAAACTTTGAGAGAGACTGGTTCAAAAAAGTGGGAGCCCCAGATCAATCTACCGAGGTTATCGGACATCCAAGGTTTGATGAAGTGTTTGCATCTCCTAAAATGACACGTACTCAATTCAATAGGAAATTAGGGTTAGATCCAAAAAAGAAAACATTAATGATTGCTGCTAGAGGAAGCGAAGATGACGACAAATGGCGAACGTTAATCCAGACTATTTCGAAAAAAATAAATCTTAATATACTCATTAAAAATTATCCAAGTAAAACGCCTCATAAATTAACTAAAGAGTTTTCATTTGTTTATCCGACACAAGGTTATACTATTTATGATATATTTCCACATGTTGATGCAGTCGTTACCTATTCATCCACAGTAGGCTTAGAGGCTATGCTTGCTCAAAAAAGTGTGTTTATTTTGAACACGAACTTTTCCGGTTATACAGGATACTATAAAAGGCTAGGTAAACTAGTTCAAGCTGATCCTCGAATATTAGCTAAACTCATTATTAGTTATTTTACGAATCGACAAATTAGTAGTTATGCAGCGAATACACGTAAAAAATTCCTAGCTTATGCTTATCCTAATTTAAGCAAATCAGGAGCACGATTGAAAAACTTAATAAACAAGTTGACCACTTAGCATGATGTGTATAAGGAGGCATTATGAATACGTATGTAAAAAATTATTGGTCTCAATATCTTGATTTTATCCAAGATTTTCAAACGTTAAATTATAAAGGTTTTACATTATCTTATATCATTCACTTTCCTAGCTTGATTAGAAATAATACAAAAATTTGGAATGCCTTGTATGATAAAGGTTTTAGTAAACAATTAAGAAATCGAGTTAAAGCTCCTAAAGAGATTCAAGAAGTTTTTAATGATTATGTACAATCCCATAAGAAAAAACCATTAGTAAAAAATAAGCACGGGAAAGTAGTCGTTAATTATGATACAGTTCTTAGATTTCCAGAAAAAACGTTCAAAGATTATTTTGATCGATCACGTACAATGATAATAATGGCTGGCAGTAAAAACAAAAAAAGACCAAGTGTTTCAGCTATTAAAAACAAACAGCTGTATAATCTTCCGACTAAATATTTAAGCAATTATCAAATTGATACCAAAAAAGATATTGTTAAAATTCAAAATCAAGCCAGAAATTTGTTGAAATCCTATCAAGATCATCATTTATATCAAGAAAAAAATTTTCAAAGTTTGTTATTAAAGAAAATAGCTGAAGTTATTAATTGTATTGAACAGTCTTTAAAGTTTTTGGATGAAGTTTCTGCTTCCTGTTTAATAGTATCTACTACTCATAGCTATATAAGTAGAATATTAGCTTTAGCTGCTTTAGAAAAGGGAATACCTACTATCTGTATGCAGCACGGAATTATTGGAAACGAATTTGGTTTTACACCTAAAATTGCAACTGTGGATGCTGTCTATGGAAATTTTGAGGTTGATTGGTATAAAGCAAGAGGAGCTCCAAAAGACTCTGTAAAAATTATCGGCCATCCAAGATTTGACTATGCATTTTTGCCACCTACCATATCACGGAATAAATTTTTCAAGCAATTAGGCGTTGATAAAAGTAAAAAGACTTTACTAATTGTTGTTAGAGGAAATCGAGATATCGATAAATGGAGAATTTTAATAAAAACTATCTCTAAGCAAAAGAATTTAAATATACTAATTAAAGACTTTCCTAATAGTCCCCCGCATCCATTGACGAAGGAGTTTCCGTTTGTCCATTCCACACAGTCATTCGATCTTTATAACGTTCTTCATAAGGTTGATTGTGTTGTTTCTTACACATCTACAGTAGGCTTAGAAGCTATGCTAGCACAAAAACCTGTATTTATTTTGGGCAATAAGATACCAAGTTATACAGGGTATTATGATGACCTGGATGAATTGGTTCAAACAGACCCAAAGAAATTAGGAAAATTGATTTTAAAATATTTTAATGATCCAATTTGGGCAAGTTATGTCAAACAGAAAAGAGAAGAATTTATTCGTTATGCTTATCCAGATACCAGTATGTCGAGCGAACGTTTGAAAAAGTTAATTGATGCGCTGACCAGTTAGAACAATTATTTTGATCACTAAGAAAGCTTTTAGGAGAGGGTGGAGGCTTGAGTGAAGTATTTATTGTTATCAACATATCCCATTGATAGGTCCAGAAATTCTGGAGATGATTTAATTGGAAAAAGTTTAATCAAACAATTAAAAGATATAAAAGGTCAGAATGTAAAAGTAGATACTAGGTATATTACAAAGACAAATTCAACAGAGGACTTAATGCTAGACTATAAGGCTATTTTAGCACCAGCTTTGAAACTAAGGGAAAGTAATGGCGGGGTTGCGCCAAGGTATCGTAATGAATATATGGAATTTGCTCTTCAACATAATATTCCAGTTTATGCAATTGGAGCCGGGTGGAATCATTACCCTGGAACTTTTTCACAGTCTGAAAATGTTAAGCTAGCTGAACCTGAAATACAGTTATTTAATAAACTATTTAACAAAGAGAATGCTGTGAAAAGTCGGATATCTTGTAGAGATATCTACACTGAAAACATTCTGAAAAATCATCATATTTCTTGTTTTGGAACGACCGGAGATCCTGGTTTATTTGACACTGATTATATAGGCCGGACACCTAATTTGCCTCAAAGAATCAACACGATTGCTGTTTCACTCCCACATAATAGACATAATTTTGATAAAGCCTACGAAATAGCTTTAAATCTAAAAAAAAGATACTCATGTCAAGTTAAATTGGTTCTTCACGGATATCGAGGTAGATTATACTCACGATTACTACAAAAATGGTCCAATACACCTATAGAAATTATTGATGCATCTGGTGGAGCAGAAAAATTAAAGTTTTACAATGATATTGATTTGCATGTTGGATTTAGGCTTCATGCACATATCTGGTTTTTAAGAACTAGAAAACCGAGTTTGCTGATTGCTGAGGATGGAAGGTCGACTGGACATCTAGCTACCATTAACGGACTTGGTTATAAGGCAGCTCCAAAGTTTGCGATTATTTTAGCGGAACTTTTACCGGAACTAGCAAATAAATATAGACTAGAGCTTCATAAGCAACCCCCATCAGATGCTGTCTATAACCTACTAGAAAAAGAAATGGAATCGGGGTATGAGGTGACAAGGAACTCATTAAAAATAGTGGATCAATTGTGGGAAGAAAAAATGAAACCATTTCTAAATTTTATTCCTAGCTAATATCTTGGTTATCTTAAGAACTATGATATTAAGATAATAAGAGTTACTATTCTTCATGAACATACGGAATGGAGTATGAGTAAGATGGTAAAGGAATAAAACATGTAAGCACAAATGATTTGAAAAGGTATTCTACTAAAAGAAAGTTCGGATGTTATCTTATCTCTTAGTGTTTTACATCATTTTGAAGATTATGATAAGGTTATTGAGACAATTTAATACTTCTGAACTGTTATTTATTGAAACCTCGCTTTAGAAGAGGCAAAAGGAGAGTATAATAGCAATCGTGTAAAAGGAATAAAAAAACTTACAAGTAAGAAATCTAGAAATTTCAAATAACTAATAACACAAGAAACTTAGGAAAGAGGCCGCTTATGGTATTTAAACAGTCAAAAAAAGCTACTTGATTCAGAAAAAAGAATTAAGTAGCTTTTTTAATTTAGTAGGTTTAACTTTTTTAGCTTTTTCTCTCCCGTAGTTAGTGAAATATGAATTAAAGATTGCAATTGCTGATTCTTTATCATACATCCCATTAAGTATATGAGGCCAAGATTGAACATCTTCTATATCTATAACTCTCTGCCATTTATGATAAACCTTAACTTGTATCTTATCATACCCTAGTCACCTAGGGCTGTTATTCAATGCAGTTTGTTCTGGTTGATAGCCTTCTAGTTTTAAGAAATATTCATTCACTTTAAATCATTTATAATATTAACAAATTATTGCTTGGCAGTATTTACAGCCTAAAAACACAAGTTGAGATTTAATTTTAAATGGCAATCCATTAAATTACATTCTTCATGAATATATTTTTGTTAGTAAAAATAAGATAGTATGAGAAGGGATTAGAAAGGGTGAAGACATTGAAGATCCTTGTAACTGGCGGGGCGGGTTTCATTGGAAGGTGGGTAGTCGATCGACTTTTAAAGGATGGGCATCAAGTATGGGCTTTAGATGATCTGTCAAACGGCAGAAAAGAAAACCTTGAAGACTTGAAAACTAACAAAAATTTTATGGGTTTTATTAAAGGCGATATAAAGGACATTCGAATACTTAACCATTTGTTTATGAAAAAATTTGATATTTGTTATCATTTAGCTGCAAGCATTAACGTACAGGATAGTATCGATAACCCGAAAGCAACCTTTGATAATGATGTTATAGGCACATTCAATATATTGGAACAATGCAAAAGACATCATGTGAAGATCGTGTTTATGAGTACTTGTATGGTATATGAACGTGCTTGGAGCGATGAGGGTATTCATGAGAATAATCGAGTGAAGCCTGCTTCTCCATATGCAGGTTCGAAATTAGCGGCAGAAAATATGGTTTTATCTTATTTTTACGCTTACGGTCTTCCTGTCACCGTTATTCGTCCATTTAATACGTATGGGCCTTATCAAAAAACTGGGGGAGAAGGTGGCGTAGTTGCTATTTTTCTTAAAAATAAGTTAGCGGGTAAATCTTTGCAGATATATGGTGATGGAACCCAAACTCGTGATTTGCTTTATGTCGAAGATTGTGCACGTTTTGTGGTAGAATCCGGCTATTCAGATAAGGTAAATGGTGAAATTATTAATGCAGGGCTCGGTCAAGATGTGAGCATTAATCAATTAGCTCAACTTATTGTTCAAGATGAAACACGGATAAAACATGTGACACATATTCACCCGCAAAGCGAAATACCTAAATTACTATGTGATTACAGCAAAGCGAAAACGTTATTAGACTGGGAGCCGAAATATAGTTTAGAGGAGGGGATCCAAAAAACGGAAGAATGGATTGAATCTACAAATCTTATATAAAGGAAAGGAATTAAAGATGAAGAGTAAAGACCATCTTGCACTTCACGGTGGAAAGCCGGTTAGAGATTCCTATTTACCATATGGAAAACAGTGGTTGGATGAGGAGGATGTAAAAGCTGTTACTAATGTATTAACCAGTGATTATATTACTACTGGACCTATTATTTCTGAATTTGAAGATGCAATAGCCTCATTTGTCGATGCAAAGTATGCTGTAGCTTTCTCTAGTGGAACGGCTGCATTACATGCTGCATGCTTTGCAGCTGGAATCAAAGAAAGTGATGAAGTCATTACAACTCCGATAACATTTGCAGCAACATCGAATAGTATTCTGTACAATAACGGAACCCCTGTATTTGCCGATATACACCCTCAAACTTACAACATTTCTCCAGAAGCTATCCATTCTCTTATTAATGCAAATACGAAAGCAATCATCACCGTTGATTTTACAGGTCAGCCAGCCGAGTATGAAGAAATGATGGACCTGGCTAAAAAACATGGACTTATTGTGATTGATGATGCCGCACATGCATTAGGCGCTACTTATAAAGATCAGTTTATAGGTTCTATTGCAGATATGACTATGTTTAGCTTTCATCCAGTAAAACATATCACCACTGGAGAAGGTGGAATGATAACGACAAACAATAAGACATATTATGAAAAATTATTAAGTTTTAGAAATCATGGAATAACTCGTGATCCTATGAAACTCAAACACAGTAATGAGCCTTGGTATTATGAAATGCAAGAATTTGGTTTTAATTATCGGATGACAGATATCCAGGCAGCACTAGGATTAAGTCAATTAGAAAAATTGGACACATTCCTTGCAAGAAGGAGAGAATACGCCAAAAAATATAGCAATGCATTTGAAAAAATGGAAGAGATTACAGTGCCATTTCAACAGCATTACTCTAACTCCAGTTGGCATTTATATATTATAAGGCTAAATTTGAATAAATTGAAAACAGAACGTACTGAAATATTTAAAGCTATACAGAAAGAAAATATTGGCGTGAATGTTCATTATATTCCAGTCTATTTACACCCTTTTTATCAACAGTTAGGATATCAAAAAGGTTTATGTCCGAACGCAGAAAGCTTATATCAAGAGATTATTACCCTTCCATTGTTTCCAAAAATGTCTGAACAGGATCTCGATGACGTAATAACTGGTGTGAAAAAAGTGATATCTTATTATTCTATTTATTGAGGTGACAATAATGAAGGTAGTGGCAATCATACAGTCGCGGATGGGATCTACTAGATTGCCAGGAAAAGTTTTGAAAAAAGTACTTGGAAGCCCATTGTTAGTTTATGAATTGGAACGCATAAGCAGGTCCAAATATATAGATGAATTCGTAGTTGCTACTACAGATCAATCTAAGGATGAACCGATTGTATCATTATGTGAGTTTATGCAGATACCTTTTTATCGAGGTTCAGAGAACGATGTGTTAAAACGATATTATCAGACAGCTACGGCTTTTAATGCAGACGTAGTGGTACGTTTGACTTCCGATTGTCCTCTTATTGATCCTGAACAAATTGATAGAGTGATAGAAGATTACTTCATTTATGATTATGATTTACAATATGTCTCCAATGTACTAAAAAGGACATTCCCAAGAGGAATGGATACAGAAGTATTTTCACTCCAAGCATTAAAGAAAGCTTATGAAAAAGCAGTATCAAAGGAGGATCGAGAACACGTCACCAGATATATCATAAATCATCCGGAAATTTTTAAAATATTTAACGTTGCTCACAGTAAAAACTACAGTTATCACCGCTGGACTGTTGATACGTACGAAGATTTTACCCTCATAAAAAAAATTATCGAAACATTGTATCCTCATAACCCGCATTTTTCAATGGAAGACATTATACACTTACTTGATAAGAATCCAAAATGGCAGTTAATCAATAAACATATACAACAGAAAAAAGATTGAAGGTGAGTGCATGAACATCTTCATACGAACGGATGCGTCAGTAGAGATAGGTGCTGGCCATGTGATGAGGTGTTTGGTCTTAGCAGAGGATCTTCGTAAGAGAAATGTAAATGTCAGTTTTGTTTGTCGAAATTTTCCTGGTCATTTATTTGATTTTATAGAAGAGAAAGGATTTGCTGTTTTTAGATTACCTGCACCTGAGAACGAGACTTCACCTGATAATCATTTGGATTGGGTGGAGGGAAACTGGAAAACGGATGTGCACCAAACGATTGAATTGTTAAGAACGCAATCAAATATAGATTGGTTCATTATTGATCATTATGCTATTGATGAGAAATGGGAAAATACCATAAGACCATTTGTTAACAAAATAATGGTGATTGATGATTTAGCTAATCGCTATCATGATTGTGATTTACTTTTAGACCAAAATCTGTATCGAAATATGGAAGAACGCTATATAAAGCTTATCCCTAAACATGCTACTGCCTTATTAGGAATTAAATATCTTTTGTTAAGACAAGAATTTAGAGATTTAAAAGATATAAAAGAAAGAAGTGGTATTGTAAAACGAATACTTGTATCTTTTGGCGGCAGTGATCCAACAAATGAAACAATGAAAACCTTAAAGACATTGGATACTGTTAATAGGCCAGATATTACAGTTGATGTAGTGGTGGGATTTTCAAATCAAAACTATTCATCTATTAAGCAATTTTGTGATAAAAAGTCTTATATAATATTGCACTGTCAGATTAACTATTTAGCAGAGTTGATGGCAAAAGCTGATTTGGCAATTGGAGCAGGCGGTAGCACGACATGGGAAAGGTGTTATGTTGGGCTGCCAACTATGACGATTGAAACAGCTGAGAATCAATCTGAAATTCTATCGTATTTATCAGAATTAGGTGTGGTATGTCATTTAGGGTATAGCAAGGTGGTAACAGAAGAAGACATAGCAAATAATCTCCAAAATGCTATCAACTCTCCAATTATGATCAAGAAGATGATAGGTGCTTCTAAATGTATCATGAAGGACTTTGAAGATTGCTCAGTTGTTAAACATTTAATTAAGGGAGAATAGTTATTTATGGGTAATACGGGAGATTTTCAATTGAAACCGCTTAGTCTGAAAGATTTGAAAAAGGTTCTTAAATGGCGTAATTCAAATAGAATTAAGTCTTCGATGTATACAGATCATCATATTACTTGGGAGGAACATTATCAATGGTTTAAAAATGTCTCAAAAGATTCACGTCGAATCGTGTGGTTATTGTATCATCAAAACCAACCTTTAGGATTAGTGAATTTTTCAGATATTGACAAAGGAAATTCTCGGTGTTACTGGGGATTTTATATAGGGGAAGAAACGGCACCTAAAGGTTCTGGAACGATTATGGCCATTTTAGCCCTGAACAAAATTTTTAATGAAGTTGGACTGCACAAGGTTTGTTCCGAAGTTATTCATACGAATAGTGGAAGTATCCATTATCACAAGAAATTAGGGTTTGAACCTGAAGGTAAATTTGTTGATCATGTGTGGAAAGATGGCCAATTTTTGGATGTCATTCCTATGGCATTATTTAAAGAGAAATGGGGGGAGGTTAAAAAACAACTTATAAAGGATTTGGGGGGTGGATAACCGTGAAAGAAATAGATTTGGGAGGACAGAAAGTAGGAAAAAATAATCCTCCTTTTATTATTGCTGAAATGTCTGGTAATCATAATCAATCACTTGAAAAGGCTTTGCAAATAGTAGATGCAGCAGCTGAAACAGGGGCAAATGCACTCAAAATTCAAACATACACTGCGGATACGATGACCTTAGATGAGGCTAAAAATGAATTCATGATCACGGATGCAAAAAGCCCTTGGAAAAATAAAACATTGTATGAACTCTATCAGGAAGCGTATACGCCATGGGAATGGCATGAACCGATTTTTAGACGTGCACGTGAATTAGGAATCATTCCATTTAGTACACCATTTGATGAAACAGCAGTTGATTTTCTCGAAACATTAAATACACCATTTTATAAAATTGCATCATTTGAAAATAATGATATACCGTTAATTAAAAAAGTAGCGTCAACGGGTAAACCTATGATTATATCCACAGGCATGGCTACTGCTGCTGAGTTGGATGAAACTGTAAAAGCGGCAAGGGAGGTTGGCTGTAAAGACTTAATCCTCTTGAAATGCACAAGTACATATCCAGCATCTCCTAATAACACGAATATAATAACGATTCCTCATATGAAAGACCTATTTCAGGTACAGGTAGGTTTATCAGATCATACTTTAGGCACAGGTGTTGCTGTTGCAAGTGTATCCTTAGGAGCGACTGTCATTGAAAAACATTTAACATTAGACAGAAGAGACGGTGGTGTGGATTCTACTTTTTCTATGGAACCGTCTGAAATGGAATCGTTAGTAGAGGAAACAAAGCGTGCATGGCAAGCGATGGGTATGGTACATTATGGTCCAACGAACAAAGAAAAATCTTCATTACAATTTAGACGTTCTATATACGTCTCTAAAGATGTAAAGAAAGGAGACATTTTTACAGAAGATAACTTAAGAGTTATTAGACCAGGATATGGTTTGTCTCCAAAATATTATGAAAAAATATTGGGAAAACAAGTGAAAAATGATATGAAATCTGGCACTCCTCTTACTTGGGATAACCTGTGACCTATTTATAGACATTTATGCAGTGAACGTTAAATAACCCCCACCTATAAATGATGGGGGTTATTTAACGCTTAAACGCTTTCTATTTTACAATCAAAACGCGACATTCTGCATTTTGAACAATACCGTTACTAACACTGCCAAGGAGAAATTTTTTTATACTGCCAAGTCCTCTGCTACCTGTAATAATCAAATCAATATCCTTTTCCTTTGCATACTTACATATCTTGACCGATGCGTTATTTTGCTTAGAATCTATAAGAATATCTGTAAATACTCGCTCGACATCTGTAAAGGATGACTTTATTTCCTCCAATTGTGGTCGCATCTCATTTGCCACATCTTCCTGAATACTACGTGCGACAGCTGAATTCGTCCTAGGTCCAGCTTGTGAAACTACTGAAATAATATGGATTTCAACGTCAGAAATGCCAACAGCTTGTACTTTCGCTTCTTCTAATGCCTTTTTACTTAAGTTAGAACCGTCATAAGCAACAAGAATTTTACGATGCATGTAGATCACCTCTTAAGTGTATTAAGGAATGGCTTATCCTTTGTTTAATTATAACATCATTTTTCACCACGGTGAACAATCGTCCGTAATACCCCCACTTCAAGACTTAGAATAATGAAAAAAGTATAAGTGGGGTATAACGGACGCTAGCACCCTGATAAGTTTCGCTAATTCATCAAGTAGGGATGAAGACCCCCACAGATGAAAGTCTCACTTTACAGAAGAAAAAAGTTCACTTATGGAACAGCACTACTTACTGTAAAAAAATGGATATTAATTAATTATACTATTTTTGCTGATTATCAAAATTTTGTATTCACTATTACAAAACTCTATAAGGACGGGGCATAGAGAAGTGCAAAAAAGTGTTATAGACAGTCAATACCACTTGTTGCTAACCTCTGTATACGGGTTCTTCATCCATCCATTTATACCTATTATGAATACGGTTTCAAACATAGGAAGGGGTGATGAACAAATATTTTATTTAACGGATGGCATGATCGAATGGGAAGTACCCAAAACAAAATGACCATATGTCCTACATCATGAACGACTTCTTTGGTCCATACAAAGAAGGAGTGAATAGAAGCATTGGATAATGTCAAAAGAAGCAGTATCTTGGTTTTGATTTTTACTTTGGTATTTATGAATTTTTCTTTTTTACCTTTAGTAGCTAATGAAATCCCAGAAGGACTTGAAGATGTGTACTATACAGATTTTGGTGATTCAGAAGAATTGGATTTGGAAAATTGGGGTTTTTCAACTTATGCAGCAACACTATCAATTAATGAGGATGATATTGCTGGAAATAACACGCCTAAGCTAGATTTTAGTATAGTTAATCAATCCGGTGGACGAGTTGCCACTAAGCATTTTGATTCTGCTGTAAAAGGTGAAGAGATACTTGTTAAATTTGACTGGTATCCAGGGAAGAATAATGATAAAGGTGACAAAGCAGAAGAAAACGGTGGCGAATTCAGACTTATTGACAGCTCAGGTAATACAGTATTTACATTAAACAATACAAATAATGCGCCATTAACTTATTCTGCTGGTAATAATGAGCCTGCTGAAACAAATATTACTGAACCAGAAGCATGGTATGAAGTAGAGGTTCATTTAGATTTAATCAGTAATGAAGTTTCCTTAACACTTGAAAATCAAGAAGCTGGTGTTAATGAAGCTTATACCACTTCTTTAGATGGTGTAGATTTTGACGGGTCTATCTCTACTGTAAAATTAGTAGGTATTCGTACGTCTGGAAATAACCATACTTGGACAACCTATCTAGATAATTTCGGAGTTTATCATAAGCCGATTAGTGATCAAACGATTACAAAGGTAAATTCATTACCTTATCATCGCGTTTATGTAGATGAAACAACGGAAGATATCGATTCCATTGGATTACCTGAAGCCGTTACTGTTACTCTAGCTGATAACAGCACTCCAGATGTTGCTGTAAGTGAATGGGTAGCTGTTGGACAAGAGTGGAATCCTGGTGAATCAGGTGTCTATGAATTTAGAGGAACCCTTGCTGAAACAGAGGGTGTAGAGAACACCTTTGACAGAAATGCTACGATCTATGTCTATAATCGTCTTACTCCACCAGACACAGAGAGGGATACAGAATGGCTGGATCGAGGTGTCGTGGCTCTTCAATCAGATAATGGCATTTTCGTATCTTGGCGTCTATTAGCTGATGAATATGATAAAGATGTGACATTTAATGTTTACCGCAATGGCAAGAAGTTAAATGCTGAACCATTAGCTGTGACAAACTTTGAAGATTCAGAAGGTACCGCTGGGGATACGTACACTGTTGAAACATTGGTGAATGGTAAATCCACTGAAAAAAATGACGTAGATGCGGCAGGGGAAGATTATCTTTCTATTCCAATGCAAAAGCCTGAGGGTGGAACGACTGCAACTGGAGATTACACGTATAGTGTCAATGACTCTAGTGTAGGTGACTTAGATGGTGATGGAGAATACGAAGTTATTGTGAAATGGTATCCGTCTAATGCGATAGATAGTGCACATACAGGCATGACTGGTCCGACTATTTTTGATGCTTATAAACTAGATGGAACGCTTTTATGGCGGATAAACATGGGGCATAACCTTACATCTGGTGCGCATTATAACCAATTTGTCGTAGCTGATTTCAATGGAAATGGTAAAAGTGAATTTCTCATTAAAACAGCTGACGCGACAACATCTTATGGTACAACCGATGGAAAGTTCGATCCTAATAAAGTACTTAGCGTGGTCGGGAATCCAGAAGATGATGGAAAATGGGTAAATGATAGCGGTCATGTGTATGGCGGACCTGAATATATGTCTGTCTTTGATGGAGAAACAGGAGAGGTTATTGATACGATTGATTATGCATTTCCAGTTGAAAAAGAAGAAGGCGATCGAGGCGCTTCATGGGGAGATACATGGTACAATCGTTCAGACAGATTCCTTTCAGGCTTAGCCTACTTAGATGGACAAACTCCAAGTGCTATTTACGGTAGGGGATATTATGCACGCACAACCTTTGCGGCATATAACTTAGTTGACGGTGAACTTGTCGAGGAATGGACGTTTGATTCAGACGAAGAAGGCAGAGGCGGCGGATTAGGATTCCATAGTCTTGCGACTGGTGATGTTGATAATGATGGTTTTGATGAAATAGTAGCAGGTTCCCTAACTCTTGACCATGATGGCTCGATTCTTTATGCGATGGATGGAGAAATGGGACGTGAGCTTGGATCTCATGGTGATGCATTACATGTAGGTGCATTCGATCCAGAACGTGAAGGCCTTCATGTTTTCGCTGTTCATGAAGTACCTGCAGTTGCATCTCTGGAATACCATGATGGAGCAACGGGCGAAACCCTTATGTCTTTCTACGCTAGTAAAGATGCAGGACGTGGACTAGCTGCGAACATTACCTCTAACCCTGGTTATGAATTCTGGGGAACGGGAGGACCAGATGTTGAATCAGGTGGAGGAATCTATAATGTTCAAGGTGATGTTATAGCCGATAGCTTTAGAGATGCAGGTCTTAGCGTTAACTTTTCGCTTTACTGGGATGGAGACTTACTGAACGAATTATTGGATGATACATCCATTACAAAGTATAACGAAGATACTGGCAAAGCTGAGCTTATGAGAGATTTTAAAGGTGTTGTAAGTAATAATGGAACAAAAGCGACACCGACATTACAGGCTGATATTCTTGGGGACTGGCGTGAAGAAGTTCTGCTTCCTACAACGGATAGTTCAGAGCTAAGAATATTCAGTACGACCATTCCGACTGAATACAGACTTCATACGTTGATGCATGATTCTGTATATAGAATGGGAATTGCATGGCAAAATTCAGCCTATAATCAGCCGCCTCATCTTGGTTTCTATCTGGGTGAAGATATAAGAGAAGATGTTCTTGCAGGAGAATTAGAAGCACCAACTGTTGATTACACACCTAGTATAGATGCTATGAAACATACGTCTAACCTAGAAATTAATGATCCGAAGCATTCAGTACTCAAGAATAAACTAGATCAAGCACAGCACCAATTATCGATTAACAGACCAAGCCAAGCTGCTAAACATATGGAAGATTTCATTAAACACTTAGAAAGAAGCAGTTTAAACGCAGAGCTTAAAGAAAAATTAAAAGCGGATGCTCTTTCATTAATTGATATTTGGACAAAATAGAAATAATGTAGGACAGTGGGGTTAGCCCTACTGTCCTGTTTTTAATGTAGGACAATTATCCTTTTTATTTTAGGGATTAGTATTATAAACCTATTTCCATCTCCTTCCTTCTTACTACGTATTTTTTGCAATGAAATATGAAATGTATGTAAAAAAAGTATTATATAGATCAAACCCATTGTGTCACAAGGATTCTACAACTGCAAAAGAGTACAATAGACAGAGGATTCTAGTTGTTGGTAATCTTTACTAAGAGATTTCTTTCTATCATTTGACCATATAGTTAGCCAAATGGAGCGTAAAAAAGTTAGATCATCTATAATAATGTATTCGGTTTCATGAGTAGGAGGTGAAAACAGCTGTTATTGTGAATCGAATGTGAACGGAGCAATAACTGTTTTAGGTTTGTTTATGCACCAAAATGGAACTAACTAGGTTGCAAAGTGAGATGGAATCTCATATGTCTATAAAGATTTGCAGCATGTTCAACATACTTCTTAGACAAAAAAGAAGGAGTGAAGTGAATATTGAGGCATAACAGAAGTATAAAAAGAACTTTTGTAGTGATGGCTACATTTATCCTTTTATTTGCAAATTTTTCATTTATCTCATTTGCAGAAACTGTGGAAATCCCAGAGGTTGAAGGGTATGAAGGCATTTATTATAGTGATTTTGGTGATTCTGGTGAAGTAACTCCTGAAAACTGGGGGTTTTCAACTTTTGCAGCAACAGTATCTATTAATGAGGAAGAGATTGCAGGAAATAACACACCTAAGCTAGATTTTAGTATTGTCGATCAATCAGGTGGACGTGTCGCGACAAAGGAATTGGACTCTGCTGTTAAGGGTGAACAGATTCTAGTTAAGTTTGACTGGTATCCTGGTAAGAACAATGATAAAGGAGTCCATCCAGAAGAAAATGGTGGCGAGTTCCGCATTTCCGATAGTGCTGGAAACACTGTGTTTACACTAAATAACACGAATAATGCCCCATTAGTTTATTTTGTTGGAAAAAATGCTCCTGTTGAAACAGGAATGACAAACCCGGAAGCATGGTATAACGTACAAGTAAATATTGACTTGTTAACGAATGAATTAACATTAACATTGGAAAGCAAAGAAACAGGAGAAACAGAATCGTATACCTCCTCTTTAGAAGGAGTAAATTTTGATGGGACTGTTTCAACATTACGACTAGTAGGGATGCGTACGTCAGGGAATAATCATACATGGACAACCTACTTAGATAATATGGGTGTTTATCATAAGCCGATTCAAGATAATGCGATAACCAATATTCCACGTCTTCCTTACCATCGAGTGTATGTTGGCGAAACAACAGAGGCTCTTGAATCCATTGGTTTACCAGAAACTGTTTCCGTTCAATTAGCAGATAATCGTAAAGTAGATGTGCCAATAGAAGAATGGACAGAAGTCGATAAACAATGGAATCCTGATGAAGAAGGAGTATACGAATTTAAAGGGACGCTTGCCGAAACAGAAGGGATAGTAAACTCTTTTGAAAAAGAAGCGACACTTTATGTGTACAACCGACTTACTCCTCCTGAAACCAATCGTAATACCGAGTGGTTGGATAGAGGTGTTATCGCACTGCCAACAGATGAAAGTGTCTTTGTATCATGGAGACTATTAGCGGATGAATATGATAAAGATGTTTTATTCAATATTTATCGAAATGGTCAAAAATTAAACGAAGAGCCGCTTTCTGTTACAAACTATGAGGATAAACAAGGGGAACCAGGTGCCGAGTACACTATCGAAACATTAGTTCAAGGTAATGCGACTGAAACTAATGAAGTATCAGCAGCATCTAATGATTACCTATCTTTACCACTGCAAAAACCTGAAGGTGGCACGACACCAACAGGAGATTACACGTATAGCGCAAATGATGCTAGTGTAGGTGATTTAGACGGTGATGGCGAATACGAAATTATATTAAAATGGCGCCCGTCTAATGCAATGACTGCTTTGGAGGATGTTATTACAGGTCCTACCATTTTTGATGCTTATAAATTAGATGGAACCTTGTTATGGCGCATGAATATGGGAATGAATTTAACATCAGGCCCACAATATCATCAATTTGTTGTCGCTGATATGGATGGAAATGGAAAATCAGAATTTTTAATTAAAACGGCAGATGCTACAACCGTATATGGTGCAACAAACGGGGAGTACGATAGCGATAAAGTGATTAGTGTAATTGGAAACCCTGAGGATGATGGAAGATGGATCAATGATGGGGGGCACGTTGTAACTGGACCAGAATATGTATCCGTTTTTGATGGGGAAACTGGGCAAGTGATTGACACGATTGATTATGCTTTCCCTATTGAAAAAGAAGAAGGCGATCAAGGTGCGTCATGGGGAGATACATTCTATAACCGTTCTGATCGATTCTTATCTGGTGTCGCTTATTTAGATGGGAAAAAACCTAGCGCTATTTATGGAAGAGGTTATTATGAGCGCACGACATTTGCAGCCTACAGTTTAGAAAATGATGAATTAATCGAAGATTGGACATTTGATACAGATGAAGCTGGTCGTGGGGAAAGTTTAGGTAACCACAACCTTGCAACTGGTGATGTCGATAACGATGGGTTTGATGAAATTATTGCTGGTTCATTGACACTTGACCATGACGGATCGATTCTTTATGCCATGGATGGAGAAATGGGCAGGGAAGAAGGATCCCATGGTGACGCATTACATGTAGGTGCATTTGATCCAGACCGTGAAGGGTTGCATGTTTTTGGTGTTCGTGAAGAGCCGGAAGTGGCATCCTTAGAATACCATGATGGTGCAACTGGTGAAACGCTCGAAGCATTTTTTGCTTATAAAGATGCTGGGCGAGGTGTAGCTGCTAATATTACTTCAAAACCTGGTTATGAATTTTGGGGTACTGGTGGCGCTAATGTAGAAGATGGCGGTGGTGTTTACAATGTCCAAGGTGATGTGATAGAGGAAAGCTTCCGTAATATTGGATTGCCAGTAAACTTTGTCACTTACTGGGATGGAGACTTATCACACGAGCTTTTAGATGGTACTTCCATTACGAAATATAATGAAGACACTGGTGAAGCTTATGTGATGGAGCAATTTGAAGGTGTTGTGAGCAATAATGGAACTAAAGCAAATCCAACACTTCAAGCAGATATTTTAGGGGACTGGCGTGAAGAAGCTATCTACCCAACACCTGATAGCTCTGAACTTCGAATCTTTAGTACGACTATCCCAACTGAATATCGTTTGCCAACATTAATGCATGATTCGGTTTACCGAATGGGGATTGCATGGCAAAATACGACGTATAATCAACCGCCTCATATTGGTTATTATTTAGGAGAAGATATCCGAGATCAAGTACTAGAAGGAAACCTTGACTTCCCTGAAGTGGATTATACACCAAACTTAGAGGCAATCAAGTATTTGATTAACTCAGAAACAACTGATAAAAAACACTCCATTTTAACGAATAAGCTAGATCAAGCAGCACATCAATTGTCCATTGATAGACCAGGTCAAGCTGCTAAACATATGGAAGATTTTATTAAACACTTGGATAAAAGTAGTTTGAATCATGCTTTCCAAGAAAAAGTCAAAGCAGATGCACATGCGTTAATAGAGGATTGGCAGAATTAAAATTGTTAAACTTTTAAGAGTAAGAATGTAAGGTTAGGCAGTTATTGTCTAACCTTTTTTCTTGCTAAGCAAGCACATCCTTTCAGAGTAAATAGGAAGTGGGCAAAATATGTAAAAAAAGTATTAAATGATGTCAATATCAAGATATAAAAGGAAAATAAAATATGAAATAATGTAAACGCTGACAAAAATTTTAAAAAGGAGGGATTCATTCTAATCATCCAACAGCTTAGATTAACAGGCGTAAAAGGAGTGAGCAAGAAGTCTTGTAAATTCACTCCTAAGAATTACTGAAATCATTCTATGTTTTAAAGTGAAAGGGTTGGATAACATGACAAGTAAAAGAAAAATGATCGGGTATTTAGCACTTGTTTCCACGTTATTTTTTGTCGTTGCATTAATGACAGCCGGTGAATCTAAAGCTGAAGATAATATGAGAACCATCACGATTGATGGAAACGATGTAGATGAATTTAACCGTTTTAAAGGTTTTGGGACAGTGTCAGGCAATAATACATCTCGTCTGTTGTTAGATTACAAAGAAGAGCATCCAGAAAAATATTGGGAAATCATGAACAAGCTATTTAACCCAAATACAGGGGCTGGATTAACGCATGTAAAAGTAGAACTAGGCGGCGATATTAACTCCTCTTCAGGAACAGAACCTGCAACGATGCGTTATGCAGATGAACCAGCCAATGTCCTAAGAGGCGCAGGTTTTCAATTTGCAGCTGATGCAAAATCAATCAATCCTGATATCACGACTGAAATCTTGCGTTGGGGTGAACCTCGATGGACATGGAATGGTGTTGCAAATGGAGATTATGAAAATCGATATCAATGGTATAAAAAGACTATCGATGCAGTTTATAAGGAGTACGGCTTTAAATTAGATTATGTTGGAATCTCACAAAATGAAAGAGCAATAAATGGTAATGGCAGAATTGAAGTGGAATGGCTGAAATATTTTACTTCAAAAATAAAAGAAGAGCCAAATTATGAATCAGACTATAAACATATTAAGCTTGTTGCCGCAGATGGTTATCGTGACACATCATCTATTAGCCAAGTGCTACTGGATAATCCAGACTTGATTGATGAAATTGATGTAATCAGTGTTCACTATGATTTAGATGGTTCTAATGAGCTTACTGCTTTGCAAAATAAGTTGATGGATGAGGGTAAAGAACCAAAAGAGGTTTGGATATCTGAGGGAATTTCCCCAATGATTAATGCTCGTTATCGTAAAAACATGGAACCTAATTACAATGGACTTGGTGGAAACGCAGGGGTGGTCGATGTCGTTTCAAGGATTATTTCTGTCTATTCTTGGACTGGTACAACCGATAATCCTTTGAATGCTGTTTCATTTGATTTTCAACCATCTGTTGCAGCCTTTTATCAAGGTTCTCAGTATAATCCGAAGCACTTGATTAGCGCGTTTGATCCGTGGTCTGGTTTTTATGAAGTAGACGGTGGGATACAAGGTGTACGTCAAGTGATGAACTTTGTTGGATATGACGATCATTCTACACCAGAAAATGAGCGCTGGATGTACGTAAAGGGTGCAACCTATAGTGACGGGGCTGAAGGAGATGGCGGAGTCAGAGTCGACACGAGTACGCATGATTATATAACGTTAAAAGATCCTGAAACAGATGACTATACAACGATTTTTACGAATAATACAAAAGAGACTCGCAAGTATCAAATGAAAACACAAAATTTAAATGGTAAAGAAAATGCAGAAGTCTATGTTTGGGAAACACGTGGTCCAGACGAAGGGCAAGCTTATGATACAAATTGGATGAAAAATATCAATACCATCACACCTAAAGATGGTGTATACGAAGTAGAAGTAAAACCTTATTCTATCGTAACCATCTCTACATTAGACAAGGAATCTGAAGTAGAAGGTTTTGAGTATGAATCCCAACCAGTGGATTTATCAGAAGACACCATAATGCCATTACCATATACGGATGACTTTGAATATCGTGAATATCCTGTCGATGAAGAAGGCAGAGATTATGTGGAGCGTCGCGGAGGTACACCACGCTATACGACTGACCAAATTGGTGCATTTGAAGTAGTTGAAAAAGCAACGAAACAGGCTGAGAGCAGAAGCGTAGAACGGGTAGAGCTGGACATTCCGGATGCAAAAAAACATGGGAATATGTTACAACAAAAAATCACTCCTGACATTATTGGAGCAGATTGGTCCGTCTGGGGCGGAACAGATGGAACTGCGTCTAGTGTTAATCCAAACACGAATCTAGGTGATTTCCGTTGGGTAAACTATAAAGTTTCTTACGACTTTTTACTAGATACTCATACACCTGAAGTGGAAGGCAGAGATAACTATGCATTGATTGGAGTGCGTCAAGTAAAAGCAGGTTGGTCAGATTCTCAAGCACCATATAATGCACGTATCTATTCAGATGGAAGATACGAAATTCTTAAGTTTGGAAGTGTGGAAGAAGAGGGAACGATTGAAAGCTTTGATAATACGGTTTGGCATAATTTAGCGTTTGAAGCAAAAGAAAATGTCTTTACACTTTATCTTGACGGTGAAGAGGTAGCTGCTTATACAGACGAGGACTCAAGCGTAATGGCAGGACGAGTGACGATAGGTTCTGGTTATTATGAAACACTTATAGATAATTTGCGTGTTGATCCTGTTAAAGGCTACACCTATACATCAGATAAATTTGATAATGCTCAAGGTAAGGTATATGATACGGAAGAAGAAGCTTTAAATAATAATGACAAATGGAATCCAATCGGTTATGTTGGAGATTGGGAGTTTTTACAATCAGGATATGCACATTACAACCGTACGCGGATGAGTGCGAGTACAGACTTTCCTGTTTGGAATGGAATAACTGTAGGACACAGGGACTCTACAAATGCACAAGGCACTTTGAATAAAGTGTACTATTCTGGAGACTGGTCATCGAACAGCGGAAATGCTTGGGGATCTGATGGAGAATCCTTTGAAATTACATTTAAAGGTCATGAAATCAGGTTATATGGAGAAGCGAATCCTAATAATGGAACAGCTGATATCTATTTAGATGGTGAATTAGTGGGTGAAGCGAATTATTTGAATAATATCAGTGTGGAAAGAATGGTCTGGTCTGCAGAGAATCTCGAAGAAAAAGAACATACGCTTAAGGTTGTATCAAAAGAAAGCTGGACCAGTTTTACAAAAGCGGAAATAGAGACAACAGATCCTGTTCCTGTAGTATCAGTCACCAACTTAGCAGCAAATGAGATTGTTAAGATAGCAGATGATTCAGAAGTAGGATATGAGGAAAATACAGTCTATGCTTACAGAGAGAATGGGAATTCTTGGGGCTCTAATAGCACTAATGCTTGGGCAAATTTTGATGATAATCCTTATATTTTGATTAACTTTACAGGTACAGGGATAGATTATCTCGCTGGGACTGGAGAACAAACAAAATATAAATTCGAACTCGATGGCGAAGATGTAGGTAACTTTGGCGTAGATGCTGATGGTGTGAGATATTCTGTAAGAGGTTTGGAAGAAAAGCCGCATACGTTAAAAGTTTCACTTGGTGATAATGAAAGAAAAGAAACCTTTATGGATTATCGTGGAGTCAATATTTACAGTACACCAGAAGAAAGTAATAGCAGCATGATCTTCGATTTTGACGGATCAGGGTTCAATTTATTCGGAGCAACTTCTGATGCATTAATTGATGTGTATATTGATGGTCAGCTAGTGGAAGATGACTATAGAATTTATTCTACAGGAGACAGGCAGACATCTTATCACGTTCGAGGGCTAAAAGACACGAAACATACCGCAAAAATTCATGTTCAAGCTGGTGAATTTGTTTTTGATGGTATGGATATCATCACTGGTAGAAATAAAGTAGAAGTAGATAAAGCAGAACTCCAGCAATTGTATGATGAAAATGAAGAAAAAGATCACAAAAATTACACTAAGGAAAGTTGGAAACCATTTCACAAGGCGCTAATGGGAGCAAAACAAGTTTTGAAAAATCCTCAATCTACACTATTGGAGGTAGTTGACGCCAAAACAACTTTACAGGAAGCAGTCGAAGGATTAACCGAAATAAACGATTAAAATTAATTTATGAGCCTCTATCTCTTTAAAATAGAGGCTCATTTTATATTATAGTAATCTACTTATTGATAGGGCCATTTTCATAACCATGCTATCGTAAAAATAGTGTATAATTTTGTTGAAGAGATAACAAAAGAGGGGAGTAGCGTAATGAATCACGCCTTAGTAGAAGCAGTAGCTGAAGCTAGCAAAGAGAAGTTTGATTTGGCTAATCTAGCATTACCAGAGGAATATTATTATCAAAGTTTACCATTATGTGTAATTGATGCGGTTTTTTCCATCGGTGTTCGATATGAAAGTACTAGAAATACAGTAAAGAAATACTGTGACTTTTTTGTATTAAAAAGGACGAGGGATAACGACATTACTCCAGATATAAATGAACAAGAATCCGTCGATATGTTTATTAAAAAGATGGATGAAATGGGAATTGAAACCTTTACATATGATGTGTTTCAAAACAAGCAAAGAACTTCAACAACTAACGGAATACTTAAGACAGAAGCAGTCTATCAATTTTGCAAAGTGCTTCAACAATATGATGTTCATTATTTACAGAACATGCCAAAAATTTTAGGAAATAGAAGTTTTGAAAATGAAATTAAGTCCATAAAAGGACAAGGAAGCGGAGTATCCCTGACGTATTTTTTCATGCTCGCAGGTTCAGATGAATGGATTAAACCCGATAGAATGATATTACGTTTCTTAGAGGATGTGTTAGGATCAAAAGTAAATATTAATGAAGCACAGGCTATTATGACAAGGTCATCAGAATTATTAAAAAAGGATTATCCTAATCTCACTCCTAGATTATTAGATTATGCAATATGGGAATATACACGTGTTATAAATGCTTAATAGTATAGGCTTTTGTCTCAAGTAATTGCTTTCATATAAAAAAGTATATTAAGATAGAGGCGGGAGGAGATTATATGCAAAATTTTGTATTTGATAATAAGACGAAGATTATATTTGGAAAGGATCAAGAACAAGTCGTAGGGGAAGAGTCTGTCGTTTATGGCAAAAAGCTTCTTTTGCATTATGGAGGAGGAAGCATAAAAGAAAGCGGTTTATATGACAGCGTTTTAAATTCGTTGAAGGAACAAGGGATTGAAGTCATCGAGTTAGGCGGCGTTAAGCCAAATCCTAGAGTAACTCTTGTCCGAGAAGGAGTAGAACTCTGTAAGAAACATGACATTGACTTCATTTTATCTGTAGGCGGCGGAAGTGTTATTGATTCAGCAAAAGCAATAGCTGCTGGAGCGAAATATGAAGGAGATGTCTGGGACTTCTTTACAGGAGAAGCTGTAGTTGAAGATTGCTTACCGACAGGTGTTGTTCTAACGATTCCTGCTGCTGGTAGTGAATCAAGTGCAGGAACGGTTGTTACGAACGAGAATGGCGATTATAAGAGAGCATTTGGTCATATTACTTTGCGACCACAGTTTGCTATATTAAACCCAGAGCTTACATACACCTTACCAGCTTATCAAACTGCTGCTGGAGTTACTGATATGATGGCACATATATTGGAAAGATATTTTACAAACGAAAAGAATGTAGAGTTAACTGATCGATTATGTGAAGCTACTTTACGAACGATTATTAATAATGCACATACCGTTCTTGAAGATCCAACAAATTATGCTGCGAGAGCAGAAATTATGTGGTCTGGGACAATTGCACATAATGATCTGCTAAATACAGGCAGAATCGGTGATTGGGGAAGTCACGATATTGAGCATGAGCTTAGCGGGATTTATGATATTACCCATGGAGCCGGATTGGCCATTATTTTTCCAGCATGGATGAAGTACGTATATAAGCATGATATCCATTTATTTGCTCAATTTGCGAATCGAGTATGGGGAGTTGAAATCGACTTAAATAACCCAGAGAAAACAGCATTAGCTGGTATTAAGAAAACAGAAGAATTCTTTAGTTCAATAGGCATGCCAGTCACACTGAGGGAAGAGAATATTGATGATGACCATTTTGAAGAAATGGCTAGAAAAGCAACAGAAAGAGGTCCTTTAGGTAACTTTATTAAATTATACGAAGAAGATGTATACAATATTTATCAATTAGCAAAATAACAAAAAGTAAAAACCCCGTTCCTTCATTGGATGCGGGGTTTTCCCGTGAATTCCATTCTGACAAACATAATTATTATGAACGCTGATTCATATAATAAAAAAGAGTGGGGATAAAGCCCCGTTTTCCCTCTTTGCGAATAATGATGTACCTTAATTGGGCAGAGAGTAATCGCAATGTTAGGGATAGGTTGTGGGCTCGGTTCCTATTACAAGCGCCATCTCAAAAATCCATCCATAACATAGAATAATATATATCCATTTCATTTTTGTTATTTTTTAAGGATAATTTTAGACAAAACATGAAAAAATATCTTATAAGTAAATATTCATATTCTAAAATACATGCTCGAATGAAAGCGTTTCTAACAAGAAGAACAAGTGTTAGTTTCCCGGAGGATCCACCCGTTAAATTCTTAAGAGAGGGAAGATGTAGGTGTAGATTATGAATAAACTTAAAGGATTAAATTTCTCATTTAAAAATTTGAATGAAAAGAACATGTCTTTCGAACAAGTTTTTGAAAGAATTGTTCATTTTATGAAGCAAACTCCTAATGGAGACTTTAGTTTGATGATAGGTACTGATTCTCAAGTTCACAAACGCCATACTTTGTTTATTACAGGTATTGTTATTCAAAACAAAGGAAAAGGTGCATGGGCTTGTATTAGAGAAGTAAATGTACCTAGGAAAATGACGAATTTACACGAACGTATATCTTTTGAGACGACTTTGTCGGAGGAGATATTCTCCATGTTTACCCAAGACAGAAAAGAGCAATTATATGATATTGTTTTACCACATATTTATAGAGGCGCAAGCTTTTCAATAGAAGGACATATCGATATTGGAGCTGGACAGCGCAACAAAACAAGGATATTTGTTCAAGAGATGGTGTCGCGTATTAAGTCCATGGGCGCTGAGCCAAAAATTAAACCTGATTCTTTTGTAGCCAGTGCTTACGCGAATCGTTATACGAAATAATTGTTTGTAGGCATGAAAAAATGACTTCTTCATGGGACGCCTCTAGTCCTTATTTCTTCATAATCCGATGGCCCCTTTGTAATCTATGATCTATACCATAAATTCTAATGAAGCCTTCTATTCCTCTACCTCTTTATCCTTTATTGAGTGTTTTTCCCTCGTATAACTGCTTTAGCCAATTGCTTCTATTTTTATTTTCTTTTCATCTGTCAATCTTAATAAAGGCGACGTATAAACAGTGATGTAATAGGAGGGAGTTAGTCACTCCCTCTTATTCCTTGCCTAAATTTAAAATTCTAAAAATATATGACATTATAAAAATTATTTAGAATTTTCCAGAATGGAGAAACCGTATACAATGAAAATAGAAATTATGACAAATCTAGAAGGGAGGATAAAAAAAATTTTTATTTCTGCTTTTGTGTAAGCGGTGTCAATAAAGTTAGAGGAGGATTTATAAGATGAATGTATGGCAGCCGAACAGTCCTTTAGGAGGATTGCCTTTTTTAAAGAATGCTAGTAGTAAGAGAGAGTCCAGTTATGATAAAACTGGCGGGAATAGAGATTTTAAAGTGGTGGAACCAGGTGAAACAGCTGTAGTAGCGGATATTCAAGGTGCTGGCACTATTAAACATATTTGGATGACCACAAGATGTTATGCAGAGCAGTACTTAAGGAAGTTAGTACTTGAAATGTATTGGGATGGTGAAGAAAATCCAAGTGTTCGAGTGCCACTGGGTGATTTTTTCGGAATTGGTCACGCAACTTGTAAACATTATGTTTCGTTACCATTAAGCATGGTAATGGGAGAGAAAAGAGGACCAAAAGGACCTTTTGCGGCATCTATGAATAGTTATTTTCCAATGCCATTTGCAGATGGAGCAAAAATTTATTTAATCAATGAAAGCGAAGAAAGAATAGAAAATTTATTTTATTATATAGATTATGAAACGTATGATAGCAAGGATCAAATACCAAATGATATGGGTAGATTCCATGCAGTATGGAATAGAGAAAACCCTTGTGAGAAAGTGATTCATGAATCTGATATAGAAGACCCAGCGCCGTGGGAACTGCCAGGTATAAACCTTACTGGTGATGATAATTATGTCATCCTAGATGCAGAGGGGC
The DNA here is from genome assembly GCF_010993965.1 of Gracilibacillus sp. YIM 98692. Taxonomy (GTDB): domain Bacteria; phylum Bacillota; class Bacilli; order Bacillales; family Amphibacillaceae; genus Gracilibacillus. The sequence goes on along the minus strand of NZ_WIXM01000003.1, from coordinate 67,384 downwards.
AGGGTCACTACGTTGGCTGTGTGTTAAATATTGATAACTTTGATGCATCGAATCAAGAGTTTACATGGCCAGGTGAAGGTGATGATATGTTCTTTATAGATGGAGAAGAATGGCCGCCATCCTTGCATGGAACAGGAACAGAGGATTATTTTAATGCAGCCTGGGGATTTCCAAGCGGTGAATATGCAGGTCCATATCATGGTATTTCATTAGGTAGTGATGTGCAGGAGCATTTTGGTAAATGGAGCCTTTATCGATTTCATATAGAAGACCCAATTCGGTTTAGTACTTCTATAAAAGCAACAATAGAACATGGACATGCTAATGATCAAGCAAATGATTATTCTAGTGTTGCATATTGGTATCAACTAGAACCGCATAAACCATTGGATAAGCTTCCGCCAGTAAAAGAACGCCTTCCGAGAAGATGGCCAGAGCATGGATTATGGGACAGATAAAAAATCGTTAGATGGAGGTATGTAAATGGTCACTAGAAAAATCATTCTGTTACATTTCTTATTATTTATTCTTTTGATGCTAGCAGCATGCTCAGCTAATGAAACAAGCAATAATGAATCAGAGGATCAACAATCTGAAGAAGGAAGTGATGAAGAAAACCAGTCTATCACTGTACTTGTTGAAGGTGGAAGTCCTGCCTTTACTGTTGCTAATGAAACAGCAGATGAATTTAAAGAAGAAACAGGTTATGAAGTAAAAATAGAAGCCGTACCGTACACTGGTGTTTATGACAAATTAAAAGCAGAAGTAGCATCTCGTGCTGGTGCGTTTGATGTAGCGACAATCGATATATTATGGTTTCCAGCTCTGGCAGGTGGTTTGTTGCCAATTGGTGATCTTGTCACCGATCAGGTTGAAAGTGATTTATTTCCGGGTTTAATCTCCGGTGGAACCTATAACGATGAAGTATATGGAATGCCAGTTTGGACTAATGTGAAAAATTTAATTTATCGAAAAGACTTGTTCCAAAATAATGAAAATAAAATGGCATTTCAAGACAAGTATGGGTATGAGTTACAACCACCGCAAACATGGGAAGAATATAGAGATGTAGCAGAATTCTTTACTCAAGATACAAATGAAGACGGAAACATTGATATGTATGGTACGACGGTATTCGGGGCAAATAATGGTGATTCTGTTGCAAGTTGGTTAGATCATGCAGCTCAAGCAGGTGCTGATCCTTTGGTAGTTGGTAAAAATGGTGAAGTCTTGGTGAATACAGAGCCATACGTAGAATCACTGGAGTTTCTAACAACCTTATTACATGCAGATCAATCCGTACCAGCAGGTGCTCTTGAAATGGCTTCAGCAGAAACTTCTGAACTATTTTGGAGCGGTAAATCAGCGATGATGCTGGCTTGGGGGCACTTTTATGTTCCTTCAAATGATCCCGAACAGTCAGATATAGCGGGAAATGTTGGCTCTGCTCCTATGATTGCTGGCGACGAAGGCATTGGAGCTGTTCCTGGACCTTGGTATCAAGTTATTCCAAAATCATCGAACAAGCCTGAAATAGCGAAGCAATATATTCAATTTTTATATGAGAAGAATGAATTATATATGGAAACTTTAGGGGTGGCTGCGAGAAAATCTGTGTTTGAGGAATACGGTGAAAAAGAGGGGTATGAGCATTTACAACCTTTAATGACAACACTATCGGGAGAACAAACCCAAAATCGACCAAAAATTAAACAATGGCAGCAAATAGAAAGTGAAGCTCTCATCCCAGCTGTACAATATGCTTTCTCAGGAGAAAAAACACCACAGGAAGCACTTGATTGGGCGGCAGGTGTTATAGAAGAAATTCTCCCATAATAAAGAAAAATAACGGTAAAAACTCCTCTCTAAATCATTCTGCAATACAGAGAGGAGTTTTTATAAAACGAAATGGATAGAAAGGGTGATCTAGCATGAAACTTCGTAATAGTGGATTGTCATTGATGTTTTTTGCACCAGCCGGTTTATTTATGATGATATTTTTATTATATCCTATGTTGCTTTTAGTACGAGATAGTTTTTATAGGATAGATATATTAGATCCTATGTCTAAAGAATTTGTCGGCTTAGCTAATTATATTGAAGCATTATCATCGAACAGGTTTTTACAATCCGCTTTCAATACAGTGATTTATATTGTTACCGCAGTTGGTATTGAATTTATTCTTGGGCTTATTCTTGCCTTGCTGTTAAGTACAGCATTTAGAGGGAGTCAGTTCATTCGAACACTGCTTTTAAGTCCCTTAATGATTGCACCACTAGTATCAGGTTTAATATGGAAATTCATGTTAAATGACCAATTTGGCATTATTAATTGGGTACTTTACAAATTAAGAATCATTTCTGATCCACACCAAATTATGTGGTTGTCTGATCCAAGTTTAGCTCTAATATCAACTATTATTGCAGATGTATGGCTCACAACACCTTTTATGATGCTTGTTTTACTAGCCGGGATTCAAGGAATACCAAAAACAATGTATGAATCCGCACAAATAGATGGAGCATCAAAATGGCAAACATTTAAATATGTCACTTTTCCTTCTTTAATACCAGTAGCTACCGTTGCACTTCTTATACGAATTATTGACGCTGCTAGAACATTTGATATCGTTTGGGTTTTAACACAAGGGGGACCTGGATTCTCATCTGAAGTGCTCAGCACATACATGTATAAAGTGTTAACACGTTATGGTCAAGCAGGAGAAGCAAGTGCAATGGCGGTTATTTTTATCATTATTCTACTTACTATCAGTTCCTTCTTCATTGTTAAGGTAATGTCTCCGAACCAAAATAAAGCCTAATAGAAAGAGAGTGATTGTAAATGGCGAAAATTAAAGTCATAAAACCAGAGTATCCATTTATGATGGGTTATCAACCGTGGAAGTTCAAAAAGAATATATGGAAGCTATTTGTTATCTCTTTAACTTGTTTTTTAGCATTATTATTTTTAGGTCCATATATATATTTAATATTAACAGCACTTAAGCCATCAAGTGAAGCTGTTTCTACTCCGCCATCTTTATGGCCATCAACGTTTTCCCTGGAGAGTTTCAGAGGGATGATCGATTACTTACCAATTGGAAAGTTTTTTTTCAATAGTTTAATAGCTGCAGGGGTTAGTATGGTTTTAAGCTTATTGTTAGGCTCACTTGGAGCTTATGGGCTATCTCGGTTTTCCTCTAGTTTGGGGAATGTTTTCTTGTTATTTACATTAACGATTAGAATGGTGCCGATGATTAGTATCGCCATTCCTATGTATATGATTATTAATCATATGGGATTAATAGATACGAAGCTTGCTTTGATTTTAGTGTATACGAGCATCAATGTTCCCTTCGCTATTTGGCTAATGATTGGATTTTTTGATTCTATTCCGAGGGAGTTTGATGAAGCAGCAAGAGTGGATGGCTGTAGTCGTGTCGGTGCTTTTTTCCGAATTATCTTACCCGTATCTCTACCTGGTCTTGCTACTACAGCTATTTTTACTTTTATGCTGGCATGGAATGATTTTTTATTCGCTTTATTAATAACGAGTTCTGAGTCCAAAACAGCAACTGTAGGGATTTCAGAATTTTTAACAGCTTATAGTCTAGATATGGGCCCCATGACAGCTGCCGCAATCTCATTTAGTTTACCTGTAATGATTTTCTCTTTTATTGTACAAAAATATATTGTTAGTGGTATGACACTAGGTGCAGTAAAAGAATGATGTCCTCTTTTTAAAAAATTAGAAAAAACATTTAATATATCATGTAAAAAATTGATAGAATGAAGATATATATTTGAACACAATGAGGAATGTAGAATGAAAAGATTACATGTAAAAAAGAGATTGACCATTAAAACGCAAATTGTTTTATTAGCTCTTTTTTCCACATTAGTACCACTGGTTGTTATTGGAACATTTACATTCTATTATCAAAATAAAATTATTGAGAATAAAGTTTCCAATACTGCTGATAACTTTTTGAAAATGGTAGACCGGAACGTAGCTAGTTTAATTAAAGATGTTGAAAATATGTCGAATATCATTTTTCTATCCAATGAAATTCAGAATTATTTAAGTCATCAACAAACCTCTCCACGGCTATATCAATTAGAAAATTCGTCAAGAAAACTTTTGAACAATATAACTGTTGTTAATAAACCTTATATTAATGGTATTTATATAGGGAATGAAGACAATGAGTTTTTAAAAGTTAACTCAGGTTACGCCATACACAAGGATAATAACCACGAAATCATTCAAAAAGCCACATGGTATACAAAATTAAAAAAAAGTGAGTGGGGAGGTGTTTGGTTTGATGCAAATCAAACTAAACTGATTGAAAATTATTCAAATAAAACAGATACTTTAATGTTTGGACGAGTAATTCGAGATTTAAGTTCATCAGAAGAGTTAGGGCTGTCTTTAATTAGCTTAGACAAAAGCTTTTTTGACAATATGCTTAGCAGCATTGATTTAGATGGAACTATTGTTATTTATAATGGAAATACTCCTATTTACTTTAGTGATAAGAATAAAATTAAACAAGAAAATTTATCTGAAATTTTTGAATATTCTCAGGAAAAGACGACTCAAATTAAATCGGTAAACGGTACGAAATACTTCATCAATTCGTATAATAATGATGAAATCCAATGGACAATGGTTAGTTTAATCCCTTATAACAGTTTTATTAAGGAATTCATTCAAATTCGTCTTATTACAATTGCACTTTTATTTTTATCCTTTCTTTTAGTGGTTATTTTTGCTTTTTTAATATCGAGAAAAATTACTAAACATTTATCCTTGTTAAGGAAGGTTTCAAAGAACATGGAAAAAGATACGTTGATTACTCCACTAGATTTTGATACCAATGATGAGATTGGTGAAATAGGAAACCGTTTAGTTGAAGTGTATAATAAAAACAAAGAATTGACCATGAGATTATATACATCACAACTCAAAGAAAAAGAAGCAGAGTTACGAGCATTGCATAATCATATTAAACCACATTTTTTATATAATACTTTGAATCTAATATACTGGATGGCAGAAAAGGAAAAAATGCGTCCTATTGCCAAAATGGCGATAAGTTTATCTAAATTATTTAAGTTAACATTAAACAATGGAAATTATATGACTTCAGTAAAAAATGAAATAGAGCAAATTAAGCATTATCTTTTTATTCAAAATATTCGATTTAATAATAAAATTGATTATCAAATCAATATTGATCCAGAGATTCTAGAGGAACGTATTATAAAATTATTATTACAACCACTAGTTGAAAATGCTGTTTACCATGGATTAGAACCGAAAGAGGGACAAGGCTGTATCATAATTAATGGGAAGTATTACGAAAAAGGGATTATGTTTGAAATTATGGATGACGGAGTAGGGTTTGATCAGCACAATTCTTTTGGTTATGGGCTTCAAAATATTAAAGAAAGAATAGAGCTTTATTATGGGGATAAATATGGTCTTAGTATGGAGAGTCAAGTAAATAAAGGAACTAAGGCAACCATACTTATTGCGAAAGCCAAACATCAAATTTCGTGAGTTTCCTTTAGAAAGTGGGGTGTTTCATTGTTTAAATTATTAATCGTAGATGATGAAAAGATAGTGGTAGATGTTTTAAAATCTATCATATGCTGGGAAGACTACGAAGTTGAATTATTAGGCTCTGCATCTAATGGGAGAGAAGCTTTAGAATTAATAGAAGAGAAAAAACCAGATATTGTACTTGTGGATATACGAATGCCAGGATTAACTGGTTTAGAGTTAATAACGGAAACACGAAAGTTAGGACTTGACACAATCTTTATTATTATTAGCGGTTATACGGAATTTGAGTATGCGAAGAAGGCTATAGAACTGCAAGCCGTTGATTATTTAGTAAAGCCTATAGAAGTGGAAGATATTATTTCAGCTATACAAAAAGCAATAGAAAAATATAAAAAAGAAATATTAAGGAAAAAAACAAACAAACAAATTCGCTACTATGAAAACCAATTAGAAGAAAAAAACATTTTAGACTGTATACTGAGCGGAAATCAAGAAGAATCTAATATATTACAAAAAAGTCATGGTCTTACAATAGCTTGTATCGGATTTCATCATGAAACAGATTGGAAAAAAATTTTAAATATAAATAATAACCAATATAGAGATCTATTTCAAAAAACATTCGAAAAACAGGGGCATATAGCATATAGTTATGTGATCGAAGATAATTTAATTTTCTTATATGAAAAATCGGACCAACAGATCGATGATGAACGGTTACTAATCGATTTCTTTGATAAATTAGGAGACGATTTTCCATTTGATCCCATAATTGGTGTTAGTAGATATTACGCTACATCATATTCACTACACGATCTGTATAAGCAAGCCAAATCAGCCTTTAAAATAGGCTTTTTTCTAAATAAAATCTGCACTCACTATGATGAATATGAAAATATTAATCACCATATTGGAAATGATATTTTTAAAATAATGGAGGAGTTTTTTGCCCAAAATGATCATGTACTTCATCACATCCTATCTTTAGTAGATGAAGTGATTAGGTACTGTAGGGATCAAGCTCTTCCTCCTGAAAAAACCAAATATGTTTGTTATAAGCTTATTTCTGGACTTTTTACGTATGTAAGGACGGAATATGAAGTGGATGCATACAGCATTTTAAAGACAAATAATCCTGTTTATGAGGAATTAAATAAGCTGCATTCCATTAATGAAATTCGAGTTTGGCTATTAACGTCTATCCAGGAAATCCTGCAATATATTACTGATCATCGACTAACGTATAATGATAAATTAATAAGAGATGTTAAAACATATTTAAATCAACATTTTAATGAGTCTATTAGTTTAAATGAACTGGCAGAGAAATACCATATAAGTCCAGCCTATTTAAGCTGTCTTTTTTCTCAAAAGGTAAATGTAACCATTTCAGAATATGTTACCCAACTTCGTCTGAATAAAGCTAAGGATTTATTAAGAACAACTAAATATAAAGTGAGAGAAATATGCCAGGAAATAGGGTATGACAATCAACGTTATTTTCATTTAGTATTCAAAAAAAAGGTAGGCACCACTCCCGGTGAGTATCGCGCAAAAAGAGTGATGGAGAAATAATCTGAATCAGTCAAGTGCAATACCAAAATGGATAAAACAATAATTTTCATCGCTACCCACATGATCATATATGAGATTAAGCTTGCAGATTGTAAATAATGTGTAGGATATAACACACGAATGAAAAAGGCAAGGTTGCAAATAAGCAAACCCTGCCTTTCTGTACTATTCTGTTATAAAGTTTTCCGTATAATAAGGCTGTGATTCTTCATTAAAAGCCACGCCTATCGCTAGTAACCTATACCCGTTCTTTAAAATGTTTTCGCGGTGACCAAGCGAATTCATCAGACCTTCATGTGCAAAAACGCTGCTTGATTGTCCTGCAGCAAGATTCTCCCCAGCCATTCGGTAGCGAATATCATCCTCTGACAGACGGTCAAATGGAGTTTGTCCATCTAAATTGGTATGACTGAAATAATTATTGTCTGCCATATCTTGGCTGTGATCACGAGCAGTTGTTCTTACGGGTTCTTTCCACTCCAACGGCGAAAGTCCATGTGCTACTCTTGCCGCATTGGTTAAGTCAAACAATTGATATTCAAATCCTTCTCTAAGTGCATTGCTGGGCTCTGCAAAAAAGCCTTCTTTTTGTTTTTCCAGTCCACCACTAATGATTTGAATGGCTGTAACGGTGTTGTTTTCGTGCTTATCATAAAAAATGGTCACATAATTATTGTCTATAAGAAAAGTATCGTATTCTTCGTTGTTTTGAACTTGATAATGAACAAACCCTTTCCGTATTCCTTTTATCGGCTCTCCTAATTTAGAAACCACTGTTTCCTTAGACGATTCAAGGGTGATTTCTTCGTTTGATGAGAGTAGGTTTTGATTGGTGTATAAACCAGCCACTTTATTTTCCTCATCATATGCCACCATAAAAAAGTTAGCGTAATTTTCATGATAAGCCACCCAATTAACCCCATATTCATTTTGCGATGAACGTTTGTGATTACCTGCTTGATTTTCCACCTCTGAACGGTCATCTCCTATCTCGATATTGTGAACAGAGAAGGATTGATCTGAAGGCTGACTTAGCTCTGGGTGGTCTGGAGCAGGCTGGGTAGGCTGCTTATTTTCTGCAAAATTATCATTTAATTTCCCGAGAAATAATTGGATTTCCTGGTTCATTGTGTCTAAAAAAGCGGCAACTCGAGGATTCTCTTTTATTTCATCAACATCAGTTTTCATATCGTCCCACACGCCCTCTACACCTGAGCGATTGAACGTATCTCCATAAAAATGCCAAAATCCATATGCTATAAGCAATAAAAAGATAATGTTTCGTATTTTTGGCAAAATCCCACTCCTGTCCTACTTTTGATTATTTTATTTTACCAAGATTTTAGTCTAGGAACAAATAGGGAGGGTATAAGAAGTTTAATACGTCAGTAAGTACTCATTTTATAATAATGTTTAAACAGTCTGGTAATACTATTTTAAGTAAATGAACGGGGGAGTTAAAATGAGGAATCTTGTCATTGTCGGCGGGGCAGGGACAGTTGGTGAAATACTTTTTCAATCCTTAAGCAAAACATACAATGTTCTAGTTCTGGATAAAACTATAAAAGAGAATACCAAAACACATCACTATGTTGATGCAACAGATTATAAAAGTTTATTATCAACCATTCCACGAGATACGGATGTGATCATCAACTTACTAAGAATGGAAACTGATAAAGCAATAGAAGATGTGGTTAAGTTTGATTCGATGACAGATGTCTTCTTTAAAGCTTCTTATTATCTAATGCTAGCCGCTGAAAAATACCAAATACCCCAAGTTATCTTTGCTAGTAGCAATCATGTGACGGATTATTATGAAAAGAATGGGCATTCCAAGCTTGGACGGGAAATAACAACAGACGACTACCCATACCCAAAAGGCTTATACGGTGTGTTAAAAATTGCTTCCGAACAAGCAGGTTTCATTTTCTCATTACATTCTGATTTATCGGTTATTAATATACGTATTGGATCTGTTCCTCATGAAGAGGAGAAGGTAGCTTTAGCAAAAAATGATCGTTTAAAAAGAACGTTACTCTCGAGGGAAGATTTAGTGAATGTATTTGAATCCGCCATAAATTCCAATGTGAAGTATGGAACTTATTATGGCGTATCTGATAATCCAGGTAAACCGTGGGATATCTCCAATGCTAAAGAGGAATTGGGGTATCAATCAAGGAAAAATACAGAGGAATTGAATTAAAATTTTTCATTATTAGTTAAAATAGTTTGGAACCACGTAAAGGAAGCCTGCTTAATTAGCAGGCTTAAACATGCTTATGATGTCTTAACTAGTAATTTTGATTCTATGTTATTTTTTGAAAGAACAATAGGTTCTTCATCCAGAGCAGCAACTATGTTCACATTATTTGGAATTATGACATCCTCTTGTATGATAACTCTATCAAGTACAACATCAGAGCCAATTCGAGCACCAGGGTGAACCACCGATTGTTTTATAACGGAACCTTTCCCTACATGCACATTTTCAAATAACACAGACCTATCAATTTCCCCAGAAAACATACATCCGTCATGAATAAGTGATTGCCGAACTATACCATTCTCATCAACAAGTTGTGGTCCATATAAAGAATTATGAGAATAGGTATTCCATTCATTTTGATGAAGAGAAAATGGAAAATTCTCTTGTAATAAATCCATATGTGCTTCCCAATAACTCTCTATTGTACCAACATCCTTCCAATAACCTTGAAATTGATAGGCATACACATCTACTTGATCTTCTATCAAAGCAGGAATAATATCCTTCCCAAAATCATGATCGGAACTTACTGCACTTGCATCCATTTCTAGATATTGTTTTAGAATATTCCAGTTAAAAATATAAATTCCCATGGAAGCAAGGTTGTTTTTGGCTTGTACAGGTTTTTCCTCGAAATCATAGATCTTGAAATGTTCATCAGTATGGAGAATTCCAAATCGTGAAGTTTCTGACCATGGCACTTTTATCGTGGAAATGGTAACATCTGCATCTTTTTGCTTATGATGATGCAGTAACTTGTCATAATCCATGTGATAAATATGGTCACCAGATAAAATCATGACATATTCTGGATCATACTGATCAATAAAGGATATGTTTTTCGTTACAGCGTCAGCAGTACCACGATACCAGTCACCTCCATTTTGTTCAGTAAAAGGAGATAAAATAGTGAGTCCGCCATTATTTTTATTCAGATCCCATGTATCGCCTGCGCCAATATGTTTATGAAGTTCAAACGGATTGTATTGTGTAACGACCCCAACTGTGTTCATATTAGATTGCATGCAATTACTTAATGTGAAGTCAATAATACGGTATTTTCCACCAAAAGGAACAGCGGGTTTTGCTATGTTTTGGGTTAATAAACCAAGGCGTTTACCGACGCCTCCAGCTAGAAGCATTGTGACACATTCTTGTTTCATGTTAAATCCCCCTCAGACTAATATCAAATATTTACCATTTATAATCATGAATCTATTAAAAGAATAGATTATCATCATGCTATGTTATTGTTCCTTTTTCTAACAATAATAGGAGAGTGGTTTTCATTTGATAGAAATGAATTTGCCACTATTTATATTCTATGATGGATAATCGGTAATATTACATGAAATGAATAAGAAATATTAAAGAAATGGTTTGGATAACAAGAGAAGGAAAATACAGGTTTCGATACAAAAGAAAATGCTGCACTCTTTTTTAAAGAATGCAGCGCTTTCTTTATTTAATAACAAGGACAGGACAGTTAGCGTTATTGGTTACTTTATGACTAACACTTCCCATCACTAATTTTTTAATACCACTTAAACCTCTGCTTCCGATTACGATTAGATCTACTTCATTTTGATTGGCAAATCGCACAATTTCTTTAGATGGTGTTCCTAAAAGTTTTTCGTATTCAGCTTCGGTACGCGCACTAGTCAAATGATTTTTTGCTTCTGCAAGAATATGATCAGAATTATCATCTTCAAGATCTGTTTTAAAATCTGAACCTGTTTTCAATTGGGGAGCTATAGGAGCAGTATTTGTATACCCCTGTCCGATTGGAAAAGACTGTTGATGATGAAGAGGGATACGATCACCTTGTTCTTTTACATGAACAATGGTTAATCTGCTTTGATTTACTTTTGCCAAATTCTCCGCTGCTTTTAATGCTTCCACACTATCCATTGATCCATCATAAGCGACAAGAATGTTTGTGAATTCTTTGGTCATAGTTTTCACTCCTTTTTGAGATATAATTTTAGACAAACTTGAGCACGCTTTCGAACTGGATGTAATGGATGGAAATAGCTTTTAATGAATATCTCCTTTCCACTAAAAATATCTTTTATTTATATATTCACTTTTAGAAAAATAATAAACATCCTTTTTTCACTTCTATTTAGAAGATCTTTATAATAATAATTACAGTATTTAGGAAAAGGAGAATAAAAGTCAGATTAAGTGTATTGGATCATTCTCCCATTACAAGAGGGGATATACCTGAAAAAACTTTAGCTAATACATAAGAAGTAGCTCAGTTCACAGAAGATGATATAAAAATAAAATGAAGCAAAATCGGAAAAGGTGCATAATTGGAACGCATCGTTTGTTGGCGGAAGTATTATTATAAAAATATTTCTGATGCCTTTCATGTGTAAATGTGGTGCAGTTCAATTATTATACTATATTTTCCTAATCTATTATAATGGGGAGAAGTGAGGAAGGTGAAGGAATGCCACAACAGGATATTTTGGAGAGAAACCCTAAAGGGAAAAAGCGTTTAGCTCTTGCTTTCTTATTGGCTATGCTTGGGATGTTAGGGCCTTTTAATATTGATATGTATTTACCTAGTTTCCCTGCGATAGCAGATGATTTTGATGCAAGAGCATCATTAGTACAGCTTAGTTTAACAGCATGTTTGGTTGGACTAGCAAGTGGTCAGCTTGTATTTGGTCCAATCAGTGATGCACACGGTAGAAGAAAGCCTATGATTATATCGCTTACTTTTTTTGCTATTGCTTCATTGCTTTGTGCAGCTGCTCCAAATATAATTGTTCTAATTATCGCTCGCTTTTTACAAGGTTTTACTGCATCTGCAGGAATAGTACTGTCGCGTGCAGTGGTCAGAGATATTTTTAATGGAAAGGACCTTACACAATTTTTCGCCTTGCTGATGGTGATTAATGCAACAGCACCAATGATTGCTCCTATTAGTGGAGGAGCAGTTCTGCTATTACCATTTGCTACATGGCATACGATTTTTATATTCTTAAGTATTTTTGGATTTTCGCTTGTTGCCATGGTCGTTTTTAGATTAAAAGAATCCCTGCCACTGGAAAAAAGACAGCCTAGCTCTATTGCCCATACAGTACGAACAATGGGAGGATTGCTAACTGATCGGTCTTTTATTGGATATGCTATTGTTGTCTGTTTTGTGCAAGGTGGAACCTTTGCTTATGTAGCAGGGACACCCTTTGTCTATCAAGAAATCTACCAAGTTTCACCACAGATTTTCAGTATATTATTTGGTATAAACGGTTTAGCGATTATTTCAGGGAGCTTTACGGTTGGTAGGTTAAGTGGCAGAGTACAGGATCGTTCATTATTACGGACAGGGGTTATCGTATCCCTATGCGCAAATGCTTTCCTTTTAGTAATGACCATTATACAAGGGCCACTTGCTCTGATTGTTATTCCTATTTTTATTCACATGTATACAATCGGTATTATTTTAACAAGTTCTTTTTCACTTGCAATGAAAAAGCAAGGACATCGAGCAGGTAGTGCAAGTGCACTATTAGGCATGTCGCCGTTATTAATGGGATCCATTATAGCTCCACTTGTTGGGATTGACGAAACCACTGCAGTACCAATGGGAGCGTCACTATTTACGACGTCTTTAGTAGGTTTTATCGCATTTTTTACACTGACAAAAGAAGAAAACGATGAGGAAAAGCCAGCTTCATAGTATATGACGCTGGCTTTTGTCATCTAATTTTATTTAAATATTAAACAATATTTCATTAGTATAAAAATAGTTTCTAGTCTATGAAAAAATGGCACCTTTGTCCATACACCATTTATCAAAGTACATATATTGGTATTAACATTAGAAAAGGGGGGATATCTATGAGTAAATTCTGGGAAGAAGAAGACATTTTAAAGAATAAAAACAAAAATGATTTAGATGTTGATGCCAAACTAGACAGTAAACTAGACAGTGAATTAGATAATGAGAATGATGTGCGTTTAAAGGATAAAAACCTAAATAAAGCAGATGCAAAAGTTATAGATTCTGGAAATTCAAAATTAGATATAGATATAAAAGTAGATAGTGATTCGAAAGCTAGAGTACGTGCTAGATCAAAAGCAGATCAGGATCAAGAATTTGATGTGTAATATATTATGATAGGAGATGCTAAAAAAGTAGTATCTCCTTTTTAATAGAATAGGAGGTTCCACATGCAAGATGCAACTGAAAATAAATTGAAATCTATTATTCAGGATAGCGGGAATTCCGATGTAGATTTAGTAGTTAATATGGAAGTAGATACAAAGGTTATTGCTTATGGCATGCTATGCAGTTTATATGCTAAGGGAGATTTAACAGAACATCAATTACAAAAAGGGATTCATAAATTAGATTCATTAGTAGAGGAAGATAGAAAGAGACGTAATATTGATTCAAACGGTGTGTCAAAACCAAAAATTTACGATTTCCCAAAGCAAAAGCAAAAGCAAAGAAGGAGTTGGTTATAAACCGATTCCTTCTTTGCTTTTTTATCCATATCACAATTTATATCGTGTTACATATGAAGTGAATTCGGTGTAGATTCCACGATTAGGAAGATAGATAAGGGCAACTACGGCTCTGCTGTCGCCAAGGCTCGGCAATCGCCGAGTTTTCTTTATCTATAGGTTAACGAGCAAGGTTACTAGATTTAATATGTATAAATAAAAACTTTACCGATATTTTACAGATAATTAAAACAAGCTTAACTTTCTAGCTATATAGTTAGTGTTGAAAGAAATAATACATACAGGGGGAATATTTAATGAAAAAAGTCGTAATGTCGTGTTTTGTTGTGTTATTTGTTGTATTTTTAAGTGCGTGCTCGGAAGAAGGTTCAGCAAGTACAGGAGATACAATTACTTTTACATGGTTGCCAAATGAATCAGGTGAAGATCTTAAATCAGCTAGAGAAGAGATTGGGAACATAGTAGAAGAAGTAACAGGAAAAGAAGTAGAACATCAGACAACAACAGACTATATTGTAGCAATCGAGGCTTTAGCAAGCGGTAATGCTGATTTGGCATTTTTAGGTGCACAAGGTTACGTAGAAGCACATGCGAAGAATGAGAATGTTTTACCAATTGCGGTCGCCTCTGGCTCTTCCGGTACTTTAGAAGATGCAGTGTATCATAGCTGGTTAAACGTAAAAAAAGGGAACGAAGAGAATCACAAGAATGGAGAAGAGTACTCTATTGATAATCTTGTAGATAAGTCTTTTTCATTTGTTTCCAACAGTTCTACTTCTGGTTTTAAGGTCCCGTCAGAAGGTATTGTTTCTTACTTTAATGAGAAAGATGGATACGAAGATTTAACGCAAGAGGATTTATTAGAAGGTGGAGCTTTCTTTAGTGAAGTTTTGTTTGGCGGATCACATCAAGGTTCAGCTGTTAATTTACTTTCAGACAAAGTCGATGTAGCGGCATTTTGCGATGTATGTGTTGATAACTATGTAGAACATGTAGAAGGGGAAGAAAACAGACCTGGTGCTATTTATCGAGTAAAAAATGATGCTGCAGAACCTTTTAATACGGTAGCTGGAGAGGAGTTTGTATTAATCTCTGTTACACCAGTGTTAAATGCTCCGTTTACAATGAATACAGAAACATTAAGTGAAGAAGATCAACAAGCTATTATAGAAGCTTTTACATCGGATGAAGTAGCAAACAATGAAAATATCTTCATACCAGAGGATTCTGAAGAAGGTGGATTATTTAATAAATCAGGTGACGAAAGATTTTTAGAAGTTGATGATGCTTGGTTTGATCCAATTCGTGAGCTTTCTAATTAATAGAATAATAAAAGAGAGGAGTTAATATGATGTCTAATTTGCTAGAATTATCAGATGTGTCTAAGCAATATGGCCAAAACACTATAGCATTATCTAATATTAACTTCTCCGTAAAAGAAGGAGAGTTTATTTCCGTCATTGGTCCTTCCGGTGCCGGAAAGTCAACTCTCCTTCGTTGTATTAATCGTATGATTGATGCGACAAGCGGAGAAATAGTTTTTGATGGTGTCGATGCACTGGAGTTGAAAAAAAGAGACTTAAGAAGACTTAGAACAAAGATTGGAATGATTTTTCAACACTATAATTTGGTAGAAAGATTGTCAGTCATTGAGAATGTATTACATGGCCGATTAGGCTATAAATCTACCCTAGCAGGTGCATTAGGTTTGTATACACAGAAAGAAAAAGAACAAGCGATTCATTTATTAAATATGCTTGGTTTGGAAGACCAAATATTTAAACGAAGCGATCAACTAAGTGGGGGGCAAAAGCAAAGAGTAGGTATTGCTAGAGCATTAGTGCAAGATCCTAAGATGTTGTTATGTGACGAACCAATTGCTTCTTTAGATCCGAATGCCTCAAAAGTTATTATGGATTATCTGCAGAATATTTCAAGGTCGATGGGGATTACTGTATTGGTTAACTTACATCAAGTTGATGTTGCCTTAAAATATAGTGACCGCATTATTGGAGTTAGCCAAGGGGAAATTGTTTATGATGGATCACCAGCACAAATGACACAAGAGCAAATTCACCATATTTATGGATCAGAAGCTGGTGAATTAATCATGGATACGGAAGAGGAGAAAAATCATGCAGGATAATTTCTTCTTTAAGAAACGATTACAATCTATTTTTATACTAATTTTTTTATTGTTTATCACCTATGGTGCCATCATCATTACGGAATATAACGTGATAGAAGGTTTTACTTCTATCCCGTTGGCGATTGTTTGGGGAGTAACTAATTTTTATCCAACAGTTGCTTCGTTGGATAAACTGCCAACCATTATGTTGAGTTTATGGGAAACTATTTTAATTTCAATAGGTGCTGCAACGGTCGCAGCAATGTTTGCCCTTGTTTTTGCTGTGTTGGGATCTAACACAACAAAAGTTAATAATTTTTTCGCTACGATTTGCCGTTTCTGTGCTACTTTTTTTCGGAATATTGATGTCGCTGTTTGGTCTATGATCTTACTATTTTCCTTTGGACAGAGTGCGTTAACAGGCTATTTTGCCTTGTTTTTTGTTTCTTTTGGTTTCTTGACAAGGGCTTTTATTGAACGATTGATGAAGTTAGTAATAGTGGTGTAGAGGCTTTACGTGCAACTGGAGCAAGCTATAGCTCCATTATTATTCATTCTGTAATCCCTTCTAGTGCTTCACAAATGCTAAGCTGGCTCTTATTTATGATTGAAACAAATATTAGAAGTGCTACCTTGATTGGAATTCTAACTGGTACAGGTATTGGGTTTGTCTTTGATTTATATTATAAATCAGTTGATTATAATACAGCTAGTTTAGTAGTAATTGCAATTGCCGTTTCTATTTTAATGCTTGAAGCTGTTTCTAATTATATTAGAAGGGTGATTTTGTAAATGAGAATGGAAGATACTAATAAAAGTACCGTGTTGACTCAAAGTAAACCAATAAAGGTTAAGCCATTAAATAAGACTGCGATAGTTATTCGGTCTACTCTTTTTTGTTTAATTGCTTTAACCATTTTAGGTTTTTGGACTTATGATTATAAAGAAGTGGGTCTAGTCGAAGGGATTTTATCAACCATTGCTAATTTTACGGTAATGTTTACAGAACCGCATTTTAGTCATTTTACATTTACCGAAGGTCTATACCAAGTCTTGATTACAATTGGATTAGCCTTATTAACAACCTTAATCGGAGCGGTCATTTCATTGTTTTTAGGGTTATTTGCTTCTGAAAACTTATCTTCGCGAAAGGTTTCCAATGGTATTAAAACTATTGTTGCATTTATTCGGGCGGTTCCTACTGTCTTATGGGTATTAATTTTTGCAGTTGCTGCTGGTCTTGGCAGTGTGGCTGCTGTGATTGGTATGACTTTTCACACTGTAGGTTATTTAATTAAAGCATATTCTGAATCATTTGAAGAATTAGATGAAGGAGTTATTGAAGTATTAAAGGCGAGTGGTGCCAATTGGTGGCAAATTATTTGGCAAGCAGTACTTCCTTCTAGTATTACATACCTCATATCGTGGACTTTCCTCAGATTTGAAATTAATTTTGCTGTCGCAGTTGCAATGGGAGCTGCAGCTGGCGCAGGAGGTATTGGATATGATCTCTTTATGGCAAGTTCTTTCTACTTAGATTTACGTGAATTAGGAACGATTACTGTCTATATTCTTATCTTTGCTATTTTGTTAGAAGTTGTAGCAATAAGAGTAAAACGTCATCTGAAAACAGCTTAACGAAAAAACCGTATGAAAAGGGCGGCTTTTCATACGGTTTTTTCATTTACACTCTAATAATGAAGGATTTCCACAATTGGGAGATGAGTTTAAGTCCTAATACTGAAAAATCTCAAAATTTACATAATTTAATCATAAATTTACACTCATTTTACCATTGTCACTTGTTAATAAGTTAGATTATCAGTAAGACATCCAATAAGGGAGAGTAGAGTAATGAAACAAGCGAAGACTGTAACCTCTCATCTGCAAATTGCTGAGGATTTAATCACTAAGATTCGTCTAGGGGAATACCAAGCAAACGAGAAAATCCCATCAGAACATACATTATGTCAGAAGTATCAAGTTCCGCGTCATATGGTTAGACAAGCTATTGCACGACTTACAAACCTAGGCTGGGTTACCCCTGTCCAAGGAAAAGGTTCCTATATTAAGCAAAAGCCAAAACCTATTCCCTATATCCTATCAGCCGAGACAAGCTACTCTAACAACATGCAAGAACAAGGGATTGATCATACAAGTAAACTTATTGACTGGGAAATAACCAATCCTAATCAGGAGGAAAAATCTAAACTGAAACTTGGAAATGGTGAAAAAGTCTATCGATTAGAAATTGTAAGATTCGCTCGTAAGCAGCCAATGTCGATAACAACGACAACATTACCGAAAGTGGAATTTCCTAATTTGGAAAAACATTTCATTCATTTTAAATCGTTGTATCGTATTTTTTTAGATCATTACCAGTTGCAACCAGTACGATCAATGACTAAATTTCAAGCGATTTTGCCATTATTAAGCGATGCGGAAATGTTGGGAATTCCTGAAAATATACCCATTATCCAAATGGAAAGCATGGTGAACCATCCAAATGGGGTACCTATTGAATATAACATTTCTAGGATAAGAGGAGATATGCACCAATGCGTGGTAGAATTTTAAGTTTTAGAAAGGAGCTATTATGAAAAAATCTAGATTAACAAAAATACTCATAGAGGGAGATTCTCAATTAATAAAAGATTTAGCGTCACAAGTGGAAAATAATTACCTTATACAAACAGAAAAACCACCTCAAACAGGATTAACTATGGTTAAAGTAAAAGATTCGATATCGAATAATCCATTCTATATGGGAGAAGTACTTGTTACGGAATGTACGGTTTCCATTAATGGCACATTTGGAATGAGTGTAATTATGGGAGAAAAAGCGGAAACTGCCTATCAAATTGCCATTATAGATGCTGCGATGAACAGTAATTTGCCGATGACGAAAGATTGGTTCCATCTACTTTTACAGGAAGAGAAAAATATAGATAAACGACAACAAAAAGAGTTAGCAATGGTGAATCAAACAAAAGTACATTTTAATACAATGGAGGATTACAATGATAAAAGCTAATAACAATCCATTTGATGTAACGAGTGATACACAAGAAATTTATCGAAAATTATTAGGTGGCATGGCACGACCAGGCAGCATACAATCAATTCAGAAATCTGCACAAAAATTATCAGCTATTTCAAAAGAAGGTGCGTCTCTTCTAGCTATAGCACTTACTTTATTAGATAAGGAAGCATCTTTTCACTTTATGACAAATGATAAGGAAGAATGGAACCATTATATTAAATGGCAGACATTCAGTGAGCCGGAAACGATACAACAAGCGGATTATCTTTTTGTAAACCAGTTATTAAATGAAGCAGAAATAGCACAACTATTACAGAAAGTCAAAAAAGGGTCATTAGAAGAACCATACAATAGTGCAACACTGATCATTCGGGTCGACAATATATCAAGCAATAAAAGCAACGGGAACATATTAAAACTTAGTGGTCCTGGAATTAATGGCAGCTCCATCTGTTATATGAATGGCATATCAAATTCGTGGTTTACATTTAGAGAAAGTCTTAACTCTGAATATCCAATGGGAGTAGATTTCATTTTTACAACAGAATCTGGAGAATTCATTGCGATTCCTAGAACAACTGTTGTGGAAACGGAGGGAGTTTAAATGGGTTATGTAGCGGTTACCGGAGGGCAAAGGGCGATTGAAAAGGCGAATCAATTGGTTGATCAGTATCGATTGCAAGATGCGGAGAAGGCTTTAGAAACAAATGAAATTCAGAGCCAATTACGATTACTGATAGATCGAGTAATGGGAGAAGGTGGGCTTTATGCACCAGAATATGCTGCCATAGCTTTAAAGCAAGCAGAAGGTGACCCAGCAGAGGCTGCTTTCCTTCTACGTGCCTATCGTTCTACATTACCAAGGAATTATTATTCTCGTCTAATAGAGCCCGGTGATATGCGCGTGATACGAAGAATCTCTTCTTCCTTTAAAGACATTCCTGGTGGACAAATGCTTGGCCCCACATATGACTACACACACCGGTTGTTAAATTTTGATATGCGAAATGAAAAAGGTGCTGTAAAGGAGTTTTTAGAAAGACTTGGCTTGGGGGAAAAGGAGATAGAGAACGCTTCTTCATCAGGAAAATTTCAAAAGGTGATAGATCTATTACGAGAACAAGGCTTAATGGCAGAAAGAACATCAGACGATCAAATACCTTTTGATATTACTAGAGATAAATTGAACTTCCCAACAACAAGATCTGCTAGATTGCAGCTTTTATCAAGAGGAGAAACAGGGGCGATGACAGCTTTAGCATATAGCAGTATGAGAGGTTATGGTGCCGTACACCCAACTATTGGTGAGCTTCGAGTAGGATACTTAGAAGTACATATACCATATCCACTTGACGATGATGATTCTATTTATATTGGAGAGATATTGACTACAGAAGTAGAAACGATTAATTCTTTTACACAGAACGATCAAGATGATGTGGAATTTATGCTCGGTTATGGGATGACATTTGGTCAAAACGAAGTAAAGGCTATTGCAATGGCTATTTTAGAGCGAAGCTTAGAAACATCTGGTTCATCTCCAACACAAGATGAAGAGTTTGTATTATTGCATATTGATAGTGTGGAAGCAAATGGCTTTGTGTCCCATTTGAAACTACCCCATTATACCACTTTTCAGTCGATGTTAGACCGAATCCGAACAGCGCAGAAAGAACAAGAAAAAATAGAAGTCAAAAGTTAAAGTGAAAATTTAAAAAGAAAGGATCGGTATCGATATGAGTTTTCAAGTCGTAAGAGAATATAATTATGCCTTTTTAGATGAAGGGTCCAAAAAAGAAATTAGAAGAACCACACTTAAAGCTATTGCTATCCCTGGTTGTCAAGTGCCTTTTGCTTCAAGAGAAATGCCCATTGGAAGAGGCTGGGGTACTGGAGGCTTACAATTAACTCTTTCTTTAATTGGTGATAATGATCGCTTGAAGGTAATCGACCAAGGAAATGATGATAGTGTGAACGCTGTTAGTATTAAACGTTTAGTTGAAAATTGCACGAATGTAGCAACAACGAATCAATCAGAGCAAGCTACATTGATACAAACAAGACATCGTATACCAGAAATTCCATTAAGAAAAGATCAAATATTAGTGTTTCAAGTACCTTTGCCAGAACCACTAAGAAGAACAGAGCCAAAAGAGGAAATTACAAGACGATTACATGCGGAAATGGAATATAGCAGTATTTGGCTTCGCTTGTATGAAGATATTATCAAATGGGGAGATATTACGATCGGTGCGGATTATCCTTGTATGGTCCATCAACGGTATGTATTTAATCCAAGTCCTATCCCACGATATGACTTACCGAAGCTGCATCAAGCAAATGGACTCTATTTATTTGGTGCAGGAAGAGAAAAGAAAATATATGCTGTTCCGCCATATACAGATGTCGTGCCATTACAGTTTGAAGATTATCCTTTCCAAGTAGAAAGCTTTGAAGGATTAATGTGTCACTTATGTGGCAGTGACTCTTCCTTTTTGGACGAAGTGTATGACGCTGATTCGGGCGAGAAAAAGTATCAATGTTCTGATACTGGTTACTGTGAAGCAAGGCAACAAGAAAGGGGGAAGGTAGAATGGAATGGGGATCTGTAAAAGATATGGAGGAAAACCCTATTTTATCTGTGCGGCATTTAAACAAACGATATGGAAAAGGATGCAAGCATTGTGAATCTTTTGACATGCTGGATAAAGAAACTAATCAATGCCCTCATTGTGGAAGTGTCTGGGCTTGTAAAAAAGTTAGCTTTGATTTATATGAGGGGGAAATTATTGGAATCGTTGGCGAAAGTGGTTCAGGTAAAAGTTCTTTAGTGAAAAGTTTATATTTTGATGATGATGTTTTATCTGGCAGTGCCACAATCTCCAAGTACAAACATGGACAGCGCAATATATTTCAAGTTTCCTCACAACAAAAACGATATATTCGTAATCATTTAATGGGAATGGTTTATCAAAACCCTTGGTTAGGACTTAAGATGTCCTTTTCTAGTGGAGGAAATATTGCAGAGAAGTTAATTTCAGCGGGAACTTATCATGTGGGTAATATTCGGGATCGAGCATCTCAATTGCTAGAACATGTCGAGATTCCACTAAGTAGAATGGATGAATTGCCGAAAAATTTTAGTGGAGGTATGCAGCAGCGTGTGCAAATTTCTAAGGCGCTTGCGAATAACCCGCCCATTCTTTTATTGGATGAGGTAACGACAGGGCTGGATTTATCCGTTCAGGCTAGGGTCTTAGATTTGATTCGAAACATTCAGCGGGAATTTGGTGTTGGCATGATCGTTGTATCCCATGATCTAGGAGTTATTCGAATGTTAGCAGATCGAACCATGGTCATGAGGTATGGAAGTGTAGTAGAAGAAGGTTTAACAGACCAAATATTAGAAGATCCCCACCACGCATACACTCAGCAACTAGTACATTCTTTATTATAAGTTTCTTTCACATTATTTGTTGTTTTATAACACAGTAGAACAAAACTGCGACATAAGCCTTAAAAAAGCTCTGAATACTGCTCCAGAAATATACTTCGCTTTCCGGGGGCACGGCTTCAGCTTCCTCGGCAGCAAGCTGCCTGCGGGATCTTCAGCTCGCGCTGTTCCCCCAGGAGTCTACGTATATTTCTTCCGTTTGTGAGTAGTAAGAATATGTTTTTTTCTCACTTAAAACGAGCACCCATCCAAGCTGCGGAAAACTACGAGACTCCTGTGGGAAAGGAACAGTCTGAAGACCCCGCAGCGAGCGCTTTTTGCTCGTGAGGAGGCTGAAGCGTTCCCCACGGAAAGCGAGTGGTTTTCCGCAGCGACGATTAAGCACTCATTGAAGACGAGTAGGATAAGTTATTGCGTAGTTTATGGATATTGTGCCATAAGGTTTATTGTAATAGCTACATTTTTTTAGAAAATAGTCTGACTTTATAGAAATAAAAAGGACGAGGTGACTTATGCATCTAAAGCGAACCATTTATAATGCCAATATTGTGACACCGACGGAAGTGATTAAACAGGGGAGTATCGTAATAGAAGGGAATTCGATTACTAAGATTTACAGAGGAAATCCTACTAATGTCCAATCAGTTGATATTAATGCATCAGGAAAATGGGTGATTCCTGGATTAATAGATTCCCATAGCGATGCAATCGAAATGGAGTTGGAGCCAAGGCCAAACAGCAATGTACCGATGGAAATATCATTCTATGAATTAGAAAAAAAATTAGTTGGAGAAGGTATTACGACGATTTATCACTCGTTATCCTTATTAGAAGATAATGCGAATAAATGGATTCGCAGAACAGACACCGCACTGCAAATGATTCGGGATATCAAACGATTATCCATTGGTCAGCACCTAATTAGGCACAAGACACACCTTCGATATGAAATTACCAATCTATCAGCGTTTGAAGAAGTAAAACAAATGATACGCGATCATCAAATTGATCAGTTATCTTTCATGGATCATACTCCAGGGCAAGGGCAATTTAGAGATTTAGAGGTTCATAAGCATTTTCTAATGGCACACCGTCATCATACGGAGGAAGCAGCAGAACAATTAATTCAAGAGAGTAAAAAACAAAAAAAATTAGATCCAGAAGCGTTACAAAAATTAGCCAATCTCGCTCATGACTATCATATTCCTATAGCTTCACATGATGATGATACAGTAGAAAAATTATCCTTGGTAAAAGATTGGAATGCCCAAATTAGTGAATTTCCTATCGAATTAGAAGTGGCAAAGAAAGCTAAAGAAATGGGATTATTTGTAGTAATGGGAGCACCTAATGCATTGTTAGGGAAATCTCATAGTAACAATTTATCTGCATTAGAGGCAGTAAAGCATAATGCAGTCGACATGTTTTGTTCTGATTATTATCCATCTTCTTTATTGCATACAACTTTTAAGCTATATCATCAAGGAATGCCGCTGCATCAGGCTGTGAATATGGTATCGTTAAATCCCGCTAAAGCATTAAATATCTCGGATCAATTAGGATCGATTGAGATCGGAAAAGACGCTGATATCCTCCTCATTAGTGAAGATGGTAAACGTCCTGTGATAGAGACAGTGATGGTAAAAGGGAAGGTTATTTGTGAAATGAACTATCAACTTCCTGTAAAAGAGGAAGAACTATCTACGTCTAACGTGTGAAAGGTTGGTATAAATGGATGAATTATTAGTCATAAAAGACTTAGAAAAAACGTTTCAGATGAATCAAATGAATGATGAGAAAAAAATCATAGGATGTAAAGGGATAAATCTTACTATACGCACAGGCGAATTTGTTGGCATCACTGGTGAAAGTGGTGCTGGAAAATCAACTATTTTAAAAAGTATTTATCGTACGTACACACCGACAAAAGGTTGTATACATTATCAATCAAACCGTTTTGGAATGATCGATTTAGTTCGCGCGTCGGACCGAAAGATGATTGCCGTTCGAAAAAATGAGATCGGTTATGTGTCTCAGTTTCTACATGCCATGCCAAGAATTACTGCATTAAAAATGGTGATGGACGCCATTGTGGAGATGGGCGAAGATATTAATATTGCCGAACAAAAAGCAAAAGATATTTTAACTCATTTCCGTTTACCTTCTGCGTTATGGGATTCTTTTCCTCGTACCTTTAGCGGAGGGGAAAAGCTTCGTTTAAATCTGGCAAAAGCTATGGTGAAACGTCCTAAACTATTATTATTAGATGAACCGACGGCATCTTTAGATCACCAGTCCAAACAATCGGTAAAAGAAATGATTATACAATTAAAAAAAGAAGGAACAACCATGATAGGTATTTTTCATGATTTAGATTTTATGGAAGAAGTAGTAGATCAATCATACATGCTTGCTAATGGACAAATGGAAAAGAGGTTGATGACTCATGGTTAGTGCAGTAGAACTTAATATTCAACCCCTGTATAAGAGAGAGTTAGCAGTATATGTTCAATTGTTATCAGAACTGGGCGAAGAAAACCCAATCTCATTAGAAGAAGCGGAAACATTATTTGAGAAAATTTCTAATTACCCTTTTTATCATATTTACACAATCAAACAGCACGATGAAATCATTGGATCATTTACCCTAATTGTGATTGATAATTTTGCTCATGGCGGATTAAAATTTGGAGTGCTTGAGAATGTGGTCGTACATCCAGATATGCAACGCATGGGGATAGGTAAGTTTATGATGCAACAAGCGCTTCATATTGCAAAAAAGAATGGCTGTTATAAATTAATATTAGCAAGCAATAAACAGAGAAAAAATGCTCATGCTTTTTATGAATCGTTAGGTTTTCAACAACACGGCATAAGCTATGTCACGGAGTTGGTCGAATGAAGATAGATTTACATTGTCATACTAATATATCCGATAATTCAATGTCTATGGAAGAAGTTATTTATGAAGCGAAACAACATGAGGTAACACACCTTGCTATTACCGATCATGATACAACCATTGGTTTACAAAAAGCGATCCAAATTGGCAAAGAACACGGAATAGAAATTATACCAGGTATTGAGATTTCAGCATATGATTATAAACGTAATAGACGTGCTCATATATTAGGGGTATTTGTTACTCCAGGTCACCAAGCCATCGACCAATTATGTAAACCGCTCATAGAAAAACGGCATCATGCTTGTTATGAAATGGTTTGTCAGATTATCAAAGCAGGATATGATATTACTTGGGAGGAAGTAAAGAGCTATAGTCAAAACGGTACAGGTGTTTATAAACAACATATTATGCATGCTTTACTAGCAAAAGGATATACCAATCAAATATTTGGTGACCTTTATAAAAAGTTATTTTCTAGAGGAACGAACGGTCAATCACCAGGGATTGCTTATATTCCTATTCGCTATATAGATGCTATAGATGCGATTCAAGTGGTTAAAAAAGCAGGTGGTATTCCGATTTTAGCACATCCAGGACAATTTAATAATTTCGAAGCTGTAAGTGATTGGGTAGACGTTGGTTTACAAGGAATAGAAGTCCATCACCCACTTCACGATGAGACTGACCGTAAAAAAGCAATGAAGCTAGCAGAAGAATTCCAATTATGTAAAACAGGCGGTTCAGACTTTCATGGTTTTTATAGTGATACGCAATCTGTTCTAGGGGCTTATCCAACAGAGATAGAGTGGTTTATGGAGTTGAAAAATAAGAAGTTTGACTTAAAAGAATATAAGACTTAGTGACTATCCAAGTTTTATATTCTATGAGACAAGAAAAGCCGTATAAAGTAGCTAATAGAATACTAATGCTTTCTCAAATCTCCGAAAATTAGCTTATTGGCAATGGGAGGCTCTTTCAATCCGCATGTAAATCTTGCCAACCAATGATCGTTAACGAAGAGGATCAATTAACTAAAGTAGAAAATGATCGTCATCCATGGCTTGAACCTTTTCATTAATGGTATACTAAAATAGCTGTCCATCGTACACTTAAAGCATTGAGGAGATTTATTTATGAAGCAGTTTATCCATTGGGGGTTAAGGCTTTCTATTATTTTATATACAATATCCCATTTCTTAACCTATTTTCACCCTAGTAAGACAGGAAATATTTTTCTGGTGATATGGGGGATATGCTTATTGTTTTTTACCTTATTAAAAACACCAATACATCAAATTAAAATGCCATTTGGTCTTGTCATAGCGGGACTTGTTATTATATTAGTGACAGATACGTCGCTGATGGACGGGGTATACAATGGCATGTTACAGATGCGTAATATGATTGCCCTATTAGTCGTTGTGCCAATGATTAGTTGGGTACTTCATGAAGAGGACTATATTGAATCCTTTTTAGGTATCGCTCATAAATTACTTGATACAAGCAGAAAATTTTATTTTGGAATTATATCTTTTACCCAGATCATTGCTTATTTTCTTCTATTTGGTTCTATCACCATGATGTATCAATTTGCAAGCTACATCTTAAAAGATGAAAAAGGGGAAGTATGGGAAAATTATAAAGGAACAGCATTAATCAGAGGTTTTTCCCTTTCTGTTATGTGGGTAGTCAGTATACCCAGCTTTGCTTATGCGATAGAAGTGATCAATGCGCCATTAGGTATATCCATTTTCCAAGGATTATTGATTTCCATCGGTGGCGTTGTTATTGCTCTTCTTTTTTCCTATCTGGATGAAAAGCGATATGGAGTATCGTTAACAACAGGACTGCAAACGGAAATAGATGAAGTATTACATCAACACACCAATTATAGTAAAATGACTCGAAATGTCATTGAGTTTGTGGTTTTATTTATCACCTTATTTGGTTCGATTTTTGTGCTGCAGGCATTTTTGACAATAGAATTATTAGTGCTCATTCCGCTTGTAGTATTGGTTTGGATTTTAAGCTTTTATGTAGTTAAAGGAAGAGCGAAAAAACTATGGAAAGAAGTGCACTTTTTTGTACAAAAAGGGGTAGACAAACAAGCTTATCAACTTTGCGTCATGCTTGGAGCCGGTACATTAATTTTTGCTCTTAATCAAACAGCATTTGCTTCAGTTGTTGTGAACGGTATCTATCAGCTGCAAGAACACATTCCTTTTTTGAATGTGTTATATTTCCTTCCATTTATTATTATTATATTGGGATTTATCGGACTTGGCCCTTTAACTGTAATGGTTTTAGTCGGAGGTATATTACAGTCGATCCAGTTACCTTATCCACCTGAATTAATTGTCCTTGCCATTAGTTCGGGGAGTGCGATATCGATTTTATTATCTCCATTAATAATGCCTTTAATTGCACTAAGTAGTGTAAATGGTTTGAATCCAGTGAAAAATGGATTGCAGTTTAATTGGAAATACGGGTTGACGCTGTATATCATGGTACAAGTTTATATACAAGTTCGGATTTTCATTTTATAAAGAGAGACTTCCGTCAGTGGGGGAATGAAGAGTTCCCACTGATGGTTAGCGAAACTTATCAGGGTGCTACCGTCCGCTATCCCCCACTTATCCTTCTTATAATTCTAAGTCTAGAAAAAGGGATTTTACGGACGGTTGTTCACCGTAATAAAGAGAAACTTCCATCAGTAGGGGATACGAACGAATGTTTTGCAAATTTCACAGCATTCTTCTTTTTGTTCTAGAATATGTATGCGATTTCATATATAATATGAAGAAAAGAGGAGGATTGGTAAATGAAACAGAAGCCGATTTATTATGATGGATCTGGTCCATTAAATGGAAACAAAGTGATGGAGCAGTCTAAGCCAATCAACATTACAAAAGAAGTACGAAAAAATTTATGTGGTAACCCATACCAGCCAAATTAAACGAAATGACTCAAAAATATCAGGGAGCTGTCTTCTAGGACAGCTCTTTTTTACTATAAAAGATATAGTTTCTTGGAACCTTTCTGAGTTTAATAGATTGACTTTTAGTAGTCTTATCATTTAGTATAATTTTGTGCTTAAATTATCTTTAATTCGAGATAAATTACAACATATTAGGAAAAGGATGAGGAAATATGGCAAAAGTATTATATATTACAGCACATCCAAACGATGAGAAGCAATCATTTAGTATGGCTGCTGCAAAATCTTTTATTGAAACATATAAAGAGGTAAACCCTAACGATGAGGTTACTCACATTGATTTATACAAAGAATACGTACCATTTATTGATGGGGATGTATTCCAAGGATGGGGTAAACTTCAATCAGGACAAGGATTTGATGACCTTTCTGAGGAAGAACAAAAAAAAGTTGGCCGTTTAGCTGAATTAAATGAACAGTTCATTGAAGCGGATAAGTATGTATTTGTGACACCATTATGGAATTTCTCTTTCCCACCAGTCATGAAAGCTTATATTGATGCAGTAGCTGTTGCAGGAAAATCTTTTAAATATACAGAAGAAGGCCCAGTTGGTCTATTAACAGATAAAAAAGCTCTACACATTCAGGCACGTGGCGGTGTTTATTCAGAAGGTCCTGCTGCTGGAATGGAAATGGGCCATCGTTACTTGAATACAGTGATGAACTTCTTTGGTGTTCCATCCTTTGAAGGACTATTTATCGAAGGGCATAATGCTATGCCGGATAAAGCAGAACAAATTAAAGACGATGGTATCAAACGCGCAACAGAACTAGCACAAACATTCTAATAAATAGTAAAAGCTCAACATCCTAAGACGGATGTTGAGCTTTTTTTCTATTATGATGCAGCAATAATTTTCTTAGTTAAGTCCATTGCAACAGGCTCAATTGGCTTAATATTTGTTCGATTCGCTATAAATTCTGGACGTGGTGAAACATTTGCAAATGGGTCAACCAATTGATTTTTTATACTATTAAATACAAAGAAAACATTGCTTCGAGGCATTGGTGAAATATTACTATTAGATCCATGCATGGTGTTACATTCAAAGAATAGAACAGAGCCTGCAGGACCTGTCGCACTATCAATTTTGCCGCCTTTTTCTAACAACCAATGAACACTATCATGATCTGGCACACCAATGTTTTGCATTTTTAATGATTGTTCAAAGTGATTCTCAGGTGTTTCTCCAATACATTGTACATAATAACGGTGAGATCCTGGTATTAATAATAAAGGCCCATTATAATGATAATTATCGGTAAGAATAATACTGCAGCTTACCGCTCTCATATTAGGCATTCCATCTTCCATGTGCCAAGTTTCAAAATCGGAATGCCAATAGAAATCTTTTCCTTTAAAGCCAGGTTTAAAATTAATTCTTGATTGATTTATGTAAACCTGGCTGCCGAGAAGTTGCTCTGCAATGTGAACAATTCGATTTTCGGAAGATAAACGGTGAAAGAATTCATCATTCTGGTGAACATCAAAAACAGAGCGAATTTCTTCACTTTGGGATTCCTTTACTATATGTGGTTCATTAGATCCCTTGTTTTGATCCATATTACGTTTTAATTCTTGTTGTAAAACTTTTACCTCTTCACCTGAGAATAAGTTCGGTAAAAATAGATAACCATTTTTCTCATAATCATCTAGTTGTTGCTGGCTTAAAGGCCCATCTTTTTCCGTGGAGTCATGAATTACGGGATCTTTCCTTTCCAAAATAGAAGGATTGCCTTTTACTCTAGAAGGGTATAAATCTACCATCATCCATCCACTCCTTTGTAAAAAAGTGATATTTTGTTGTGCACTACCAGTATAAGAATCCAAGGCAGGAAACTCAAACCTGATCACACTAAATGTAAGCAAATGTAAGCGAATCAAGAACAATCAAGCCTAATCACATACTGATTATTCGATTTTTTACAATATATCTCCTTCAACCTCCTTCTTTTGTGAAAAATGTTTGGGGATAAATGAGAAGGTGTGCTGCGCTTAGACTATATTTGAAAATAGAACTGTAATGGGGAGATATGCTAGTAATAGAATGGAAATAAGCCGTATCGGATAAGATGATAATACTTGTAAAAGGAGGAGTAAAAATGTGCGGTCGTTTTACATTAGCAACTTCAACAGAATTAATAGAAAGAGAATTAGGAATTGGAATAGAGGGATGGAAACCTAGCTATAATATTGCACCAGCACAGCACGTTTTAGCTGTAGTTGGCACAGATGATGGCAGGAAAGCTGGCCTTTTAAAATGGGGACTTATTCCTAGTTGGGCCAAAGATCTTAAAATAGGCCATAAAATGATCAATGCTCGCAGTGAAACCGTAGATGAAAAGCCGTCTTTTAAAAGGTTATTATCTCGCAGAAGGTGCTTGATCATCGCGGATAGTTTTTATGAATGGAAAAGAGTTGGAAAGGAAAAGTTCCCATATAGAATCACGGTGAATGACGGCAATGTGTTTACCTTTGCTGGCCTATGGGATAGATGGAGACATAATAAAGAAGAAATCGTGACTTGCACGATCTTAACAACGAAACCAAACCAATTAATGTCTTCTATCCATGATCGGATGCCGGTTATTTTAGAGGAAGAAAAACGGAAATATTGGCTTGATAAGGAAGTAGAAGATCGTAAATATTTAAAAAGTCTATTAATGCCTTACTCTGCTAACGACATGTCAGCACACCCTGTTTCTAAAGCAGTTAATAATCCAGGGAATAATGACCAAAGTCTCATTGAAAAAGTTTGAATAATGTACATTCCCCATTTGACTACTGCTGTGTATGTTAAAAATTTTTTGGCTCAAAAGTACACCTTTAGAGCGTTTGTTCATAATATGAAGTAAAGAAAATGAATCCATATACCCAAATTCTCTTGAAAGTAAAGCGCTTTCATTATACAATAAAGGTAGGACAACCAGTTGAGCAGCAGTAGAAGGGATTTGTATTTATATGAAAATGCGAAAAGTAAAAGTATCCGTTATTATTACCGTCTTATTAGTCAGTCTTATCTTTTCAGTAGGTTTTATCAACAATCCAGTGGAAAGTGTTGTTACACTTGAGGGTGTGAAAACTATCGCCCATAGAGGTGCATCAGATCAAGCACCAGAAAATACCATGTCTGCATTCCAAAAAGGGGTCGATTATGGTGCTGATTTTATTGAAGTCGACGTTCATGTGACAAAAGATGATGAGTTAGTGATTATACATGATCTAACCGTAAATCGAACTTCAAATGGCAAGGGAAAAGTCAAAGATTTAACCCTTGAAGAAATAAAACAATTGGATGTTGGCAGCCATTTTCATGCTGATTACAAAGAAGAGAGAATTATTACATTAAATGAATTGTTAGAAGAATTACATGACAAGGTAGGAATTGTCATCGATATAAAGTATCCTGAACTATATATAGGAATAGAAGAAAAGGTAGCGAACATAGTCAAAGACTACCCAAATAGTCAAATTTTTATTCAATCATTTGATTTTGAATCAATGAAAAAAATCAGTTATCTTTTGCCAAATGTAGAGGTCGGACTGTTGGTGTCAAGAAAACAACATCCCATTTCCACAAACGAATGGGATGAAATTTCCGAGTACATGTCATATATCGGCTACAATATTAAACTTTTAAGAGAGCGTATAGTAAGCGAAGCACATCAAAGAGATTTAAAAGTCTTGACATGGACATTAAAGAAAAAACCTCAATTAAACAAAGCTATTTATTTAGGTGTAGATTCTATTGTAACCGATTACAATGACTGGTTTTTAGAAGAACACGTGTTAATAGAGAATCCACTATAAGGAGAGACTTCCATAAGGGAGTTTTACGATTGTTCACCGTAAGGAATGATGAACAAGAAAAACCATGGAGAAAACTCTTCATGGTTTTTTTCTATGCACGTTAGGGAGTAAATAAAATAGTACACATAATCCATATACTACGACATAACTTTTGAAAACTCGTTTCACGATGAGTGCTTAATCGACGCTGCGGAAAAACACTCGCTTTCCGGGGGGGGCAGCACCTCAGCCAGGGGCTACTTGAAATAACCCCTTTGCTCCCTTGCACCGAGGAAGCCTACTACGAAGCTTTACTAGAAGACGCAGGTGCATCCTGTGGGGTCTTTGGAAGCTGCTCTTCCCCCAGGAGTCTCGCATTTTTCCGCAGCTTAGTAAGCTTTTCTATTGATGTGTAAAAAGAAGTTCTGGAAATGTTGATTTCATGAGCTTTCTCCTTTTAAACATCAGGTAATTACTACCAGCGAAGTATGTTGTTGGAGCGTCATAATAGCAGTAACCAAAATGAGGGAGATATAGTCGCACTCCATTTACATTTCACTATTGCACAGTTTGGTTCTATTGCGAATTAGTTTTGAGTAAAGCAGATGGGATCGGATGAGTTATGCCCGTTTTTTAACAGAAGCATTGGGGTGAAAACTGTTCACAAGGCTGTTCTCACAACGATGTTATCAAAAATGTAATAGCATTTAAACTTGTGTTCATACTAATGTTGATGGAAAGATGGAGGTGGATGTGTAAATGAATACAAGTGCGCCAAAGGAAAGAGGTTTAGATCATACTCTTGCGATCATGCAAGAAGGGTATCTCTTTATCCAAAATCGTTTGGATTATTTTCAATCAAATATAGTGGAAACACGCTTATTTGGACAGAAAGTTATTTGCATGAGTGGTGCCGAGGCTGCAAGAATCTTTTATGATTCTGAAAAATTCAAACGTCAAGGTGCAGCACCAAAGCGTGTACAAAAAACATTATTTGGAGTGGGGGCCATTCAATCGATGGATGGACAAGTACATAGGCACCGAAAAGTATTATTTAATGCTTTAATGACACCAACACATCAAAAGCAGATTGCTGAGCTTACATTACATAAATGGAGACAATTTCTCAGCGAGCGTACAAATGGCGGAAAGGTTATTTTATTTGAAGAAGCAAGAAAAGTGTTGTGTGAGGCTGCTTGTGAATGGGCTGGGGTACCGTTAAAGCAAAAAGAGTTGCCAATGAGAGCGAAGGATTTTACGGACATGGTATATGCTTTTGGTACCGTAGGCCCGATACATTGGAGAGGGAGAAAAGCTAGAAAAAGAGCAGAAGCATGGATAAAAGATATTATTCGAGATGTTAGAAAAGGACGTTTGCAAGTACCAAAAGAATCAGCTACGCATCAAATGGCATTTCATCAGCAATTAAATGGAAATCCGTTTGATTTAAATATGGCTGCGATTGAATTAATCAATGTTCTGCGCCCTATTGTTGCTATCTCTACTTTTATCACCTTTGCTGCATTAGCATTATATGAGCATCCTCACTATATAGAAAAACTTCGTCACGGCAGTGAAAAAGATTTAGAAAACTTTTCCCAAGAAGTACGGCGCTATTATCCATTTGCTCCTTTTGTTGGAGCAAGAGTAAATAGGCCATTTATTTGGAATGATTGCAAGTTTTCAAAGGGGATGCTTGTATTACTTGATTTGTATGGAACAAATCATGATACAAATCTATGGGAACAACCGAAAAAGTTTTATCCAGAACGGTTTGATCACATGCCGAAAAATGCTTATCATTTTATGCCGCAAGGCGGTGGTGATGTAGAAAAAGGCCATCGTTGCCCAGGAGAAGGGATAACAGTTGAGGTAATAAAGGCAAGCTTATCCTTTTTATTACACGATATAAAATATGATATACCAAAACAAGATCTTCGTTATAAACTGAATGAAATTCCAACATTACCAACAAGCGGATTTGTGATGAAGCTTCAAAAGAATGAAAAACTGTAAAAAATTTATTATTTTTTACAGCTTTATTTATGAGACTTTTCACTATGTTGCATTTTGTTCTGATGAGAATTTGTTCATGTAAGAACCGGGCAGGTTTTACCCGGATTGTCTTTACACGTCAGGAAAGTAAATTGTCAGCAAGGAAGTAATTCGATGAGAAGGCCAATTTGAAGTAGATAGATAAGCGCAGCTACGGCTCTGCTGTCGTCAAAAGCTCGGCAATCGCCGAGTTTTCTTTATGTATTTTCTAATCGAACAAATAAGACTAATTTAATGTAAAAATTTATTAAAAAATGAGTGTTCTTATTTACAAATCATTCCAAAGAATTAGAATGTACATATAAAGATTATCGTACATGGAGATGGGGGAGTGGAGGATGTTTTGGTTTGATGTATTTAGAATAGCTCATATTATAGCAGGATTTCTCGCATTATTTATATTTTGGATTCCGGTAGTAGTGAAAAAAGGAGGCTCTATTCATCGAAAAATTGGCTGGACGTATGTAGGAGCAATGGCGATGGTAGCTATATCCGCATTTTATATGGGGTTTTACCGTATTTTTTTTCAAAACAGTGGTCAAGATGTAATCTCTTTTTCATGGTTTTTAATATATATTGCGATATTAAGTTCTGCAACGGCTTGGTACGGTATTAGAGTGCTTCGTTATAAGAAGCGGGAAAGTAGACATAGTAACGGATGGGATTTAGGAGTGCCGATCCTCTTATTTGTTTGTTCGATCATCATTTTATGGTATGGCATACAAGTAGAGGTTGCATTGCTCACTTACTTTCCGATTGTAGGTCTATTTTTAGGAGGTTCGCAATTAGCTTATTGGTTGCAAAAACCCAAAATAAAAGGACATTGGTTAATAGAGCATCTAATTGGAATGCTGAGTTGTTGTATTGCTACTGTCACTGCGTTTGTTGTATTCGGTGCTCCTAGATTGTTAGAAGTGGAGACAGTAAGCATTTTATTATGGTTTGCTCCAGCAGTTGTGATCGTTCCTGTCATCGTTGGGTTTTCGGTGTATTATAGAAGAAAAATGAATCCTGTCCAAGATGATAAGAAGCAAAAAAACGCTCAGTAGTCACTGAGCGTTTCATTTAAACTTTTAGTATACTTTATCTCCGTTGAAAATAGAGTTTTTCACTACTACATAGTCTACTGTACGGATGGCATCCAGCTTTCTTCCGCCTGCATAAGAAATAGATGACTGCAAGTCTTGTTCCATTTCAGTCAGTGTGTCTTGAAGTGGTCCTTTGTATTCTACGTACATTTTCTTTCCTTCAACGTTTTTCTTTTCACCTTTTTGATATTCAGAAGCTGATCCGAAATACTCTTTATAAAGTTTTCCATCTTCTTCTACTGTGGTACCGGGCGATTCCTCATGTCCTGCAAATAGAGAGCCAATCATCACCATGGATGCCCCGAAGCGAATTGACTTGGCAATATCACCGTGTGTACGGATACCGCCATCAGCAATAATAGGTTTGGATGCAGCTTTTGCACACCAACGTAATGCAGCTAACTGCCATCCACCTGTACCGAAACCTGTTTTTACTTTCGTAATACAAACTTTACCTGGACCAATCCCTACTTTTGTTGCATCAGCTCCAGCATTTTCTAGTTCTCTTACAGCTTCGGGTGTTCCAACATTTCCAGCAATAACAAAACTGTTAGGTAAATGCTGTTTGATATGCTTAATCATGCTGATGACTGCATCAGAATGACCATGTGCAATGTCAATCGTAATATATTCAGGTAAAAGATTTGCTTCCGCTAATTCCTTTATAAAGCTGTATTCTTCGTCTTTTACACCAACACTAATGGAAGCGATTAATTTTTTGGAATGCATATCTTGAATAAACGTTTTTCTTGTTTCTGGTTCAAAACGATGCATAATATAGAAATAATTTTTTTCGGCTAAAAATTTAGCAATATTCTCATCAATAATTGTTTGCATATTCGCAGGTACTACTGGTAAGCGAAAACGGTGCTCACCTAATACGACAGAAGTATCGCACTCAGATCGACTGTTCACGACACATTTTGCGGGAATTAATTGAATATCTTCGTAATCAAATACATTTTCCATAGTTAACACTCCTATAGGCGAACGATATTTATAAAGTTAAACCCATTATTCGCCTTTAGTAATATAATACATATGGTATATGATGTCAAATATAAAATTTCAATCAGAACCCTTCTTATATTTTTTACCAAAATGCTATAATTATTTACAAATCTATAGAATATGCTATACTACAGAAAGTGCAAAATTTCATTAAAGTCTGCGTTCTTTGCAGGAGAGGTTCTAGCTACACCCTCTATAAAAAACTAAGGATATCATACCAATGCCTTAGGTATGATTTTTTGTTTTGGGGTGAGTGAATTTCTCTCTTTTCAATGTGTGAAAGGAGAATTTTTTTATGGATAAACAAGATAAAGCGGTTGTCGTTTTTAGTGGAGGTCAGGATAGTACGACATGTCTGTTCTGGGCCCTTAAAAAATATAAGCATGTAGAAGTAGTGACATTCGATTATAACCAACGTCATCAAGAAGAAATTGGAGTGGCAAAAGAGATTGCGAATGATTTAGGAGTGAAGCATCATATTCTAGATATGTCATTATTAAACCAACTAGCACCAAATGCCTTAACAAGAGATGATATAGAAGTGAAAGAAGGGGAAGATGGTGAATTACCATCTACATTTGTTCCTGGGCGAAATCTTCTATTTTTGTCCTTTGCTACGATTCTAGCAAAACAAATCGATGCCAAACATATTATAACAGGCGTTTGTGAAACAGATTTTAGCGGCTATCCAGATTGCCGAGATGTATTTATTAAATCTCTTAACGTGACTCTAAATCTATCCATGGATGATGAATTCGTTGTACACACACCATTAATGTGGTTGGATAAAGCCGAAACTTGGGAACTTGCCGACCAACTGAACGCCTTTGACTATGTACGAGAACATACATTAACTTGCTATAACGGTGTTCGCGGAGATGGTTGCGGTGAATGTCCAGCATGTAAACTCCGTCAAAACGGCTTAGAACAATACCTAGAGAAACGTACGGAGGAGGGATCTCATTAATGTTCGGGTTTCGTATCGTAGAGGAATTACAAAAAATAGATCAAGATATTAAAAGAGATCAACTAAAATATCATCAAAAGCGAGTAATGGTAAGCAAAGAATTCACTTTTGATGCTGCCCATCACTTGCATTGCTATGAAGGAAAATGTAAAAACTTGCATGGCCATACCTATAAAGTTGTATTTGGCATCAGTGGATTTGTGGATGAGATTGGAATTGTGATAGATTTTGGGGACATCAAAGAGATTTGGAAGGAACAAATTGAAGTTTATCTCGATCATCGTTATTTAAATGAAACATTACCGAAAATGAATACAACAGCAGAAAATATGGTCGTTTGGATTTTTGAAAAAATGGAACAAGCACTAGAAAAACATCCAAATAAGTGCCGAGTAGAGTTTGTAAAGTTATATGAGACGCCAACAAGCTATGCAGAAGCTAGACGGGAGTGGATGTACGGTGAATAAATTCCCGGTACTAGAGATATTCGGCCCAACGATTCAAGGGGAAGGAATGGTCGTGGGGCGCAAGACAATGTTTGTCAGAACCGCAGGCTGCGATTATAGCTGTGCATGGTGTGACTCAGCCTTTACATGGGACGGAAGTGCAAAAGATGAAATCGAAAAATTGACCAGTGAGGAAATTATAGGAAGGTTGAAAGATATCGGCGGCGATCAATTTGACCATGTTACCATCTCCGGAGGAAATCCAGCCCTTCTCAAACATCTAGATGAACTGGTAGACGATCTTCATGAATTAAATATAGAAGTAGCACTAGAAACACAAGGGAGCCGATGGCAGGATTGGTTTGTATCTATTGATGATTTAACGATATCACCGAAGCCGCCAAGCTCTAAAATGAAAACAAATTGGATGGTATTAGATGATATTATCGAAAAATTAAAATCTAGTGACCGGTTATCTTATACCAGCCTAAAAGTCGTGATATTTGATCATGCAGATTTACAATATGCAGAACAAATCCATCAACGATACCAAAACATTCCATTCTATGTACAAGTAGGTAATGACGATTTAGATGAAATGCAGCCTGACCAATTAGCTAGTAGACTATTAGAGAAATATGAATGGTTAATCGATCAAGTAGTCACATCCAATACCTTAAATCGTGTTCGAGTTCTCCCACAACTACACACACTCGTATGGGGGAATAAAAGAGGGGTATAGTTAACAGTGCTTTTATATTCCCCCGTTAGAAAATACTTGCCAAAAAAGGCTTGAAACATAATGTTTCAAGCCTCTTTTTCTGCCTTGTGCTTTGCATAAAGTCCTAATTTGACTAATCCAATTCCTAACAACGAGATGATTCCATTAAATATAATGGCAAAAACAGATAAAATGAACGTACCGTATGGACTAAAATAGACGTAACCTGCTATCATACTGACAACGACAAAAATCCAAATGTAAGGATGGGACACAAAGTAACTAACAATCATGTTGACTAACAACACAACCATTCCCATCAATAGAAAATGTGCACCTAAAACGAGCAGCATCTCCAACATCCACTCCTCCTTTTTTATATATGACGGATGAAAATAGAGAAAAGTTTCAATTATTTGGTATATAATTCGTTATTTTTTCAATTTTAAAGGGGGAGTCACTCAAAAAAGACAAAAGATGACTCGATTCGGGTAAAGTTGGCACGAAAGCGCATTGAGTTTCATAATAAGAAGGTGGTGTTTTTTTTGATGGAAACAAGACGTCTTATTTTACGTCCTTATCAACAACATGACTTTGCATTTTTATATCATCTTGTATCAGATCCAGCAGTGATGCATTTTATAGGGAATGGCCACACAAAATCGAGGAAAGAAGCGAAAGACTTTCTCCATTGGATTTTTCAAATGTATCAATTAGGGGAAGAGTTTGGTCTGAGAATTATGATTCGTAAATCTGATCATAGGCCTATTGGACATGCTGGGCTCGTACCGCAAACGATAGATGGGAAAAAGGAGTTAGAAATAGGTTATTGGATTGCTCATTCTTACTGGGGGAACGGTTATGCAACAGAAATAGCAGAAGCATTAAAGCAGTTTGCGATCCAATATTTAGATCGTAATCGGCTGATAGCTCTCGTTCAAGAAGGTAACTATGCTTCTGCTAACATTGCGAGGAAGTTAGGAATGAAAGTAGATAAAGTCATCACAATCGATGGCAGAGTGGTTCATTTATATGCGGCCAATTTCTATTAATTGTTTATTTATTTGGGAAAAATTGCGTAAATATCGTATTTCGCTGCTTTTTATATACTTCTTTACCCGCTATTTCATTAATGATTTGAATATTTCTGTCTACTGCTAATCCTAAATTAGTCGCACCTGTCCCATGGGAGTGTTCTAAATTGGTTGAAGTGTAAAAATGATGAGCACGATTTTTATCCTTGAAGGATAGCTTGAAATTTTTATCCACCTTAAATCTTTTATCATCTTCCCAATCGATTTTGTCCTCAAATCTTTGATAAAACCAATCCGGGATGTTTGGTTTGTATCCAGTTGCTACGATGACTTTATCTGTATAAAATTCGATTTTTTCTTTCTTCTGCCATTGTTCTCCTTCTACTAGAAGGCGATCTCCTGATTGTATGACTTGATTAATTTCTGTTAATGGTTGAATCGTCACCGGTACTCGGTTATTTTCAACAGAGCGATGATAAAGCAGTTCATGAATACGGTGTAATGTATCACCATCTATCCCTTTTCGTAATTGCCCTAAATGATCGAGTGATTCTAACCTCTCTTGAAATGCTAGGTTATGAAAATAATCGACATAATCTGGTGTAAATACTTCTTGTCCAAGTTTAGATCGGTCTAGTTGTAAAAAGCCTGGCGATCTTGTGTACCAATTCAAATGATAGTCATAATTTTCTTGTAACTTTAATAGGTCAAAAAATATTTCGGATGCACTTTGACCAGATCCAATCACACTAATATTTCTAGACTTCACCGTTCGGTCTTTAAGATATAAATATTGACTAGAATGATGAACATCTTCTATATCGATATCATTTACCTCAAATGGAATGAGCGGAGTGCTGCCTGTGCCAAACACTACATGTTTAGCAAAATAGGAAGTATGTACTTGTTGATCCCAGTGATTGACAACTACCTCAAAGTGATCTCCGTGATCTATACAATCGATTACTTCTGATTTGAAGTGGCACTTTGTCAGTTGATCCGTAACCCATTTTAAGTACGCTGCGTATTCTTGTCTAGGCATTTCTAGTTTATGAAAAAAGTAAAATTTATATAGGCGATTTTTCTCATGCAAATAGTTTAGAAAGGAGTATTTACTTGTTGGATTTGCAAAGGTAACCAGATCTGCTAAAAAAGGAACCTGTAAGTCTGCACCATTTATGAGCATTCCTGGATGCCATGCAAATTGGCCGTTTTGGTCAAATAAGATCGATTTTAAATCACTTTTTTCTTCTGTTAATGCTGCAAGACCTAAATTATATGGACCGATTCCGATTCCGATAAAGTCATAAATAGAATGATGTGACATAGCTTACCCTCATTTTTTTTACTTTTTATTATCACGGTGAACAATCGTTCGTAAGCCCTCCACTGATGGAAGACTCTCTTTATTATATACCAGTTCCACCAAAATTATCTAAGGTTTGGAGTTTGTTAAAAAATATGGAAAGAATGGCAAATATCTGAATATGGTTACAATATGTGATACAATAATTGGAGGAAGAAAGGGGGAGCAATATGGCGGAAAAGGATGAACGCTTATTTGCGATGTTAATGTATTTACTTAGCTTTTTCTTTCCAGTTTTAGCACCATTAATTATCTGGTTAATGAAAAGGGAAGAATCTGAATTGATTGATTATCATGGTAAGGAGTATTTTAACTTTTTCATATCTTTTACAATTTACTCGATTGTCAGTGGTATTCTCATTTTAGTACTTATTGGAATTATTTTGCTGCCGATCGTCGGTATTTTAGCTTTTATTTTTACTATTATTGCATTAGTAAAAGCATACAACGGAGAACACTATCGTATTCCACTAGTCATTCGCTTTATAAAATAGTGAATGATATGAAGCAGTTCAGTTCTGGAAACTTTCCATAATTGAGCTGTTTTTTTGTTCGGCCGTTTTCTAGTAAAGCTCATTACACAACAGTTACTTCGAAACCTACGTGTATTTCCTCCGCTGATATTACATCTTTGTTGTAGTACGGAAAAAGTGGCCAAGGAACGCACTTGTAGAAATTCCGCTTGAAACACTAACAGATTTTTAGTGGGAAATAATATATAAGAGCTAAGGTAATCCCCAGCTCTTTGGAATCAATTATCTATTCATTTTTAACCTGAATATCGTATTCTTTATGCTCATGTAAACCATTATCGCTTGTAACATGTATCACTGAGGTGTAGGTGGCTACTTGTTGAAATTCATGTGAACCAACATAAGTGCCATCCTCCAATTCTTCTGCATCAATCCAGATATGCTTTTCACTTTCATCGGTGAACAGTTCCAGTCTAACATTGGCATCCGTTAATGGTTCGTGATCCATTTGTAGATGGATGGTAAATTTCGCTGTTTCACTTTTTACAAATCCATTTGCTTGTTCCAAATCGATCGATAAACTTTGATCATGATGGTGATGATGATCTTCCTCTTCGGTATGTTCGTCAGAATGTTGTGCTTCATCTGTTGATTTCTCTTCGTCACCTTCTATAACAATCGATTTTTTTGGCATGGTATGCAGTTGTCTTGCTTGTGTGTGTGCATATATTTCATAGGTACCGCTATTGGAAAAAGATATATCTGCAGTGTAGTTACCACCTTCTTGATGCTGTGCTTCTACCGTTGTCGAGTGCTCTTCATCATCTTCATGCCAATATTCAAACTGTACATATTCAGCATCTGTTACGGGTTCTTCTCCATAGGTGACTTTAGCTTCTAGAGTGACATTTTCACCAGCTTCTGCCGTTTCAGGAACATGGAAGTTTACTGTTAACTCTTTTAATTCTTCTTGCTCATCTTGTTGTTGTGCATTATTGCCACAAGCTGTTAAAAAAAGAAGAAAAACAATCAAAATTCTATGTATTTTCATTATGTGGTGACCTCCCAATATTTATGATTCCTTTCATACTATAATCCTATAATAGTAGAAATGCAATGAACAAATCGTGAAAAAAACAAATAAATCGTAACAATTACTATTTACATCAGAACAATCATAGGCTATACTATAAATCGTAGTTATTACGCTTTACCTTTTTGTTTTCGAAACGTAATAATTACGTTTTAAAGATATACATATATGAAATAGGGGGAAATGGGATGAAACGAATATGGCAATTTGGGACGTTAATGGTTATTTTGGCTTTTATACTTGCAGCTTGTAGTAATGAATCTGTCTCACAATCAGAACAAGAAGAGATAGAAGATGAGAAAGAAATAATCGAAGTTTATGCTACATTATATCCGTTAGCGTTTTTTGCAGAGGAAATTGGACAGGACTATGTCGATGTAACTACGATTCTTCCTGCTGGTGCAGATCCGCATAACTTTGAGCCAACGTCTAAATTAATGGTAGACATCGCTTCAGCAGATATATTTTTATACAATGGAGCGAACATGGAAGCATACGCAGAAGATATTCAATCAGCTCTGGAAAACGAAGAGGTATTGATGATAGAAGCGTCTGAAGGAGTATCGTTAGAGGAGCATGTGCATGATCACGTCGATTCTGAAGAAGAGAGTCACTCTCATGACGAAGATCCTCATGAACATGAAGAGGATCACGCGCATGAAGAAGAAGCTCATGATGAACACGAACATGAGGGTAGCGAACACGAGCATGATGATCATGAAGATGAATCAACAGAGTCACATGAAGAGGATGCAGATCATGATGGTCATCAACATGGCGATGTAGACCCACACTTATGGTTAGATCCAATTCGTGCGATTACCTTAGCAGAAAATATAAAAGATGCATTGATTGAACAATATCCTGAACAGGAAGAATTCTTTGAATCTAATTTTCATGAATTAGAAGAAAGATTCATTGCTTTAGATGATGCTTTCCATGAACAGTTAGAACAAGCTCCGAATCACGAGATTTTGGTAACACATGCGGCTTATGGCTACTGGGAGCAAAGCTATGGTATACAGCAGCTAGCTATTTCCGGTTTATCCCCATCAGATGAACCATCTCAAAAACAATTAGAGAGATTGTTAGGTCATGTGAAAGAACATGGTATCCAATATCTACTATTTGAGCAAAATGTGGAGCCAAAAGTAGCGCAAGTAATCCAACAAGAGACGAATGTGGAATCATTAGAATTGCATAACCTATCCGTATTAACCGAAGAAGATATCGATAATGAAGAAGACTACTTTAGTTTAATGGAACGAAACCTAGACGTATTAGTAGAAGCATTAGATTATTAATCTTAAAAACACTAGCTAAGCAAAGCTAGTGTTTTTTTGTTGATTATATAAGTAAATTGTTATATAGTTATACATGGATATTGAGAGGGGGATATTTTATGTCTGTACAGACTGTTCCTGATATGCAAAAAGCGGCTGTCATATTAAAACTGCTTGGTGATAAAACTAGGTTAACGATGGTAAAGTTGTTGGAAAATCAGACATGTTGTGTATGCGAATTTGTGGAGATCTTTCAAATGAGTCAACCATCTATCAGCCAACATCTTCGTAAATTACGAGACGCAGGACTGATTCGAGAAGAACGCCGGAGTCAATGGATTTTTTATTCATTAAATAACGATAGTGAATGGTATCCGTTCGTTACTTCTATCTTAGAAAATTTACCTAGTCAAGAAGAAAAATTAAAAGAACTAGAGAAAAAAGGAACAAGAATCACGTGTTGTTAAATTGCGGGGGGAATTATGTTGCTTGAATCGATTTTAGCAGTACTCATTTTTTTAGTTACGTTAATATTGGTTATCT
This sequence comes from Gracilibacillus sp. YIM 98692, assembly GCF_010993965.1. GTDB lineage: Bacteria > Bacillota > Bacilli > Bacillales > Amphibacillaceae > Gracilibacillus. Next base: position 23,085 of record NZ_WIXM01000003.1, on the reverse strand, counting down.
GGCAGCCAAAAGACCTATCTATTGGCTGGTCAGCTTGTGGTGGAGCTGTCATAGCTCTTCTTGTAGGTGTAGTAGGCTTTAGTGATGTATGGGAAGTTACCGGAATTGTTTGGAATGCTACCTTAGCATTTGTTGCGATTATTCTAATTTCTTTAATTTTAGATGAAATTGGATTTTTTGAATGGGCCGCATTACATATGGCAAGAATAGCCAAAGGCAATGGGATTAAAATGTTTGTGTATATCAGTTTACTTGGAGCACTAGTTGCTGCCTTTTTCGCTAATGATGGAGCAGCTCTCATTCTAACGCCCATCGTTTTAGCAATGGTAAGAAATCTCCGTTTTGAAGAGAAAATGGTGTTCCCGTTTATTATGGCTAGCGGGTTTATTGCGGACACGACTTCATTACCTTTTGTTGTGAGTAACTTAGTGAACATTGTATCTGCTGACTTTTTTGAAATTGGCTTTGTAGAGTATGCTTCTAGAATGATTATTCCAAACTTATTTTCTATCATAGCTACTATCATTGTGCTTTATTTGTACTTTAGAAAAAATATCCCGAAAACTTATGATTTATCCCAGTTGAAAAATCCAGCTGAAGCGATAAAAGATCTTAAAATGTTTCATTTATCATGGTATGTACTGGCTATTTTATTAATAGGATATTTTGCTAGTGAATTTATAGCTGTTCCTGTTTCCATTATCGCAGGTATTGTTGCGATCTTTTTCTTAATCATGGCTAGAAATAGTGCAGTGGTTAACACGACATCTGTTGTGAAAGGAGCTCCTTGGGAGATTGTCTTCTTCTCTATTGGGATGTACGTAGTTGTTTATGGTTTAAAAAACGCAGGATTAACGACAGTATTAGCTCAATTGATTCAATGGAGTGCAGATCAAGGTTTATTTGCAGCAACAATATTTATGGGCTTTATTGCCGCCATTTTATCTTCCATTATGAATAACATGCCAACTGTGATGATAGATGCATTAGCCATTGCCGAAACAAATACATCAGGAGTGGTAAGAGAAGCATTGATTTATGCTAATGTGATCGGGTCTGACTTAGGTCCGAAAATCACACCAATTGGTTCATTGGCTACCTTGTTGTGGCTCCATGTCTTAGCACAAAAAGGAGTTAAAATTTCATGGGGAACATATTTTAAAACAGGTATTATTCTCACCATTCCTATTTTATTTATCACACTTGTCGGCTTGTTTATCAGCTTGTTACTTTATTATTAAAGGAGAGAACAAAAAATGACGAAAAAAACTATCTACTTTTTATGCACCGGAAACTCTTGCCGAAGTCAAATGGCTGAAGGGTGGGCAAAACATCATCTAGGTGAAGATTGGAATGTTTACAGTGCTGGAATAGAAACGCATGGTTTAAACCAAAATGCAGTCAAAGCCATGAATGAAATAGATATTGATATCTCTAATCAAACATCAGATAAAATTGACACAGAGATTTTAAATAACGCCGATATGGTCGTTACATTGTGCGGTGATGCTAGAGATAAATGTCCAGTAATACCGCCAACCGTTCGAAATGAACATTGGGGATTTGATGATCCTGCAAAAGCAGAAGGAACAGACGAAGAAAAATGGAGTGTGTTCCAGCGTGTGCGTGATAAAATCGGAGAGAGAATTAAACATTTTGCACAAACAGGAGAGTAATAACTAGGAAGACAGTTACTTTTGAAAGTAGCTGTCTTCTGTTTTTTATACTCTTAGGAAAGTATAAAATTTTAGCAGGGAAGTTACTCGACGTAGCAAAAATTTTAAGGTGCGAAGTATAAGTGCAACTACGGCTCTGCTGTCGCCTAAAGGCTCGGCACTCGCCGAGTTTTCTTTATTGGTAACTTTTTTCATGATGGAGCGACAAATAAATCAAAATAACAAATAAGGGGTTGGATTAAAGTGAAATATTATGTAAGTCTGTTCATGTTATTTTTACTTGTAGCATGTGGTACAGGGAATAATGAAAAACATAGTGGAGCTAGTAATGATGACCCATCAGCAAACTATATGGTTGGATTTGTGGAGGAAATCGATGAGAATCGAGTTTTAATAACTGAAAATCGGTTGAAGGAGAGTTTTTCAGATTTAGAACCAGAAGAAATGAATCAAAAAGCAGGCAATGCCGTGTATTTTAGCTTGGATGAAATAGATGACAATTTGCGAAAATCGCTTACTAAAAAAGAAAGGATTTCAGTAAAGCATGGAGCAGTGGCAGAATCTTATCCTGGTCAAAGCAGTGCTCAAGACATTTCTCGCAAACTTGATGAAGATTTTGATGTTATCGATGAGCATGGTGGCATTCAAAATACTATCTTCTTTGAATCATTTATGCAAAAGGTAGAGAAGGAAGAAGAAACACAATTAAGAGTAGTACGATATACAACGGAAGGAGATCCCATTTTTTATAATATCCAATATAATGGGGAGGGGGCTTATCAGATTTATGTAGACGCACGCCAAGATAACTATGGCACTGCAGAAAATGTGCGACAAGTTTCTTGTGATCATATGGAATATTATTTAACAGAGGATCAATCCTTACAATTTCAATGGACGGAATGTCAAAATGAAGGAGGTTCGTTACCAATTTTCCAAGCATCAACCCCTTCTGATATATTCATACCGGATCAGGATTATCAAGGATGGAAAATAGTGATTGATGGTGAAGTATTAGAAGAATCGAAGGATAAAGAAACAATAAACGATCTTATCACTAAAATAAGAGAAGCGAATTATCAATCGGTGATAACCATGTCATTAATGGCACCAGATGGACAACTAATACTAGAAGGGGATAAAGCAGATATTGAGTTTGACTATTACCAAGATGGAAACTTGATTCGCTATAATACGTATATCGACGTTTCATCCTAATATGTTGATTGGTTAAGTTCCTGTTGACGTATAAAAATAACCAAAAAAGGGCAATGATTAGAGATGTAACAAAATTGCTGAAAAAGGAGTCTGAATCATGGTCAATGTAGCGGTTATTTACTATAGTTCAACGGGAACGAATTATCAACTAGCTAATTGGGCAGCAGATGCTGCAAAAGATGCTGGAGCAGAGGTGAGATTAGTCAGAGCAGCGGAAACAGCACCTAAAGAAGCAGTTGCTTCAAATCAAGCATGGGAAAAGCATTTAGAGGATACGAAACACATTCCAGAAGCAACATCTGATGATATTGAATGGGCTAATGCGATTATTTTTAGTATACCGACTCGTTTTGGAAATGTACCATCTCAAATGAAGCAATATATTGATTCACAAGGCGGGCTTTGGATGAGTGGTAAGACAGTAAATAAAGTAGTAACTGCCATGTCATCTGCCACAAATGCGAATGGTGGTCAAGAGCAAACCATTTTAAGCTTATATACCTCGATGATGCACTGGGGGGCAATTGTAGTAGCACCTGGATATACAGATGATGCTATCTTTACTTCTGGTGGAAACCCTTATGGCACAAGTGTTACGCAAAATCAAGAAGGCAATATGGTAGAAGATGTTGAAGGGTCAGTTAAACATCAAGCCAAGCGTGTCGTAGAAATAGCCAACAAAATACATGGTTAAACGCCAAAAAGGATCTTCAATCGGAAGGTCCTTTTTTTACCGTATAGGTAAGAATATAGATAAGTGCAACTAGGCTACCGCACTGCGCCATAAGGCTTGGCCGATAGTCAAGTTTTTCATTACATGGAAAATACAACCCCTATTAACGTCAGTTGAACAGTGAACGTGATATGGTGCTGATAATTGCCCCAGCTCACCCACAGTTCCTTTTGTGATAACAGTAGGTATACAGGAAGGTAAATTTGTTTCCCTTCTAGATCCATTAGGCAGTGGATAAAGTACCATTTTTCATCTAAATTAGAGGTTTGTATCAACCAAAAAAAGGGAAAGTTTTATTAGACAGAGGGCAGAAAAGATTCTATTAGTTATATCCTGCTCATGTTGTCAATGAATTCACGATTCCTTTTAAGCGGCCGCGTGAAGAATCTTTGTTGTTAACATCTGACTTTTTACAAGTGAAGAAGGATATTTACCAGACTTTAAAAGCTGAGCTGCATAACGAATGAAAAGGCATATTGTACTGTGTTTAAGCGTAAAAATGATATAACTGGAAAATTATTTGCTTCTTTATTCCCTCTTTTAATTGAAAACTCATAACGACAGAAATCCTTTAAATGTTGCAAACTCGATTATCACGAAATTCTCCTTTTAATCGCTTTTTTCATACAGAAAAACTTGGCTTATCGACAAGTGTTAATGGCGAAAGCCTTAGTTTTACTTATACTATCATCCATAATAATTTATACTTTCTGATAGTATAAAAAAATGCTGCGTTATGTAAAGCCCCTTATGTTTATATGATCATGAACTTTTGTAGCAAAATGAGGTGAGTGGTATGGGTTTGATGGTAAGTACTATTATGCAATTGCCGGTGATGAAAGCTTGTGAAGTGAAGGCAGGAAAGCATTTACTAGAGCAAAAAACGATTGAATGGGTTTCGGTTATGGAGCTTCCTGTTGAAAACTTTGTCAGAAAGAATGAATTTGTTTTAAGTACCGGTATAGGATGCGAAGATAATCCAGACTTATTGGAATCTTTTGTTAAAGATGTGATTCAAGCAGGAGCATCTGTTTTAGGTTTTGCCACAGGACGATATGTTTATGATATCCCTGATCGAATTTTGAAAAAGGCTGATGAAAATGATTTAATTATCATTGATGTTCCTTGGGAAATTCGTTTTACGGATATTTGGCAATCTGTGATGGATAAAATTACAGAAGTAAAACAAAAGGAACGTAATAAAGTAGAAGATGCCAGACAAGAATTAATTAATTGTGTGCTGCAGGATAAAGGACTAGAAGATATTGCACACACTTTATATAAACATATTAAAATTCCTGTTGCCATCACAGATTCTGAAAAGAGATTGAGAGCATTTAAGTTTTTTAACAAAGATATTTTAGAAAGTTATAGTCTTGAAGTCCAAGAAAGTCACTTACAACCGATACCACTATCTGAAATGAAATTTCAAGAGCATCCGTTGTATTACCATATGAAGGAATACAAATTCTATAAAGATCGTTTTTTCCAGCTGAAAATCCTCAACAACCATAAAGTGCAAGGATATATTGTATTTCAGCCGCGAGATAATAAAGAACTGACTTGGTTTGTGATGAATGTGTTAGAACATGCATTGACGGCATGTGCGTTATACTTTGTAAAAGAGAATGCCATTGAGTTAACTGAGATACGGCTTAAGGATAATTTTGTTTTAAACCTTGCTAAAAATAAAATGAGAGTCGATCATCAATTATTAACTAAAGCTCAATTATTGGGATATGATTTAAATCTTCCTTATGTTTGCATAGTTGGAGATATTAGAGATAAAGATTTAGGATCAGATAAGCATGATACTTTAGATAACCCTTATCATTCATCGTTAAGAAGCTTGAATTATTATATTCAAAAGGAAATTACTTACGCAGGTAGACTTTTTGAACGAAAAACGATGACTACCTTTGAAAAAGGGGAAGTCATTCTTTATCTGCAAGTAGAGGATCGTTTCTATCATGATGTAGCGAACCAATTTTTAGATACGATTGAACGACGGTTAAGCCAGTTACTTGCTGATATTGATATCTCCTGGGGAATTGCACTTCAAAAAGAAAGTTCGTATCCTTTTTATGACAGCTATGAAGAAGCAAGGACGGCTCTAGAAATCGGACTGCAGCATAATGGTCCTGGCAATAGAACCTTTTATAGTGATACAAGAATTAACCGGCTATTAATGGCAATATCTCAAGAAGAGAATATTCATGAGATTATAAAAGATACATTGAAACCATTGTTAGAATACGATAAAAAGAGACAGACCGATCTTATTTTTACTTTCATGACGTACAATAAATACAAAGGAAATGTCAGCCAAACAGCAAGGGAATTAAATTTACATCGTCAATCGTTATTGCATCGGCTACGAAAAATAGAGTCTCTGACGCATTTATCCTTAATTGATGCTGATGATTCTTTTTTATTAGAGTTAAGTGTCCGTCTATGGATGTTGAATAAAATAAAATGATAGGTTCAATGCCCTGTTATATAATAGGGCATTTTTTTATATGAAAGTACACATGATTTGTGTAAAAAATTACCCTGTATGCCTGAATGTACGGGCGTTTGTGCCTTTATTCATGTTGTATGACAGAAAAGGAAAAACTTCATACAATCTGAACATTACATTTCAAACCGCTGTTTAATAAGATAAAAGTAAGAAATAAAACTTTATAAGTGAATGTTCAAAAAGGAGGATAAAAAGCGCAAAGAAATTCAAGGGCGCGCTTCGAGTACTGGAATGTATGCTTATAGATGCATGAGGAACTTAAGAAGTAAGCCAACGAAGAAGTTCAAGTGATATTTCCCGGACTTTTTGAACATCCTCTATAAGGAATATTTGTTAGGGGGAGGGGGGATCCGATGTTAGCCTTTGATATTTTAGAATATCAAAAACGTTTAACGAAGACGAAACAGAGGATGGCCGAAAACGGCATTGAAGTGTTGCTAGTTACAGACCCCGCTAATATGAATTATTTATCAGGCTATGATGCTTGGTCATTCTATGTTCACCAAATGTTAATTATCATCATTGATGAGCCACAGCCAATTTGGATTGGTCGTTATCAAGATGCAAATGGCGCGAAAATTACCACATGGATTTACAACGAAAATATTATTCCATTCCCAGATTATTATGTCCAATCATCGATTTACCACCCAATGGATTTCATTGCAGAAATTTTAAAACAGATAGGGCAAGGAAATAGAAAAATTGGCGTTGAGATGGATAACTATTATTTCACAGCTAAAGCTTATGAAAGGTTAAAGCACGGACTTCCGAATGCTACATTTAAAAATGCGGATTTATTAGTGAACTATGTAAGGATTATCAAATCAGAGCAAGAAATTGAATATATGAAGCGGGCAGCGGAAATTGCTGATCAAGCAATGTATAAAGGAGTTGAAAATGTACGGGTAGGAAACAGAGAATGTGATGCAGCAGCAGCGATATATCACCAAATGATTTCAGGTACGGATGATTATGGAGGGGATTATCCATCTATTGTTCCATTGCTTCCGTCTGGAGATAATACTGGTGCACCACATCTAACATGGTCGGAGAGAAGATTTAAAGAAGGAGAGTCTGTTGTCATCGAACTAGCAGGCTGTTACAAGAGGTATCATGTGCCAGTAGCTAGAACGGTATCGATAGGTGAACCTTCAAAGCAGCTGCAGAAAATTGCTCCGATTGTAGTAGAAGGTTTGAATACCGTTTTAGATGCGGTAAGGCCTGGAATTACTTGTGGAGAACTAGAGAGGTATTGGTATAACTGTCTCAAAAAATATGGGATTGAAAAAGAGGCAAGACTAGGATATTCCGTAGGTTTAGGTTACCCGCCAGATTGGGGAGAGCATACTGCAAGCATTCGAGCAGAGGATTCAACCGTTTTACAACCAAACATGACTTTTCACCTTATTCCTGCCTTGTGGTTTGATGCCTATGGAATTGAGATCAGTGAATCATTTCGAGTAACAAAATATGGCGGTGAAACGTTCACCAAAATCCCAAGAGATCTAATTGTGCAAGATCCCTTTCCGTTTCAAGAACATGGCGGAATCATCAGCTAGTTATAAAGATTATTAGATTGACATAGATGAGGAGGGCTTAGCATGAAAAATGTAAAAATGGGTACAAAAGCGATATGGGCAGGGGAAAAAGATTCACTAGCTTTCGGAGCCACTCAAGTTCCAGTTGTACACAGTGTATCTTATAACTATGATGATATGGACGAATGGTATGAAGTGGCAATCGGTAATAAAGAAGGGCATATTTATGGTCGTAATACCAATCCAACAGTTGATGCATTTGAAGAAAAAATTAGAATTTTAGAAGGAGCTGAAGCAGCTACTAGCTTTTCCACTGGAATGGCAGCGATTAGTAACACACTTGGAACTCTGTTATATCCTGGTGACCGAATTGTTTCCATTAAAGACACCTATGGCGGGACTAATAAAATATTTACCGAATTTTTGCCAAAGCAAAAAGTAGAAGTGGTTTTATGTGACACGGGGGATCATGAAGCGATTGAAAAAGAGGTAGCGAAAGGATGTAAAGTTCTTTATTTAGAAAGCCCGACAAACCCAACGGTAAAAATCACAGATATTGAACGAATGGCGAAAGCTGGAAAAAAAGCAGGGGCAATTGTCATTGTTGATAACACATTCGCTACTCCGATTAACCAAAATCCGCTTGAGTTAGGAGCAGACTTAGTAATTCATAGTGCTACGAAATTTTTAGGCGGGCATGCAGATGCATTAGGTGGCTCTGTTTGTGGATCTAAAAAATTAGTTGAAAGTATTTATCATTATAGAGAAATTAATGGGGCAACGCTTGATCCAATGTCAGCCTATTTATTATTACGAGGGATGAAAACACTACAATTAAGGATGGAAAAACAAAGCGAAAATGCAATGACAGTTGCACGCTATTTGAAATCAGTTGATGCAGTTGAATCGGTATTTTATCCAGGGTTAGAGGACCATCCAGGTCATGAAATTGCTAAGAAACAAATGAACGGGTTTGGAAACATGTTAAGTTTCTCCGTAAAAGGTGGAGTGGACACACTAAGACACCTGCTTCCAAAGCTAAAGTATGTGAACCGTGCAGCACATCTTGGCTCTGTTGAAACCATTGTAGGACCTACACGCACAACAAGCCATGTAGAATGTACACCAGAAGAAAGAGCTGCAATGGGGATACCAGAAGGGTTAATTCGATATTCAGCAGGACTTGAGGATAAGGATGACTTAATTCATGATTTAGAGCAAGCTTTTCAATCCTTGCCAGAAAGTCTATTTGTTAATTAAATAAAGCACACATTTGATGAAAAGAATGCTTTTTAACCAAAACGAATGACACTCATTATTTTTTAAAAATGCTGGAGGTGATGAGATTGACTATGAAGGTCGCTTTTGTTGGGTTCGGCGGTGTTGGGCAGGCATTGGCAGAGATTTTCTTAAAACAACAAAAAGGTGAAAAGCCGTCGTATGGTTTTGAGCCCGAGGTTGTCGCTGTTTCTGATATTATGAAAGGATCCGTTTATCATCCAGATGGCTTAAACATTGAAGAGTTGTTATCTGCCGTTAGAGATTCTGGAGGGTTAGATGCTTATCCAGATCAAAAGGGGCTGGTTAGAGGCTGGGATAGTATGGAAACAATCAAGAAGACTAACGCAGATATGATTGTAGAGGTAACGTTCACCGATGTGAAGACAGGTCAACCAGCCATTGAGCACTGTCGAACAGCTTTCGAACATAAAAAGAGTGTAGTGACGACCAATAAAGGTCCTGTTGCCTTAGCTTATGATGAATTATCAGCATTAGCAGAAAAAAATGGAGTTTTCTGGGGATTTGAGGGGACGGTAATGAGCGGTACACCAGCTCTCAGATTGCCTATTATGACACTAGCTGGTAATGAAATAACAGAAATAAAAGGTATCCTAAATGGGACGACTAACTATATGATTACAGAAATGGAAAAAGGCAAGACATATCAGGAAGCTTTGGAAAAAGCGCAAAGCCTTGGCTATGCAGAAGCCGATCCAACTAGTGATGTAGAAGGTTATGATGCGAGATACAAGACAGCGATTTTAGCGAAATATTTAATGGGTGAAAATATAGCATCAGAAGATATTTATTGTAAAGGAATTAGCGATTTAACTTTAGAGATGGTGAAAAAAGCATTAGATAAAAATCAAAAATGGCGTCTGCTCTCGCGTTTAACCAAAAGGGAAGATGGTTCGATCGAAGCTTCTGTAAAGCCGGAGCTAGTTGATGATAACGATCCATTAGCTGGTGTTAATGGTCCAACAAATGCGATTGTCTACGAATGTGATTTATCTGGTCCAATTATGTTAACAGGTGCAGGTGCAGGGTTAATCGAAACAGGTTACTCACTATTTATTGATATCATTCATTATCATAGACAAAACGCCCTAACCAAACTTTAATAGGGGGTGATTCCATGCAATTACAAGTTAAACAGGAAAAAATGTTGATTGCAGGACAGTGGATAGCTGCTGAGCAAACATTTGATGTATATGATCCGCAAGATAATCGACTAATTGCCAAAGTACCATTAGCTACAGAAAATGATATGTTGATGGCCATTGAAAAAGCAGAGGAGGCTTATCTAAGCAACAAACCTTGGCCAACTCATGAGAGGATGGCTGTGCTTCAACGAGTAGCCTCCTATATAGAGGAAAATAAAGAACGTTATGCAGAAACGATAGCATTAGAAGGAAGTAAAACGATTCATGAGGCTCGTGGCGAAGTGAAACGTGCGATACAAACGATTCAAATCAGCGCAGAAGAAGCGCGAAGGATAAATGGAGAAACGATTAATTTTGATCAAAGTGAAAGTGGAGAAAATAGAGTTGGTTATTATTATCGCTTTCCAGTAGGTGTGATTGGAGCTATTACCCCTTTTAATGATCCTTTAAATTTAGTAGCTCATAAGGTTGGTCCAGCGATTGCCTCTGGAAATGCGATTATTGTTAAACCAGCTTCTGATACGCCGTTGAGTGCATTGCTTTTGGCAGAAGCTTTTACAAAATCTGGCTTACCTGCAGGCATGTTGTCTGTTGTGACTGGATCAGGCAGAGATGTGGGAGATGTACTCGTTACACACCCTACCATTAAAATGATTACATTCACGGGTGGGGTAGATGTTGGAAAGAAAATAGCACATAAAGCTGGAATCAAGAAGATCGGTATGGAACTCGGGTCCAATTCTCCCGTTATTGTGTTAAAAGATGCAGATATTGAGGAAGCAGTGGCATCTTGCGTTTCTGGTGCTTTTACAGTTGCAGGGCAAAACTGTATTGGTGTCCAGAGAGTTTATGTAGAGAAAGAAGTATATGGTCAATTCCTAGAATTATATAAACAGAGGACTTCTAAACTGCAATTGGGAGATAAATTAGATGAATTAACAGACGTTGGTCCAATGATTAATGAACGAGAAGCGAAGAGGGTAGAATCCTGGGTGAATGAAGCGGTAGCAGAAGGGGCAAAAATTCAAATTGGTGGAAAACGAGAAAAAGCCTTTTATTATCCTACTATCTTAACAGATGTCCCTATTGATGCAGTAATTGCCCAAGAAGAAATATTTGGCCCTGTCGTGCTTGTCTATCCAGTAGAGGATGTGTATCAAGCGATTGCTCGATCCAACGCTGCTGATTATGGACTGCAAGCAGGAATATTTACAAAAGACGTAGAGAATGCATTTTTAACGATACAGGAGTTAGAAGTCGGCGGTATCATGGTGAATGATAGCAGTGATTATCGTATTGATGCTATGCCGTTTGGCGGGGTGAAGCAATCGGGGTTAGGAAGAGAAGGTGTCAAATCCTCGATCAAAGCCATGACAGAACAAAAGGTAGTGAGCTTTAAACTAAATCAAAGATTCTAAAAGATAAAATAAGTAAATATTTTTAAAAGTTCCATTTTGGGAAGTCAGCGCAAAATGGAACTTTTTTTATGAGGTTAACTAACTTTGCTTCAGGCTAATATCTCAATAGCTATACACTGCGGATAAAATGAGAACAAGTTTAGCACTTACTGCTTTAAGATCAGTACTATGGTACCGCTCCAGAAATACACTTCGCTTTCCCACAGGAGTCTCCGTTTATTTCTTCCGCTGGTCTAAGCTCACTGTTTTTAGTAAGGCTATTATTTGAAGCTCTTTTACTAGTTCAGAAAATGTATATAAAACAACAAGAAAAAGAGCCGGTTTTAACAAGTAGTGCAAATTTGGTGAAAGTAAGTGAGTGTATCTAAGCGCGTAACTTTGGGCTGATTGTTGAGTAGGTTCATTACTTTCCGCTATATAAATTTATTCACATGCCACACCGTCTCCATCGCCATCCATGTGTGTTCCATAGCCTGGATCACCTTTGTAAAGTGGGGTAACACCGGCATCACGAGCTTCTGAACAGTTTTGATAATAGACTTCATCATCTTCGGAATGGTCTGTAGAGTCTTGTGTTTCATTTTGGTTAGGCTCTGCTTGGAAACCTTCATCAGTTACATAACCATTGATACTCCATATTCCTTTTTCTGCATCCTTTGCTCGATTTTGAGCTTTCATCAACTCTTCTGAATGGGTATAAGGTGGATCATAGACATAAGCATACCGAGCCAATCCTTCTTCTAAAAGCATTTGATTGAATAATTGCTCGTTTATCCATATGTAAGCCAGTAATCTATCATAGTGATCCCTTTTCGGTCCATCAAATTCTAAATAGATTTCTTCACCTGCTAACGTTTTTTCTGCAAATTTAGAAGCCTCTGGTCCATATGGTTGAATAGGCATGTCAGGATGTTTGGTTTCCGGAGTGTCGACTAATAAAAGCCTCACCGTTTCTTCCTCACCCTGATATTGTACTTTGACAGTGTCGCCATCTACTATCCTTGTTACCATTGCATTCGGGGCTTTCTCAGAGGCATTCGTGTTATCTGTGACATCCGACTGATCTGGTTGTTGATTTAGTTGAACATCTTCTTCTATTTGATGTTTCTCTTCATCCACTGATGGTGATCCAGTTCCACACGCACTAATCAACACCATTATAATGAAATAACAAATCCATAAAGAACTTTTTTGAAACATTCTGTCATCCCCTTGTTGTAGAAACATATGTTAGAAGAATATTTTACTATATCATATTGGTGGTTGAAAATAGGAAAAAACGACTGAATGCTCCGATAAATGATTGATGAAATAGGAAAGGCAAGTCATAATGAAAGGAGGAGGGTGCAGATGAAGTCTTTATTTCCTGTAATCAAAATGTTTTTACTTCTATTTTTTCTTTGGTTCATGATACATACAGCCTATATCTTGTGGGATGGATGGAATGATGAAGAAAAGGAATCTCATATAGGGGTTGTCCTTGGTAATAAAGTGATGGAAGATGGTTCTCCATCAGAACGTTTACAGGCTAGGCTTGATAAAGCAGTGGAGTTTCATCAACGTGGACTTTTAGATCAAGTAATAGTGAGTGGAGGGGTAGGAGTCGAAGGTTATGATGAAGCGAAAGTGATGAAAGAGTACCTTGTGGACCATGCTATTCCAGCAGAAGTTATTTTGGTTGATCAAAATGGTTATAACACGATGCAAACAGCTCAAAATGCGAGATCTTTCTTGAAATATTTGGAAATGAGTCTTGAAACGACAAAGGTAACGGTGATAACACAGCATTTTCATATAACAAGATCTAAATTAGCTTTTAAAGAAGCAGGTTTTGAACAGGTTTATGGAGCCCATGCAGATTTTTTAGAATGGCGTGATGTCTATTCAACAATAAGGGAATTTCCAGCTTACTATAAATATTTGTGGTTTTCATCGTAATTGGTTAATTTTTGTATATTTTGTGAAGAATGATACTGGCACTAGAAGAGTCGATCGCAGAAGGGTTATAATACATATATATTTCAATTATGGGAACGGAAAGGAGAAATTTAAGTGAAAAAGTTTATGTTCATCTTAGTGCTTTTAACACTTGCTTTTGTTTTAGCAGCATGTGGAGGCGAAGCAGATAATTCAGAAGGTAATAATGGAGAGAACACAGAAGAAAATAACGAAAGTGCAGCAGGTGATGAATCAGTGGTTCATCTAACCGCATCGAATTGGCAATTTGATCAAGAGGAGTATACGGTGCCAGCTGGAGAAGTAACAGTAGAATTAACTAACGAAGAAGGTTTTCATGGCATTGAAGTCGTAGGTACTGATATTGCAGTGGATGGAGAAGGGTCTGCAACTGGTGTGCTTGAACCTGGTGAATATACGATAAGATGTTCCATTCAATGTGGGACAGGCCACAGTGAAATGGTATCTACTCTCATTGTTCAATAATCGTTAGAATGGTAAATACCACAGTGTCGTTAAGGTGCTGTGGTATTTGTATTCGTTATTATGTTAATATAAAGAGAGACTTCCATCAGTGAAGTTTTCTCGTCCTCCACTGATGGTTAGTGAAACTTCTCAGTGTGCTAGCGTATACATCTATTTTTTATTCTAAGTCTTAACCGTGATAAATAACACGAGTCAAAAAAATAAGGAGTAAATCGTACATGGATATTCCAATTATATATGAAGATAATCATCTGTTAATGGTAGAAAAGCAACCAAATATACCTGTTCAGGAAGACAAAAGTAATGATCAAGACTTATTAAACTTATTAAAACAAGACATTAAAGTAAGATATCAAAAGCCAGGTAATGTTTATTTAGCATTGGTACATCGGTTAGACCGGCCAGTGGGCGGGGTGATGGTGTTTGCTAAAACATCAAAAGCTGCCTCTAGATTATCGAATATCATTCGTAAAAATGAGTGGGAGAAAGAATATCTTGCGGTTGTACGTGGAGTTCCTGAACAACAAGATACGTTAGTCGACTATTTACATAAAGATAAAAAAAGAAATCAAGTATCTGTCGTGTCTCCTCAAGATAAAAAAGGGAAAAAGGCAAGGCTTCATTACCAAGTACTTGAAACCGAGCATGATTTAAGTCTTATCAAAATTAAGTTAGAAACAGGAAGGCCGCATCAAATTAGAGTCCAGTTTGCATCAAGAGGTTTCCCATTATATGGTGACCAAAAATACGGCAGTCATGTGAATAAACCAGGTCAACAAATCGCTTTATGGTCCCATGAACTTTCTTTTGTACACCCAGTAAAAAAAGAAGAAGTTTGCGGTGTATCACGTCCGCCTAATCGATATCCATGGACGATGTGGAAAAATATTTGAAGAAAAAGGTAGAAGATGAAAATGGAATTTGGAATTTATTCATTAGGAGAAATGCATAGCCATCCGTTATCCAAATCACAAACAACATTTGACAAACGTATACAGGATATCATTGAAATGGCGAGGTATGCTGATCAACAAGGTTTAGACCTTTTTGGAGTAGGAGAACATCATCGGTTGGATTATGCTGTTTCTTCTCCGCAAATGATGTTGTCAGCGATTGCCCAAATAACAAAGCGAATAAAGTTAACCGGGCTTACGAATGTCTTAAATACGTCTGATCCTGTTCGCGTGTTTGAAGATTATGCGACGCTTGATTTAATATCTAATGGTCGAGCAGAGATAACTGCAGGAAGAGGAGCTTTTGTCGAATCATTTCCTTTATTCGGGTATAATGAGCAGCATTATGATGATTTATTTCAAGAACATCTGGAATTATTGTTGGAATTAAATCAAAAGAGTCGTGTATCTTGGAGCGGTCATCATCGCCCAAGTATAAGAAATGCTGACATTTCACCGCGACCTGTTCAGTCAAAAATACCTATATCTATTGGAGTTGGCGGGACGATTGAAAGTGCGCAAAGAGCAGGAGAATTAGGCTGTCGCTTAGCTGTTATTATGATAGGTGGTGTAGTGAAGCGTTATGAGAATTTAGTCCAAACCTATCAAGGCAGTTTTCAAGGAGATAAGCCTTTTCTATCTATAGCGGGACATACTTTTATTCGAGAAACTAATGCTGAAATAGAACGAGAATTCTATCCATACTATGCGCAATATTGGAAGCATCTCACAAGTCAAGGAATCGGTGGTGCCATGGGGGCAGCGCGTACCGATATCGGGTTTATCACAAGTAAAGAATCGACTTTATTTGTCGGTACCCCTGAGCAAATCATTGAAAAAATCCATTATCAGCAGGAACTGTTTGGACATCAACGGTTTTTAGCACAAGTCGATTTTGGCGGACAGCCATTAGAAGAGGTGAAAAAGACGATTCATTTATTAGCAAATAAAGTGATGCCGCATTTTAATATATGATAGTCCGTGCTTTTTGTACTTATATCTTATATAATAACAAATAGATGAAAGCGTTTGAGAGGAGAGTTTTTTTTGAGAATACCTTTATTAATCATACTAGTCATTCTTATGGTATTAGATCTGACGGGAATTATACATGTTCCAGCTTTTGTGATATTTCTAATAGCTTTTGGATTAATAGTTTTTAATATCTACATACGCCGAAACGCTTATCGCAAGCAAAAAAATAACGACTGAAAAAGGCAGCAATTTTTGTTGCCTTTTTTGTTTGGAATAAAACAACTTGGGTACATTAAAATTAAAATGACGAAAAGGAGGCTAATAAAGATGAAACAGAAGTATATTGACTGGCCCACATTTATTGGTGCCTTTATTTTATTGTTATTAGTCACTGTACCGCTTATTATCTTTCCTGATGAAGGGAAAGAATTTGTAAGTATAGCAAATACGTTTGTTACAACGAATTTTGGTGTTTTATATTTAGCTATGGGGTTAATTATTTTTTCATTCTTAATTTTTGTAGCCTTTAGTAAAAATGGTCATGTTAAATTAGGGGAGGAAGGAGAAAAGCCCGAATTTAATACATTGTCTTGGGCAGCCATGCTTTTTGCTGCAGGTATTGGGTCTAGTATTTTATATTGGTCGGTAATTGAATGGGTTTATTACTTTCAAGGTCCGCCATTTGGCGTAGAAGCCGAGACAAATGAAGCCATACAATGGGCGACTGCTTATGGTATTTTTCACTGGGGTCCAATTGCTTGGGCTATTTATACGTTACCGGCATTACCGATCGCTTACTTTTTCTACGTGAGAAAAAGGCCAGTTTTAAAAGTTAGTGAAGCGGTTCGTCCTGTATTAGGTAATTGGGTGGACGGCCCTATTGGAAACCTAATCGATATCCTTTTTATGTTCGGTTTACTTGGCGGGGCAGGAACAACGTTAGCCTTAGGAACTCCTATGATTGCGGAAGGGGTTCATTTACTAACAGGAATTCCTGTAACCTTATTTATGCAAGCTGTAATCATGATAGTCTGTACTACCATTTTTGCTATTAGTGCATATTCAGGTTTAAGGAAAGGGATAAAGTTATTAAGTGATATTAACTTATGGTTAGCATTATTTATCCTGGCGTTTGTATTGATTTTAGGTCCAACTAGATTTATTGTTGAAACAACATTTAATTCACTTGGTATCTTGTTGGATAATTTCTTTAAAATGTCTACATGGGTGGAGCCATTCGGGAATTTAGGTGGTTTTACAGAATCTGGATTCCCAGAAGGGTGGACTGTGTTTTATTGGGCATGGTGGCTTGTGTATGCTCCATTTGTAGGTTTATTTGTAGCACGAATCTCAAGAGGAAGAACCATTCGTGAAATGGTATTAGGAACGATGGTTTATGGGACATTGGGATGTGTATTGTTTTTTGGGATTTTAGGTAATTTCGGTTTATATATGCAGCTTACCGGTTCATTTGATGCGATTGCGTTTATGGATCAAAATGGCCCTGCAGCTACAATTATTGCGATCATCAATCAATTACCTTTTAGTAATTTAATCGTATTAGTTTTCACGATTTTGGCGGTCATTTTCTTAGCCACCACTTTTGACTCTTCTTCTTATATTTTAGCTTCTGTCGTACAAAAAGAAGTAGAGGGAGAACCGATTCGCTGGAATAGACTCTTTTGGGCGTTCTCGTTGTGTATTATGCCACTTGTTCTTCTATTTCTTGGAGGATTAGGTACATTGCAAACGGCTAGTATTATCGGTGGTTTTCCATTAATTTTTATCATGTTTCTGCTGGCTTGGTCTTTTATGCGAGCATCTAACCGAGATATTACAAAATCAGATGATTATGAATCACCAACGATCTATATTAAGCGCTGGAGAAGACGTAAAAAAAGATCCTCTTTAGAGGTGTTAGAAGATAAGGATCAGGGTCGCAATAAAGATGAATAAATCAATCAATTTAGAAAAAACTTGTTGCTTTAGCGGCAAGTTTTTTCCGTCTGTAAAGATGTCTTTACAGATGTCTTATTATATGTATAATAGAACGGAACCATTAAGAAAAGGAGAGGTGTAACAATGAATCAGAGAGAGAAAGTATGGGGACTTATTTTATTATGCTTCGTTTTCTTAGGATATCTTATTCCTTACACGTTTCTTAGTAATATAACGAAATGGTATGGAAGCTTTTTGCTTTGGTCAATCCTAGGTATTTTCGTTATCATTGCAAATTACAGATTAACGAAAGATTGGAGTGATAAGGAATGAGTACAGTATTAGTATGGGGAACAATAGGAGTTTATATAGCATTTGCTTTAGTTATTGCTTTTTTATCTAGGAATGGCAAGCAAAATAGTATGACTGGCTATTTTTTAGGTGAGAGAAAATTAAATGGATTTGTATCGGCATTAAGCTATAGTGCGACTACATACAGTGCTTTTATGTTAGTAGGCTTAGCTGGACTAACATATAGTGGAGGTATAGGCGCTTTTGGTTTTGAAATTATTTATTTTATGGGTGTTTCACTAGTAGCAATATTTGGTCCTCGTTTTTGGCTTGTAGGAAAAAAATATGGTTATGTAACACCCTCTGAGATGTTAGGAGATCGTTATGAAAGTAAATGGGTTGCTATTATAACGGCACTTGCTAGTTGCTTATTCCTTATTCCGTATAGTGCCGTTCAATTAACAGGAATTGGTTATTTATTGCAAGGTGTTACAAATAACGCCATACCTTTTACAACAGGTGTAGTGATAGCCACTATACTGGCACTTGTTTTTTCCTATATAGCGGGAATTCGTTCGGTTGCCTGGACAGATTCTTTACAATCACTAATGATGATTATTACATCTACTATTGTAGTGATTTTAATTATAAATGGGCTTGGCGGTTTAGGAGGATTTTTTCATGCAATAGAATCCAGTGATCCACAAGCATTAGCTGTACCAGGAAATGGATTTTTTGACTTTTGGACATTCTTGGGCTTGACTTTACCTTGGTTTTTCTTTAGTATTTCTAATCCGCAAGTTAGTCAGCGCTTATTTATGCCAGCTTCATTAAAAAGCATGCGGCATATGCTGTTAGGCTTTTTAATATTTGGTTTTATTTATACGATTGTTTCGGTAGTGTGGGGTTTTTCTGCTTCTGTGTTATTTCCAGGCTTAGAAAATGCTGATCTGGCAACTCCGATGCTTTTATCATCTGAACATGTGCCGCCATTGTTAGGAGTTATTGTGATGGTAGGAATTATGGCAGCTGCTATTTCCACCATAGATTCGATTATGTTGACTTTATCCTCTATATTTTCAAGAGATGTTTTTCGAAATGTGAAGAAAGACGCAAATGATAAACAACAATTAATGGTAGGGAAACTGGTTATTCCAATTATTGCAATTCTTGCGT
This sequence comes from Gracilibacillus sp. YIM 98692, assembly GCF_010993965.1. Taxonomy (GTDB): domain Bacteria; phylum Bacillota; class Bacilli; order Bacillales; family Amphibacillaceae; genus Gracilibacillus. Next base: position 3,759 of record NZ_WIXM01000003.1, on the reverse strand, counting down.
TTTTATTCGCTCAATTGCAATTGGACTTAATTGCTGTACTATCTGTTTCGTCTTCTGCTGGACTTATTGTGGTTGTTCCAGCAATTATAGGTGCATTTTTTTGGAAAAAGGGTACCGCTGCTGGAGTCATTGTTAGTGTGCTTGTAGGCAGTGTACTTGTTTTTATACTAGAGTTTTTTCAATTAATCCCACTAGGTTTAAAATCAGGAATTTGGGGTATTTTCGTCTCTGCTGTCTTATTTATAGTGATTAGTTTACTAACTAATGCTCCTTGGGGAAAAGCGGATGCTTTTATAGGTTATGTAAGAGAACAGATGAAAACGAGAAAAATGTATCGATAAAAAGAAATGGAAGTTATAATATGGGAAATCGTGTTAACATCTTCCAATAATGTTTGGAAGATAGCAAGTCATTTTTGAAGAATACATTTTAAAAAAAAATTTTTTATAACGATAAAACCCATTATGACGGTTTTTATAAAAAATTACATTAAAAAAGTTTGTCAGATTTTCTGACAAAGGCCATGACAAATAAAAAGTCGGATAGTAGGATTATAGATAAATATTGATGTTACAAAACATGAAAAGAAAAAAGGGGATATGAATTCTTATGGCAACTGTAGCACCAGAAAAAACATCTAATACTAATGAGTTATTAGAAAATATTAAAGCAGAAATAGAAGCAAAGCATGTAGAATTATTACACTTACAATTTGTAGATATTGAAGGTTCCTTAAAACAGGTAACCGTTACAGCGGAACAATTAGATGATGTAGTAGAAGGCGAAACAATGTTTGATGGTTCTTCTATTACTGGTTTTACACCGATTAACCAATCTGATCTTTACTTATTACCAGACTTGAATAGCTTTGCTGTTCTTCCTTGGACTGAAGAAGAAGATTACTCTGAAGCTCGTTTCTTGTGCAGTGTAACAAATCCAGATGGTTCTTTATTTGAAGGAGATCCACGTAACGTACTAAAAAAAACAGTAGATAACGCAGAAGAAAAAGGTTTTTCTATTAATGTAGGTCCAGAGCTTGAATTCTTTTTATTTGAACAAGACGAAAAAGGTCAACCAACACAAGAAGTTCATGACCAAGCTGGATATTTCGAGCCAGCTCCATATGACTTAGGGGAGCGCGTTCGTTTAGAAATCTATAAAACGTTGAAAAAAATGGGCTTTACTATCGAAGCATCTCACCACGAAGTTGCTAAAGGTCAACATGAAATTAACTTTAAATTTGATGATGCCCTAACAACTGCAGATAATGCTACAACATTTAAATGGGTTGTAAAAACAGTAGCGCAACAATTTGGCTTACGTGCGACTTTTATGCCAAAACCAGTATTCGGTGAGAATGGTAACGGTATGCACGTAAACATGTCTCTATTTGATGAAAAAGCAGGTAAAAACGCATTTTTTGATGAATCAGATTCTCGTCAATTATCTGATCAGGCTTACCAATTCATTGCTGGTTTATTAAACCATGTTCCTGGTTTTGCAGCATTTACTAACCCGCTAGTAAACTCTTATAAGCGTTTAGTACCTGGTTATGAAGCTCCATGCTACATCGCTTGGTCTTCTTCTAACCGTTCTGCGCTTGTACGTATTCCGGCAACTCGTGGAGCAGGTACACGTGTAGAGATCCGTTGTCCAGATCCATCTGCTAACCCATACTATGCTTTTGCTTCTATCGCAGCAGCAGGTATTGATGGAATCGAAAAAGGATTAGAAGCTCCAGAAGAAACAGTAGACGATATCTTCAGCATGTCTGATGAGGAACGTGATGAAAGAAAAATCGATAACTTACCAACAACTTTAGGTGAATCTATCGAAGCTTTAACAAACGGTGAAATTGGTAAAAAAGTACTTGGAGAATTTGCATTTAACGAGTACGTAGATTTAAAACAAGAAGAATGGGATAGCTATCGAACTGCTGTAACAGGATGGGAGCTAGATCGCTACCAAGCAAAATTCTAATATGATATAATAAGTAAAAGCCTGTATTTCACATCGAAATACAGGCTTTATTCATTCGACACAAATTTTGAAAAGGAAATAACACTTGTCATGTTTTTGTCTAAATGATGGAGGGATTTAAGAGTGGATCCGCTTGATGTGATGTTATATAAGGATAAGGTGAAAGCATATTTTGAGCCAGTTCTAAGTGCAGATAGTCATGAGGTAACAGGGTATCAGACGGTAGCAGTGATGGAAAAGGGCGAAAAAGTAGAAAATATTCAATTCTTTTTTCAAGATCCGAATGTGCCAGATGATTTTAAGCAAGAATTGGACCAACACGTCTATTATCATGCACTAAAGCAGTGTCTAGAACAACCACAGGATACGTCTTTATTTTTAACGGTTCATGCAACTAATATTGTAAAAGAGTCTGATAATGCTATTATTCCACAGCTGCTACGTTTTCAAGAAAAAGGTTTGAATTTGTCTCAAATTATAATTGCGGTTGCAGAATTAGATAAATCAATAGATGATCATGTGTTTTGGAATTCCCTAAAGTATTTAAAAGCACTTGGAACAAAAATTGCCATTCATGATGTCGATAGTGGTTCAAACCAGTTTTCGCGTATTAGCAAGCTTGAACCAAATATAATTATCATTGATTTGCAATCATTGCAGAATCCATCCCTTTCAAGTATGCACCATAATGTTATATATTCGCTTACACTACTTGCAAGGAAAGTTGGAGCAGAGATCTTATATAAAGGTATCGATTCTAACTATCCGTTTCATTATGCATGGCGTAAAAATGGCCGTTATTATCAAGGTACTTTATTTGCTCAGGCTATGCCATCGTTCGTTGATAAAAACAGATGGAAAGATAGTATTAAAGGGGATATTCAACAGTTCATTCAAATAGAGCGATCAAAATTAGAGGAAATATTTCAGTTCACTGCCAACATAAACGAAACAATGTCCAACTTAACAAAGTCATGGAAAAAGAATAGCGATTTAGATAAGCAATTACTAGAAATAGCTGGTAAAATTTCAAATATTGCTTTCAGATTGTATTTAACAGATGAAGACGGTTTTCAAAAAACTTCTAATATTGTATTAAATACCAATGGGAAATGGGAGTTAGATACAAGTGCATTAGAAAAAAACTGGAGCTGGCGTCCATATTTTATAGAAAATGTGATACGTATGAACAAAGAAAAGGTAGGATTTTTATCAGATTTATATAGTGATATTGAAACAGGCGAATTAATTCGCACCTTTTCTTACCCGGTTAATCAAGACTTATACTTATTTATGGATATATCAAGAATGTACATCGACGAACACGAATATTTACTTTGGTAGCATAGAGAATATTCCTTATCAAAGGCCCTATTTAGGGTCTTTTTTTACTACACAGTAGAACAAAACTGCGCAATAAGCCTTAAAAAAGCTCTGAATACCGCTCCAGAAATATACTTCGCTTTCCGCGGGCAACGCTTCAGCTTCCTCGGAAGCAAAATACACTTCCTGCGGGATCTTCAGCCGTTGCTGTTCCCGCAGGAGTCTACGTATATTTCCTACGCTGTTAGGATGGTGAATTTTTTGTGCAAACGCATCATATATAAAAGCTACTAGAATTTTTTCTTACTAAATACGAAAACTCACACAAGCGGCGGAAAAATGCGAGACTCCTGGGGGAAGAGCAGCTTCCGAAGACCCCACAGCGAACGGTTTTGGTGAGTGAGGAGGCTGAGGTGCTGCCGCGTGCCTAGCAAGCCGTTCATTGCTAATTGGTGA
>NZ_WIXM01000029.1 GCF_010993965.1 Gracilibacillus sp. YIM 98692 | reverse complement strand
GGATGAAAATGTATTGGGGTGGCATGCTGAAAGATGGAGCAGACACTTTTTGGGAATTATATAATCCAGAGGACAAGGAGTTTTCGCCATATGGCAATCATTTAATTAATAGCTATTGCCATGCGTGGAGTTGTACACCTACTTATTTAATAAGGAAATATGTGTAAGGGGACAGCGGATGCTAGTCTCCTTTATCACCTCCATAAACCTTAAGCAGCAACCCATTTTGAGGATTGCTGCTTTGTTTAGTTACATTTCACTAATTCGTTAGGTAAATAACAACTGTTTGTTTCGATGCGACAATATGTCTATTATAATCTAATGTGATTATTTTTTACTTTCCGCAACATTTTTTGTGTTTTTTCCCGCTTCCGCATGGGCAAGGCTCGTTTCTGCCTACTTTTATTACTCTTACTGGCTGGTTAGAGGATGTTTTTTGATATGCTGTGGACAGTTCTCTTGGACTAAATCCTTTTAAACGCCATTGTTTTAAATGATTATGTAAATCTACAGCGAGACCAAAATACTGTTTTATTTCGTTTTGGTGTTTAATGTCAAAGGCATCTTGAAACATTTGAAGAATAATATCAGTGTTATAGACTGTTTGTAATAATTCTTGTAAATCTATCACAAAAGCTTCTGCTTCTTCATGTGTTACGGCATATTGTTCTATTAAGAAGTCGACTAGTTTAGTATGCTGACGATTTTTCTGAAAAAATTCTGCTTCTCCTGCCTCTAGCAGTTGTTGTTTGGAGAATAGATTAAAGTCTAGGTCTGAGCGATTCTTTTGTACTTGCAACAGTTCTTCTGGTTCTTCACAAGAAGCAATACAGAAATAATCTGGTTGATTCAATATCTCACCATGATAATCAGAGCACTTATCTAGTACTCGGTAAAAATCTAATAATTCTTCTGGTTTCGGTGCTGTCTTTAATCGATGGAGTTGCTCGAATAAGTCGGACGTTGTGAGAACACCATAGTATTCTAGCATTCCTTTTGTTAGAAGGTACCAATTCGTGTTTCTTTCAATAGCAGGTTTTACTTCATTTTTCATTTTAAGGAAAGCTTGTTGAATTTCAATTGGCATGATATAGACATATTCTTCGTCTAACCGTTTAGTGAAAAGAATACCATGATTACGCCAAAAGGTATGTTTTTCATCTATTATGAGTTGATTTCCTAGATGATAGACTCCATTATGATCGGCTGTTGTATTTATTACTTGAAATAACGATTGATCAAACAAAGATATTTGATTTTGCAGTTCAGAAGGGATGGTATCAGTAAGATATTGTACTAACTCAGGTTTTTTTAGTTTGCTTATTCCATTAATCTCTAACGTTTGGCGAATTTGATGTAGGTCGTCAAGGGTAAGGTCCATTAAGGCATCATATAATCCTAGTGGGGTGCTTCCTTCCTTAAAATATTTATCACCGTAGCGTTTTTCCTCCTTTAGTACTTTTTTCTCTATGTCTTTTAGGTCTGGATAGACGGATGTCATCATACTTTCACCTCAAGTTTACTAATAATTCTCAATAAACGTACTTTATTATAACACGTTATAGGTATTTAAGCATAGGAACAGAGGGGTTGGGAGATAACACGCTTATCAGCAAAAATACATCTCTCTATTAAGGAGAGAGATGTTTAAGCATATCTGCTAAGGTTTGGGCTGCTAATTCGTTTTCCATAGCTTGTTGTACTTGTGTAAATGTGTCTTCAAGTGTATCTTGTATTTTGCTGCCAACATGACAGTTAGGGTTAGGCTGGTCATGAATGGCAAATAAGTCTTCTTGCTTTTGCACAGCTAAGTAGATATCTAGCAAAGTAAGATCCTCAGGTTTTTTAGTCAAAAAATAGCCATATCTCCCTGCTTTAGCATCTAAAATACCAGCTTTTTTAAGCATGGCACTAATTCTTCTTATCACAACAGGGTTCGTATTCACACTCCCAGCAATGAAATCAGAGGTTGTTCCTTCCTCTTCATTAGAAGCAACTAAAGTTAATATATGTATAGCCACCGAAAACTTTGTACTAATCAAGTTATCACCACCATCAGAATAATTCTAGCCACAGCCACAGCACATGTCAATATGGTGCATATTGGTGAGAGCAAATAACGAATAAAAAATTCCGGGGGTCTTATGCCCTCCCGGATTTTATGTGAGCGATTCTGGAATTTTTTCTGTATAGTTTTTCTGCAGCTTTTTGGTTAGTGTACCAATTCTTTCTTCATTAATACTGATTTCGTCTATTTTTAGAATTGGTACAATTTCTAAGGAAGTAGCCGTTAAGAAACATTCGTCAGCTTTTTCTAATTCTTCCTTTTTAATCTCGCGCTCTTCAACCGGAATTTCTAATTCACGAGCAATATCCAATACTTTCTTTCTCGTTATTCCACCTAAAATAGAATGATTAGCAGGGTGTGTCACCAAAGTTTTATTTTTCACCATAAAAAAATTAGAGGCACCGCATTCACGTACAATGCCATTTTTGTAGAATAACGCCTCATTAAATCCTTTTCGTTGTGCATTGGTTCTTGCCATAACATTAGGAAGCAAATTCAGCGATTTAATGTCACAGCGAGCCCATCGAATATCTTCTTGCAGTGTGACAGTGACTCCATTTTCAATCCATTCATTAGGACGATCTACTTGATCAATTTTCACATAGTAGATGGCATCCAAATTCTCTACATAAATGTGATCACGTTCTTGCGCCCCTCTTGTGACTTGTAAATAAATGTTCCCGTCCTCTCTAAATTGATTACGGGTGATCAACTCTTTTAACTGGTCTGTAATACCTTCTCGAGTAAAAGGTGGAATAATACCAATTTCATTCATGGAATAAAATAAGCGGTCTAAGTGCCATTCGAGTAAATGAATTTTTCCGCTATATATACGTATGACCTCATAGACACCATCTCCGAATTGATAACCACGGTCTTCAAAGGAGATAAGCCCATCTCGATTATCTTTATCTAGAAACTTACCATTCCAAATCAAATATTTTTCCAAAAAAGGACCCTCCTATCTTTTTTATTTCTATGAGTCACTTTCTAAGTGATGCATCCTTTATTTAAGTATATAGCGTTTGGAATATATTTAGCAATGAAACTTTTTATCACGGTGAACAATCGTTCGTAAGCCTTCACCAAAGACTGATGAACGTCTATCTTTATCCTTATATTCTTCCTTTCTCTTGCCAAAGAATAAGAGAAGGAGGAATAAATTAACAAAAAATTACTAGAATCCTCCTCTAACTATTATGTTTTACCTAAAAAATGTTATAATTTTCTTATTCATGATTTTGTTAAATTAAAGGAAGCGAATTGCTATGTTTAAAAAATTTTTGAAAAAGGCGAAACCTACAGAAGCTGAATTCCGTCTTCTATATGAAATGTTTTACTCAAGGGTTTATCGTGATGTGTACTTTATTACAAGGGATAGTCATTTAGCCCAAGATGCTCTTCAGGAAACCTTTGTGAAAGCATATAACAATATGTATCGTGTCGAAGATAAGGAACGAATTGGTGCGTGGTTATCGACTATTGCAACAAGGACAGCTATTGATTATTTGCGCCGAAGAAAAGGTTCTAGTGAAATTTTGACAGAAGATATGACACATAATGATAAATACTTATCAGATTATCAATGGAGTTCATTAGAAGATATGGTGGAAGGAAACATAATGAAAGAGGAACTTTTTCAGAAAATTAACCAATTAAAGCCAGAGTATCGAGAGGCCATATTATTAAAGTATATACACGAATTATCTATAAATGAAATGGCCCAATATTTAGAGATGAAAGAAAGCACAGTTAAAACTAGACTACATCGTGCACGAAACATATTAAAAAAAGATATTGAGAAGGATCCAAAGCGGAGTTGGATAGGTGGTGAAATCTCATGACCCATTCCTCGAAAGACCAAACGGAAGAAAATTGGCTCAGGGAATACTATGATAATGTAGAAGAACCGATAAAAACAAAAGAAGAAACGTGGAGTCATATCGTATCCCAAACAGGCATAAAGAAACAAAGCCGCCCTAGTTGGATAAAACAAAAAGGCTTAATAGCTGTAGCCATTTTGGCTCTTTTTGCTGTTGGATCCCTATTTATGAAAGAGGACCAAATACAAGCTTTTTCTTGGTTTACGAAATACTTTGTAACAACAGAGGGAGAAGTGACACAGATTAGTGAAATACAAGGAGATCCTCCCGCTGTAAAAAAACAACTATTACCTACAGAAGCGGATATTCATGTACGAAATAGCACCAAATCTCATGAGGTGTCAACTTTCGCAGAAGCGCAAGAAATCACAGAAGTGGATTTATCACGACCTGATTACATGCCAGAGGATTTACAACTTGAACGGGTAACGATATATTATGATCAAGATAAAACAAGAAAAGTCCAATCCCTTTATCAAAATGAACAAGAACGGCAATTGGTGATTATACAAAAGCCAGCTTCACAAGGTTTAGGTTATAGCAAAATTGTAGACAATCAAGATACGGAAATAGAGACCTTAACGATTCAAGGGGAAAAAGCGACATTATTGACGTATAAAGATGGATGGTTACAGTTAAGATGGAAATCAGAGTTAAATCAATGGGTGGTAGAAGGAAGCTATAGTGAAGAACAAATTGTAGAAGTGGCACAGTCTATTAGGTAAAACAAAGCACAAAATAAGGCTATATCCATCTTGCAAAGGTTGGAGATAGCCTTATTCTCTTTACCGTATTAAGAAAGTATAAATTCTCAGCAAGGAAGCAATCTCGACGTATTGGACAATTTGGGGAATATAGATAAGTGCAACTACGTCTCTGACTTCGCCAAAAGCTCGTCAATCGACTAGTTTTCTTTACATTTTCACGTAAGGTGTTGTACCGGTGAGAACCTCAATTTTCCCGTTATGAACTGTTTTGTGAATCGATCTAAAACGATAGTAAAAACCTTTAGGGACATCGAAAGAGGTATCTCCGAAAACATGATTGTCGTCATAGTTCATAAATTCTTCTCGTACACCCGCTTCTTCCCACGTACCATTTTCTTCATCCCATACTTGTAAGTAAATCTCGCAATGAATGCGATCCACGTACGAGTAGCTGGTAGTGGAGCAGCTTCCGGTAACGGTATCTGCATCTTGCTTATTAATGCTTGCCTCACCATCTCGAATATAGTCTGTAGATTGAATGTTGATAGAGTCTTCACTAGATGATTTCGGTGGAGAATCTTGTGCAGAAATTTCTGGGGTGAAAAGAACACTGGATAGACACATGATAGCGGACATAAGTACTAATTTTCCTATTACTTTCAATAGGTTCACCTTCCTTTATTTAGTACCAGAGACGATATGATCATTCTCTAGTCAATCTATATACGGATTTTATGGGCAAAAGGTTCCTTGATCAGATAAAAAATAGTCCATTCCACTCAATTTTTAAAATTTAGCAGGATTTTCCTAGGACAAGTCGTAATAATTAACGATAGAGGAGGGATCGTTTAATGGAAAAAGTGAGCGTCTCGATGAGAAATCGCTCTTTTTACATTCATGAAGCAGATGAAAATAATACGATTCTCATGAAAAATCCGCATTTACATCAAGATTACGAAATTTATTACTTACTAGAAGGAGAACGATATTATGACATCCAAGGTCAGAAATTTAAGGTAAAAGAAAATCAGCTAGTTTTTATTGATAAAAATATGCTGCATCAAACGAAGCAAAAAAAGGGGGTTTCTCATAAAAGAATTGTTCTGAATTTCCACGGCCAGTTTCTATCTGATGGTGCACAAGGGCTATTAAAAAAGTTATTTGAACAAGGTCCGCATGTTGTCACGATTCCGAAGTCTATGGTAAGGAAGATCAATCAACTATTTACGGATTTATTAAAGGAGTATCAAAAGGATACACCAGAAAGCTACTTATATTTTCAATCATTATTAACTCAACTGTTAATCGATAGCCGAAGAATGCTTGAATCCCAGCAATTCGTGAGCAGTGCTCGTCCACTAACAAGTAAACACCATGTATCTAATCTGCTAACTTACATCCATTCTCATTATCATCGAGAACTATCTTTATCGATGTTAGCTAGTCAATTCCACTTAAATGAACATTATATAAGTCGTGTGTTTAAACGTGTTACAGGGTATAGTTTCACGGAATATGTAAACCGTCTTCGTGTAGCAGAGGCAGAACGTTTATTAAATGAAACAGATGGATCTGTCCAGGTGATTGCAAAGCAAGTAGGATACAAAACCAATGTTCATTTTCATCGAGTCTTTAAAAAAATTAAAGGCATCTCTCCTAATCAGTATCGACAAAAATAACAGGCTTTTTCGTGAAAAAAATGTAAATATCTCGATAAGAAATGTGCAAAAAATGTTGTTTTTCTCTTGATATACTTAAACCTGAAAGCGTTATCCTAATAAAAAGGAGAGGTGAAAAGATTGGACAATTCATTTTCTAGAAAGTGTAAAGTTCTTGTACTAGCACTATTTGTGATGTTTTTATTTGGAGTTGGACAAGCCCAAGCGGAAACAATCAGTTTCCCGGGGGAGCTGTATGAAGCAGAGGAAGCAGATGGAGAAGGCACTATGGTAGATAATAAGCATGTAGGCTTTACAGGGGATGGGTTTATTGATTTTGTCCCCAATGAACCAGGAGGTTATTTAAATTGGACGGTTGAGGTCGAAGAAGAAGCGGAATATGTGTTGGCGATTCGTTACGCTCATGGCAAGCCTGATAACAGACATGCTCGTTTGGAAGTAAATGAAAACGTTGTGAACGAGCAAATGGACTTTCCTCAAACAGGAGATTTTGTAGATTATGTTTATGTAACAGAAGAAGCAATGTTACAAGAGGGAACCAATGAAGTTACTTTAACAGCAACTGCTCCAGAGGGTGGAGCTAATATTGATCATTTATATGTATATCGAAGTGTTGACGAATTAAAAGAGGCAGAAGATGCAAATGGTGATGGGATTATAATTGACAATAAGCATGCTGGTTTCACTGGGGATGGTTTTGTTGATTTTAACCCTAACGTTCCTGGCGGTTATATCGAATGGGTCGTAGAACTTCCTGTTGAAGCTACGTATAACGTGGATTTTCGATATGCGCATGCTGGAGGAAGCAATCGGCCAGCAGAAATCAGTGTGAACGGTGAAACGATGCAGGAATTAGAATTTCCTCCAACTGGAGACTGGGCAGAATGGAAAGTAGAAGGTACTAAATTGCAGCTTCCTGCTGGAGAAAATGTTATTCGATTAACAGCAACTGGAGCAGAAGGTGGTGGAAATATTGACCACTTACGTATCCATAATCAGAAAAGTGACAGTGAGAATAACGGTCCAGTTATCACAGAGAAAGTAGAACTCGAAGAATTAGTGCCTGGCCTTACATTGAAAAAATTAAAGCAACTAGGTGTGGTAGGGGATGCTTATCAAGAAGATCAGTTAATCACTGGAGTAGAATTACTAGCATTAATCAATCGTGAGTTTGGCTTTGATCAGCAAGAAGTATTTAAAAATATGTCAGACCGAGAAGCAATCGGTCATATTCCTGCAGATGAATGGGGAATTTATGCAGCGGAGATAGCAAAGGCGAATGAATATGTCCCTTCCTTTTTATGGGAAGACACTTCTTTTCAAAATCCATTAGAAAAAGAAGAGATTGCTCTTATTGTCGGAGATTTGCTGGATATGGTGTCTGAGGATGAAGAAGGTTCTAATATGCTTGGTAAGCTGGCTCGCCAAGGTATCATGAATCCAAATAGCCCGAATAATTACGGTGTTAAGGAAGATATGACTTGGGGAGAAGCAATAGATATGGTGGATTTACTTGTGAAAGAATCCAATAAGCCTTCTGAAGACATTCATATTGCAAGAGCTGATGTATTAACAGAACATTTCATTGCAGTTACTTTAAATGGAGAGTTAACGGATGTTGATGTAAATGATATCAAACTGTCTTTACCAAATGGCTCTTGGAGCAGTTTATCTCCTCTTTTAAGTCAACATTTACGTGCTGAAGAAGCGGCAGTGACTCAGGACCGATATGGCAACACCGTTATTATCTATGAAGTAATCGAATCATTAGACGGAGATCAGTATATTATCCCAGAAGATGAACCTACCTTTAATGGGGATTTACAAGCTGCTATTGAGCAAGCAGATAATATGGTTAGCTGGCAAATAGAACATGGCGGCTGGTCAAAAGCAATAGATTATAGTGAGCCTTGGGATGGTGAAGCAACTCGTTCTGAGTGGGTGAATAGTAATGGTGTCGAACTTGGAATGATTGATAATGACGCGACAATTAAGGAAATGGAATTTTTAGCTGAAGTGTATGCAGAAACAGGCGACGAGAAATATCGTGAAAGTTTCCAAAAAGGGTTAGCGTTTCTGTTTGATCTGCAATATGATACGGGTGGTTTTGCCCAAGTATATCCAAGAAGAGGAAATTATTCTGACATGGTGACATTTAATGATGAGGCCATGATACGAGTAATTAATATGTTTGAAGATATAGTGGACCAAAAGTATCCGTTCCACACAGATATTGTAACAGACGAGGGCATTGCTGATATAGAGGAATCACTAGATCTAGCTTTAGACTATATTCTAAAATCACAAATTGTTGCCGATGGTGAGAAAACAGCTTGGGGTCAACAACATCATCCGCAAACGTATGAGCCAGTGGGTGCTCGTTCGTATGAACATCCTTCTATTTCAGGTAAGGAATCCGTAGCGATTGTACAGTTTTTAATGGAACGAATGGATCAATCCAATGAAATAAAAGAAGCGGTGTTAAGTGCTTTAAAATGGTATGATGAAGTGAAAGTAGAAGGTGTTCGCTATGTAAGTGGCGGTAATGAAAATGGTGAATACTTTGTAGAAGATGAAAATGCAGTAACGTGGTATCGTTTTTATGAAATAGGTACAAATAAGCCGATTTTCTCTGGACGTGATGGTGTTATTAAACATGATATTCATGAGATTGAGGCAGAGAGAAGAAATGGCTATCAATGGGGCGGAAGCTATGGACAGTTATTGTTAGAAACAGCAAAAACAACAGGGTATTTTGAAGGCAACATTTATGCTCAAGTAGTGGAAACTAATAGTGCGAATGATCAAGGATACACATTAGTTGATGGACAAGTGGAAAAAGTAGAAGATTTCACGGATAGTCTAGCTGCCATTGAAAATAAATTGGTGGTAGCCACAGATGAATCGGGTGACTATCAAACCGTGCAAGCAGCAATTGATGCTGTACCAAATGATAATCAGAACCTCGTAGATATTTTCGTGAAAAATGGCGTATATAAAGAGGTAATTACCGTTCCTGCTGATAAACCGTTTATTAATCTAATCGGTGAGGATGAGCACGAAACAGTGATTCATTACGATAATTATGCCGGTAAAGATAATGGTGTTGGAGGGACAATTGGTACAAGTAATAGTGCGACAGCATTTTTCCGAGCAAATGATTTCTTAGTACAAGATATCACGATTGAAAATAGCTTTGATGAGTCTGTTGAAACAGATGGGAAGCAAGCAGTGGCTGTCTATGCAACTGGTGAGCGTATGATTTTTGATAATGTTCGTTTACTAGGTAATCAAGATACGCTTTTCGCTCACTCCGGTTCTCAATATTACTATAATAGTTATATTGAAGGGGATGTAGACTTTATTTTTGGTGCAGCTCGAGCTGTGTTTGAAAATAGTACGATTCATTCTTTAGACCGAGGATCAGATTCTAACAATGGATACATTACAGCAGCGAGTACTCAAGATGATCAAGAATTTGGCTTCTTGTTTTTAAACAGTACTCTAACAAGTGATGCGAAAGCAAATACAGTTTATTTAGGCAGACCTTGGCAGCCAAGTAGTAACCCTAGTGCAATTGCTCATGTCGTTTATAAAAATTCTCATTTAGGTGAGCATATTAAGGAAGAAGGCTGGACAGAGATGGGCGGTTTCCAGCCAGAAGATGCTAAGTTATATGAATATGAAAATGAAGGCCCAGGCGCTATCGTGAATGATAGTAGAAGACAGCTTACGGATGAAGAAGCAGCGAACTATACAGTAGAAAATGTGCTGGACGGTTGGGTTCCTAATGTATCAGATTCGTAAATACGGATAAGTTATCCCACGGAGATAAAAATCTCCGTGGGATTTTTTTGTGATTAGGAAAACATAAAATTTTTTCGTAACATCCATAAACTGCAACGTAACCGTCTTTCTATCATTCTTTCTTAGGTGAGTGCTAGTCCGGCGAAGCGGATAAATACTCCCTTTCCGTGGGGAACGCGGTGCTCGTTTTAAGTGAGAAAAAAACATATTCTTACTACTCACTAGCGGAAGAAATATACGTAGACTCCTGGGGGAACAGCGCGAGCTGAAGATCCCGCAGGCAGCTTGCTGCCGAGGAAGCTGAAGCCGTGCCCCCGGAAAGCGAAGTATATTTCTGGAGCGGTCTTCAGAGCTTTTTAAGGCTTATTTCGCAGTTTTGTTCTACTACGAAATTTATGCATGTTAAAAAATTATTAGAGACCGGAATTTTGGCCGGTTTTTTCTTAATGTTATACAAGAGTGTAAAATTTAGTTTTTATACGTAGTAAATTACGCTTTTTCCATGAAAGTAAAAACATTTTCCCTTCCAATAATGCGCTCTCTTATAGGGTTTTATCCTAATATCCTTTTTCTGTAAAACGTACCAACAATTCTTTTTGCTATAACGCGGAGCTTTTTACTAACTCGTGTATACGAAGAGCAATTATAAACAAACTAGGTTGTAGGTTTGCAAGCATCAATAAATATGAAGTGAATCGATAAAGGAGCGTATTTCCATTTATGAAAATGTTAAAAACAACGCCGCAAGATTTAGCCTATTTTGGCAGGACGGTATCTGTTGAACCCATCAGTCAACGGATAAAAATTTATCAAATGCCTACCGGGGAGGAATTGAATTCTTTTTTAGACCGTTTAAAGCTAGTGGCGAAGGATACGAATTGTGATAAGTTAATTTTTTATTTGCGCGATCATCAAACAGGGGAGATCAAACAACATGGTGCTTGTTATGAAGGGAAAATCAAAGGTTTTTTTAATGGTGCTACCGCATACATCTATGCCTTGTTTTTAGATCCTGCTCGTCATAAGACAGATCGACTCGCATCAGAAAAGAAAGTATTTGATGTTATTCAAAAGAGGCAACAAATTTCTACTAATTTTGAATTACCAACAGGTTATCAAATGAGATGGGCGGATTTGAAAGATGCTAAACAAATGGCAAACCTTTATCAAACTGTTTTTCAATCGTATCCAACGCCAATGAATGATCCGGTATTTATAGAAGAAATGATGCAAAGTGATGTCTATTTTTTAGTAGTGCAGCACAACGGTATGATTGTAAGTGCTTGTTCTGCCGATATTCTGCCTCATTTTCGATCAGCAGAGCTTTCAGATTGTGCTACATACCCTGAACACAGAGCCAAACAATTATTATCCTATCAGGTAGCACATTTAATTCCAAAGGTAAAGAAAATGGGCATCCGTACATTATTTTCCTATTCACGTGCTAATTCTGTTGGAATGAATTTAGTCAATGTAAAACATGGCTTCACGTTCGGGGGTAGAATGGTGCAAAACAGCAATATCGCAGGCAGTATGGAAAACATGAATATTTGGTATAAAGTGTTATAAATTCTATCACAACATATAAGAAAGGAAAGAAGTAACATGACATTTGATCAACCAACAGCACAAGAAATTTCTTTTAAACAAACGGATCAAACAGATCGTAAAATAATTGAAAATATTCAAACTGGTCCCAAAAAATTGAAAATTACAAAACCGGAGAAAGGGAAAAAAATTGCTTTAATTGGCTGGAGTATTCCAACCATTGAAGCGATGGATCAGCTAAAGAGACCATATGTAGTGGTTAGTTTACCAGAATTTAATGATTATGCGAAACAGCACAATATACCATTTTTTGCTTGGGATTTTAATAATGAGCTTGGTTATCAACAGGTTTATCAACAAGCAAAAGATTTATCAGAACAACTGCGAGCTCTTGAGGTCGATCATGCGATTCCACTATTTGAAGAAACAGTGGAATGGGCAGGAGCGTTAAATGCCTATTTTAGGAATGAACCTCGTGTTTTTCATCACTCTATCTTATTTAGAGATAAAGCCATGATGAAACGACGTGCTCATATAGGTGGTTTAAGAGTAGGTGTTTTTGAAGAAGGAAATCAGAAAGAAGATGTAAAGCAATTCTTCCAGCGAGTGAATGATTCATTGTTGCGTCATCACGGAGAAGATCCAGACCCTGTTCATATTAAAGCTTTAAATAAAGCAGGTGCAGCTGGACATCGTATGATTCGCTCTGTTGAAGATATTGATCAGAAGCTAAGTGATGACAATTTTCCTTGTTTAATGGAAAGTCATTTAGATGGAATAGAAGTTTCGTGTGAAGCCTTTATTCATCAAGGCAAAGTGTTGTTTTTAAATATTACAGAATATGTGGTATTTGGTTATTCGATGATGGTGCCGCCTTCTCCAGACATTGAAGAGTATCGCTCAGCTATTCGTAATGAGGTACAAAAAGTGGTAGATGCCTTTGATATTGAATATGGCATTATTCATCCAGAATTTTTTATTACTAATGATGACGAAATATATTTTGGAGAAGTGGCGTATCGTATTCCTGGCGGACATATTTTTGATTTAATGCAAAAAGCATATCAGTTTAATCCTTATGTTGGGCATATTCTATGCTCAGATCCACATACTTCAACTGAAGAGCTGGATGGATTCTTTCCACAAGAAGATGAAACAAATGGACATGCAGGCAGCTTCTTAGTTTATCCAAAAAAGAACTTTATACAAGGTGTAAATATACCAGATGAACTAGAAGAACATCCTGGTTTTGATAAACATACATTGTATAAGCCTATGCAAGCAAAAGTACAAGACCAAGAAGGGTATGGCAATCATTTAGGAACATTATTTTTTCATCATGAAGATCACGAGCAAGTTAAACAGCCATTAACGGATTATGTAGATCACGATTTCTTTATGTAAAGGAGATGGAAAAGTGAGCTTAAAAGTAGATACAAATCAAACAGAAGCTTTTATGCAGGCACTAGATACATTGGAAAATGCTTTTCCATATGCAAAAAAAATGTATCAGTCAGACCTGTTTCAAGCTGCTGCAAGAGTGATGGATGAAGAAGACGGGATGAAATTTTTGTATCAACATGCTGATCGTTTTGATGAGTCGGGTATTTTTGAAGGAGGTCCATGGGCAGAGCCTTCTAAGTTGGAACCGCGTTTAGTAGCCGGATCTTTAATGGATAGTGGTATGACATCCATTGTAGAGATTCTAAGTGAATTAAGAATGGTTGCCATCGCTAAAGGAAACTATAAGCATCAAAATGTTTCTAAAGAACAAGCAAAAGAGTTTTTAAATGAAGTCATGGCCTTAAATGTGGATATTCTATTTCCAGAGGAAACAGAAGCATCCCGAATCGAAGGAAAACAAAAAGAAAAAAATCGAGCAGAAAGGTTATTTCAATTTTTAGCTGATGAATTAACCTTAGCACCTATATCTGGAAAATTGTTAAAAGAAATTGATGATCTTGTGGCACAGCGGCCTATTATGGTAAATCGAATTGTCCACATGATTAAAAATTCTCGATCATTATTGGATAAGGATATTGATGAGCAGGATAAAAGAGCTATTAAACGCTATGTACGAGCTATTACTTGTCCGACGAAAAAATGTCAAAAGTACCAAGAACCCTGTGAATATCGAAAACAATTAAAAGAGATGTCGGATAAAGAGCTAGAAGAAGAAGCCAGAACATTTGCGAAATCAATGAGAGAAACAGGGCTTGTATCAAAGCATCATGTTGTACTAGTTCGCTATTTAAATAAGCATCGTGAAAAACTATTGCCTGAGGCACTTCGATTAACTAAAAAAGGAAAAGCAAATGCTGAACAACATGCAGATATTGTTAGTAAGCTCATCACGGTAGCGATACATCCTCCAATGAGACAGGCGTTGTACGGATTAGCTTGTATGTTAGAGCGAGGTGTATTGTCATCAACACCAGTGATCCCTGGATTAAAAAGGCTGATCGAGTTAGACCTGCAGCCAGATGTTCGTAAAGTATTATTAAATTCTATAAATGGCAATGAAGGGATTACGGCCAATGATATTATGATGGCAGGTGTGATTAGTGTGTTGGGGCAACCTTTAGGAGTTGGACAAGGGATGAACCCAACCTGTCAAACTGCTCGTGGTATTAGTTTATGGTCTTTGCATGCACCTGGTTATTTATTAGAATTAATTCCTCGTGCTGCAAGGGATGGAGACGTTGACGTACAATTTGAAGGGCAACGAATTCATTCTAAGAACCTTCGTGAAGGACTAGTTAATGATTTACATGAAGAGCTGGACCCAGTTTCGTTAATTTTAGTTCCGCACCTAGATCGTATTTACGGCGAGCTGGTAAGAAGATCTAAGTTTCGCGGGGATGATGTGCATAAATGGGTGAACCCAGCCTTCTATGGAGATTGGATTCCAAGAGGATTTAGTTCAACTATTGATCCGCTAACTGGCTCGATTGCTGACTATCCAGGCTTTGTTCGATTGTTTTATGCTACGCACCATCCGGAATATAATAATGGATATGAATTAATATATCCGAATCCTGTTGGTATTTTTATTACCAATTCCTTTGGCCATATGTTAGGATTGCATGCTGTATCAATCCAACGAATTGCCAAGGATTCAAACGGCAAATATCGGGTTTACTTTTATAACCCGAATAATGATAGTGCACAGGATTGGGGACAAGGCATTACACCTACTGTTACCGGCCATGATGAGATACCTGGTGAGTCTTCCCTGCCATTTCATGAATTTGCCGCAAGACTTTACGCCTTTCATTATAATCCATATGAACAAGGTGATGCTTATGCGGTGGACAATCAATTTGTTGAAAAAGTGGAGAAACTTGCCAAGGAGAGCTGGGGCGAGAAGTACACTTGGGTAGACCTTTAAACAATAAAGATTCAGAAGCTGTCTCATAGTTAGCTGCAAAATCAGCAAGCTGACTTTTGAGATAGCTTTTTTTATGAAGAAAAAGAACGTTCTTAGTATAAAAATTCGTTCGTCATATCCATATACGATGCAATAACTGTAGCATGGCTTTCTACCACTCTTCCGAAGCTAAGTGCAAAGAATCGCTTCGGCAAGATACTTCGCTTTCCACGGGCACGGCCTTAGCCTCCTCAGAAAGCAAAAGTCGCTTTCCTTCGGAGTCTGCGGCTCGCGCTGTTCCCGTTGGAGTCTACGTATCTTGCCTCCGCTTTGTGTGGTGTTCTGATGGAAGAAAGAAAGAGCACAAAAGAAATAAGTTCCTATGCGCCTATTCTCCTGAAAGGTAGAACTTCTTTATTAGCGAAGTATTCTGACGGAGCGAATGATAGCACACATCTCAAACTAGAATGGAAGAAGCTACAGCAAGACAAATTTTGATTATTGCGCAGTTTTGTTCTACTACGACATTTATGCATGTAGAGAAAGGATGAAGAGATCGGGTGAGGTTTGCTCGTTTTTTTTGTTCCGACAAAGGCTTGTCATGTTTGATACAATAGAGGGAAAAGGTTATGAATGATAGAGAGGGAGTCTTGAACATGACATCTATGGAAAAAATTCGTCCAATTACGCCGCATTATGATCCGTGGGAAGCTTATTTGGATGTGGAAGAATATGGCGAGATGACACTTTCGAATATAGAGTTCACGACAACTACATTATGTAATATGCGCTGTGCACACTGTGCGGTAGGATATACACTTCAGGATAAAGATCCGGATGCATTGCCTTTTGATTTGATGAAAAAAAGGTTAGATGAGATACCGCATTTGAGGACTTTAAGTATTACGGGTGGAGAGCCGATGATGTCGAAGAAATCTGTCCGTGAATATGTGGTTCCGCTGCTTCGATATGCACATGAGCGAGGAGTAAGAACTCAGATTAATTCGAATTTAACCTTGCCTTATTCAAGGTATGAAACGATTATTCCTTACTTAGACGTGTTACACATTTCGCATAATTGGGGAACAGCAGAGGAATTCGCTGAAACAGGATTTGCGAATATGGAGCGCAAGCCTACGATCGAAAATCGAAAGAAATATTTTGAGCGGATGGTAGAAAATTCACAACGATTAGTAGCAGAAGGTGTGATGGTATCTGCAGAAACAATGCTGAATAAGCGAACTTTTCCCTATTTAGAAACCATTCATGATCATGTGATGGAGATGGGATGTGTGCGACATGAAGTGCATCCAATGTATCCAGTTGATTTTGCTAGCGACTTGCAGACATTGACATTAGAAGAGATGCAAGAAGGGATTGAAAGGTTATTAAATCACCGTGACCAGTCAGTTTGGATGCTTTTTGGAACATTGCCTTTTTATCCTTGTAATAAAAGTGAGAAAGAGCTGGATTTGCTTCGCCGCTTATATCGAGAAAAAAATGTAACAGTTCGTAATGATCCTGACGGTCGTTCTAGATTAAATGTAAATATCTTTTCAGGTGATGTCATTGTGACCGATTTTGGGGATGAAGAAGAGCCGTCTTTAGGAAATATTCAAGATACGACTTTACAAAAAGCATATGATCGTTGGATGGATTCTAAAACGGCTAAATCGTTGAATTGCCACTGTCCCGCAGTGAAATGCCTTGGTCCTAATATATTAGTAAAAAACACGTACTATCAAGACATCGATTTCACCCAACGATCCACCAATATTTCAAGGTAAGATATGAAAAAACTTGGCACAACAGATGGTGCCAAGTTTTTTATTCTAAGAGAAAAGGGAGTATGACATTTGTCATGTAAGATTCCTGACAGGTGAGTCTAATAAGCTTGTACTGTTTGGTGTACACTAAATAGTAAGAAATAGAGAAAGTAGGGATGATACCAATGAGCAAACAGAAACAAGCTCAATTGAGAAAAGCAGTGATGCCTTTTGCTTCACCAGATGGAAAGGCAAGTGCCATACAACTATTGAATACGATACCACCATTTTTTCTATTATGGTTTTTAGCTTACCAAAGCCTATCTCTTTCCATTCTTCTAAGTCTTGTATTTTCTGTTTTGGCTGCTGGATTTATGGTTCGAACCTTTATTATATTCCATGATTGTGCCCATCAATCTTTTTTCCAAAACAAAAAATGGAATAGAGTGTTAGGAACCATAACGGGTGTCCTCACGCATTTTGCTTTTGAAAAATGGAAAAGATCACATTCCATTCACCACGCCACAAGTGGAAACTTAGATCAACGTGGAACGGGCGATATTTGGATCATGACAGTGAAAGAGTATCAAGAAGCATCCAAATGGCTTCGATTACAATATCGATTGTACCGAAATCCTTTTGTCATGTTCGGTTTAGGTCCGTTATTACTGTTTTTATATGATAATCGTTTCAACCGTAAAGGAGCAAAGAAAAAAGAACGGTATAACACTTACTTGATTAATGCGTTACTAGCGGTAATTTATACAACGATTACTTTCACTTTAGGTTGGAAGACGTTATTACTCGTACAAATTCCAATCGTATATACAGCAGGTGTAGTTGGTATTTGGCTATTCTATGTACAGCATCAATTTGAAGATTCTTATTTTGAAAATGAATCAGAATGGGATTATGTGAAAGCGGCAGTGGATGGCAGCTCTTATTACAAATTGCCAAAATGGTTAGAATGGTTAACAGGTAATATCGGTTATCATCATGTTCATCACTTAAGTCCTAGAGTGCCAAATTACCATTTAGACAAAGCGCATCAGGATACACCGCCATTACAAAAAGCTACAACCATAACTCTTAAAACAAGCCTAGAGTCGATTAAGTTTCGTCTGTATGATGAAGAGAAAAAAACATTTGTCAGCTTTAAGGAAATAAAGACATTGGAGAAAGAACAAAAACAACGAAAAAATATCGCCACTTCTACGGCCAATGTATCGAAATCTCAAACGCTTCGCTCTTAAACGAAGCGTTTGTTTTGCTATAATAGAGTATGATGGAAAGGACGGTAAGTATGCAACATTGGTATCATATATTTCCTAAAAATACAGGGGTTAGTTTATACATTTGGATTATTTTTTGTGTCCTTCCCTTTTATTTCATATTTCGATCTACTTCTTTCCTTGAGGTTGGATTTGGGATCGCAGTGACTCTGCTCTTTTTTGCAGCGTATTGGGTTTCTTTTACATCAAAAAAAGGAAGTCTTTCCTATGTTGCAGTAAGTGTGGAAATGGTGATCAACATTGCCATGACTTTTATGTTTGGTTATGTTTATTTTGCATTATTTATCGCTTTTTTTATTGGTAATATAAGAAGGAAAGCAGCGTTTATTTCGTTATATGTGGTTCATCTCGTTACAACCATTTTAACGATTACGGTAGGATTTCTGTTCAGTTATTCTTTGCTTTTAGGTCAAATTCCTTTTCTTGCTATGACTGTACTTGGCGTCATTCTTATTCCCATTAATCGTTACAATCGGTTAAAGCAGGAAGAATTAGAAGGAAAACTAAAGGATGCGAATCGACGAATTGATCAATTAGCCATTGTAGAAGAACGCCATCGTATTGCACGGGATTTACATGACACATTGGGGCAAAAGTTATCCATGATAGGGTTGAAAAGCGAATTGGCGGGGAAATTGATAGGGAAAGATAAGAAAAACGCTAAGAGGGAAATTGAAGATATCCAGGCAGTGTCTCGTCAGGCTTTAAAAGAAGTACGGGAAATGGTGTCCAATATGCGTGCTGTTCGATTAAAAGACGAGATCGAGCACACGCAACAATTGCTTAAAGTTGCCAATATAAAGGGACATGTGGACATAAAGTGTGAGGTTGATAGCATCCCTATGTTTATAGAGAATGTGTTGAGCATGTGTTTGCGAGAAGCAATAACAAATGTCGTGAAACATAGTGATGCCACCTATTGTAAGGTTGTGATGAAGGAAACTGCAGATTCCTTTCTAATAGAGGTGCAAGATAACGGAAAGGGCAGTACAGGTGAAAAATCCTCAGGTCATGGATTAAAGGGAATGAAGGAACGTTTAGATTTTGTAGATGGCTCATTAACCATTTTAACTACAAATAAAGGCTTTCATCTTATCGTAACGGTTCCTAAAGTGATTAAACAGATAGAGGAGGGCGAAGCATGATTCGGATTGTGCTCGCAGAAGACCAGCAATTATTATTAGGTGCAATGGGTTCATTACTCAATTTAGAAGAAGATATGGAAGTAGTTGGCCAAGTAAGTAATGGGGAAGAGGTATTAAAGCTGGTAGAGGAAAAAAATCCAGATGTATGTATTATGGATATTGAAATGCCTGTTAAAACGGGATTGGATGCTGCAGAAGCGTTAAGACAACATCCCTGTAAGATCATTATATTAACCACCTTTGCAAGACCTGGATATTTTGAGCGTGCAAGAAAAGCAGAGGTGAGCGGTTACTTATTAAAAGATAGCCCAAGTGAAGACCTGGCTCAATCAATTCGTCAGATTATAAAAGGAAAACGAATATATGCACCGGAGCTGGTGGATTTAGCTTTTTCTGATCCAAATCCATTAACAGAAAGAGAAATAGAAGTGATGAAATTGATGGCAGATGGAAGGACAACAAAAAATATTGCAAAAGATCTTTATTTGTCACATGGAACAGTGCGCAATTATATCTCTATCATTTTAGATAAATTAGAGGTGGAAAACCGTATTGAAGCGATTGCGAAAGTGAAAGAAAAAGGGTGGTTAAAATAGAAGCTGAATCTCAGTTTCTATTTTTTGCTTTTCATAGCAAGAACGAATACAATATATTTCGTGACTAGAAATAATGTGTGAAATACTTCCATTTAGAAAGGGTGGTAATATTGGCAGAAACTACATATAAACGCAGCACAATTGTGACTTTACTGCTTGCGGGTTCCTTTATTGCTATTTTAAATCAAACATTAATGATTACAGCAATCCCTCCAATTATGAATGAAATGGGAGTAACAGCTAATTCAGCACAATGGTTAACGACGATTTTTATGCTTGTAAATGGAATTATGATTCCAGTTAGTGCATTTTTAATAGATCGCTTTACAACAAGACAATTGTTTATAGCAGCTATGAGTGTCTTCGCATTCGGAACTTTAGTGGCAAGTGTGGCACCTAATTTTTCCGTTTTATTGGCAGGACGAGTCATCCAGTCAGCAGGAGCTGGTGTCATGCTGCCGCTCATGCAAACTGTTTTCTTAATGATTTTTCCTGTAAATAAACGCGGCTCTGTTATGGGCCTTGTTGGACTAGTTATCTCGTTTGCACCTGCTATTGGTCCAACATTATCTGGTTGGGTGACAGAACATTACTCTTGGCGTGTGTTGTTTTATATAATATTACCGATAGCGATTATTGATATCATCATTGCCTATTTTGTCATGAAAAATGTAACGGAGATATCTAAACCTAATGTTGATGTGATATCTATTATTCTATCAACCTTTGGTTTTGGTGGTTTACTCTACGGCTTCACCAGTGCAGGGAACAACGGATGGACATCTGTTATAACCATAGTGTCATTATTTGTTGGTGCGGTGGCACTTCTATTATTTATTATAAGACAAATAAAGTTAGCACACCCAATGCTTGAGTTTAGAGTTTTCCAATATTCTATATTCCCATTAACAGTATCATTAGGAATGGTGGCCTTTATGGGATTGATCGGGGTGGAAACATTACTTCCTTTATATATGCAGGATGCGAGAGATTTTAGTGCTTTTGAGTCGGGTCTAGTCATACTACCAGGCGCTATTATTACGGGAATCATGTCACCAATAACGGGGAGGATTTTTGATAAAGTTGGTGCGAGATGGCTTGCTATCATAGGCTTTGTTTTGATGACTGCCGGTTCATTTCTGTTTACTATTTTAGATGACAAAACATCGATCACATATTTGATGATTGTTTTCTCCCTCAGAATGCTAGGTATATCAATGGTGATGATGCCGCTAGCCACAGCAGGTTTAAACCAACTGCCAAAGAAATTAATTGCACATGGTGCTGCTATGGATAATACATTCCGTATGGTCTCTGCTTCTGTTGGTACGGCCATTTTAGTAACGGTTATGACTACTGCTGAAGGAGCTGCAGAAAATAGCGAGAAGGAATTCCCAGGTATATACGGGGCCAATACTGCGTTTTTAGTATTATCCATCATAACCTTAATTGGATTGGTTCTCTCTTTCTTTGTTAAAAATAGCCGCCCTTCCGATCTTGAAAATCAAGAAACGGAAGCCCCAGAAATCAAAAAAGACTAGCATGTCACGAATGCCAGTCTTTTTAGTGCCTTTTGTGTTTGGGGATAGCTTGATCTATAAAGTGATCAGCTAAATGTTGCAACTCTTCCTGCATTTTCTCTCCATGCATTGGTAATCCATGACCAGCAATAATATTAGCTGGTTTTAATTGTGCTAAAGTTTTGACTGATTCTTCTGCTTTCATCCAATCTTCCGTAAAATAAGCAGGTGGTCCATAAATATGCTGCAAAGGAAAGAAAATCGCCCAGGAAGATTCCGGCTTCTCCGTTGAAACGGCATCCCCTGCGATTAAACAACTGTCACTATCACGAAATAAGCTGATATGCCCAGGTGTATGGCCTGGCGTCTCAATATAACGCCAATCCTTTAAAAAAGGAATAGAACCATCGTTTGGCAACACTTTTACCCATTTTTCTAAATGCTCTGGCTTTGTTGGAAATATAGTCGATAATAAGGAAATCATTCCCCCTCCTACAGTTGGATCTCCAGGAGGATAAGACTTTTCCCCTGTTACATAATCTAGTTCGTTTTCATGAACATAAATAGGAATATTCCAATATTCTGCGAGCTTTTTGGCTGATCCGACATGATCAAAATGACCATGTGTAAGCAGGATGGCTTTTGGCGGTTTATTACCGTATCGCTTTTCACAAGCATGAAGAATACGTTCATGATATTTTCGAATACTTGTATCTACTAAAACCCAATCTTCATCGGGAGCACCAATCATCACGACATTAGATAGAATTGTTCGGTAATAAGCAATGTCATCTGATATTTCTTCCGCAATGGCATGATCCAAATCATGGTCGTTGTTGATTTGATCTAAAAATTCTCGGTCCATTATTTTTCCTCCATATTCCTACAAAAAATACTATTATTATCTTACCAACATTGCCATTATTCTATACAATTATCGGAAAATTCAAAAAATAACTTGTCTAATGGCTCATGTTATGATACTATTGCATCAAATCAATTGAATATAGTAAGGTTTTCTTATCTAGAGAGGCGGAGGGACTGACCCTGAGAGGCCTCGGCAACCAGCATTGTCGAAATGCCCGGTGCCAATTTCAGAGGGTATATAACGTATCCGAAGATGAGAAGATCCGAGTGCTTAAGTTTTTATATTCTTAAGTTTCCACGTTTATTCACTTTCATAAACAACGGATCCTTCTCAATTAAATGGAGAAGGATCTTTTTAATTTTCTCCATTTTAAGGAGAAATATCCGGTATAAGCCTTTTCACAAACTTAAGTAAAAATCGTGTAAATCCTTTCAAAGATATAGACAAATACAATAAACATGATAAAATTTTAGTAAGAAATGTTGAGGGAGTTCGGTCTATATGAAATGGTGGATGAAAAAAATAACGGTTGTGTTGATTGCGATTTTGACTTTAGGGCTGTATGTTCCGCCTATCTACCTTGATGCAGATCTAGAGAAGGTAGATAAAGGGGAAGTAGCTCCTAATAATGAAGATACACCAGTTTCACAAGCAACAGCTCAAATAGAAGCACCCTTGTCGGTTGACCAGACAACGAATCATCTTTATTTGCAATCATTAAATGAGCGGGCGAAGCAACAAGTAATCGAAAAGCTAGGCGAGCGTATTGCATCAAAAATGAACGAAGAGTTAGAAGATGTCGTTTTACCTAATATTGAATCTGTATTAGATCACTATTATGAAGAAATAGGGGAAAAGGACAGCCAATTCTTAATGATTGCAGAGGAACCATCACCTGGTTACGGAGAGCGGATCTTTAATTTACATCATGCAGAAACCAAAAGTGATGTTGCAAGATTCCATGTCAATCGGTTAAAACGGCCAAATGAAGGATATTATTTTCAATTTCATTACCATTCGAAAGTAGATAATTATGAGCAGCATAATCAAATTGCTGAGATATATTGGGGGAAAAATACACCACCGAAATGGATGACCTGAAGTGGAAAAGGTGCCTTTACAAAGTCAAGGCATCTTTTTCCCATTTAAAGCGTCTTGAAGCTTGGACATTTAACTTAAAATATCTGAAAATAGGAACAATTTGCTTTATTTTATTTAGAAAAATAGGTATAATGAAAGTTGTCGTGCAAAAATAAAAGTGATCGATATTAGTCATATTTTGAATAAAGGAGAAACGTGAAATGCCTATCAAAGTGCCAGATTTATTACCTGCTAAAAGTAAATTACAAGAAGAGAATATATTTGTCATGGATGAGAGTAGGGCATTTACGCAAGATATACGTCCTTTAAAAATATTAATCTTAAATTTGATGCCTTTAAAACAATTAACAGAAACCCATTTATTGCGTTTGTTGGGAAATAGTCCACTACAAATAGATGTAAGTCTTTTGCATACAAGTTCACATACATCTAAAAATACATCTCCTGAACATTTGCAACAATTTTATAAATCGATTGAAGATGTAAAGGAGAATAAGTATGATGGGTTAATTATAACCGGTGCTCCAATTGAGAAATTACCATATGAAGATGTCACTTATTGGGACGAATTGTCGCAAATAATGGAATGGAGTAAGACGAATGTCACTTCTACTCTTCATATTTGTTGGGGAGCAATGGCTGGACTGTATTATCATTATGGTATTGATAAATATATTATGGAAGACAAGCTGTCCGGTATATTCACACATTATCTTACAGATCCTCAAGAAAAGCTATTAAGTGGCTTTGATGAAGAATTTTATGTGCCGCATTCTCGAAATGCAGATATTCGAAAAACAGATATTGAAAAAGAGCCCAGTTTAAAAGTGTTAAGTGAGTCAGAAGAAGCTGGAGTTTATATGATTGCATCTACTGATGGTAAGCAAATATTTGTAACAGGGCACCCTGAGTATGACGCATATACTTTGCAAAAAGAATTTGATCGTGATGTGGCAGCAGGGTTAAATCCAAAGATACCCGCTAACTATTTCCCGAACAATGACCCAAGCCAAACGCCTAGATTAAGATGGCGTTCCCATTCGAACATGTTAATATCCAACTGGCTTAATTATTATGTATATCAAGAAACACCATATAAACTGTAAAAAATCAGTAAAGCAAGTAAGCTTTACTGATTTTTTCTATGTGTTAATGTAAGGTTTGGTTATAGTGATTGTATGTGTCCATTGCTAAAGTAACCGCTTGTGCAAAAGCGGCTCCACCACCTAATGCTGCACTAATCGCTAATGTCTCCATAATCTCTTTTTCGCTAACACCATGTTCGACAGCACCTTTTGTATGATAAATAATACAGTATTCATCCTGGGCATAGATGCTGATAGACAAGGCCATTAACTGTTTATGCTTTTGATCAATAGTTCCTTCTTTAAAAGCTTCTTCTGTAAAATCAAAGAAACCTTTTGTCATATCTGGCAAGTGCTCTTGCATCCTAGTAGTTCCGCGTTTGTAGTCAGAAATTGCTTGATCAAAATAATTAACATGTTCATTCTCAAAGTTCTCCATTTCTATTCCCACCTTTCATTATAATATGGGGTGATTAAACAATATTTATGCAGTGATGGTATAGACAGAAATAACGAAAATCAGTAAAATCGCAGTAGGGGGTAATAAAAGATGAGTGAAGAGAAGAAAGTACAATTAAAAGTGAGAGACAATGGCTCCGTTCTGGTTACAGGAGATGTTGAGCTAGTTGATGCCGAGGGCAATGCTTTCGAAACTAAAAAAGCGTTCTCTTTATGTCGTTGTGGTGCATCCAAGAACAAGCCGTTTTGTGATGGGTCACATAAGGAAATTGGCTTTGAAGATCAAATCAGAGCAAAATAAAAAAGCACTTGCTTCTTATGAGGCAAGTGTTTTTTTAATAAAGTAGAAAGAGCTGAATAAACATGTTTTTAATAATTTCTAAAAGGGAATGGAACTATAACATCCTAATGAAGGGAGTTATGTTCTTATGGGAGACAATAAAGATATTGAAGTAGAAAAAAGAGAGAAAAAAACAGACACTAGCAAAGTTGGCGTAGCAGCCATCAAATATATTACTTACTTAATTATCTTTTTTGGTATATTGTGGTTTTTAATTAATTATGTTTTTGGTCGGTTGTTATAAAACATTTCCCCTATCTCTTATATAGAGATAGGGGATTTTTATTGTCCGTAAAATTATAATTTTCGAGTTTTTTCGTCAAATATTGTATAGTGAATATGGTCAGTAGTTAGAAAGGAGTAAAACATGCGTCCTAGACAACAAAAAGTGTTGAAAAGGCTTTTATTACATGAATCGAACCCCTTATTAGTTGAGTCTCTTGCCCAAGAATTTGAATGTTCTGAAAAAACGATTCGCAATGACTTACGAATGATCGAACAATACTTAACTAAAAAGGTATCAGGAACGTTGATGAGAAAACCTGGTGTAGGCGTTTATCTTGATATAATACATGAAGATAAACAACTTTTATTAGATGAAATCTATAATGCCAGCCTTGAAAAACATGGTGAAAAGCATCTGAGTAATAAAGAATTAATGGAAATGGTATATCATTTATTAATCCGATTAGAACCTGCTACATTAAAAGCATTGGCTAGTCAATTTTACACTTCGGTGCAAGTAATAAGACAAGCTTTACAAAGCTTAGAGACTTGGTTTTCGTCAAAAAATTTACAAATACAATCGAAACAAAGGGTCGGCATTTATATAAAAGGGGATGAAAAAAGTAAGCGCCTTGCATTAGCAACATTAGACGAAATATCTGAACAAAAACAAGGGACTGTACCGTTCATACTTACCAAAATGCCTTCTCATGAAAGATCATTAGTAAATCAGCAAGTCGATCAATTATTAAAGAAGCATAAAATTTTTATAACAGATCAAAGTATTGGTCAATTGAAAGCATATGTTCTATTAATGTTCCATCGTACAAAGAAGGAACAATTTATTCGCGTAGAGTCATCACACAAGTCATATATTCAAGAAAAAGTGGAATATCAATGGATCCATGAAATGAGCCAGAAACTAAGTGAAAGATTTGTTGTCTCTTTACCTGAAGATGAACTTATATTTTTGACGATTCAATTATTAGGAGCAAAGTTTAGTGAGCAATTAAGCGAAGGTTATCCGTTTGATGTGGAGACGGAACGACAAGCCAGTCAGATCACTGATCAGCTAACCAAACGATTAAGCATTATGTCACTAATGCCGTTAAATCAAGATGAGGAATTAAAGGATGGTTTGAAAACACATATATATTCTGTGTTAAATAGGTTAAAGTATCATTTGCAAGTGAAAAACCCGCTGCTGCAAGATATCAAAAAAATGTATCCTAATATGTTTGACTTGTTGATTTCGGTTCTAGACGATATGAAATCGATATTGCCGTATGATATCCCGGAAGATGAGGTTGCCTTTTTAACTTTACATTATCAAGCGGCAGTTGAAAGGCTTCAAGGTAAAGAAAAGCAAGAGCTTCAAGTGGCAGTAGTTTGTCATATGGGAATAGGTGTTTCGGAAATACTCCGCTCTAAATTGACTGCTTCTTTTCAAGAGTTATCGGTAAAAGCATCTTTATCCCAAAATGATTTGGGCACTTTTTTAAAGGACCATCACGTAGATCTTGTTGTCACTACCGTTGATTTGGAGCAAAAAATGGTCCCTCAAATAATCGTATCGCCTTTATTTACAGAGGAAGATCAACGAAAGCTTGAAAATTATTTAGTGCAAAAAGAAAAAGGACATGGCAATGCGCATTCTGTTCTTGCAAAGTATTTGAGTGAGGAATATATTTATGTTCATATGAAAACAGATCATCGTTTCAAGTTAATTGAACAACTCTCTAATCACTTGGCTCGCCAGGGAATAGTAAAAGAAAATTATGGTCATGAAGCATTGATAAGAGAAAGAAGGTCTGCCACAGCAATAGGCGGAAGAATTGCTATTCCTCACGGTAATCCAGATCTAGTAAAGGAATCCAAGATAGTAGTGGTCACATTACCTGAACCGATGCAGTGGGGAACAGAACAAGTGAGTTTGATCTTCTTTTTAGCTTTAAAACATGAATTATCTAATGACCGGAGGAAATTATTCCATCGAATTTCTAAGTTAGCCGGGAATCCAACGGAAGTTGAAAGTATTGTGATGGAAAAAGATAAAGAAAAGATAATTGAATTATTATAAAAAATCCATCGAAAATAGGTATCGATGGATTTTTTTTACGCAATCTATCAAAAGACGCAATTTTTATTAATGAATGCATTGTAGGAAAATCTGACAAATTAGCCGTAAGAGTTTTTCATAAAAAATCAAGTCTTTCCGTAACTTGCGGTAACATTTTGTCATTTTTCCGAGATAGCTTGCATGTATAATGACTCTAGATAAACAGAAGAAGGGGTGACAACATGACTAAAATATTAGCGATTACATCCTGTCCAAACGGGATTGCGCATACTTATATGGCTGCAGAAAATTTAGAAAAAGCAGCAGAGGAAATGGGTATAGAGATAAAAGTAGAAACACAAGGGTCTATTGGTGCGGAAAATGAGTTGACTTCTTCTGAAATTGAAGAAGCAGATGCGATCATTATTGCTGCAGATAAAACTGTTATCAAAGATCGATTTGTCGGTAAAAAATTAATAACAGCAGGAGTACAGGAAGGGATAAGAAATCCAAAATACCTCATCGAGAAAGCTTTAAGTGATCAAGCTACCGTACATCAGGGAGAAGGAAAGAAAGGCGATAAGGATAGTATGCCAACTTCTTCCGATAAAACGAAGGAAAACCCTATTTATCGTCATTTAATGAACGGGGTTTCCTTTATGGTGCCATTCATCGTTGTTGGTGGTTTGTTGATTGCTATAGCTTTAACTATTGGTGGTGTTCCAGGAGAAGAAGGAATAGCCATACCAGAGGATTCTATATGGAAGACGATTGAACAAATAGGGGCAGCAGCTTTTAGCTTTATGGTCCCAATATTAGCGGGTTATATAGCTTATAGTATAGCGGATCGGCCAGGGTTAGCGCCAGGGATGATTGGCGGCTTTATTGCAGCAAATGGAAGTTTTTATGGCAGTGAAGCGAGTGCAGGGTTCTTAGGCGGTATTATTGCAGGTTTCTTAGCTGGGTATGTTGCGCTATGGATTAAAAGAGTGAAGGTGCCAAAAATGATGCAACCTATCATGCCGATTATCATTATTCCTGTGTTATCATCATTAGTCGTTAGTTTATTATTTGTTCTATTAATTGGTGCGCCAGTTGCACAAATATTTGAATCATTAACTGGATGGTTAGAAGGCATGCAAGGGACAAGCTCTATATTGCTCGCTTTAATATTAGGTGCAATGATTGCCTTTGATATGGGTGGTCCGGTTAATAAAGTGGCATTCTTATTTGGTGCTGCCATGATTGGAGAAGGGAATTATGAAATCATGGGACCAATAGCAGCAGCTATCGCTATACCACCAATTGGTTTAGGATTGGCAACATTGCTATTTCAAAACAAATTTGAACCATCACAACGAGAAGCAGGAAAAGCATCCTTAACAATGGGATTCTTTGGGATTACCGAAGGTGCTATTCCTTTTGCAGCACAAGACCCGTTGCGTGTTATCCCTAGTATTATGATTGGCTCCATGACAGGTTCTGTTATTGCTATGTTAAGCGGAGTCGGGGACAGAGTGGCACATGGTGGTCCGATAGTTGGTGTGTTAGGGGCAGTGGACAATGTGTTCATGTTCTTTGTAGCTATTGCTATTGGTGCTGTTGTGACAGCTATTGTAGTAAACTTTTTAAAGAAAGACGTACAGGAAGTAGATACAGAAGAAGATCAAGAAATTAACGCAACCACAGATACAAAAGTAGAGGATTCGGTGGTTGCTGAGCCTGTAAGTAAAATGGAAAAGTTAACCGACATAACAGATCGAGCTTTTATTAACACAAACTTAGAGAGTCAATCAAGAGATGAAGTGATAGATGAAATGATTGAAACGTTAGATAAAGAAAACGTGTTAACATCTAAAGATGAATTTCGCCAAGCAATTTTGAATAGAGAAGCAGAAAGTTCTACAGGAATTGGGATGAATGTAGCGATTCCACATGGAAAGTCTGATGCTGTCCAAGTACCAAGAGTTGTTTTTGGTATTCACAAAAATGGAGTGGATTGGCATAGTGCAGATGGCTCATTAGCTAAACTTATTTTCATGATCGCTGTACCGAAACATGCAGAAGGAGATGCCCATCTAAAAATCTTACAAATGTTATCAAGAAAATTAATGGATGATGAGTTTCGAGAAAAATTATTAAATGTAAAATCAGATGAAGAAGCCTATGAATTGTTAGATAAAATTGAATAACAAGGTTCTTATTTGAAACAGTGAACCCCCTATTAGGATGAGTGCTTATCTTAATAGGGGGGTTTTTCTATAAAAAGGTAAGAATATACAACCTTGCTGTAGAAAATACTAACATAGAAGTCACTGTAAGAGAACTATATAGGCGGTCACACACTTGCGATCTATGGATAACAAGCGAATTTTTTAACAGCTATTACCAATTACTAACTAAATTAAAAAACCATGTAAGATAACCTTACATAAAAATTGTGGATAGCCTAAATTCGGATTAAACTGTGATTAACAGTTGATGTTAATAATTTTTACAAGGAGAGGAAAGCAAAATGGAAATGGTACTTATGGATAATTTATGGGTCATTATTGGTACTTTCTTAGTTTTATTAATGATTGGTGGATTTATCTTGCTTGAGGCTGGTTCTACTAGAATGAAAAACGCCGGCCACATTGCAGGGAAAACAATCTTTACAATTGGTATTGGATCGATTGTCTTCTGGGCTGTAGGTTGGGGATTCATCTACGGTGAAGGTAACGGGTTCATTGGCTTGTCAGATTTCTTTTACGGAGATACATCATTTGATGGCGAAGGGTTATCTCCAGCAGTTGATTTTATGTTCCAAATGATGTTCGCACTTATCGCATTAACTATTGCATTTGGCGGTTTTGCGGAACGTGCAAAATTATCAGCATATGTAGTATTCGCAGTTCTTTTCTCAGCGTTAGTTTATCCGGTCGTTGCACACTGGATCTGGGGCGGCGGTTGGTTAGCTGACCACGGTAAGCAAGACTTTGCAGGTTCAACTGTTGTGCACTTAACAGGTGCGATGGCAGCTTTAGCAGCAACTATTATCTTAAAGCCACGTATTGGTAAATATAATAAAGATGGTTCATCTAATGAGTTAGCTGGGCACAACCAAGTATATACAGCATTAGCAGTATTATTACTATGGGTAGGTTGGTTCGGTTTTAACGGTGCAAGTACATTTGGCGTATCTGACGCATTCTTTGGCTATGTTATTTTAAATACACAATTAGCAGCAGCAGCAGGTGCTATTGCAGCAATGTTATTAGTTTGGGCGATCACAGGTAAAGCAGATGTCCCAACGACATTAAACGGTGCACTAGCAGGTCTCGTAGCAATTACAGCATCTTGTGGTTTTGTTGAACCATGGGCGGCCGTTTTAATCGGTGCAATTGGTGGTCTTATTGTTTATGCAAGTATGCGTTTCTTTGATCGAGCTCGTATCGACGATCCAATTTTCGCCTTATCTGTTCACGGTACTGTAGGTGTCTGGGGAACAATCTCAACAGGTTTCTTTGCTACACATGAATTATCAGTCGGAATGGAATGGGGTCTGCCAGGTTTATTTTACGGTGGTAGCTTCGAACAATTAGGTGTTCAAATTATGGGTGTTGTAGCAAGTGGTATTTACGCATTTGTTGTATCATTTATCATCTTGAAAGTAATGGATAAAGTTATGGGAGGAATACGTGTATCTGAAGAAGAAGAGATCATTGGTCTTGACTTAAGTGAACACGGAAGCTATGGTTATCCTGAGAATATACCACATCCAAATGACAACCAGGTAAATGATAAACAGGCTAGGTAATACCTGTTTGAGTCAAAAGGAGATGACCTCCGATTTGAATAACTATGAAGAAATAAAGCAATTTAGAGAGCAGTATATAAAAGAGAAGGAAAATGCGCAGCAATTAAATGCTTTTCATGATAAAGTAATGGAAAAAACAGTACATGTAGCAATGGAGAAAGTGGAAAGAGAGCAGGGTCAAATACCTGCTCCCTTCGCTTTTTTTATTATGGGAAGTGCCGGAAGACAAGAGCAATCAGTATGGAGTGATCAGGATCATGGTATTATTTTTGAAGGGGACGAACAATTCACTTCTTACTTTCTAACTTTAGGTGAAGAAATTGTTCATGGCTTAGAAATGGTTGGTTATCAAAAATGCGATGGTAAAGTCATGGCATCAGAGCCTATGTGGACAAAGACTAGACAGTCGTGGGAGAAAAAGATACATGAGTGGCTGGATAATGCTACTTGGCAATCTCTTAGACACTTTTCTACATTTTTTGATTCTCGTGTCTTAATTGGAAACTCCTTCCTGTTAAGTGATGTTAAGCAAGTAGCATTCGAATATTTAGAACAGCATGTACACGTTTATGAGAGACTAATCGATAATGTGGATTTCATTCGAAAAGGGATCGGGATCTTTGGTCAGTTATTACCAGAACAATCTGGAGAGATGTCTGGCAGAATCAATATTAAAACAACTACTATTTTTCCTTATGTTAATGCTCTCCGTTTACTTGCATTAGTAGATAAATGTGAAGAGGCATCCACTGCAGGAAGATTTCAACTATTAAAGAATAAGTATCCCTTCTTGCAAGATTATGAAGAGATTTACCTGAAACTATTAAAGTTTAAACATTTGTATACAAAGGATGCTAAAGATTATGACGAGGTTCATCACGTTGCGGTAAAGTCTTTAAGAAAAAGGGATAAGCAGGAGTTGAAGAGCTTCATGAAGAATGGTTCAGAATTGTTTCAAAAAACAAAAAAACAAGTAGAAATTGAGTGCTCGAAATGGTAATGAATCAAATGCTGCAATTTATAAAGCAGATGTCAGGGAAAATCTATGGAAGTGACTTAACTTCTTTATCGAATCAAGCAGATCCAAGAAAAATTGCCTATTTACGTAATTTGCAACGTGAATTGAAGAAAAAAGATGTATTAAGTGTACCATTTAAAGAATTGCCGGTTGTCGTATTTGATATAGAAACAACAGGGTTCTATCCATACAATGGAGATTGTATTCTTTCGATTGGTGCTGTCAAAATGATCGGATCTGAAGTGCTAGAGGATCAGTTATTTTATAAAACAATCTACAACGATACTCCACCTTCACAAGAAATTGTGGATTTAACAGGTATTACGGGGTCTGAATTAAAAAAAGCTGAGCCATTAGATGTTGTTTTAAAGCAATTTTTCCAATTTGTAAAAAGTGATACACTAGTTGCCCATCATTCAAGCCATGAAAAACAATTTATGAAGCATGCCAGTTGGACTGCTTTAAAAACTAGCTTTCAGCACCGAATTATTGACACAACGTTTTTAACAAAAGTCATGGCACCAGAGATAGAGCATGTTAGTTTAGATGATTGGTGTGATCATTATGATGTTCCAATTGGCAAAAGGCATCATGCCCTATATGATGCAGTTGCAACCGCTAGATTATGGTCTAAAGGTGTCCAGAAGGTAGAGGACATGGGCTTCCATAATTTAAAGGATATCTATACACATATTGCGAGCTTGCCTTAACGGTTTGAAGGGAGCGAAAACAGAGTGAATCATGATATTCCAGATCACGTGGCCACTTTTCCCATAAGTGTAGTGAAGGATTTGACGAATTTAAGTGGCAGGCAAATACGTTATTATGAGGAGCAAGGATTAATTACTCCTGCAAGAAATGAAGCTAACCGAAGAATTTTCTCATTACAAGATATCGAGCGCTTAAAGAAAATAAAAAAATATATTGATCAAGGTATTAATATTGCAGGCATCAAAGCCATGATGAAAGACTAAAAAACCCCTTTGCTGAACAAAGAAGCAAAGGGGTTTTGTATGTAATGAAGTGGTTGTCTCACTGTTAACTAAAGTTCTTCTCTCGAATTTTGACTAGTCAATAAATGCATAAATATTCAGAATATTCAGTGTATATAGGATGATCCATAGCTTGGCAAATATGAAGTATATAGGTAAATGTATGAGTATAAAAAAGTATTTGAAAGAATTTTATATTTTATATTTACAAATCAAGAAAATATGGTACTATATACTTGAATTCATTAATAAATGAAGGATTTTTTTAGGAAAGGGGATAGTTAACTATGGTAACGTCTTTATACATGGTTTCTTTAACTATTCTGCTTACTTTTCTAGTTTTATCTGTCGTGGAAAAAATTTCATCACGTAGAAAAAAACTGAAAGTAGAGATGAATTTAGAGGCAAATTCGGAGCAAGTGCATCCAGTTGTCGCTGGGAAACCAATTAGATAAGTAACTAGCCTTTTAGATGAGCAGAGAAGGCTAGATGAGATAAAGCCTCCTGCAGTCGTACAGGAGGTTTTTTGTTAATAACAGAAGTATAAAATTAGTACACGAAAAACATAAACTGCACAGTAACTTATAAATATTTTCCTCCCACTCGTTTAAAGATGAGTGCTTAATCGTCGCTGCGGAAAAACACTCGCTTTCACCCTAGGGCACAAGTGCGACATCTACTCAAGCTTCCTTTAGTCGCTTTCGCAGTGTCTTCTTTGCCGTGGGGAACGATTCAGCCTCCTCGGAAGCAAAGGACGCTTCCTGCGGGGTCTTCAGACTGTTCCTTTCCACAGGAGTCTCGTATTTTTCCACAGCTTGGATGGATGCTCGTTTTTAGTGAGGAAAAATACATTTTCTTACTACTCACAAGCGGAAGAAATAACGTAGACTCCTGGGGGAACAGCGCGAGCTGAAGATCCCGCAGGCAGCTTGCTGCCGAGAAAGCTGAAGCCGTGCCCCCGGAAAGCGAAGTATATTTCTGGAGCGGTATTCAGAGCTTTTTTAAGGCTTATGTCGCAGTTTTGTTCTGATGTGAGTTAGTTTGTGTTAGATAGAACGGATAGGACTGGGCGGGTTTGCCCGGTTTTTGTTATGCTTAAATTTATTACGTAAAAAAAGTTAGCTTTATCACGGTGAACATTCGGCCGTAAGACCCCACTCAAGACTTAGAATAATGAAAGAAGGATAAGTGGGGAATAACAGACGCTAGCACCATGGTAAGTTTTGCTAACCAATAGTGGGGGATAAGAACCCCTCACTGATAGAAGTCTCTCTTTATAGGTGAATATCCCAATCTTTACGGGCGTGAAGGTATAAAAGGAGTAATTGATCCTCTCGTACTTCCTCATGAGAAGATAAAGGAATATCCACTTTTGGCAACAGAATCTGTGCCACCTGGTTAGTTAGTGGATTTCTATCGCTTGATTTTAAATGAATGGCGCGTTGACAATACGTTTGCAATAGCTCCCAATCCTTTTGGGTTAACCTTTTTAATTGAAAAGCATTAATTTCAAGCATTTCTTCCTGTAATCCCTTTGATTCGATATAATTTCCCAATGGTGAAGCCTTGTTCTTTCGTCTGTGCTCATGTACCACAATAGTTCCTGCCGCAATATCTCCTAATCTTTTATGCTTGGAATGAAAGAATACAAATAATATCCCAACTGCGTATGCAGATGGCAGCATATCAATAAGTCGGACGAAATTTCGTATTATACTAGATAATACAGTTATGCGATGCCCATTCTCTTGTATGACTCGAATTCCTAACATTCTCTTTCCAATTGTTCTCCCAGCCCAAATATATTCTAAAAAAATGAAATAGCCGAAATTGATCACAAATACGAGAATAATAAAGATCGCAATTGCAACACTATTTCCTTCACTAAAGAAATACGTCATCAATGGATTATCCATGAAGAAAAAAAGAAAAAGGATTAAAATCATTTGAGTTGTTAGTAAAATAAGTTGATCCATAATTTGGGCAGCAGCACGTGAACCAAGGCCGGCTGTTTGAAATTTTAATGATACATATTCCGGTGTTTTAATATTTAATTGATTATGTTCCATTCTATCCCTCTTTTCAGTAAATAAATTCCATCACATCTATTCAACCTAATCCTTTTTCAGTATAATAGACACAAAGGTAGGTGGAATTATGCAATTAAATCAATTTATTAAGCAATACCGTGCTGAATGGCAGCGTTTAGAGGAGCTAACTACCCTCTTGCAAAAGAACCAATCAAAAGACGTGATTGAATCATTTCAACATACCTATCAAAAAGTTTCGCAACAGTTAGCTTTCAGTCAAACTTATTTCCCAAAAGACGAAGTGACAGTATACTTAAATGAAATAGTCTCTAAAGCGCATAATGTGTTATATCAATCCGAGCAATCGTCGTTCAAACAAATTAGCTATTTTATTAGTACTAAATTTGTAGGGCTTTTACTGGAACAATGGAAAGCGATCATTGTGGCCATGTTATTATTTGCCTTTGGCGGTCTTGCTAGCTTCTTTGCTGTGGTGGAAAATCCAATGCATATCTATGGTATTTTACCGGAAGAAATGGTTCAGGGAGTAGAACCTGAACAATTAGGGATAGATCCGCATGCCGTAGACGCCTCTGTCATGTCGGCTGAGATCATGACCAATAATATACAGGTCGCGATATTAGCTTTCGCTGGAGGTATCACTTTTGGTATTTTGACTGTATATTTATTGATTTATAATGGCATTTTAGTCGGAGCATTAGCCGGTTTATTTTGGAATCACAGTAATTCCTATGCTTTCTGGGCCTATATTGTACCACATGGTGTTGTGGAGCTTGCGGCCATTTTCATTGCAGGTGGTGCAGGTCTATTGATGGGCTACAAGCTATTTGTTCCCGGACAGTATACAAGGAAATATCAGCTGAAAATGCAGGCTATGAGATCTGTTCAATTATTATTAGGAACGATCCCTTTATTTGTCATAGCTGGTATAATAGAAGGATTTATTACACCAGCAAACCTATCATTAGAAATGAAGTATTTTGTTGCCATTACCACTGCTGTAGGACTCGTTGTCTATATGTTCCTCGGTCATCTATTTATGCAGCGAAAATCCTTACAACAATCCACGATTTAATGTATTGATATACTGGGAAACAGCTGTAGCAGCTAACTGCTCAGCTGGGGCTTCCAGCATAGGTAAGCCATGCTTTTGCCATTTGAGCATGGTTTCTTTTTGTTGCAGGTATTGCTTTTGAGCCAAACTCTTCTCCATTGCCTCAGATACGGACGAAGGACTTATCTCTAACTTTTTTTGCAATAATGAATCTTGGATTCCTATAACAAAGAATAAATGTTTACGACGGAGCTTTTGCATATAGTGCAAATGATAGTCCTCATGGATAAAAGTCTGTACATCA
This sequence comes from Gracilibacillus sp. YIM 98692, assembly GCF_010993965.1. GTDB lineage: Bacteria > Bacillota > Bacilli > Bacillales > Amphibacillaceae > Gracilibacillus. Next base: position 11,342 of record NZ_WIXM01000029.1, on the reverse strand, counting down.
CTGAACAAAAGGAGCATGCTTCGCTTCTTTTGCATGGATTGCGCATATTGAATCGCCAATGCATAATTTGATTCTTGAGGATTCACTTGCACAGCATAAATGGTTTGCAAGATGGTTTGTAAATGTTCCAAGCCTTTTCCGGCAGGTACAACCGCTTGAATATCTTTAGAAAAAGCAATCACAGATACGTAATCTCCATTGTCTAATGCTGCAGCAGCAACAGTTAGTGCTGCTTCCACTGATTTTTCGAGGCGATTGCCATCTTCCAGCTCTACCCCCATCATTCGACCGCAATCTATTAAAATGGTTATATATTTTCCATGTTCTGGCTCAAATTCATTCGTCATGACTTCCTGAAGTTTGGCAGATTGACGCCAGTTAATTTTCCGAGGATCATCTCCAACTGCATAATGACGTACTTTAGCAAATTCACCAGGCCCGCTACGCATTTTTCGAATTTTCATGCCCTCATGTAATAGGTATTGTTGTGCGTTTTCTAGATATCTTTTGGTTTCCGATAAGTTTGGAATTACTTTGATTTCTTCCGATTGAGAGAAAGTGATCTGTTTTTCCCATAAACCAAGTATGCTTTTTACCCTTATATAAATGTTTTGAACGAAATATTTCCCTCTAACTTGTGGAAATATGGGATAGCTAATCTTTGTTACAGCACGTTTTTTTAATCGATGTTGGCATGGATAAACGGCTTGAAAAGATGGAGGAACATTATCTTTTAGCCGTATATATAAATCGTAGGTCGATTCATTATGTATATGAATGAGCACATCTTGTTCTTGATAACGCTCCAGTTCATTAGGTATATCTCTAAAAACAGCCATTTCCTTTTTATTTGGTAACTGAAATATATCTAAGAGGCTAAAAACAATACCTAATAACGTTATAACAATTAACCAAATCCAAGAAAATAACCAAAAAGAGATAAGGAATACAACAACTGTGAAGAGACTAAACAGATACAATAATCGCTTGGTTGGAAGAATTCCTTTATCTCGGAACAGTAACCGATCCCACCAACTCTTGAACGATTTCATCAATATTCGATCCCTCCAATTCGGCATACGGAGATAGCTGGATTCGGTGTCGTAAGCTTGGTAAGCTAACATGCTTAATATCATCAGGTGTTACATAACTTCGTCCATCTAAATATGACCAGGCACGAGCTGTTTTGGCAATAGCAATCGCAGCTCTTGTACTAGCTCCGCGTTGTATATGTTCCATTTCACGTGTTTTACGCACAATTTTCACGATATAATCTGCAATCTGTTCACTGATTGTTACTTTTTGTACTTCTTGCTTAATCGTAGATAGCTCCTCTAGAGAAAAGAAGGCAGGAACCTCTGATTGAGAGTCTTGTTCATGAATGACTTGCTGTAATACCTCTGTTTCTTCCTCTAACGATGGAAAATCAATCGCCAATTTAAAAAGAAAACGATCCTGCTGTGCCTCAGGTAATGGATATGTTCCTTCAAATTCAATAGGGTTTTGTGTAGCGGCTACGAAGAAAAACTCAGACAGTGCATAGCTTTCCCCTTGGATCGTTACTTGTTTTTCTTCCATCGCCTCTAACAAAGCCGCTTGTGTTTTAGCGGGAGTTCGGTTAATCTCATCTGCAAGTAGAACATTCGTAAAAATAGGCCCTTTAACCGTTTGAAAAACGTGTTCCTTCATATTGTAAATAGAGCTCCCTGTAATATCGCTAGGAAGTAAATCCGGGGTAAATTGGATTCGCTTAAACAAGCCACCCACTAATTGGGCTAGTGTTTTTACCATTTGTGTTTTTCCTGTGCCGGGTACCCCTTCAATAAGTACATGCCCGTCGGCAAGAGCAGCAGTTAATAATAACCTCAAGTTTTTTTGCTGACCAAGTATTTTTTTCTCATATTGTTGTAAAAGTGATTGAATCGTTTCATTCATGGCTTTCCACCTCTTTCTGTAATCTGTCTAATCTTTTAGACCATATTAGATACTCCTGTTTCAATAACGAATCACGATGAAGTAAAGTTTCCAATTCCTCTGCTACTTGACGTAATTCATGGTTAGAGGATGTCACTTTATTCTCAATTGCTGACAATCTTTCGATCCAGCTTTTATGATAAGGAATCCCGTACTGTTCTTTTATTCTATCTTTCAAGTAATCCGCTTGATATTGGATGGATGCATGATAGTTTTTACCTTTTAAATACCAGTTAGATAAGGCCTTTAAACGTTCATCACTGAACCGGACCATTTCATCACGTGGTTGAATAATGGCTCCGAACCTTTTCCCGCTGTACCACAACCACAAGATAGTAAGTAAGATTCCTTCAAACAATAAGACATAAGCCCAGTTCGGGTAAAGGTTAAATTGGGCCTGTAAACCTTCTTGTGTATAATAACTATACTCATCAAAAATGATATGCTTTTCATGATCTAACGGAAGAGTGTTAAAAATAAGCGCTACATGACCTTCTTTTGTAATCCAATCGTTCGTTAACCAGTCAGGCTCTAATGCAACGATAAGCTTTCCATCACCTATTGATCTTTCTATAGCAATAGGACCGTATTCATCTTTCAAGAGTACATGATCTTCGTTTTCCATTTGGATACGAACAGGTATACTGGATAATGCTTGGTAAGAAGAGCTGTCCGTTTCAACTGTTGTTTGGTCGATATTAACTAATTCTTCTACATAATCACTTTGTATATTAAACAAGCCATCAGGATTGTTTTTCCATATGGCAAGTGTATTCCCGTCCTTCATATAATCTATGTACGATTTTTGAATAGACTGATCAGTAAAGAGAGGTGGATTCAGTAACAAGCGAATGGTGTTTTGTTTTTCCGTAATGTCAGAAGGTAAGCTTGTTTCTTTTGTTACTTGATATTCTTTGTCTAAATAAGTATAAAAAGCTTTCGTACCTGTTGGAGAAGGAGATGCACTTAAATAGGCAGGGTATTCCTCTGGTGTCTGACTTGTTGAAAAATAGCTGACGGCGACTAGTATGAGCACAAAAGCAATCCCTATTTTATTGGACGATCGATGCAACATGTTATTCACCTGCTTCTTTCTGTTTCCTATCCGGCTCTAGTTGTTTGATCCACTGTAACACTTTCGTTTTGTACACTTGATACTCCTCTAAGTAAGCGGCTTGTTCCCCATAGGTGATCTGTTCAAAATACAGTGCCGTTTGATAAAATTTATCTGCTAGGTAATGGTCAGATTGCCTTAGTTCTTTATCATAATCCCAGTTCGTCTTCCAATTCTTTTTTTCGAGCCAGCCTTTATCATGAAGAAGTAGTAATAACGCTAAAAATAAGTGTCTTGTCGCTAATGGGTAGTTCTCGTTTTTTTCTTGGCGTTCTACCTCATACAAATGTTCATGATATTGCCACTCTATATCTTGTGTACGGAAAGGCTTTCTTTTGCCTAATCTTTTATTCTGTATCATTTTATTGATGATTAAAAAAGCTCCAACTATAATCGAAACAAGCAGAGTAAAGATGATGAGAGATACGATAACATTACTAGCAGTGGAATCTGGTTCAAAAGAAGCAAACCACTCTTTTAACCAATCACCAACCCATGTTGTCAGTTTATCCCATACTTTTTTTAAAAAGCTTCGGTGATCCTCGTAATAGATTTGATACTCATGTTGTTCAAGAATGTTTTCTATTGTTTCCTTAGCTTGTTCATGTCTGGCCATATAGAGCCCCCTTTATGGCTGTTCTGTTGTATCATAATCTTGAATCATTTCTTTCAAGTCTGTTGCATCATATCTTAAGCTAGCATCGAAATACATGACAGCATAACCAACAAGCAGGACAATATTTGTAACCATAGAAATGACATTAGTTAAGAATTGAGAGACTATACTATTCCCTAGAAATACAAGCGGTATTTGTAAGACAGAGCTTATAATACTAGTAATAATAAATAATAAAATAAAAAGGCCAAAAAATTTCCATGTTTGTTTTTTCGTTAATCTCCAGCTCTTAGAAAGCCCAGGTGCTACTTTATCAAACAACACGCATGGTAAGAAAAGACTCCACCTTGACAATAATAGTCCGGAACCAATGAATGTTCCAAGTGAGATAAGAATTCCCGCTATAATAGCGATAACTGGTTCCGCTACAGCTAAAATGGCAATCGTGATACCAATAAGGAAAATAGGAATGAATACAATACCCATCACAATTAAGGAAATTAACAATAAACTCCAAAACATTGGCCAATAACGAGGCATTGCCATTTTAATCATTTCCTTTGCGGTAAAAGTTTCTCCTGATCTAACCTTTTGAATACCATGTATGGTAGCTCCAGCAATTAAAGGTGTTGCAAAAAGGATAAGAATAAAGGAAACAAATCCAGAGATATCTTCTACCCAAGTTGTTTGTGTAAAGGAGTCAATATTATTGGTTATTTGATTGAAAAAGTTTTGTGCTGGTTGTGCACCAATTAATAAGTTCTTACCATCCAGCGCAAGGATAATGGCATGAATTAAATAGATAGGAACTGAGATCAAAAAGGAGATAAGAAATAAAGGTTTAAAATGTGATTTGATGATGGTAAAGGTCTGGTCCAATATACCACCAAATCCTAGTGGTTTATGTAAAGAGCTCATGAAAAAAACGCCTCCCCAAATAAAAAAATACACTCTATATTTTAACACGCTATAAACCATAAAAACAGACTTACGCAGAAGTGATTTCCAAATAAATACAACAAAAAATGGAGCTGATCAAAATTTTTTTGAACAGCCTCAATTTTTGCTATTAAGCGGCTTTTTTTGGCTTGAAATCATAATTGCTAGCTGTTGATGTTATCTCCGTAATTAAAATACCTGTTCCAATGAGAAAAACAACGAACGTTAAGCCCGTTGCTTGGAAAATAGTTTAGCGATTTGTACAATTGTTTCTACTGATTTTTGCATATTATCTATCGATATATATTCGTATTTACCATGGAAATTCTCGCCGCCAGTAAAGATATTAGGTGTTGGCAATCCCATAAAAGAGAGCTGGGAACCGTCTGTTCCGCCTCTAATGGGCTGAACAACCGGTGTCACATCAACATCCTGCATGGCCTGATAAGCTATATCGACGATTTCTTTAACTGGCTCAATTTTTTCTGCCATATTATAATATTGATCTTTCATTTCTAATGTTATGTTTTCATTCCCGTATATGTCCTGCTGTTGTTCTACTAGTGTTGTTAAGAATTCCTTTTTATGATGAAACTTCTCACGATCATGATCCCGAATAATATAATATAACTTTGCTTGCTCTACATCTCCTTCGAAAGATAGCAAATGATAAAACCCTTCATAATGTTCGGTATGCTCTGGCGCTTCATGTTGAGGCAGTTGTTTTTGTATTTCAATCGCGAGTTTTGTTGCGTGAATCATTTTCCCCTTCGCTGTTCCTGGATGAACATTATTTCCTTTTATCGAAATTTTGGCAGCAGCGGCATTAAAACTTTCATATTGTAATTCCCCAAGAGGGCCCCCATCAATGGTATAGGCAAAGTCAGCACCGAATTTTTGGACGTCAAATCGATGCGGTCCGCGGCCGATTTCTTCATCAGGGGTAAAAGCAATACGAATTTTACCATGTGGAATCTCAGGGTGTTGAATGAAATACTCCATGGCTGTCAAGATCTCAGTAATTCCTGCTTTGTTATCAGCACCTAATAAAGTGGTTCCGTCTGTGGTCATTAAAGTATGTCCTTTGTACTTTAACAGGTCGGGGTATTCCTCTGGGGAAAGGGTAATAGACAATGAAGTATGTAAAGGAATAGAATCGCCATTATATTCTGAAACAATTTGTGGGTTCACTCCTTCCCCAGTGAAATCTGTAGCGGTATCTAAATGAGCAAGAAGTCCGATAACGGGAACTTGTTCCTCTATATTGCTTGGGAGTGTGGCCATGACATAGCAATGATCATCTATGGTAATGTCCTCCATGCCTATTTCTTTTAGTTCTTTCACTAATAGATGTGCTAATTCCCATTGTCCCTCTGTGGATGGGCATGAATCGTTATTTTCATTGGATTGTGTATTAATTTTGACATATCGAGTGAGTCGTTCGATTAATGTATCCTTCAAAATAAGCACTCCATTCCTAAATAGCTTTTTATATTAGTTTACGCCTGACTAAATTATTTGTCTATACATGGTTTGTATAAACATCCCGATACTATATAATAAAGAAAGAAGAGGTGAGCGCATGACAGGTTCCATACATAAAAGAAAGCAAGAGCATCTAGATTTTGCTTTATCGGAAAAAGCTTTAGGAAAAAATACAACAACAGGATTGGAAAAATATTATTTTCAACACCATGCACTACCAGAGATAAACTTTGAAGACATTGATTTAACTACTACATTTTTTGATAAAACGTTGAAAGTACCTTATTTAATCAGCTCGATGACGGGTGGGGCAAAGCACGCCGAGTCCATTAACCGGACACTTGCAACTGCTGCGGAGGAGAATGGGTGGATTTTTGCGCTAGGATCTACTAGAGCAATGATCGAAAGTGAACAATTTCGTTCTTCCTTCCAAGTGAGGCATTATGCACCTACGATTCCCATCGTAGCAAATATCGGTGCTGTACAATTGAATTATGGGATAACGGTGGAACAGTGCAAACAAATACTGGAATGGACCGAGGCAGACGCGTTTGTGTTACACTTAAATTCAATTCAAGAGGTTATTCAAACAGAAGGAGATACCAACTTCTCTGATTTACTTAGAAAAATCGAAGCATTGTCTCGAGATTTACCAGTACCTGTAGGTGTAAAAGAGGTCGGGTTTGGCATTGATGCATCTGTTGCTAAACAGTTGACCAATATTGGGATAGATTTTATTGATGTCGCCGGTGCAGGTGGTACGTCATGGAGCCAAGTAGAAAAGCTTCGATCACATGACCGGGTAAAAAAACAGGCAGCAGAAGCTTTTGCCAATTGGGGAAATCCGACGTCTGAATGTGTCAAGGAGGTAAAAGAAGCGTTACCACATCAACATGTTATTGCAAGTGGCGGTATAAATGATGGCCATGATGCAGCTAAATCGATCGCATTAGGCGCAAGTCATGTCGGTTTTGCAAGATCCATTTTAAAAGAAGTGATGAATTCTCAGGAAGCGGTACAGGAATGGATGGAGGTTCGGGAACTAGAGTTGAAAATGGTGATGTTTGGTATTGGAGCAGACCGTATTTCTTCTTTACAAAAAACAAATCGGCTGCTTGAAAGGTAAGGAAGGAGAGGCAAGAAGATGAAAGAAGAGATATACGACCTGACGGTTATTGGGGGAGGACCAACAGGGTTATTTGCAACCTATTATGCAACCATGCGAGAAATGAAAGTAAAACTGATAGAGGGGCAACAGGAACTAGGAGGAAAGGTAACTCAATTTTTCCCTGAAAAAAAGATCTATGATGTAGGGGGATTTCCTGTAATAACTGGAGAACAATTAGTCGAGCAAATGGTAGAGCAAGCTAAACGGCATCAACCAACTGTTTTGTTAGGTGAATGGGTAGAAGAAATCGTAAAAGAAAGAGATTATTTTTGTCTGCAAACAAGCGAAGGAAAGAACCATTATTCTAAAGCCTTATTAATAGCAACGGCGTTAGGGACTTTTCATATTAAAAAGCCATCCGATTGGGAGCAGAAGCCCTTTTATCAGTCGGTTGATCAAATGCCGACAAATCTAATGAATCAAGCAAAATATAAGGGGAAACGTGTAGCCATTTCGTCTGATCATAAAATCGGGGTAGGTTGGGCGAAATATTTGAAAGATGTAGCAAAAGAAATAACATTAATAAATCCTGAGGAAAGCTTTTATCAAGCAAAAGAAGAAGATGTGGAATTATTATACAAAAGTGATGTGAAGGTATTTACAAATGCTTATTTAGATAATGTGGAAATGGATGAAGACCATCTGAAATATATAGATTTCATAGATGAAGGTAATATTAAACAACAGGCCGTAGCGGATGAATTATTAATTTTTCATGGACTTACGTTACAAAAAACGCCTTTTAAGAAATGGGGTATACATACCGACAAGGGACGGGTGCCAGTAGATAGCAGAATGGCAACGAATGTTGAGGGTATATTTGCTGCGGGAGACATTGTGAACTATCAAGGAAAAACAACCTTAATTGCTTCCGGTTATACAGAAGCAATCACAGCCGTTAATTATGCTCACCAATCGATTGATCCAAAGGCGCCAGTACAAGTATATAGTACGGTTATTTATCAGGGTGAATAACCAACCGTCCGTAAAACCCCCAGTTCAAAAGTTCAGCAAAAGCAAAGAAGTTTAAGTGGAGGATAACGGGCGCTAACACCTAATTGGTTCAACTAACCACTAGTGGGAAAAACCACCCACTGATTGCGTCTCACTTTATCGTGATTAATTTCTAAAGATCGATGACGTCCCGAGGCCTTTTACCGCGTTTTAATTCGTGGATGCTTAAACCGAAATCCATTTGCAAGTGAGGATAATCTTTAAATCGAGTGAAATCTCCTCCCCATTTAAAACCGAGTGATTTGGCGATTTTCACGACTTCCATCCAGTCACTATTTCCATTCTCATTTCCATCGTATTGCAGATCCCAAATGATGCCACCTTGTTTGTTTTGGAGGGCAAAATCAATAGCTAATCCATAATTGTGATAAGATTCTCCACCTCTTGCATAAGTCACAATATTTCCCTCTGTCTGTCTACCTTGAGCATAAATCGAATTTTGCTCATCAACAGAACGAAATCCATCAGTAATGACCACCGTTATACCGGTTTCTTCTGCCTTGGTGATTAATTGTTGACTGGCTTCCTCTACTTTAGAGTGAAGTGCTGTCGGCATGGGTCTGCTGGCGTATTTTTGATAAAGCATATATTGATAAATAACGAAGAGAATGACAGTAAGAATTATGATAATACTCAAAATTGCTCGAATTTTCATATTTTTCCCCTTTGATTTGTAAGTTCCATTATTCCGTAATTACTAAATATATGATACTATATCATTATTGAGAAGTAAGCTTTAGGGATTTCTCGATTAAAAATCTACAGAAAAATATAAATTTTTTGAAATCTGACAACCATAAGCGTATAGTTGTTAGAAAATATAGTAGGGAGGCATTTGGTAATGGGGAAAGACTTACGTATTAAAAGTCATGTTTTCGATGATTCCAAACGTGCACCAAACCGTGCAATGTTACGTGCCGTTGGGGTGACAGATGAAGATTTTAAAAAACCAATGATTGGGGTAGCAAGTACATGGAGTGAAGTAACACCATGTAACGTACACATCGATGATTTAGCGAAAAGTGCGAAAGAAGGAGCGAAAGAAGCTGGCGGTGTGCCAATGATTTTTAACACGATCACTGTATCCGACGGTATTTCTATGGGTACATCAGGTATGCGCTATTCACTTCCGAGTCGTGATGTGATTGCAGATTCTATTGAAACAGTAGTCGGTGCAGAGAATCTGGACGCATATGTTGCTATTGGTGGTTGCGATAAAAACATCCCTGGTTGCCTAATTTCTATTGCTCGTTCCGAAGTGCCGGCAGTATTCGTGTATGGTGGTACGATTTCTCCAGGATTCCGTAAAGGGGAAAAGCTAGATATTGTTTCGGTTTTCGAAGGTGTTGGAAAGCATAACAATGGAGACATTAGTGACGAAGAAATGCATGGCATTGAATGTGCTGCATGCCCTGGTGCTGGGTCTTGTGGTGGTATGTATACAGCAAACACGATGGCAACAGCTGTAGAAGCTTTAGGTATGAGTTTACCAGGAAGCTCTTCTAACCCAGCAGAGTCTGATTCTAAAGCAGAAGATTGCCGTGAAGCAGGGGAAGCTGCATATAAGCTGCTAGAGCTAGGCATTTATCCAAAAGATATCTTAACAAAAAAAGCATTTGAAAATGCTATTACAGTAGTCATGGCATTAGGAGGTTCAACTAACGCAGTACTTCACTTGCTAGCTATTGCTAATGCCGCAAATGTAGACGTAACAATGGATGATTTTAACCGCCTGCAAGCCAAAGTTCCACATCTAGCAGATATGAAGCCAAGTGGAAAGTATGTAATGCAAGACTTACATAAGGTAGGGGGTGTTCCAGCAGTAATGAAACTATTGCTAGAAAATGGCTACCTTCATGGAGATTGCTTAACCGTTACTGGTAAAACCATTGCTGAAAACTATGCCGATGTACCAGGCTTAACAGAACGGCAAGAAGTATTACGACCATTTGATAATCCATACCGTGCTGATGGACCGCTTGTTGTGTTAAAAGGTAACCTTTCTCCTACTGGGGCTGTTGCAAAAGTATCTGGTGTGAAAGTAAAACGTCATACTGGCCCTGCTCGAGTGTTTAATACAGAAGAAGAGGCGACAAATGCCGTAATGAATAATGAAATTAATGAAGGAGACGTCCTCGTTATTCGTTATGTAGGTCCTAAAGGTGGGCCAGGTATGCCAGAGATGCTTTCTATTTCAGCCATCCTTGTTGGAAAAGGATTAGGTGAAAAAGTTGCCTTGTTAACAGATGGCCGTTTCTCTGGTGGTACTCATGGTTTAGTAGTAGGACACATCTCTCCAGAAGCACAGTCTGGCGGACCAATCGGCTTGCTTGCAGAAGGCGATATGGTAACCATTGACTCTGAACAAAAGGAAATTTCCATGGATGTTTCAGATGAAGAGTTAGAAAAACGCCGTCAAAACTGGCAAGCACCAGAGCTTTATAGGAAAGGTGTATTAGGAAAATACGCACACAACGTATCTTGTTCCTCTCAAGGTGCTGTAACAGACTATGTAAATCGAAAAGATCTATAAAATATAATGAAGCCTGTCCCGAAAGTCCAATTAAACTTTTGGGACAGGCTTACTTTTGTGTACAGGATGTTTTATGAAAAATTGTCGCTTTTTAAAATAAATCTCCTAGCACAATAGCTATAATACGCAGTAACTTTGAACAGTTTTCCTCTCACTCTGTTCACGATGAGTGCTTAATCGACGCTGTGGAAAAACACTCGCTTTCCGTGGGGAACGCTTCAGCCTCCTCACTCACCAAAACCGTTCGTTGCGGGGTCTTCAGACTGTTCCTTTCCCACAGGAGTCTCGCATTTTTCCGCAGCTTAGAAAGCTTTTCTATTGTATAAAGAAGGAGTTCACGAAATATTTATTAAATGGGCTTCCTCCTTTTATACATTAGACCATTACTATCAGCGTAGACAACATACGTAGACTCCTGCGGGAACAGCACGGGCTGAAGATCCCGCAGACAGCGAAGAATGAGCTGTCGAGGAAGCTGAAGCCGTGCCGCGTGCCTAGC
>NZ_WIXM01000028.1 GCF_010993965.1 Gracilibacillus sp. YIM 98692 | reverse complement strand
CTGACGAATACTAATCGATCGAGGACTTAACTATCATGATGAACGCTTAAAACCGTTCGGTTTTGATCTCTATTTTTCTTATCTAGTTTTTAGGGTATATCCTTTTTAAAATGAAAAGGATGATCGACTAAGAGCGTCACATCTATGTGGCAACATCGATCGACCTGCATCCTGCAGGCCTGGTAACGATAGCGGAGAGGTCACACCTGTTCCCATGCCGAACACAGCAGTTAAGCTCTCCAGCGCCCATGGTAGTTGGGGCTTTGCCCCCGCAAGAGTAGGACGTTGCCAGGCAATACAAAGTAAAGCTGACTCAAATGATCGCAATTAGCGAATTTGAGTCAGCTTTTTTTTACAAGTGAAGAAAGTATAAAATTTGTTTATATATCCATAAAATAAGTAGTAAGATTTACGATTTCTTAATCAAAACGAGCACCACACTAATTTGCGGAAAAATGCGAGACTTCTGGGAAAGATTAGCTTCCGAAGATCCCCGTACTGAACGGTTTTGGTGAGCGAGAAGGCTGGAGTGCTGCCCTCGGCATAGAAGACACTGCGAAAGCGAGAAAAAGGAGCTTGAGTAGATATCGCACTTGTGCCCTTGGGTGAAAGCGAGTGTTTTTACACAGCGGGGATTTAACACTATTAATAATTTTTATGTTTCTAATTCAAATGTTTCGGTGAGCTACTTAACGCACATTATTTATTATACTATACGACCGTTTATTTGTTTGTATTTAATGTTGTAATAGGATTCCCAAAACGAAATGGTCAAACGGATGCTTTAATCTTATGATGATTAAAAATTACCAAACTAATGAATTCTTGAAAAAGCTAATCTAGTTTGATAGAAATATGAGACATAATCTTCTATTTTTCAACATAAAATATAATGTTTCACGTGAAAAAGACATAAAAAGACTTTTTAGTTTAAGATAAAAATCATAGAAATCAGGAATATATTTTCATAGATTGGGCATGATAATGAATGGAGGTGGAAAAAATGAGTGAAAAGGTAATACAAAAACATTGTGGTATCTGTGAAAAAGAGAAAGAAGACGGCATTTTTTTATATCATTTTTTTATCTGTAGTGAATGTGAAAAAGAAATAGTAAATACAAAACCAGGTGAATCTAACTACCAAATGTTTGTCAAAAAATTGAGAGCTATTAATCAATCAAGCTATACTTTATAATAGAATCAGCCATCTAGGGATGGTTGATTTTTTTATACTAAAGGAAAGCATGAAATTTGTCGGAATATAGTATAAGAAAAACTAAGGCTTTCGCCATAAGGACTTGGTGATAAGCTAATTTTTTCTAATAGAATAGGCAAAATTCTATGATATAAAGAAGAATTATTAGTTGAGAGAAAGGGAAAGAAAGTATATGAACCATTTAGATACACCATTATTCGATCAACTTGATCAATTTGCGCGAAAACAGAATGTTTCCTTTCATGTTCCTGGTCATAAGAACGGCCAAATATATACGAGAAAAGGATATGAATATTTCAGTAATATCTTTAAAATAGATTTGACAGAGTTAACGGATTTAGACGATTTACATGCAGCAGAAGGTATTATCGAACAAGCGCAGGAATTAGCTTCCAATTGGTTTCATGCAGATCGCACCTACTTTTTAGTAAATGGAAGTACAGCAGGCAACCTAACTATGATTTTAGCATGTTGTCAACCGAACGATGTTGTAATTGTACAGCGAAATTGTCATAAGTCAATTCTACATGGTATAGAACTGGCAGGGGCAAAGCCAGTTTTTATAGCCCCTGAACTTGATATGGAATTGGAGCGTTATACTCAACCATCGTTATCTGTTGTACAAAAAGCCTGCCAAGAATATCCTGAAGCGAAAGCGTTAATATTAACATATCCCGATTATTATGGGAAAACGTATGATATAAAGTCAATGATTGATATTGCACATGATAATCATATTCCAGTACTAGTAGATGAAGCGCATGGTTGTCATTTGTCCCTGTCATTTATCAAGGCATCATCAGCTGTATCACAAGGTGCCGATATAGTAGTACAGTCAGCACATAAAATGACACCTGCCTTAACTATGGGGGCGTACCTACATGTTCAGACAGAGCGAGTAGATAAAGATCTGATTCAACATTATTTGCAAGTTTTACAGTCAAGTAGTCCCTCATATCCAGTGATGGCTAGCCTTGACTTAGCTCGATGTTATTTAGCCAATTACACTCAAAAACAGTGGGGAACCCTTGGCAATTACCTGAAACAAGTAAGAAAGGCTATGTCGAGTAATGATTACTGGCAGTTAGAAAAACAGTATCACCTAGATGATCCATTAAAATGTACGATTAAAGTCAATGATTGTGTTGATACCAAGGATATTGCGTCATTATTAGAATCAGAAGGGATATTTCCAGAGCTTGTAACAGATTGGCATATATTATTTGTAGTAGGGCTAGAGCCTACAGTCAAGATAAACAAGCTTATACATGTTATAGAAAAAGTGAAAGGACAATTAAATAATGCAGCAAATCATGCTAAAATAAAGAGACACAAGGTAACATTTTTGGAAGAAATCACTACTTTAGCTTTATCCTATGATGAAATGAAAAAGCTTGATAGAAAATGGATGGAATGGGAAGGAACTGTTGGGTATATAGCAGCAGAGTCGATTATCCCTTACCCACCAGGTATTCCACTTATAGCTAAAGGAGAAAAAATAACCAAGCAACATTTAGCTCAAGTATTTTCATTATATGAACATGGAGTAAAGTTTCAGCCAAATAATAGAATGGAAGGATTATTTGTATTTTCTGATCAAAAGAAGTAAGTGCTTATATTAACATCGTGATGTTAATGGAAAACCTAAGACTACTATCATCCTTTATAGGGAAAATATAAGTTTCATTTATAGAAAGAGGAGATGCTAATTGAAAGGATTATTCATAACCTTTGAAGGGGGAGAAGGTGCTGGTAAATCCACCATATTACATAAACTAGCACAGCGATTAGAAATGGAAGGCCATTCGATTATGTCTACTCGTGAGCCAGGGGGCATTCCGATTTCAGAAAAAATTAGGGAAGTCATTTTAGACAAAGAACATACAAAGATGGATGCGAAAACAGAGGCTCTGCTTTATTCTGCAGCTAGGCGTCAGCATTTAGTTGAAAAAGTGATACCAGCCATTAAACAAGGTAAGATTGTGTTATGTGATCGTTTTATTGATAGTAGCTTAGCTTATCAAGGAATGGCTCGTGGGCTAGGAATGGCAGAAGTGTATCAAATAAATGAGTTTGCTATTGGAGATCATATGCCGGATTTGACCTTATTTTTTGATATAGAACCAGAGAAGGGCTTAAAGCGAATTGAAGAGAATAAGCTTCGAGAACAGAATAGATTAGACCTTGAAGCGTTGACTTTCCATCAAAATGTACATAATGCTTATCATCAGCTTTTAAAAAAATTCCCCAAAAGAATAAAGCAGATTGATGCAAATCTTGGTATAATAGAAGTAGAGGAAAAAGCATATCATATGATTAAAAGTCTATTACAATAGGTCATGTATCAAAAGGGAGGCGTTGCGGGTGAAATTAGTGATGGCAGTTGTGCAAGATAAGGATAGCAATCGGCTAGTGGATGCTTTAAATGAGAAAAAATTTAAAGCAACGAAATTATCTTCAACCGGTGGCTTTTTAAAGGAAGGAAATACAACACTAATGATTGGTTGTGAGGACGAACAAGTAGATGACGCGCTTGCGATTATTCGTGATAACTGTAGTCAAAGGGAACAAATGGTGTCTCCTGTATCTCCAATGGGAGGTAATGCTGATTCTTATATTCCACGCCCGATAAATGTAGAAGTTGGAGGAGCTACAGTGTTTGTGCTTCCTGTAGAAGCTTTCCACCAGTTTTAATAGTTCTATATGGGAAAGGTTTGAAGATAGTGAAAATTAGCCAAGAGATGCGCACACAATTAGATGCACTAAATAAACAAAACTCTAATACGAGAGCATCTGCTCCACATTTTGATTCTATGGTAAGAGCACAAGCTACTAAGCTGCAACAAAATGAACTCCAAAAACTAATGGCAGAATTAACAGCTCAAGGAGAAAAAGTCATTCGTTTTCGGTCTTTTAGAGATTTGGCTGCATATAAGAGACTGGTAAGGCGTTTTGTGAAAGAAGCGGTAGAATTTGGGATGCGGTTAAAAAAGTCTCATAGTTTTAATTTAGGCGGTGATAGCCGTCCACTAACGATTGTAGAGGAGATTGATAATAAATTAAATGAATTAGCGGATACTGTATTGGATCAAGAAAAAAATGCGGTAGAAGTGTTAGAATTGATTGGAGAAATAAAAGGACTTTTAGTTAATTTATATACGTAAACATCTTGACTAGAAAAAGAGGGTGGATTAGAACCATTGCTAATCAATCCTCTTTTTGAGTATCGATAAGGAAAGGAATTGGCGGTGAGATCATGGGTTCATGGAAGGATATGCTGGAGAGTCAACCCATTATTAGTAAAATGGTGATAAATAGTATCGTAAAAAATCGGGTGTCACACGCCTACCTTTTTCAAGGAGATAAGGGGACAGGCAAAAATATGTTAGCACTTCTATTTGCAAAAAGTATTTTTTGTCGAAAAAAACAAAACTATGAGCCTTGTGAACAGTGCAGCGACTGTCGTCGTATCGAAAGTGGCAATCATCCAGATTTACATATCGTGCAACCAGATGGGGCTAGTATAAAGAAAGAACAAATCTTACATTTACAAAAAGAATTTACGTATACAGGGTTAGAATCCAATAAGAAGATGTACATCATCCGTGATGCCGATAAAATGACAGCTAATGCATCTAATCGATTGTTGAAATTTTTAGAGGATCCTAATCAAGATACGACTGCAATCCTTCTAACAGAAAATAGTCAAGCAATATTAAATACAATAAGATCTAGGTGCCAAGTTATGTCACTACAACCATTAAATCCAAAAATTTTAGAGCAACGTTTAATAGAAGAAGGATTAACAGAAGCCAATGCTAGACTAATGTCCACGATTACCCAAAATATACAAGCAGCAATCGAAAAAAGTAAAGATACTTGGTTTGCACAGGCGCGAAAAATAGTGGTACAATTAATTGAAATGCTCCAAAATAATCAAGAAGAAGTGCCATTATTTGTGCATACACAATGGATGTCTCATTTTCAGGATAGAGAACAGCTTCACGAGGGATTGGACCTACTTTTAATATGGCTCCGAGACCTTGTTCATAAGCATTTAGATGATACTGCTTCCATTGTGTTTATCCAACATATAAATAAAATGGAAGAGGCTTGTATGTATTGGTCATTGTCTGATGTGACAACCTATTTACAGGCTACCATGGAGGCGAAGCGAAAGCTTGAACAAAATGTACATCCGCAATTAGTAATGGAACAATTAACACTTCAAATGCAGAGGTGAATGCTAGTGATTGAAGTTATAGGTGTCCGTTTTAAGAAAGCGGGTAAAATATATTATTTTGATCCTGATAACTTAGATATAGAGAAAGATGAGTATGTTATCGTCGAAACCGTTAGAGGGATTGAATTCGGAAAAGTTGTCGTGGCGAAAAAGCAAGTGGACGAAGAAGATGTTGTGCTGCCATTGAAAAAAGTAATTCGTGTGGCCAATGAAAAAGATAAACTAATTGTCGTAGAAAATAAAGAAATTGCTGATGAAGCCTATCAAACTTGTCAAGTAAAAATAAAAGAACACAAATTGGACATGAATTTAGTGGATGTAGAATATACATTTGATCGAAATAAAGTCATTTTTTACTTTACGGCAGACGGTCGTGTAGACTTTCGTAATTTAGTAAAAGATCTTGCTTCTGTGTTTAAAACACGAATTGAGCTACGTCAAATAGGTGTAAGGGACGAAGCAAAATTATTAGGCGGGATTGGCCCATGCGGTAGAATGCTTTGTTGTTCTACCTTTCTAGGTGACTTTGAGCCAGTATCAATTAAAATGGCAAAAGATCAAAATCTTTCGTTAAATCCTTCTAAAATTTCTGGATTATGTGGTCGCCTAATGTGCTGCTTAAAATATGAAAATGATGATTATGAAACAGCAAAGCGTGAACTTCCAGATTTAGGGGAAGAAATAAAAACAGGCTATGGTCAAGGGAAAGTTGTTGGCTTAAATATATTAGAGCGACTTATTCAAGTTGAAATTCCTGAAAAGGAAAGAGTGATTGAATATACGTTAGATGAACTAATGGAAGAAGGAGTTATCAATACCCAGGCCGCTGATTAATGGGGTGGATGATCACGTGAAGAAAAAGGATTTATTTGAACAAGTATCATATATGGAAGAACAAATAGGCCAGCTTTATCAACAATTAGGAGATTTAAAAAAACAGTTGAGTGATATAATAGAGGAAAATCACCGTTTAGAAATGGAGAATCACCATTTAAGACAACGCTTAGACGATCAGCCTTCACAACAAAATGAAGGGGAATCAGAAGATAGTGATGTATCCATTGGTGAAGGCTATGATAATTTAGCAAGGTTGTATGAAGAGGGATTTCATATTTGTAATGTTCACTTTGGCAGCCCACGACAAGAAGGGGATTGTTTATTTTGTTTATTATTCCTAAATAAAACGAAATAGTCCCGATATTAAAAGGAAAAAGAACTTTCTGATGACTGACGCATTCAATCCGTGTCAGTCTTTTTTTACAAATCACTTAACAGTTGAACCATTATGTAAGAAACACTTGTAAGGAAATTGTGAAGATGCTAAGATACTGTTCTGGAAATAATGCTGTCTATATCTCTGCTGTGGAAAAACACTACTGTAGGGTCTTTGCTGTCATTTTTCCGCGGTTTAGGTTTGTTTTTCTTTATCAAGCCTTTTTAAATAATATATGGTATATAGATGTTCATTTTTTGAAGGAGTTTATCTTATGGAATTGAAAGAAGATGAGAGAATAGATGATTTGCTAGCAGATCAATCCATGCAAATTATCCAAAGTCCTAGCGTATTTGCATTTTCATTAGATGCTGTATTATTAGCCCATTTCGCGAATGTACCGATAAAACGAGGGAAAATTATTGATTTATGCTCAGGAAACGGTGTCATTCCCTTATTGCTATCACAACAATCACAAGTCCCCATTACAGGTGTTGAAATTCAAGATCGATTGTTTGATATGGCCAATCGTAGCATTCAAATGAATCAGTTAACCGACCAAATAAAGATGATTCATGGTGACCTAAAAGATATGCCTGCTTTATTTGGCAATGATAAATTTGATTTAGTGACTGTTAATCCACCTTATTTTCCAACAAGTAGCAAAAAACACCACAATCACAATGATTATTTAACGATTGCAAGACATGAAGTCTTTTGTACGCTTGAAGAGGTAGTGGAAACTTGCAGTAAGTTAGCAAAGTCTGGTGGGAAGGTGGCAATGGTGCATAGACCTTCACGATTTATCGATATTGTGACATTGTTTCGCACCTATAAAATAGAACCGAAACGAATACGTTTTGTGTATCCAAAGAAAGATAGAGAAGCAAATATGTTATTAATAGAAGGGATACGGGATGGTAAGTCTGATGTAAAGATGCTTCCTCCGTTGTATGCTTTTACAGATGAGGGAGAATATACTCCTGAATTAGAAGGGATATTATATGGAAGAAAATAATCAGCACTATGTATATATGTTAGAGTGCAAAGATCACACCTTATATACTGGATATACCACAAATATAAACCACCGTTTAGCCCTGCATCGAAAAGGCAAAGGGGCGAAGTATATGCGAGGAAGGGCTCCTTTTAAATTAGTATACCAAACAGCATGTTCCTCAAAATCAGAAGCTTTAAGTCTTGAGGCTAAAATTAAAAAGTTAACTAAAGAACAAAAGCTTTCTTTCATTAAAGAGAATAGAAAAGAAAGGTATGTAATAGATGAAGATACAAAATAGCTATCAGCATGAAATGAAAACAGGCACTTTATATATTGTACCTACACCAATAGGTAACTTAGACGATATAACGATAAGAGCATTACAAGTTTTAAAAGAAGCGGACTTAATAGCAGCAGAAGATACCCGAAATACAGGGAGACTTTTACAGCATTTTAAGATCAAAAGGAAAATGATAAGCTATCATGAACATAATAAAGCAGCGAGGCAAGATCAAATGCTTGATATACTGCGAGAAGGCCAATCAATAGCTGTTGTTAGTGATGCAGGTATGCCAGGGATATCTGATCCTGGACAAGCTATTGTACAAGCCGTTGCAAAAGAAGAACTGCCTGTTGTGGTGTTACCAGGGGCGAATGCTGCATTATGTGCTTTAGTTGGTTCTGGTTTATCGACAGACCAATTTTACTTTTATGGCTTTTTGCCTCGGAAAAAGAAAATTCGACAAAGCGCATTGAAAGATATAGAAAAAGTCCAGGCAACCGTTCTGTTATATGAATCACCTCATCGCTTACAAGAGACCATTGAAGATTTATACCAATATTTTGGTGATCGAAAAGCTTGTATCGCACGTGAATTAACTAAGCGTTATGAAGAATGGGGAAGAGGGACGTTATCTGAATTAAAAGAATGGACAGAACAAAACAAGGTGAAAGGGGAGTGTTGTATTATATTGGACGGTGTGTCGGTAAAGGAAGAGGGAAATTGGTGGGATTCCCTTTCATTATCAGACCATGTCGAAAAAGTAATGGAAGAAGAAGGCTCTTCCAGCAAGGATGCGATTAAAATAGTATCGAAAACTAGAGATATACCGAAAAGGGAAGTTTATCAAGCTTTTCACATAGATAAATAAACGATAAGTATAATTAAGGTCTAAAATTCGACAAATCTCGAAGTAAAATGAAAAAAAATTAGTCCAATTTATTTTGAATTTCATCTACAAGTGCTTTAGCCCCTTCAGGACTTAGAACTAGTTTCCCATCTGCTAGTGCAATGTTATCATCCGAAATATCGCCAGTAATTTGACAAGTCATGTTCGGCTTGTATTTTTGCAGGATAATGCGCTCATCATCTACATAAATTTCAAGTGCGTCCTTTTCATTAATGCCAAGTGTACGGCGAAGTTCGATTGGTATAACTACACGACCTAATTCGTCCACTTTACGTACAATTCCCGTTGATTTCATTAATTATTTCTCCCCTTTTTCCGTCATTTTTCGACATCTATAGCGTAATAGTACCATTAGTTGCCATTAATGTCAAACTTATAGTATCTTTTTTTCAAGATTTTTAAAATAATTAGAATAAGTGGGAAAATTTTAACTAATCCTGTTAAAAATCTACTTATAAAAACCTATTCGATAGGAGATTATGTAATAATAATGGAAAAGTAAACGAAAAATCGCTACAATAAAAACAGACTGTTTAATTTTAGATAATAAATAACGTACAATGGAAACGAGGAGGTATACGGATGTCGGATCAGAATAAAACCTTTTATATAACTACACCGATCTATTACCCTAGCGGTAATCTTCATATTGGACATGCCTATAGTACTGTTGCTGGCGATGCAATGGCTCGATATAAAAGATTAAGAGGTTATGATGTCAGATACTTAACAGGTACAGATGAGCATGGTCAAAAAATCCAAAAGAAAGCAGATGAAAGTGGTGTCTCTCCACAGGAATATGTCGACCACATCGTTAGTGGTATTAAAGACCTTTGGGAAAAGCTTGATATTTCATACAGCGACTTTATTCGAACAACAGAAGATCGACATAAGAAAGTTGTTGAAAAAATATTTGCCCGCTTGTTAGAACAAGGGGATATTTATTTGGATGAATATGAAGGAAGTTACTGTACATCATGTGAATCATTCTTTACAGAACGTCAGTTAGAAAATGGACGTTGTCCGGATTGTGGAGGTCCTGTAGATTTTGTCAAAGAAGAATCTTATTTCTTTAAAATGAGTAAATATGTGGATCGTTTATTGGCTTTTTATGAAGAAAACCCATCTTTTATTCAGCCTGAAAGCCGTAAAAATGAAATGATCAACAACTTTATTAAGCCAGGTTTAGAGGACTTAGCAGTATCTCGTACGACATTTGATTGGGGAATTAAAGTGCCTGGTGATCCAAAGCATGTTATTTATGTATGGATTGATGCATTAAGTAATTATATTACCGCACTAGGATATGGTACAGATGACGATAGCTTATATCAAAAGTATTGGCCAGCAGATGTGCACTTAATGAGTAAAGAAATCGTTCGTTTCCATACTATTTATTGGCCTATTATGTTAATGGCACTAGATTTACCTTTACCGAAAAAAGTGTTTGCACATGGCTGGATTTTAATGAAAGATGGAAAAATGTCGAAATCTAAAGGAAATGTTGTTAATCCAATCGACCTAACAGAACGTTACGGATTAGATTCGCTGCGCTATTACTTATTAAGAGAAGTGCCATTTGGCTCTGATGGGGTATTTACACCAGAAGGTTTTGTGGAACGCACTAATTATGATTTAGCTAACGATTTAGGAAATTTACTTAACCGGACGGTTGCTATGATCAGCAAATATTTTGATGGCAAAGTACCTGCCTTTAAAGCTAGTGAGACGGAATTTGATCAATCATTAGAGACACTTGGCCAAGAAACCATTGAAAAAGTGGAAGAAGCACTTGATGAAATGGGCTTTTCTGTTGCATTGACCCAAATTTGGAGATATGTAAGCAGAACAAACAAATATATTGATGAGACGGAGCCATGGATCTTAGCCAAGGATGAAAGCCAAAAAGACCGATTAGGAAACGTGATGGCACATTTAGTAGATAGCTTGAGAAGAATTGCTATTTTATTACGTCCATTTATGACTCAAACACCAGATAAAATCTTTGAACAAATTGGCGTGGCAAATAAAGAAGATAGAACATGGGATAGTGTATCCCAACAAGGTGTGATTGCAGAAGGTACATCTGTTGTAAAAAAAGATCCCATTTTCCCACGTTTAGATGTGGAAAAGGAAGTGCAAATTATTAAAGATATGATGAAAAAACCTGAACCGAAGAAACAAGAGCAGCAAGAAGAGCAAAAAAATGAGGTCACTTTTGATGAATTTATGAAATTGGATCTGCGAGTAGCAGAAGTGACACATGCAGAAAAAATGAAAAATGCTGACAAATTGCTGCGTATTCAATTGGATCTAGGTTCAGAGAAACGTCAAGTTGTGTCTGGTATTGCAAAATATTATACACCAGAAGCTTTAGTAGGTAAAAAAGTGATTTGTGTAACGAACTTAAAGCCAGTTAAGTTACGTGGAGAGTTATCAGAAGGTATGATTTTATCAGGTGAAGATAAAGATGGTTCTTTATCTTTGGCAACTGTTGAACAAAACCTTCCAAATGGATCTGTCGTTAAATAAATCATGGCATAGAAACGCTTATCAATTGTCGATAAGCGTTTCCGTTTGTTATCTAGGAGGAAATAATATGTTATTTGATACACACGTACATTTAAATGTCGAGCATTTTGATGAAGATCGGGAAGAAGTATTGGAAAGAGCCAAAGAAGCTGGTGTTGGGCAAATGGTTATTGTAGGCTTTGATCATGAAACGATACCAAAGGCGATCGAAATGGCAGAAAAGCATTCTCATATTTATGCGGCAGTTGGCTGGCATCCAGTTGATGCGATTGATATGACAGAGAAAGAGTTAGACTGGTTAAAAGAGTTATCCTCACACCCAAAGGTAGTAGCATTAGGTGAAATGGGATTAGATTATCACTGGGATAAATCACCGAAGGATGTTCAAAAAGATGTATTTAGAAAGCAAATACAGTTAGCAAAGCAAGTGGATTTACCTATTATTATTCATAATCGAGAAGCGACAGAGGATATTATTCAGATCCTGCAAGAGGAAAGGGCCAGTGAGGTTGGCGGCATTATGCATTGCTACAATGACTCTGTTAAATATATCGACGCGTGCTTGGATATGAACTTTTATATTTCGTTAGGTGGTCCAGTAACTTTTAAAAATGCCAAATTACCGAAAGAAGTAGCAGCCTATGTACCAGAGGATCGTCTTTTAATTGAGACAGATTGCCCGTTTTTAGCTCCACATCCTAATCGAGGTAAAAGAAATGAACCTGCATACGTAAAACTTGTTGCAGAAAAAATAGCAGAATTACGTGGGGAAGATTTTGACACCATATGTCGTATGACAACAGAAAATGCCCGTCGATTTTTTAGTATTGATGTATAGAGGGTTAAATACTTGTTGTAATATGTCCGATAACCGCAAAAACATTTCAATGGAGCTATTAGTGTTACCATATTGTAATGTATTTGAAACATATGTCAGCAAAAAGGGAGTCACCCTTGATTTAACAGGGGCTGACTCCTTTTCTTTGTTGGAAATAGTCATTTGACATGCTTCATTGAAGTATATATAATCAAACGACAAGTCATGGAAGGGGGAGACATGCGTGGAACGTCTATTATCATTTCGTCATCTTCTGAACAAAAAGACTTTGCTTTATACGGTATCATTACTTAGTTTTATTAGTTTTATTAGTTTTATGACATATGAAATAACGAAAGCAGAAGTAGTTGTTGTTCAAGAGGATGAAGTAATGTCTGTACAAACACATGCAGATACAGTAGAAGATGTTTTAGATGAACTAGATATTGATGTTAGCAAGCATGATGACCTTTCACATAATTTAGATGACCCTATCACTGCTGATATGGAAATAGAGCATACGATTGCTAATCAAGTAACAGTGTCGATAGATGGGGAAAAAGAAAAAGTGTATTCCACAGCAGATACAGTAGATGCTTTTCTTGAGGAACAAGGCATCAAAGTGGAAGAATACGATGACCTATCAGTAAACCGAGAGAAAGCAATCAATAACGGATTAGATGTTCAAATTGAAAAAGCGGTTCAAGTAACGCTAGTTGATGCAGGAGAAGAGGAAAAGATATGGACAACTGCCGATACAATAGCGGAATTATTGGAACAGAAGCAAGTAGAAATTAGCGATTTAGATCGAGTAGAACCCGAACAAGAAAAAGAGCTTGAATCTAATATGAAAATAGATATAACACGAGTTGAAGTAGTAACAGACGTCGTAGAAGAAAAGGTCGACTATGCTGTAGTCAGACGAAATGACTCCTCGTTGCAAAAGGGAAAAGAAAAAGTTGTAGCTAGCGGGGAGGAAGGAATGATAGAAAAGCATTATAAAGTGACATTAGAGAATGGTGAAGAAGTATCACGAGAATTAGTGAAAGAAGAAGTGAAGAAAGAAAGTAAGCAGCGAGTGGTTGCAGTAGGAACGAAAACACCACCACCTTCCCCTAGCACCAACAACCAGGCAAAATCCAGTGAGCCAGTATCACGTGGAAGCGATAATGCTGTTAAGACTTTATATATGAGTGCAACCGCATATAATTGGAATTGTGATACATGTGACGGAAGAGGTTTCACTGCAACAGGATATAATTTAAAAGCCAATCCAAATGGTGTTGTTGCTGTAGACCCCAATGTAATTCCACTAGGAACAAAAGTATGGGTGGAAGGATACGGTTATGCAATCGCCCGTGACACGGGTGGAGCTATTAAAGGCAACAAAATTGATATTCACTTGCCATCCAAGCAACAAGCTGAAAGATACGGACGTAAACAAGTTCAAGTAAAAATATTAGAATAAACCACCAAATAGCCTTTACCAATAACGGTAAAGGTTTTTTATTTGAACTTTTTCGTAAAAGATTGTTGCTTTTTAAAAATAAACCTCATTGCACATTATCCATAAACGACGCAATAACTGTAGCATGGCTTTCTACCACTCTTCCGAAGCTAAGTGCAAAGAATCGCTTCGGCAAGATACTTCGCTTTCCACGGGCACGGCCTTAGCCTCCTCAGAAAGCAAAAGTCGCTTTCCTGCGGGGTCTGCGGCTCGCGCTGTTCCCGTTGGAGTCTACGTATCTTGCCTCGCTTTGTGTGGTGTTCTGATGGAAGAAAGAAAGAGCACAAAAGAAATAAGTTCCTATGTGCCTATTCTCCTGAAAGGTAGAACTTCTTTATTAGCGAAGTATTTTGACGGAGCGAATGATAGCACACATCTCAAACTAGAATGGAAGAAGCTACAGCAAGATAAATTTTGACTATTGCGCAGTTTTGTTCTACTACGAATTATGCATGTCAGAATAATGATAAAGGATTATAGGCAAGTTTTGCGTCCATTTTTATAGTTCTTTAAATTAAAATTAAGTTTTAATATTTGGTGAAAAACAAATTAAATTTATTTTCAAATACCGGGCAATCATAGGCGAATTTCCTTGTTGGTGTAAATGGTGGTACAATGGTTTGTACTAGGTTTTTAAGAATGGAGGATCCATGTTGAAGGTGAAAGAAGTAATTGTGGTGGAAGGCAAGGATGATACAGCTCGATTGAAACAAGTTTTAGATGCCGATACGATTGAAACAAATGGCTCTGCCATTAATAAGCAAACACTGGAACAAATAGCTCACGCAAAGCAAAAGCGTGGTGTCATTATTTTTACAGATCCAGATTATCCCGGACAACGAATCCGAAAAATAATAGATGAACATATACCAGGATGTAAACACGCTTTTTTGTCTAAACAGGAAGCTATCTCTAAAAAGGAGAAAGGACTAGGTATTGAGCATGCATCACCAGAAGTAATCCGTCGAGCGTTAAGTCAAGTATATGAAATCAATCAACAGCAAGAAAGTAGTCTAACAAGGCATCACTTACTACAATATGGTTTAATTGGAGGAGCAGGTGCAAAAGAAAGAAGAGAAAAATTAGGGTTATTTTTACGTATAGGATATGTAAATGGGAAACAATTATTAAAAAGGCTGCAGATGTTCCAAATAACAGAAGAAGAGTTTAAGCAAGCCATGGAACAGATTATACAGGAGGAAAGGGTATGAGCGAACATAAGGCAATAGCAACACCTACAAGAACAAGAGAAATATTAGATCGCTATCATTTTGCTTTTAAAAAAAGCTTAGGTCAAAACTTTTTAATCGATGTTAACATATTACAGAACATTATAGATGTTGCCGGTATTTCAAAAGAAACAAATGTTATAGAAATTGGACCAGGAATAGGCGCCTTAACCGAACAGTTGGCTATTGCCGCAAACAAAGTGGTGGCATTTGAAATCGATGGCAGACTAGTACCGATTTTAGAGCATACATTACAGTCGTATTCTAATATTGACATTATTAATCAAGATATTTTAAAAAGTAATGTCAGGGAATTGTGGAATAAAGCCTTTGCTGATGATAAGGAAGTCAAAATTGTGGCCAATCTGCCTTATTATATAACAACACCAATATTAATGCATTTATTGATGGAAAATTTACCTATTTCCAGTATTACAGTCATGATTCAAAAGGAAGTAGCAGAGCGAATGGCAGCAAAACATAGTACCAAGGAATACGGGTCACTGACCATTGCCATACAATATTATACGAAGGCTAGCGTGGAAATGGTCGTTCCCAAAACAGTGTTTATGCCACAACCCCGTGTTGATTCGGCTGTTCTTCACTTAGAAATGAGAAAAGAACCACCGGTCTATGTAGAAAATGAACCTTTTTTCTTCGATTTTGTCCAAGCTTGCTTTCAACAACGAAGAAAAACATTGCGAAATAATTTATCAAGATATTTAAAAGACAAACTGCAAAGGCAAGAAATAGAAAATGTTTTAGAAGCTGCTGAGATAGATGGATCGAGAAGAGGGGAATCTTTAAATATACAGGAATTTGCGGATTTAGCTAATCGATTTTATCTAGAATTATCCAATTCATAATAAAATCTCCATTTTTTTAAAAAAATTAGTATACCCATACATATTTTTCAATAATATAGAAAGGCTATTTAAGGAGAAAAAAATGAGAAATAAATCATTGACAGTTTTTAAACAATATTGTTATAATGGAATATTTTATTGACTGTCAACCCTGTTTTGTGGTATACTAATATTTAGTGAGGTGGAGTGTATTGGCTAAAACATTGCATGAAATTAAACAAGGTTTAGAAGGTTATGTCGGACGTCGTTTGAAGGTAAAAGCTAATGGTGGCAGAAAAAAAACGATTGAACGTTATGGCACATTAGCAGAAACATATCCTTCTGTTTTTATTGTAGAATTAGATCAGGACGAAAATGCTTTTGAGCGAGTATCCTATAGCTATGCTGATATTTTAACAGAAACAGTGGAGCTTAATTTTATGGACGAGCTTGAAAAGGCTGTATTAGGAAAGCAGTAAACCATGTTTGCTGCTTTTTATTATGGTAAATTTTAATTGATAAGGAAACAACATCCCTCCTATATTCCCGTATAGCTATCCTCTTGTTACATACACTATGACTGTCGTAAAAAAGCGACAGAAGGGAAGTAATCTTCGATGAGCAGAAGACGGGGGATAATGTCACACCGTTTTAAAGAAGAGCTTGCTAAAGAATTAGGTTTTTACGACACAGTGCAAAATGATGGTTGGGGCGGAATAACTGCAAGAGATGCGGGAAACATGGTAAAACGAGCTGTGCAAATCGCAGAAGAGAACATGAATAGGAACAAAGCCTAGTTAGGCTTTGTTCCTTTATTGCATTTATGGTATCTTTACATAAAGCATTATTTAGATTGAGGGAATAGAAGTAGGTGACATAAATATGTATATTTTGGAAAAAGCCCCTGCAAAAATCAACTTATCCTTAGATGTTCTTTATAAGCGCCCTGATCAATATCATGAAGTAGAAATGGTCATGACAACCGTTGATTTATCTGATCGAGTGGAAATGTTTTGGTTAGAAGAACAAACCATAGTAATTGAATCAGAAAATCGTTTTGTTCCCAATGATGAGCGGAATTTAGCCTACAGAGCAGCTAAATTACTTCAAGAAACTTATAAGGTGAAAGCGGGAGTTAAAATCAAAATAGATAAACAAATACCTGTCGCAGCAGGATTAGCTGGTGGAAGTAGTGATGCTGCAGCGGTGTTACGAGGATTAAATCAATTATGGAATTTAAAGCTGAGTGTGGAGAGATTAGCGGAATTGGGTTCAGAGATAGGATCAGACGTTTCCTTTTGTGTATATAATTCAACGGCATTAGCAAAAGGACGTGGAGAAAAAATAACAGAATTACCTCCACCTCCTAAGTGTTGGGTAATCCTTGCTAAGCCTTCTCAAGGTGTTTCTACACAATCTGTCTATAAGTCGTTAAAATTAGATGAAATGGAACATCCTAATACAAAAGCGATGATAGATGCTATTTACCGTTCCGATTATGAAGATATGTGTGCTCGTCTTCAAAATGTATTAGAATCCGTGACACTTCCCAAAAATCCAGAGGTACAACAAATCAAACAACAAATGGTCGATTCAGGTGCGGATGCTGTTTTAATGAGTGGAAGCGGACCGACTGTATTTGGTTTGGTGAAACATGAAAGTAGAGCCATGAGGCTTTACAACAGCTTAAGAGGATTTTGTGAAGAAGTATTTGTAGTCCGGATGTTAGGAGTTAATCAAACACTTGATTAAACACGTATATAATGTTATATTTACCACAAAACATTCGGATTTTGAGGTGTAGTCATGAAACGAAGTGATCGTTTAGTAGCAATGACCAATTATTTAATAGAACACCCGATGGAACTTATCTCATTACCTTTTTTCTCTGAAACGTATGGGGCTGCCAAATCCTCGATAAGTGAGGATTTAGCTATTATGAACCGTATTTTCCAAGCAGATGGCATTGGTTATTTAGCTTCTATCTCAGGAGCAGCTGGTGGGGTGAAGTATATCCCAGCTATGTCTTCAGAGCATAGTAATCAATTTATTGAGAAGCTATGCAACGATTTAGCAGATCCAACAAGAATCCTCCCCGGAGGGTATTTATTCATGAGTGATATATTAGGAAATCCAAACATAGTCCGAAATATTGGACGCCTGTTTGCATCCAAATTTGCGAATTTGGAAATCGACTCGATTGTGACCGTTGCTACGAAGGGGATTCCGTTAGCGTATGCAGTTGCATCTTTTTTAAATGTACCTGTCGTCATAGTTCGTCGAGACCCCAAAGTGACGGAGGGGTCTACCATGAGTATCAATTATGTTTCCGGATCTTCTAAGAAAATTCAAACAATGGTGCTCTCTAAGCGCAGCCTGCAGCCAGGGGAAAACGTCTGTATTGTAGATGATTTTATGAAGGCTGGGGGTACCATTAATGGGATGAAGAGTTTATTACAAGAATTTAATGCAAATGTTCGAGCAATAGGTGTATTAGCAGAAGCAGAGGACGAGGAAGAAGACCGGGTTGTTGACGATTATGTTTCTTTAGTCCAAATTAAAAATGTTGATGATAATAATAAACAAATTGAAGTAACGAAAGGGAATTACTTTTATTAAACCTTATCCCCTCCCTTTTCCCGTAAAAAAAATAAATATTCAAAAAATTTTGTATTTAAGCAGGAATTTTCGAAAATTTGTTGAATTTAAATAATAAGTTCTTATATAAGGGAAAAGGTGGTGATACATAATGGAAGTAACTGACGTAAGATTACGCCGCGTGAATACCGATGGAAGAATGCGTGCAATCGCATCTATTACATTAGATCAGGAATTTGTTGTTCATGATATTCGTGTGATCGATGGAAATAATGGAATGTTTGTAGCAATGCCTTCTAAGCGTACTCCCGATGGTGAATTTAGAGATATTGCGCATCCGATTAATTCGAACACTCGAGCAAAAATTCAGGATGCTGTATTGGAAGAATATCATCGTGTGGGTGAAGCTGAAGTTGAATATGAAGAAGCTGGTGCTTCATAAAAATGGTGCAAAAAGTCTAATCCAAAATTTTGGATTAGACTTTTTTTGATAGGAAAGAAAGCATCAAATTCGTTCGTAATACCGAGGAGGCTGAAGCGTTCCCCACGGAAAGCGAGAGTTTTTCAGCAGCAAGACTTGCACTCATCATTGATCGAGTTATATCATCTTAGGACGCATTAAATGTCTATCACAAAGTTTATGTATGTCAGAAAAATTATAAAGGAGACCGGGCCGGTTTTGCCCGGTTTTTCTTATGTTCTTACCTTTCATGATTGAAAATGCTCTCTGTTTCGTATATATTCATAATTGGGATAGTATTGTACATAATTGAAACAGTGCTGATAAAAAATACATGATAATCCTATGAAGGATGAAATGGAGGGTTAAACGTGTCTAATCGTTATGCAGTTGTGCTTGCTGCTGGAAAAGGAACAAGAATGAAATCTAAATTATATAAAGTGCTACATCCGGTTTTAGGAAAACCAATGGTACATCATGTGGTAGACCAATTGAAATCTTTACAGCTATCAAGTATTACAACCGTTGTAGGGTTTGGTGCGGAGAAGGTTCAGGATCAATTAGGAAACGATTCAGAATTTGTGGTACAAGAAGAGCAGTTAGGGACTGGCCATGCTGTTCAACAAGCAGAAAAGTTTTTGCAAGACAAGCAGGGAACAACCATTGTGGTATGTGGAGATACCCCGCTGCTAACCAAAGAAACACTACAAGCTGTGTTAGATTACCATGAAGAGCAACAGGCAAAAGTGACTATTTTAACTGCTCATGCAGAGAATCCAACAGGGTACGGCAGGATCATTCGAGATGATCATAATCAAGTCGAAAAGATAGTCGAACAAAAAGATGCTACAGCTGAAGAACAACAGGTACAGGAAATTAATACAGGTACATATTGCTTTGATAACCAATTGCTATTCGAAGCATTAAAAAACGTTTCCAATGATAATGCACAAGGTGAGTATTATTTACCGGATGTGATTCAAATCGCTCAAAAAGAAGGCGAAAAAGTGGTAGCCTATCAAACAGATGATTTCCATGAAACAATTGGGGTTAATGATCGTGTTGCATTGTCTAAAGCCGAGCAGTACATGAAAGAAAGAATTAATGAGCAACATATGCGTAATGGTGTTAGTATTATTGATCCGAATCAGACGTACATTGGAACTGATGTGAACATAGCAGAAGATGTTACGATCCACCCAGGCTGTGTCATTCAAGGTAATACTACCATTGAAAAGGATGCGGAAATTGGCCCGAATGCTGAAGTGAACGATTGTCATATTGGTGAAGGGACCGTACTTAGACATAGTGTTGCTAATTCCAGCTATATTGGAGCAAGGGTACAAGTTGGTCCGTTCGCCCATATACGTCCTTCAGCTAATGTAGGTAATGATGTAAAAATCGGTAATTTTGTTGAAATTAAGAAATCAAAAATAGATGATAAAAGTAAAGTACCTCATTTAAGCTATATTGGTGATGCTGAAATTGGAAGTGGTGTTAATATAGGTTGTGGAACCATCACTGTGAATTATGATGGGAAAAATAAGTACTTAACGAAAATTGAAGATGACGCATTTATTGGCTGCAATGCAAATCTGATCGCCCCTGTAACGGTTGGTAAAGGTGCATTAGTGGCAGCAGGTTCGACCATCCATGAAGATGTACCTGGTGATGCGTTATCGATTAGCCGAGTAAAGCAATTAAATAAGGAAGGGTATGCCAAGAAATATAAGTAAGGGATTATAAAGATGATGGAGGGAAAATCATGTCCGAATATAAGGATTCCAAGTTAAAAGTTTTTACATTAAATTCGAATCCGAGACTAGCAGAAGAGATTGCTGCAAATATCGGAGTGGACTTGGGTAAAAGCTCGGTAACGAAGTTTAGTGATGGTGAAATCCAAATTAATATTGAAGAAAGTATTAGAGGCTGTGACGTATATGTTGTTCAATCTACTTGCGAGCCAGGGAACCAGCATATTATGGAACTTCTAATTATGATTGATGCGTTAAAGCGTGCATCTGCTAAATCGATTAATATCGTAATGCCTTATTATGGGTATGCACGTCAAGATAGAAAGGCAAGAGCTCGCGAACCAATTACAGCTAAGCTTGTTGCCGACTTATTACAAACAGCAGGAGCTTCTCGTGTCATTACATTAGATTTGCATGCACCACAAATTCAAGGCTTTTTTGATATTCCAGTAGATCAGCTAGTTGGTGTACCAATTCTTTCTAGCTATTGGAGCAAAAAAGAACTGGAAGATATTGTAGTGGTATCACCTGACCATGGTGGGGTGACACGTGCTCGTCAATTAGCTGATCGATTAAAGGCACCGATTGCCATTATTGATAAGAGACGCCCGCGCCCAAATGTTGCTGAGGTTATGAATATTGTCGGTAATATTGAAGGGAAAACAGCCATATTAATTGATGATATAATTGATACAGCAGGTACGATTACGTTAGGGGCAAACGCATTAATTGAAAATGGGGCGACAGATGTTTATGCATGCTGTACACACCCTGTTCTATCAGGTCCAGCTATTGATAGAATTCAAAGCTCTAAAATTAAGGAGTTAGTGGTCACGAATAGTATTCCTTTAAGCGAAGAAAAACAAATTGATAAAGTAACACAATTGTCTGTAGCACCTTTAATTAGCGAGGCAATCATTCGCGTCCATGAACGCCAATCTGTAAGTATTTTGTTTGATTAAAGCTCTTTTGGCTTTGCATGGTTTTATTTTAATACACAATTGAACAAAACAGCGACACAGTAAAATATTAATATAGTGCTTAAATCTCCCTCATTTTTGAAGCCTGTAATCATACGCTCCGACAACATACTTCGCTTTCCGTGGGCGGTTTTTAGCTAACTTGGTAAAGAAAAACCCTTTACCAAGTGGATCTTCAGCTCTCGCTGTCCCACAGGAGTCTCCGTATGTTGTCTACGCTAGTGAGTGGTACGATTTATGATTTATTTCATTTTTCCATAGGTTTGATGATATTTTCTCACTCAAAACGAGCACCAACCTAAGCTGCGGAAAAATGCGAGACTCCTGTGGGAAAGGAACAGTCTGAAGACCCCGCAGGAAGCGCCCTTTGCTTCCGAGGAGGCTGAAGCGTTCCCCACGGAAAGCGAGTGTTTTTCCGCAGCGCGGTACTAGCACTCACCTAAGTAAGAATGAGAAAGTCATGTTAAAGTTAATGCGCAGTATATAGCTATTGTGCAGTGATGTTTTTTAATAAGCAACAATCTTTTAGAAAACAGCTTTGATTTAAGATGCGCTGAAATTGATATTGGATATAAAACTATATGAAAAAGGTCACTTCTTAGAAAAATAGGTTTAACTGTTTATAAACAAGGGAAAAATAGGCATATAACGGTTAAAAATATGGAGGGTGATCGAATTGGCAGTAGCATTACAAGCAAAAGCGCGTCATGATCTACAAACTTCAACAACGAAAGAGCTTAGATCAACAGGAGATGTTCCAGCGATAGTCTATGGTTACAACGTAGAACCGAAGACAGTATCGGTGAATAGCATGGAACTATTAAAAACAGTTAGAGATGAAGGGAAAAATGCTATTATCTCTTTAAAAGTGGATGGAGAATCGTTTGATGTAATGCTTCACGATTATCAGATAGACCCTATTAAGGATGAACTTGTCCACGCTGACTTTTATGTAGTAAACATGAAGGAAGAAATGGATGTCCAGGTTCCGATTTCTCTGGAAGGAGAAGCCAAAGGCGCAAATGAAGGTGGCGTTGTACAGCAGCCGCTTTATGAGTTAGCGGTTAGAGCAAAACCAAATGATATTCCAGAGCAAATATCAATAGATGTATCGGACTTAGGTGTAGGCGATAGTATTCTTGTCTCAGATTTAAAGGAAGGTAAGAACTATGAAATACTAGAAGATGAGAATACAACCATTGTATCAGTCTTAGTCCCTGATGAAGAACCACCTGAAGAAGAAACGACAGAGGAAGAACCAGAAGTCGCCAATGAAAAGTCGGATTCGGATGATGAGGAAGAATAAAAAGAATAAAAGAAGACGCAGCGTAAAAGAGCTGCGTCTTCTTTCAGTAGATAAAATTATAGAATAATCGAATTTTATGTTACACTAAATTCATATAATACATGGTTAAAGGAAGAAGTAAGGTATGAAGTGTATAGTGGGGTTGGGTAATCCAGGTAAAAAATATGAATCCACGAGACATAACGTTGGATTTATGGTTGTGGAGGAGATTTTAAGACGCAACCAATGGAAGTTGTCTAAAAATAAATTTCATGGACTATTTACAGTTGAAAATACGCAGCAGGACAAAATTATTCTGTTAGAACCGCAAACTTATATGAATTTGTCTGGTGAGTCTATTCGACCATTAATGGATTTTTATCAAATAGATGCTGAAGATCTTGTCGTGATTTATGATGATCTAGACTTACCACTAGGGAGAGTACGATTAAGACAAACTGGTGGACACGGTGGTCATAATGGTGTCAGATCGGTCATCGATCATTTAGGAACAAAGCGTTTTAATCGTTTGCGCTTTGGAATAGGCAGACCCGATGTACCAATGTCCGTTATTGATTATGTGTTGGGTAAGTTTTCCAAAGAGGAAGAACCGGTGCTGCAAGATGCGGTAACACATGCAGCGGATGCGATGGAAGTATGGATGGATAAACCTTTTTCCATTGTGATGAACGATTATAATAAATAATATGATAATGAATAAAGCACGTATAGTGACAAAGTGATAGGGCAAAAATAAAAGTACATGACGGAAAGTAGAACCTTTAAATGGAGGGTCCTATCATGAGTTTAATTTATACGTGTAAACACTGTAGTTGTGAAGTGGGCAGAATAAACCCTAACATGATTGATCTGGAAAAAATAGGTTGGAATGTATTATCCATGGAAGAAAAAGAAAAACTCATGAATTACAGACCAGATCAAAGTGTAACGCTTCACACTATCTGTGAAAATTGTCAAAGTTTATTAGATAACAACCCGCAGTATCATGAGTTAGATTTTTTTATTCAATAGGATGAAGGTAAAAATCGCTTTGGTTTAATGCCAAAGCATTTTTGCACGTATAAAAGGTTATAGAAGCAATTATATTGATCATTGTTTACTAAAAACAAGCATATATTAGGTTAAGTGTATGTAGGGGGAGCGCTATGCAAGAAATTAAACATTACTTAAAGGATCGAGACGATATATATTCGATAATAGATGGCATTCAGTCAGGTTTAAAGGAGCAGTTGGTATCAGGATTATCTGGGTCAGCACGGAGTGTATTAACAGCAATGGCGCATGATGCTTCAAAGAAGAAGACTTTAGTGTTAACTCACCAACTAACACAAGCGCAGCAATTATATGACGACTTACTGGAGTTTTCAGAACAATCTGATGTCTATCTCTACCCTGTAAATGAATTGTTAGCATCGGAACTAGCAGTTGCTAGTCCAGAATTGTTAAGCCAACGAATTGATGCATTAGTACATTGGCTGGAGTCAGACAAAGGTATTTTAATTGCTCCAGTCGCTGCATTAAAACGCATGCTTCCGCCAATAGAGTATTGGAAGAAGTACCAACTTCACTTTAAGGTTTCGGAAATCATTGACATGGATCACACTTTGCAATGTTTAGTAGAAATGGGTTATGTGCGTCAAGATATGACAAGTAATCCAGGTGAATTTAGTCTTCGCGGTGGTATTTTAGATATCTATCCGTTAACCAAACAAAAGCCAGTAAGAATTGAATTATTTGATGATGAAGTAGACTCTATTCGCTTTTATGAACCAGAAACGCAAAGGTCGTTGGATAAGGCTGAACACGTGGGTATATTGCCTGCTTCTGAACAACTTTTAAATGATCATGATTTAGTAGCAGCAGCACAGCGCCTGGAGAAAGCATTGCAACAAACGTTGAAAAGTTTAAAGAAAGATGCGGATAAACAAGAAGTATTGGAATCTATATCTGGAGATATTGAACGTCTACAGCATTGTGAACGCTTCCAAGGTATGAGGAAATACATATCTTATTTCTATGATGTTCAAAGTAGTTTGTTAGATTATTTACCAGATGACGGATTGATTATACTTGATGAAATGAGCAGGGTACAAGAAACTGCGCTTCACTTAGATGATGAAGAAGCGGAATGGCTAAAAGATCATTTAGAGAGAAACCAAGCTTTAAAAAGCATGCATTTATCTTTTGATTGGTATGATGTGTGGGCAAAAATGACACAGCCACGACTATATTTGTCTGTGTTTCTGCGTCATATCCCAAATACGAATCCTTCCAATATTGTTAATATTTCATGCCGTGCCATGCAGCAGTTCCACGGACAAATGCATTTATTGCAAAATGAAATGGAAAGATGGCAAAAAGCTGACTTCTCTGTGGTGATTATGGCTCCAAATCAACAAAGAGTAGAAAAAGTTCAATCTATTTTAGAAGATTATCAAATGTCTGCAGTAATAAGTGATTCATTGCCTGATCTTCCATTGTCACAGCCTGCTATTACAACAGGAAATATCAGTAGTGGTTTCGAATTGCCAATGCATAAGCTAGCTATTATTACAGAAAGTGAACTATTTAAGCAAAAAACAACACGAACAAAAAGAAAGAAAAAAGTGTCTAATGCAGAAAGGATTAAAAGTTATCAAGAGTTGGAAATTGGCGATTATGTCGTACACTCAAACCATGGTATTGGTCGCTATGTTGGGATTGAGACCCTGTCATTAAATGGTTTGCATAAGGACTATATGCTTTTAAAGTATTCCGGTGATGATAAATTATTTGTACCAATCGAACAAATTGATTTGGTGCAAAAATATGTGGGCTCTGAAGGGAAGGAGCCTAAGCTTTACACACTTGGTGGGAACGAATGGAAAAAAGTTAAAAGAAAAGTTCAATCTAAAGTAGAAGATATTGCGGATGACCTCATGAAATTATATGCGGAAAGGGAAGCGGCAAAAGGCTATGCTTTCTCAGAGGACACAGAAATGCAAAGAGATTTTGAGGCAGCCTTTCCTTATCAAGAAACGGAGGACCAACTGCGCTGTATTGAAGAAATTAAGCAAGATATGGAGAAGAAACGTCCAATGGATCGCTTACTATGTGGAGATGTAGGGTATGGGAAAACAGAAGTTGCTATTCGAGCTGCTTTCAAAGCGATAGCTGATGGGAAGCAAGTTGCGATACTAGTTCCGACAACCATATTAGCTCAACAACATTATGAGACGGTTATGGAGAGGTTCCAGGATTATCCTATCAATATCGGTTTATTAAGTCGTTTTCGTACAAGAAAGCAGCAAACAGACACATTAAAAGGGTTGAAAAATGGAACCGTTGATATTGTTATTGGTACCCATCGTCTTTTATCAAAGGATGTCGTTTATAGAGACTTAGGCTTATTAATTGTGGATGAGGAGCAACGATTTGGTGTCAAGCATAAGGAAAAAATAAAACAATTAAAAACAAATGTAGATGTACTAACATTAACGGCTACTCCAATACCACGTACATTACATATGTCAATGCTTGGGGTCAGAGATCTTTCAGTGATAGAGACACCGCCAGAAAACCGTTTTCCGATTCAAACATATGTAATGGAGTATAATGGGCCGCTCGTTCGTGAGGCGATTGAAAGAGAGTTAGCTCGGGGAGGGCAAGTGTTTTTCTTATATAATAGAGTGGATTCAATTGAACGAATTGCACAGGAAATACAAGCATTAGTTGAAGAAGCACGGGTGACAGTTGCTCATGGGCAAATGAACGAGTCAGAATTAGAAAATGTGATGTTTTCCTTTTTAGAAGGAGAGGCTGATGTTTTAGTTAGCACAACGATCATTGAAACTGGTGTTGATATTCCGAATGTGAATACATTGATTGTGTACAATGCTGATCATATGGGGCTTAGTCAGCTCTATCAATTGAGAGGGAGGGTAGGACGCTCTAATCGAGTTGCCTATTCTTATTTTACCTATCAACAAGATAAAGTATTATCCGAAGTATCAGAAAAGAGGCTGCAAGCTATTAAAGAATTCACTGAATTAGGCTCAGGCTTTAAAATTGCAATGCGAGACTTGTCCATCAGAGGTGCGGGGAACATTTTAGGAGCTCAACAACATGGGTTTATAGACTCTGTCGGTTTTGATATGTACTCGCAAATGTTAAAAGAAGCAGTAGAAGCAAAGCAGCAGGGGAAAGATTTAGAAGAAGTTCAGCCATTTGAGGTAGAGTTAGATCTTCAAATTGATGCCTATATTCCAGATGAGTATATACCAGACGAAAAGCAAAAAATAGACATGTATAAGAGGTTCCAAGCTATTATATCAGAAGAAGATATTCATGATTTACGAGACGAATTAATCGATCGATTCGGTGAATATCCGGAGCAAGTGGAAAACTTATTCCATGTTTCGAAATTAAAAATGGTTGCCAAAAAAGAAAAAATTGAATCTATAACAGAACGCAAACAAAAGATTGAAGTTTTGGTAGAGGAAAACAGAAGTCAAGAAGTAGACGGTGCCAAGTTATTTGAGTTTGCCAATCAATATGGCAGAATTATTCAGCTTGGTACGGAAGAACGGAAATTGAAAGTAGTGTTTCGTTTTGATAAGAGACAGTGGCATAAGCGCTATGAAATGTTAGAAGAGTTTATTCAAACATTAACAGAAATGCAACGTCCAACTGTCGTATAATGCCAAATTTAGAAATTATTTTAGAAATAAGTATAGTTTTCATAATAATTCATCATACTAACCTTACATCATAATTATTTCAGTAGTTTAGAAATAATTGTAAACAATGTCCATAACAGAAAGTGAGGTAAATGATTAACATGAAAGCAACAGGCATTGTACGTCGAATTGATGATTTAGGAAGGGTCGTGATACCAAAAGAAATACGTAGAACATTACGTATTCGTGAAGGAGATCCTTTGGAAATCTTTGTTGATCGAGACGGGGAAGTTATTTTGAAGAAATATTCTCCGATCAGCGAATTAGGTGATTTTGCTACCGAGTATGCGGAAGCTTTATTTGATTCATTAGGGTTATCCGTTTTAATAAGTGATAGAGATGAATTTATAGCAGTAGCTGGTGAATCTAAAAAGGAATATATGGGAAAACATATTTCCAAGCAAATTGATGAAGCAATGGATGGGCGTAAGCCGATCGTCGAAAAATCCGAAAGCACGGTAGAATTAATGGAAAATAAAGAAGAGGAATGCTCGGGTTATATGATGCAGCCAATTGTAGCAGGCGGTGATCCAATTGGCTGTATGGTACTGGTGTCTCGAGGTGATCAAACCTTTACAGATGCAGAAGAAAAAGTCCTCCATACGGCTACTAATTTCTTAGCTAAACAAATGGAATAACAAGGGCGATGATTACTAGTGTAGAGTACATAATCTCTACGCTAGTTTTTTTTGATTAGTCAAAAAGTGATTTATCTAGTAGAATGTATCAAGGTGCAAGTAGAAATGAGGTGGAAAAGGTGCAAAAGGAAATGCTCGTGAAGAAAGCGTTAAATAATAATGTGTTAATAGCGACACATCCCATCTATCAAGAAGTCATTTTGATTGGTAAAGGGATTGGCTTTGCTAAGAAAAAAGGGGATGTTGTACCGGTAGAGCAAGCTGAAAAAACATTCCTGTTAAAGAGCGAACAGGAGCAGGCACAGTATAAGCAGTTAATCTCACATGTTGATCAAAATTTGATGGAGATTTTAAATGATGTGATCATTTTGATAGAAAAGCGTATGGGAGAAGCATTGCATGAGCATATTCACGTAGCATTAACCGATCATTTATCTTTTGCTATTAATAGAGTGAATCAAAATGTACAATTTTCCAACCCGTTTCTTTTTGAGATAGAATCACTTTATCCAAAAGAATATCATGTTGCACAAGAAGTGGTAGCGGTTTTAAAAGAAAAAGCAGGGGTTGATTTACCCTCGGGAGAGGTTGGTTTTATAGCACTGCACATCCATAGTGCAGTGACAGATAAATCGTTACGTGAAATGAATAGACACCATAAATTGATTTCTCAACTCGTAAGTATGATTGAAGATCAGTTGGAAGTTGAATTAAATCGAAATGATATTAATTATAACCGTCTAATCCAGCACTTACATCGTGCAATAGAGCGAGTATATCAAGACGAACCTTTAGGAAAAGAACCAAGTTTAGCAAAACTATTGAAATCAACTTACCCAGTATGCTATAATCTTGCGTGGAAATTAATTAAAGTAATGCAACAACAATTACATAAACAAGTGGATGAATCAGAGGTCTTATATTTAACGATTCATTTACAACGCTTAACACAATCATCGTAACGTGTTACTGATTCGATCAGGCATGAGTAAAAAGGTTGTTTTCGGTTAATCTAATGGGTGAAGTATACCCATATGGAGACGGAAAACTCTTTTGCTCATGTCTTTTTTTATTTTTTATGGAAAAAAGTAATTGTGTTGGATTCTTTTAATCTAAAACATAATAGATGGAGGAGGACTTTCAAAATGTCTAATGTATTTGGTACTTTGCAGAAAGTTGGTAAAGCATTAATGCTTCCAGTTGCATTATTACCTGCTGCAGGTATATTGTTAGCATTTGGTACTAGCTTTGCCCAAGACCAATGGGTAGAAAAATTCCCATGGTTCGGAAATGAAATTGTACAAACGATACTAGCCGTTATGTCAGAAGCTGGTGGTATTGTTTTTGATAACTTGCCATTGCTATTTGCGGTTGGTGTTGCAATCGGTTTAGCAAAAGGTGATGGGGTTGCAGGTCTTGCAGCTATTATCGGTTATTTAATTATGAATGTCACGATGAGTGTTTTTGGTGACATTACTGCAGAAATGACGTCAGATCCAGCTTATGAAAACGTACTAGGTGTTCCTACACTTGGTACAGGTGTATTTGGTGGGATTATCGTAGGTATTTTAGCTGCATATATGTATAATCGATTCTTTAATATAGAATTGCCACAGTTTCTTGGTTTCTTTGCAGGAAAGCGATTTGTCCCTATCATTACAGCATTTTCATCTCTGATTTTAGGGATTGTCATGTATTTAGTATGGCCGTTCGCGCAAGATGGACTTAACGCGGTGTCCCATTTCATGTTAGAAACAAATAGAACGATCTCAACATTTGTGTTTGGTGTTATTGAGAGAGCACTCATTCCGTTCGGTCTACACCATATTTTCTACTCTCCATTCTGGTTTGAATTCGGACAATATACGAATGCAGCTGGAGAAATTGTTCGTGGGGACCAACGTATTTTCTTCGAACAGTTAAAAGATGGTGTTGATTTTACAGCGGGTAACTTCATGACAGGTAAGTTCCCTTTTATGATGTTTGGTTTACCAGCAGCTGCATTAGCGATTTATCATACAGCGAAGCCTGAAAAGAAAAAAGTCGTTGGTGGTATCATGTTCTCTGCTGCTTTAACTTCTTTCTTAACAGGTATTACGGAGCCTATGGAATTCTCATTCTTATTCGTAGCACCATTATTATTTGCTATTCATACGGTTTTTGCCGGTTTATCCTTTATGACAATGTATCTATTAGATGTCAAAATTGGGATGACCTTCTCCGGTGGTTTGATTGACTATATTTTGTTTGGTATTATGCCAAACCGCACCGAGTGGTTCTGGGTCATCGTTGTAGGTTTAGTATTCTCTGTTATTTATTACTTCGGATTTCGATTTGCAATTGAGAAATTCAATTTAGCAACACCAGGTCGTGAAGATGAAGCGGAAGGCGGAGAAGATGACGGAGAAGTAGACGATCGTCCATATGAAATCTTGACAGCTATGGGTGGCAAAGAAAACATTACGAATTTAGATGCATGTATTACTCGTTTGCGTGTAAGTGTAGATGATAAAAACAAAGTCAACAAAGATCGCTTGAAGCAGTTAGGGGCTTCTGGTGTGATGGAAGTAGGAAATAATATTCAAGCAATTTATGGCCCTGTCTCTGATACGATCAGAGGTCAAATGCAAGATATTATGGATGGAAAAACCCCTGTGAAACAAAAAGAAGAAGGAAGCACTTCAGAAGAGAGTGAAGGATCTAGTGAAGGAGGAGCAGCAGGGAATTTAGATTTTGTAAGCCCGATTGCTGGAGAAGCAATCCCGTTAGAAGAAGTACCAGATCAAGTATTTTCACAAAAAATGATGGGAGACGGTTTCGCGATTAAACCATCAGAAGGAAAAATTGTATCTCCAGTTAATGGTAAGATCATTAACATTTTTCCAACCAAACATGCGATAGGTATTTTAGCGGATAATGGTACCGAAATTTTAATTCATATTGGAATTGATACGGTGAACTTAAAAGGAGAAGGCTTTACTGCTAAAGTTGAAGAAGGCGATGAAGTGAAGAAAGGTCAGCTAATGATGGAGGTTGATCTCTCTTATATTGAGGAACATGCATCTTCAATCGTTACTCCAGTTATTTTTACCAACTTAGAAGAAGGGCAATCTGTTAACTTAAAAGCATCTGGGAATGTTCAGCGAGAAGACAAAGATATAGTAGATATTTAATGCCGAACCAAAGCCTCTAGCCAACCACACTGGCTAGAGGCTTTCTTTCAATGGAAGAAAATATATAGGAAATAATATCTGTTTTTGCTCGTGGGGAATTCTGGATATGTGTGTGCTATAATCGTAAATAGATAAGATAAGTAAAATATATAGTGAAGGAAGACGTTATGAATGCTCCATTAGAGAAGAAATACATATATAAAGGTGCTTTTTCTTTAGTTATAGCGGGTCTAATTAGTAAAGTTATCAGCGCTTTTTATCGTATACCGCTTCAAAATTTAACTGGCGATCTTGGATTTTATATTTATCAGCAAATATATCCTATTTTAGGGATTGCCTTTATGTTTGCGTTATATGGGTTTCCTGCTGCATTGTCTAAGGTGATGGCAGAGAGAAAAGCAGATCAATATCATTTGGCTTTATATCAGAAGTTGTTTTTTACTTTAATGTTATTTTGTGCGATAGCTTTTATATTGATTTTTAATTTAAGTCCATGGCTTGCTCAATGGATGGGAGATGTAAAGTTAGAAACTCCTATAAGATACTCCGCTTTCGTTTTTCTTTGTATTCCCTTTGTGGCAATACTTAGAGGCGCCTTACAAGCACAATCGGAAATGCAGGTGACAGCACATTCGCAGATGATCGAACAACTAATAAGAGCTGCGGTTATTATATGGACCGCTTATTGGATATACCGCGAAAAGCTTGTACACCATGATATAGCTGTTGGAGCGGTTGCGGCAAGTCTTAGCGCATTCACCATGTCTTTTTTATATTTATATGTGCAATGGAAAAAGCGACTAACTATTGAGAGACAGCCTGTTAAGTTAGACGTTTGGTTTTTGATCCGTTCCGTGATTTTGCCTGGCTTGATTATTAGTATGAATCATATGTTGTTATTGTTTATGCAGCTAGCAGATGCTTTTACCATTGTACCAGGTCTTCATGCAAAAGGGATGCCATTAAAAGAAGCGATGAAATGGAAAGGAGTATTTGATCGTGGCCAACCATTACTCCAATTAGTCACGATTGTCGGCTCGTCTTTTGCTTTAGCACTTATCCCGCAAGCAACAAAAATACAATGGCAAACCAATCGTCAAGAAACATTGGAAAAAGTAAGGAGTTTAAATAAGTATTGTTTTATTCTATCTGTAGGGGCAGTGGCAGGACTAGTGATTCTTTTCCCAGAAATAAATCAATTGCTCTTTAAAAATAGCTTAGGCAGCAACAGTTTACGTATTTTATCCATTTCTTTACTGTTTAGCTCGTTAGTATTAACCATTGCTTCAATCTTACAAGGGATTGGTTATATAAAGTGGACTGCACTGGTTTTAGTTATTGGTTTGTTGGTTAAGCTTATTTTAAACTCTTTTCTTGTTCCTTGGCTTGGTATTAGTGGAAGTGCTATGGCTACCACTGTGGCTATATTTATTATTTATCTATTGAATG
This sequence comes from Gracilibacillus sp. YIM 98692, assembly GCF_010993965.1. Lineage (GTDB taxonomy): Bacteria > Bacillota > Bacilli > Bacillales > Amphibacillaceae > Gracilibacillus. The sequence goes on along the minus strand of NZ_WIXM01000028.1, from coordinate 20,479 downwards.
TTTATCAATTGAAAAAAGTAATGAAAGGTGAGCGAGTATTTCAAATTCCTTGGAGAGCGATTAGCCTTTCTACCATCATGATGACAATTGGTTTAATCATCATAAAATATATAAATACTATTTTAAGACTGGAAACAAGAATAGAATTATTCTTTCTTGTGATGGTTAGTGTGCTAATAGGCTTTACACTTTATCTCTTAGGTCTTTTCTGGTTTAAGGCTTTTACCAAAGCTGAAATAGAGAATATTCCGATTCTTCATAAATTACAAAAATCAAAAAGGTGGTTATAGAAGTGCAACCAGTAATACATGTTATAGGATTAGGCGGTGGAGATATCAACCAACTTCCCCTAGGTTTGTACAGACATTTAACGAGTATGAAGAATGATTGTTACGTCAGAACGATCGATCACCCAGTTATCGCAACTCTAAGAGAAGAAGGGGTATTATTTCAATCCTTTGATGCAATATACGAAAAACATGATCAATTTGAAGAGGTTTATGAGGAGATTAAGGCACAATTAATAGACTTAGCGAAGCAAAAACAGGAAATAACGTACGCCGTGCCAGGGCACCCCATGGTTGCAGAACAAACGGTTAAACTTTTAGTAGATCAATCTGATGTAAAAATCAATGTGCAAGGAGGTCACAGTTACCTTGATGCATTATTTGCGTCTTTGAAAATAGATCCAATAGACGGATTTCAATTTATAGACGCAACAAGTTTTAACAGGGACGAGTTACAGTATCGTCACCATATTGTATTCTGTCAAGTGTATAATGCCATCATGGCTTCAGAAGTAAAGCTGACCTTAATGGAAGATTTACCGCCAGAATACACTGTCTACATTGTAGAAGCAGCAGGCAGTGACCAAGAGCAAATTAAAGCAGTTTCTTTAGTAGAGCTGGATCAACAAATGTCTTTAAGTAATTTAACAAGTATCTATGTACCCCCTGCGAAAAAAGAACATTTAAATCATCAATTTTTCCGCTTAAGAGAAACGATTCGCATCTTGCGTGGACCTAATGGCTGCCCTTGGGATAAAAAGCAAACACATGAATCTCTTAAAAAATATTTATTGGAAGAATCTTACGAGGTACTGGAAGCGATTGATGAGCAAGATGACGATGCGATAGCGGAAGAACTAGGAGATGTGCTCTTGCAAGTCATGCTACATAGTCAAATTGGTGAGGATGCAGGATTTTTTACTATCGATGACGTAATATATAATATAACGGAAAAAATGATTCGAAGACATCCTCATGTTTTTGCAGGTGAACAAATCAATGATGAAGAAGAGCTGCATCGTAAATGGCAAGCGATTAAAAACGAAGAGAAAAAAACAGACCCTAAGTCTATACTAGATGGAATAGTAAAAGGCATGTCAGCTTCATTAATAGCTGAAGAGATGCAGAAGAAGGCATCCAAAGTAGGTTTTGATTGGGATAACCCTAAAGACATGTGGGAAAAGGTAGAGGAAGAAATACAGGAATGGAAAGAAGCGATTGCTGAGAATGTGGAAGCTGAAATGGAAAAAGAACTAGGAGATATCTTATTTGCAATCATTAATGTAGCAAGATATTATAACATTAATCCAGAAACAGCACTGATGAGAACAAATCAAAAATTTAAGCATCGGTTTTCATATGTTGAAAAGCAAGTGCAACAAAGTGGAAAGTCTTGGGGAGAATTTTCATTAGCAGAGCTTGATCGATTTTGGAATGAAGCTAAGCAACAGAAAATTTATGATTAGAGGAAAGGAAATCGTATATGAGGTTGGACAAATTTTTGAAAGTTTCCAGGTTGATTAAACGAAGAACTTTAGCAAAAGAGATTGCAGACCAAGGGAGAATTTTAGTGAATGATAATGTGGCAAAAGCTGCCACAACCATAGCTGTAGGTGATGAATTGAAGATTCAATTTGGTCAAAAACTTCTAACTATTAAAATTAGTAAACTGAAAGATACAGTTAAAAAAGATGAAGCAAGTGATTTGTACACCATTAAAAATGAAGAATACATTGATCAAGAGTGATAACTCGTAGTTCTAAACTTGTCCTTTTATTCATAAATTAATAATGGATAAAAGGAGGGAACAAAATGAACTATTATGATAAAAAACCGATGAGCACTACCCAAATGGAACATCATGTAAAGATGATGAATCGTCGTTTGCTAGAGATAGATGGTGTTAAAGAGGTGGATAGTTTCGACAGTGAAGAGTTTTTATTACAAACTGTTATGGGCTATTTAGTCGTACGTGGAGATAATCTCCAAATGAAAAATTTAGATGTGGAGTCAGGGCATGTTTCCATTAAAGGCAAGGTTTATGAGCTTTCTTATTTAGATGAACAGCATGGGGAGAAAGCTAAAGGTATATTTAGCAAGCTATTCAAATGACGCTTGATACTCAATTTCTGACCATGTTTACAATGATTGGTGCCGGGGTATATGTAGGAATAGCTTATCATACCTATAACCGAGTAGCGAACTTTTGGGCAGGCTCATCTATCAGTAAATATGTGTTGGAGATCATTTTTTGGTTATTGCAAGCAGGTATTTTGTATGGCATTCTGTATTTTGTTAATGAAGGCATTATCAGAATGTACATTTTCTTAGCTATTTTATGTGGTTATGCGATGTTTAAAGCATTATTAGAACAAACATACGATCGATGGTTGGACAAGCTATTTAAAATAATCTCACATATTTATCGTATTATAGCTAGGTGCTTTTATTTTATGGTAATCAAACCAATTATGCTGATAGTCGCATTGATCACTTTTGTTGTTACAAAATTATTCCTCCTCATTATTTACATGGTAAAGTGGATAAGCAAGCTCATATACTACCCAATACACCTACTCTTTACTCTTATTTATAAATTATTGCCAAAAAATGTGAAAAAATACTTACATCATTTTCGTCAGTTTTGTAGTAGAATAATAGGAAAAGACTGAGGTTGGATTAGAAGGAGGTAGTGTACCCCATGGTAAAACAAAACAATGTTTCACGTATTCATGATGCTTATATTGAACAGTATCAGGCGCAAATGAAGAGGCGGCAAAAGCGAAAAAAAAGGTTGGTTCGCAGATTAGCTCTTTTTGCTGTTGTCGTGATGATTACCATGACAGGGTTAACTACTTATCACTTAGACCAAAGAGCGAAATTAAAGGATATGGAACAAGAATACACCGAATTGTCCAATCAGTTAACAACACTAAAGCAAGAAGAAGAACAGCTGACAGAAGAAATAGAATTATTAAATGATGAAGAGTATTTATTGCAGATTGCAAAGACTAACTATTTCTTCACGGAAAAAGGCGAAATTATATTTAAATTGCCAGAAGAAGAACCATCTTATTGACACCGTTTTTATTGCTTGGCTATAATATAATTGTAGTATATTTTTTTATTAATTTAAGGAGGAGCAATTTTTTTATGTCAATCGAAGTAGGCAGCAAGTTGCAGGGAAAGGTAACAGGAATCACTAATTTTGGGGCTTTCATCGAGCTACCAGGAGGAAAAACAGGTCTCGTTCACATTAGTGAGGTTGCCGATAATTATGTGAAAGACATTAATGAACACCTTACTGTTGGAGATGAAGTAACAGTAAAAGTTCTTAATGTGGAAGACGATGGAAAAATTGGATTATCTATTAAGAAAGCAAAAGATAATCCTACTCAAAGAAACCGTCGTAAAGGTCAAGGTAATCCAAAAAATAACCGCGAGAAAAGCGAATCTTTTGAGCAAAAGATGAATCGCTTCTTAAAAGATTCTGAAGATCGCTTAGCAACATTACGTAAGCATACAGAATCGAAGCGTGGAGGACGAGGGGCGAGAAAAGGCTAAATACTTGCTGTCTATATAAGGAAATTCATGTTAAGAAGACTGTAAAAAAGGGTTTATGACATAAAGAAAAAAGCTACCGATCACAGATCGGTAGCTTTTTTCGTTCATGATAGCGGCGGAGGGAATCGAACCCACGACCTCACGGGTATGAACCGTACGCTCTAGCCGGCTGAGCTACACCGCCATTTATTAAAAAGGATCACCTAATCTTAGGCGACAAAAAATATATTACAACAGCTTTACTTATCTGTCAATCGGGTAAAAAAGTTTTTTTGTAAAAATAGCTTATTTCATGCAATATTGACATGTTTACACATAGGGAATTGTCGTTTTTAGCTTAGTTTCTTCTTTTTGATAAGAAACAAGTCGAACATTTTGGAACGGCATGTTCCTTGTTTTGACAAAAAAAGGAGGAAAAATATGCTTAAATGAGGACAAGAGGAGTGATAATAATGAATACTTTTACAGAAGAAAAACCAAAATCGTTAATATCCAACGATCAACCGTTTTATGTAAACTGGAAGAAGAAGCTATCCATGCAATGGAGCTATTGGATGATCGAAAAAGGTTTTCTATTATGTTTATTAGGCTTTTTGTTAGGACGAGCCGTCATATTGTCAACATTATCTCCTTTTGTGATCGCTTTCGTTGCATCTGTGTGGTATTTACGAAGGGATAAAGTAATGCCATTAATTTTATTTTCCATCATTGGAGCTTGTACATATAGTTTCCAACATGGATTATATGTCTTTTTGAGTGTGCTTTTCTTTTTGCTTTGTTGTGTATGTTTTAATCAAAGCGAAAGGTTGGAGAAGATTCTCCCTGTGATTGGTTTTTGCGCAGCTGTTTTACCTCGGTTAAGTATTTATGCCATGACTGTTCCGCTTACGTACGTTCAGTGGGCACTGGCGGTAGTAGAAGGTGTTTTAGCTGCTGTCTTACTATTAATATTTATGCAAAGCATTCCATTATTATCACCTAAAAGGTATAAACCAACGTTAAAAAACGAAGAAATTGTATGCCTAATTATCTTACTAGCATCTGTTCTAACAGGTTTAATTGGTATAACGGTATATGGTGCTCAATTAGAGCAAGTGTTAGCAAGGTATTTAGTTATATTACTTGCTTATGTAGGCGGGGCTGCTATTGGTTCAACAGTTGGGGTTGTAGCAGGATTGATTTTAAGTCTAGCCAATATTGCAAACATTTATCAGATGAGCTTATTAGCTTTTTCAGGACTATTGGGAGGTTTGTTAAAAGAAGGAAAAAAGATTGCTGTAAGTATCGGGCTGTTGATTAGTACATTGTTAATAGGTTTATACGGTGGTTCTATGGAATATATAACAACTGCCTTGTTGGAATCTGTTTTTGCTATTGTCCTGTTAATTATTACCCCAGACCAATACATTAAAAAGGTGGCTAGATATATTCCGGGTACAGTTGAACATTCCAAAGAACAGGAGCAATACCTGCAAAAAGTGAGAAACGTAACCGCACATCGAGTCGAGCGGTTTTCCAATGTATTCAAAGCATTATCACGAAGCTTTCAAACAGATTCCAATCAATTACAGGAACAGGATGTGGAAGTTGATTATTATCTTAGTAATGTTGCTGAAAAAACATGCCAGACTTGCTTTAAAAAAGAGGTCTGTTGGGTACAACAGTTTGATAAAACCTATGATTTGATGAGAGAAGTGAAAAACCAATTAGAAGAAGAGGAAGAGTTGCACAAAACAACACAACGTCAATTTGAGAATCATTGTATCAAATCAAGAAGAGTCATGGATACGATGCAGCAAGAATTATCATTTTTCCAAGCTAATAAGCAGTTAAAAAAACAAGTATTAGAAAGTCGTAAATTTGTTGCGGAACAACTGAATGGTGTATCAGAGGTGATGGGTAACTTTGCTAGAGAAATTATTAAGGAAAAGGAGAACCATGAACAACAAGAACTTGATATTGTGGCAGCGTTAAAACATGTAGGTATCGAGTTAGAGAAATTAGATATATATAATTTAGAAAAAGGCAATGTAGATATTGAAATGGTGATAACGTTCCAACATTATCATGGGGAAGCAGCGAAACTTATAGCACCAATTTTGTCAGATATATTAGATGAGACCATTATAGTAGTTACGGAAGATGTATCGCCGTTAGCGAAGGGGCATAGTTTTTTTACATTTGGATCAGCTCGTAAATATGTTGTCAAAACTGGTGTGGCCCATGCTGCAAAAGGCGGCGGTCTAGTTTCAGGGGATTGTTATAAGTCAATGGAGCTAGGTGCAGGAAAATATGCTTTAGCAATTAGTGATGGAATGGGGAATGGCGACAGAGCCCATGAAGAGAGTACAGAAACGTTAAGGCTTCTACAACAAATATTAGAATCAGGTATGCATGAACAAGTGGCGATTAAATCGATTAATTCTATATTGTCTTTACGAACAAATGAAGAAATTTATGCGACGTTAGATTTAGCAATGATAGATTTACATCAAGCTTCTGTGAGATTTTTGAAAATAGGATCGACACCAAGTTTTATTATGCGTCATCACAACATTGAAAAGATTGAAGCAAGTAATTTGCCAATTGGTATTATTCAAGAATTTGACGTAGAGGTAGTAAACGCACAGTTAAAGGCTGATGATTACCTTATTATGATGAGTGATGGCATTTTCGATGGACCTAGGGAAATTGAAAATGTGGATCTTTGGATAAAGAGAAAATTAAGAGACATGGAAACGAGAAATCCTCAAGAAATGGCTGATTTGTTATTAGAAGAAGTGATTCGCACCCAAGCGGGAGAGATAGTAGATGATATGACTGTATTAGTAGCTCAATTACAAAAAAACCAACCAGAGTGGGCACCGATCAAAACAGCACACACGATTGATCAAGCAGTGCCAGGTTGAAAGTAAAGTCTTTAACTAAATGTATATTCTCCCAGTCCATTGGCGATCATGTTAACGATAGTGAGAGTTAATGAACGGGAGGAATATCACGATGAAAACAGGTACGTTAAAGCAAATTTTATTAATCACCGATGGGTGCTCCAATCAAGGAGAAAACCCCGCCCATGTTGCAACAATGGTCGCAGAACAAGGGATTACTGTAAATGTTATTGGTATATTAGAAGATGATCAAACAGAACAGCCAAGCGGCCTGCAAGAGGTAGAAGATATTGCAAACTGTGGATTAGGAGTAAGTCAAATAGTTTATAAGCAAGCCTTGTCTCAAACGGTACAAACTGTTACAAAGCAGGCGATGAATGAAACATTACAAGGTGTTGTTAATAAAGAGCTTAAACAAATATTAGGTGATCAGCAATCTTTAGAGGAATTACCTCCGGAACAACGTGGAGAAGTAATGGAGGTGGTAGATGACTTAGGGGAAACTTGTGACATAGAGGTTTTAGTATTGGTTGATACAAGTGCTAGTATGGGCAATAAGCTGCCAATGGTGCAAGAGGCATTAATGGATTTATCCATGAGCATGAATGCAAGAATAGGCCGTAATCGCTTCTCCATTTACCAATTTCCAGGTAAGAAGAAGCCGTTAGAACAATTAGTTGATTGGACAGCACAGCTCGACTCTATTACCTCTATTTTTTCCAAACTTGCAAGTGGTGGTGTTACACCTACAGGTCCCGCATTAAAGGAAGCTATGTATCAATTTGGTAAAAAGACATTAAAAAGGAGATTCATGAGAAATGATTTCCGAGACATTGAAGAAGCCTGATATTCAACTTAGAAAGGGACAAAAGATTACAGGGAAGTGGCATCACAAAAGTTATCAAATTGTGCGAGAGCTCGGGAGAGGGGCTATAGGGACTGTTTATTTATGTGTATGTGAACAAAAGCAGGTAGCACTAAAAGTAAGTAAACAAAGCACATCGATTACTAGTGAAGTCAATGTCTTAAAAACGTTTCAAAAGGTTCAAGGAGATAACCTTGGACCTGCCTTAATCGATGTCGATGACTATCAGGCATCAAATGGTTATATGTATGCTTTTTATGTCATGGAATATATTTCTGGTGAAAGGCTGGAGAGTTTTATAAGAAGAAATGGTGATGAATGGATTGTTTCTTTATTAATTGGCTTTACAAAAGACTTACATCTCTTGCATCAACAAGGGTATGTATTTGGTGATTTAAAGCTGGATAATTTAATTGTTTCGAGAAATCCCATCCGTTTAAGGTGGGTGGACGTTGGTGGAACGACTTTGCAAGGACGATCTATCAAAGAATATACAGAATTTTATGATCGAGCTTATTGGAAAATGGGAGAAAGGAAAGCAGACCCCGGTTATGATTTATTTGCACTTGTTATGGTTGTGCTAAGAATCTATTATCCAAATGGCTTTAATAGAGGTAATAATCCAAAGCGGACATTAATGCAAAAAATAAATCAGGCAGTACAGCCTGCTCCATTTCGAAAATTATTACAGGGGATAATTCTGGGTCATGTGAAAGAAGCAATAGAAGTAAAGCAGTATCTATTAACTTATTATTATCAACAACGAGACAAGAAGCGCTCTTCATATAGAACTTTAAACAATAGCGATGAGGAGAGTTACTATCCACTATTAGAAATGCTGAGTGTACTTTCTGTTAGTGGTGCCGTTTATCTTTATGTTACGATATTCTTATCATAATGATTAAAGTTAACTCATAATATGTTAAAATAGTGTAAATGGTACTTTTGCGGGGTGGTGGTTAGTGGTCTTTGAGGATTTAAATGATAATGTGATGCCATTTATTAGAAGGCATCGGCTCTTGCATAATGGGGCAACGGTTATTATTGGAGTATCTGGTGGAGCAGATTCTACTTTATTACTTCATTATTTGCATTCTATTCGTAAATCTTGGCAGCTTCGTTTGATTGCAATAACCATTGATCACGGCTTAAGGGGAAAGGAATCAGAGCAGGATGTTTGCTTCGTGAAAGAGCTATGCGAAACCCTTGACATAGAATTTGTAGGTGAGCAGGTAGATGTAAAAGCATATAAAAGGCAATCACAGGCAGGTACACAATTAGCTGCGCGAAACCTACGCTACCTTCTGTTTGAGCGGTTAATGAGCGACTACCAAGCTGATTATTTGGCCTTAGCTCATCATGGAGATGACCAAGTAGAAACGGTCATGATGCGAATAGCCCAACATACCAATCCTTCGTTATTAAAAGGGATTCCCGTGAAAAGATGTCTTGCAAAAGGAGAAATCATTCGTCCTTTTTTGTGTATCGCTAAAGATACTATTTATGAATATTGTCACATGTATGAGATTTCTTTTCGAGAAGACCCCACAAATCAATCAGATGATTACACAAGGAATTTTTACAGAAATCATATTTTACCATTATTAAAAGAGAAAAGTCCCAGTGTACATAGGCATGTTCAGCATTTAACGGAGCGTGTCACAGAGGATGAAAAATACTTAGTAGAAGAATCAAAAAAATTAATTCAGCGACTTGTCACCATTTCTTCTGTAAATAGGACTGTTACATTTTCTATATCCTCTTTCGTCAAACACCCGATTGCTTTACAAAGGAGAGCCTTTCATCTAATATTAGGATATCTATATGATAAGGTTCCAGAAGGTTTGTCTATAAAGCATGAAGAAGATTTTTTTGCATTGTTGCATCAAGATAAGGCAAATGTCAAAATAGATTTTCCAAGTTCATTAAAAGCAATGAAAAACTACGATGACTTTATTTTTTTCTTTGAAAGCAATATGGTACATGCTTCATTGGAAGAAAAGCATATAACAGTTCCTGGTGTCACAACACTGACAAATGGAGATCTTATTAAAACTTGGATTACGACAAATGCTTGTAGTGAGGATTCAAGCTCTTTGCAAGTTCCCTTAGAGAGAGCAGAGTTATTCCCGCTAAGTGTTAGAGCCCGAAAACCTGGGGACCGAATCAATATAAAAGGGTTAGGTGGCAGCAAAAAAATAAAAAATCTATTTATTGATGAGAAAATTCCCTTATATAAAAGAGATCACTGGCCGCTTCTAGTAGCAAAAGATCAAACGATTCTTTGGGTTATTGGCTTGCGAAAAGCAGAGATAATGACCCCAAAGCATTCACAAAAATTCGTATGTATTGAATATCAAGAACAAACGGACCAGGAGGCATAGGAATGCATAACGAAATAAAAGAAATTTTAATTTCTGCAGAAGATATCCAATCAAAATGCAAGGAATTAGGTGATCAATTAACGGATGAATATGAAGGTAGATTTCCGCTTGCAATTGGTGTTTTAAAAGGAGCACTACCATTTATGTCCGATATTTTACGAAATATTCGTACACATTTAGAAATGGATTTTATGGACGTATCCAGTTATGGGAATGAAATGCGTTCATCTGGAGAAGTAAAAATCGTTAAGGACTTAGACACAAAAGTAGAAGGAAGAGATATTTTAATTGTGGAAGATATTATTGACAGTGGATTAACCCTAAGCTATCTAGTCGATTTATTTAAATATAGAGGGGCAAATTCGATTAAAATTGTGACGCTGCTTGATAAACCTGAAGGTAGAACAGTGGATATAAAAGCAGATGTTGTCGGATTTAAAGTACCTAATAAATTTGTTGTTGGTTATGGACTTGATTATCAAGAAAAATATCGGAATCTTCCATATATTGGTGTGTTAAAGCCAGAAGTTTACGGTGGGGATGAATAAAGTTGTCATATTAAGAAATAATGACAGGACTTTTCACATACATATCGTAAATAATAGTTATATTAGTTGTAATAAACTATTTCAATATGGTACTATTTACTATAGTTTTCTCGTTTCGGGAGGAGGTAGGCAATGAATCGGATAATACGTAATGTGATCCTGTACTTTTTAATATTCCTTGTTGTTATAGGGATCATATCAGTATTTAGCAGCCAAAATAACCAGGCTGAAGAATTTAAAGTAAATGAATTTATGCAAGCATTGCAAAATAATGAAATTCAGGACATGGAGATGCGCCCCTCTAATGGAGTAATGCGTATTTCTGGTGAATTAGCAACAGGGGACAACCCAGCTTTTGTGACAAATATTCCTGATAATCCAACGATTGTTGAGGAAGTGACGGAAATAGCTTCCGATCAAGGGATATTATCTGTCGATGAAGAAGAACAACCAAGTGGATGGGTTACATTCTTAACAACCATGATTCCATTTGTGATTATATTCATCTTATTTTTCTTCTTACTCAACCAAGCGCAAGGCGGCGGCAGTCGTGTCATGAACTTCGGTAAAAGTAAGGCGAAAATGTACAGTGAAGATAAGAAGAAGGTACGATTTAGAGATGTGGCTGGTGCTGATGAAGAAAAGCAAGAGCTAGTAGAAGTGGTCGACTTCTTGAAAGATCCAAGAAAGTTCTCTGCTATCGGTGCTAAGATACCTAAAGGGGTGCTTTTAGTAGGACCTCCTGGTACAGGTAAAACATTGCTTGCACGAGCAGTTGCTGGTGAAGCCGGTGTTCCGTTCTTTTCTATAAGTGGTTCAGACTTTGTGGAAATGTTTGTTGGTGTTGGTGCGTCACGTGTACGTGACTTATTTGAAAATGCAAAGAAAAATGCACCATGTATTATTTTTATAGATGAGATCGATGCTGTAGGTAGACAACGTGGAGCAGGTGTTGGTGGCGGGCACGATGAACGTGAACAAACCTTAAACCAATTGCTTGTCGAAATGGATGGTTTCGGTGAAAATGAAGGAATTATCATTATCGCTGCGACAAACCGACCAGACATTTTAGACCCTGCATTGTTGCGTCCAGGTCGTTTTGACCGTCAAATTACAGTGGATAGACCAGATTTAAAAGGTCGTCAAGATGTATTGAAAGTTCATGCAAGAAATAAGCCTTTAGCAGACGATGTAGAAATAAAAACAATTGCCATGCGAACTCCAGGTTTCTCAGGTGCAGATTTAGAAAACTTGCTTAATGAAGCAGCGTTAGTTGCGGCAAGACATGATAAAGAAAAAATAGGCATGGAAGATGTCGATGAAGCTATCGATCGTGTCATTGCTGGACCTGCTAAGAAAAGTCGCGTTATATCAGACAAGGAAAGAAATATTGTGGCATATCACGAGAGTGGACATACCATTATCGGTATGGTACTAGATGATGCAGATATGGTACATAAGGTAACGATTGTACCACGTGGGCAAGCAGGTGGTTACGCTGTTATGTTACCTCGCGAAGACCGTTACTTTATGACAAAACCGGAATTGTTAGATAAAATCACTGGCTTGTTAGGTGGTCGTGTAGCAGAAGAGATTATCTTTGGTGAAGTGAGTACTGGCGCACATAATGACTTCCAACGCGCTACAGGCATCGCTCGTAAGATGGTCATGGAATATGGTATGAGTGAAAAAATTGGTCCATTACAGTTTGGCAGCAGCGGTGGACAAGTATTCTTAGGTAGAGATATGCAACAAGAGCAAAATTATAGTGATGCTATTGCATATGAAATAGACCAAGAAGTGCAAGAATTTATTCAGAGCTGCTATGATCGAGCAAAACAGATTTTAACAGATAATAAAGATAAGTTAGAATTAGTAGCTAAAACATTACTAGAGGTAGAAACGCTGGATGCAGCGCAAATTAAGTCCCTTATCGATAAAGGTGAGTTGCCAGATCCGGTAGTATCCGAGCAAGATGGTACAGGCTCTTCCGCTAAAAAAGGGGAACAGACTACGGAAAAGGATGTACGAGTAAACATCCAGTCACAGGATCAAGATAAGCCAAAAGAAGAAGACGACAAAAAGGAATAAGCAATAAAAAAAGCAGCTTCTCGAATCGAAGAGAAGCTGCTTTTTCATTCATCATACAATTAACTTGCGATATATGTCATACTATCGATACAATATGAAATGAAGTAAACTCTAAATAGTAAAGTGCGGTGCATAAAATGATTTTTGTATTAGATGTTGGGAATACAAATACTGTATTAGGGGTCTTTGCAGAGGATAAACTAAAATACCAGTGGAGAATGCAAACAGATAAAAATAAAACAGAAGATGAGTATGCGATGTTTATTAAGTCATTGCTGGCCCATGAAGATCTGCATTTTTCAGACATCGATGGGTTGATTATTTCGTCTGTAGTTCCTCCCATTCTTTTTGCATTTCAGCGTATGGCTGATAAATATTTTCATTGTAAACCAATGGTTATTGGGGATGAGAAGGTAAATCCTCACTTAAAAATGAAATATCCGAACCCGAAAGAATTAGGAGCGGACAGGATTGTTAATGCTGTAGGGGTCATAAAAGAATACAGAGCGCCAGCGATTATCATTGATTTTGGTACAGCAACTACTTATTGTTATATCAATGAAACGAAAGAATATGTGGGTGGAGTGATCACCCCAGGTATTAATATTTCTTTAGAAGCTTTGTATATGAATGCGGCAAAATTACCGAAGATCGAATTAAAAAAGCCTGATCAAGTGTTAGGTGCATCCACAGTAGGCGCGATGCAGTCTGGGGTATATTATGGTTATGTAGGGCAAGTTGATGAAGTAGTTTATCGTATTAAACAAGAGATGAATGACACACCTCAGGTAATCGCAACGGGTGGTTTAGCAACATTAATAGCGAAAGATTCTTCGACTATAGATATAGTGGATCCATATTTGACGTTAAAAGGGTTATACGAAATTTATAGACGAAATGAGGAAAATTTTTAAGAGAAAGGAACGGTGTAAAGTGAGTGATTATTTATTAAAGGCGACAGCCTATGAAGGAAATGTTCGAGCATATGCGATTACATCAACTGATACGGTAGAGGAAGCTCGACAAAGACAAGATACTTGGGCAACAGCATCTGCTGCATTGGGTAGAACGATCACTATAACGGCTATGATGGGTGCTATGCTAAAGGGAGAAGATAAATTAACGGTTAAAATAGAAGGGAATGGCCCTACTGGAGCCATCATTGCTGACGCCAATGCGAAAGGTGAAGTGCGTGGTTATTTAACACAACCCCATGTAGATTTTGAGTCCAATGAACATGGAAAATTAGATGTTAAAAGAGCGGTAGGGACAGACGGTACATTAAGCGTAGTTAAAGACTTGGGGCTAAAAAATCATTTTACCGGTCAAGTGCCGATTGTGTCTGGTGAAGTAAGTGAGGATTTTACGTATTATTTAGCGAATTCGGAGCAAGTACCATCTGCAGTTGGGGCTGGAGTGCTGGTGAATCCGGATCATTCTATTCTAGCAGCTGGTGGATTTATTATTCAAATGATGCCAGGAGCTTCGGAAGAAACAATAGGCAAAATTGAAACACGCATAAATAAAATTCCGCCTATCTCCCAACTGGTACAGGATGGTAAAACACCTGAAGAGATATTGCATCTTCTATTAGAAGAAAATGTGAAGATTCATGAGAAGTTGCCTGTTGGTTTTACATGTCCGTGTTCTAAAGAGCGGTTGGCAACAGCTATTTCTGGTTTAGGCAACGAAGAAATTGATGCTATGATTCGAGAAGACCATGGCGCCCATGCTTCCTGCCATTTTTGTAATGAAACTTACACTTTTTCCATTGATGAACTCAAAAAATTAAAAACGAAAAAATAAGGGATATGTGAACACATATCCCTTTTTGTTCTTTATAACAGAAAGTATAAAAATAGTGCGCAAAATCCATACACTACGCAATAAATTTAGTATGACTTTCTACCATACTTCCGAAGCTGAGTGCAAAGAATCGCTTCGGCAAGATACTTCGCTTTCCGCGGACACGGCCTCAGCCTCCTCGCTCGTCCCTCGCTGCGGGGTCTTCGGACACGTGTTGTTTCCGCAGGAGTCTACGTATCTTGCCTCCGCTTTGTGTGGAGTTCTGATTGAATAAAGAAATGAATTCTTATGGATCTATTCTTCCAGAAGGTAGAACTTCTTTATTAGCGAAGGCAGAATACGGAGACTCCTGTGGGACAGCGAGAGCTGAAGATCCACTTGGTAAAGGGCTTTTCTTTACCAAGTTAGCTGAAGCCGAGCCCACGGAAAGCGTAGTATTCTGCCGGAGCGAATGATAGCACGCATCTCAAATTAGAATGGAAGGAATCTACACCAAGTCAAATTTTCACTATTTCGCAGTTTGGTTCTGCTACGAAATTTATGCATGTTAGAAAAATCATTAAGGACCGTGCGGTTTATGCTCTGATTTTCTTATAAGGTTAAGAAAGGGATTTCCGAGCTAAAGGGGGATGTGGCGTACTTTAAAAGTAATTTAATGAAGCGTTTTCCAACTTATGGGTTGACAATACAGCCTTATGTCGTGTAAATTGTTTATAATACCAATAAAAATACTTGGGATTGAGGAGGAAATAGGATGAAAGTTGCTCAAAATATCGCAGAATTAATCGGAAACACTCCAATTGTTAAATTGAACCGTACAGTGGATCCAGAAGGTGCAGAAATTTACTTAAAACTTGAATTTATGAATCCTGGAAGCTCTGTTAAAGACCGTATTGCATTGGCAATGATTGAAGCAGCGGAAGAACAAGGGGAATTAAAAGAAGGCGATACCATCATTGAACCAACTAGTGGTAACACAGGCATTGGTTTAGCGTTGGTTGCAGCTATTAAAGGATATCGTGCTATCTTAGTAATGCCGGATACAATGAGTATGGAACGTCGTAACCTACTTCGTGCGTATGGAGCAGAATTAGTTTTAACTCCAGGTGCTGAAGGAATGAAAGGTGCGATTAAAAAGGCAACAGAACTACAAGAAGAAAACGGGTATTTCATGCCTCAACAATTTAATAACCAAGCAAACCCTGATGTTCACGCACGCACAACAGGTAAAGAGATTGTCGAACAAATGGGCGATCAATTAGATGCGTTTGTTTCAGGTATAGGAACAGGTGGAACGATTACAGGTGCTGGTAAAGTGTTGAAGGATCACTTTAAAGATATCAAGCTTTATGCAGTAGAGCCGACTGATTCAGCTATTTTATCAGGAGGAAAGCCAGGTCCTCACAAGATTCAAGGAATTGGTGCAGGCTTTGTTCCAGAAGTTTTAAATACAGATGTGTACGACGAAGTTATTGCAGTTTCTAATGATCAAGCATATGAGACAGCGAGAGAGGCTGCTCGTAAAGACGGTGTACTTGGAGGAGTATCATCAGGTGCCGCTATCTATGCTGCTAAACAAGTAGCGAGTAAACTTGGTAAAGGGAAAAAAGTACTTGCAGTTATCCCTAGTAATGGGGAACGTTATTTATCAACTCCATTATACCAATTCGACGAAGAATAATAAAAAACACCACAAGCTAGTTACATAAAAGCGATCACTACTTATCAGGTGATCGCTTTTTTATATTAAACAACTCCTGTGCTATACTAAGATAGAAACTTTTTAAGAGGGTGAACAGTAATGAGTCAATGGCTCAAAACAAAAGTGAAGAATTATTATTATCATGATCAAACATTAGTGATGGGGATTTTAAATGTAACACCAGATTCCTTTTCAGATGGAGGAAACTATACAACAATCGAAAAAGCGATTCAACAAGCTCAACAAATGCAAGCGCAAGGCGCACATATTATAGATGTTGGTGGTGAATCAACAAGGCCAGGGCACGAACCGGTACCAGAAGCTGAGGAAATAGACAGAATAAAGCCCGTAATAAAAGAATTATCTAAACATCTATCCGTTCCCATTTCAATAGATACTTCCAAAGCCGCTGTTGCTAAAGCAGCACTAGAAGCAGGAGCGTCCATTATTAACGATATTTGGGGAGCTAAAAAAGAACCCGAAATCGCTAAAGTTGCTGCTCAATATGATGCACCTATTATATTAATGCACAATAGAGATAATAAGGAATATCAATCGTTAATCGATGATGTGATCAAAGATCTGCAAGAAAGCGTAGATATTGCATTAGCTGCTGGTGTAAAACATGAACATATCATTTTAGATCCGGGGGTAGGATTTGCGAAAACATATGAGGATAATTTAAATGTTATGAGAAGATTAGACAAAATAAAAAGCTTAGGTTATCCAATATTACTTGGTACTTCCCGTAAATCTTTTATTGGATTAACGTTGGATTTGCCTGTGGACCTAAGAGATGAAGGAACAGGGGCAACTGTTTGTTATGGTCTCATGAAAGGCGTTGAAGTGGTAAGGGTTCATAATGTTGAAATGACTTATCGTATGACAAAAATGATGGACTGTCTAATGGAAAAGGGAGATCAATAAAATGGATAAAATTGTTTTGGAGCAAATGGCTTTTTATGGATATCATGGGCTGTTCGCAGAAGAGAAAAAACTAGGGCAACGTTATTATGTGGACCTCACCTTGGAATTAGACTTAAGTGAAGCGGGAGAAACGGATCAAATGGATGCTTCCATTGACTATGGAGCAGTGTATCATGTGATAAAGGACATAGTCGAGGGACCGTCCAAACAGCTAATAGAAGCAGTTGCATCTAAGATCGCAAAGGAATTGTTTCAAAATTTTCCTTCTTTACAAGCTTGTCGTGTAAAGGTATATAAACCTGATCCTCCAATACCGGGACACTATCGGTCAGTTGCTGTGGAAATATATAGGGAGAGAAGTAGTATATGAACAAAGCCTATATAGCGTTAGGTTCTAATATAGAACCGCGCTCACAGCATTTAATGGAAGCTATACAGCAATTAGAGACCAAAGCTGAAATTGATGTCGGACGCCAATCTTCTATCTATGAAACAGAACCAGTTGGCTACACGCAGCAGAATCGATTTCTAAATATGGTTATAGAAATTCAAACCAATTTAACTCCTCAACAATTATTAGATATTTGCCAAGAAGTAGAGCGGCGGCAAGGGAGAAGGCGTGAGATAAAATGGGGTCCAAGGACATTAGACCTTGACATTTTATTATATAATCAAGAAAATATAGAAACAGATCGATTAATATTACCACACCCACATATGCAGAAACGTGCATTTGTTTTAATCCCATTACAAGAAATATACGGTCAATTGTATTTATCTCATGTAGAGAGTGATGTCTCTACTCTTATAGAAAAGCTACCTGCAGAAGAAAAAGAAGGGGTCGTCAAATGGAAAGAAACCAATGGGGGAGAAGAATAAAGGCTTTTAGAAAGCTCAAGGGATATACTCAAGTAGCGTTTGCTCGTGAACTTGGAGTCTCTGTTACGCAGTTAGGAGAAATAGAGCGTGGAGAGCGTACACCAATGAAAGAGCAGCTAGATGCCATAGTAGAACACTTGGGTATATCTCTTGAAGAATTAGAACCTAAACAAAAAGATTTGTAAGGAGGTTTACGCTATGTGAAATATAGATGATATAAATATTCAAAAAGAAGCACACCAAGCCCTGCAGAGAAAGTAAAAGTATGCATGCTTCACGCAGACAGGCTGTTAAAATTAAAGGGTGAAAAAGTAGCAGTTATGGAAATGATGAAGCATGCTGCATGGTATTTAAAAGGTTTGCGAGGAAATGGAAAAGTTCGTAATCAAATAAACCAAATTGATACAAAAGTAGAACTTGAGGAGTTATTATTCGACTATATCGAGCAATTAGAAGCAAAAATGGAAGTTTCCTAGTATATTGCTAAAGTTAAGAGTAGGTTAACATTGACATTGATGGTTTCCTTTTCTATACTATTCATGAACTTGATTACTGCCAGTAAGTTGCTGGCAGTTTTTTGATATAAAAGAAGAACGGTTATTTTTATAATAAAAAGTGCTATTTTATCAATTATATCGAGGTGAAAAAAATGAGCGAAGAATTAAATGAGCAGATGCGTGTGCGCCTAGAAAAGATGGAGACGTATCGAGAAAAAGGCGTAGACCCTTTTGGAGATAAATATGTTCGCACACATTTGTCAGAAGAATTAAGAGAAAAGTACGACCATTACTCTAAAGAAGAATTGGAAGAAATCGCTGTAGAAACAACAGTTGCTGGCCGTATTATGACAAAGCGAGGAAAAGGGAAAGCAGGATTTTCTCATATTCAAGATCTGAGTGGGCAAATTCAATTATATGTACGTAAAGATATGATTGGGGAAGAAGCTTATGAATTGTTTAAATCTGCGGATCTGGGCGATATCGTTGGCGTAACGGGAACGGTATTTAAAACAAAGGTAGGAGAGCTTTCGGTAAAAGCGAACAATTTCACTATGTTGACAAAGTCATTACGACCACTGCCTGAAAAATTCCATGGATTAAAAGATGTGGAACAACGATATCGTCAACGTTACTTAGATTTAATTACAAATCCAGATAGTAAAGAAACATTTATGACTCGCAGTAAAATTATTCAATCAATGCGTCGTTATTTAGATGAACGTGGATTCTTAGAAGTAGAGACTCCAATGATGCATGGAATAGCAGGTGGAGCTTCGGCACGTCCTTTTATTACACATCATAATGCGCTGGATATACCTTTATATATGCGTATAGCGATTGAACTTCATTTGAAAAGATTAATCGTAGGTGGAATGGAAAAAGTTTATGAAATAGGGAGAGTATTTCGCAACGAAGGAGTATCTACAAGACATAATCCTGAATTCACCATGATTGAGTTATACGAAGCCTATGCTGACTATCATGATATTATGGAGCTAGTTGAAAATATGGTGGCTCATATTGCAGAAGAGGTCATAGGGTCAACGACTATTACTTACGGGGACGTTGAATTGAATTTAGAACCTAAGTGGACAAGACTTCATATGGTAGATGCTATCAAAGAGCACACCGGTGTAGACTTTTGGAAGCAGATGTCTGATGACGAAGCACAAGCTTTAGCTAAAGAACATGATGTTGAAGTAGAGGATAATATGAGTTATGGTCATATTGTTAATGAGTTTTTTGAACAAAAAGTAGAAGAAAAACTAATTCAACCAACATTTGTATACGGCCATCCAGTTGAAATCTCTCCGTTAGCTAAGAAGAATAAGGAGGATGACCGTTTTACAGATCGATTCGAATTATTTATCGTTGGACGTGAGCATGCGAATGCCTTTTCCGAATTAAATGATCCAGTAGATCAGAGAGAGCGTTTCGAAGCTCAAGTGAAAGAAAAAGAACAGGGAAATGAGGAAGCACATGAAATGGATGAGGATTTCCTTGAAGCATTAGAATATGGATTACCTCCTACTGGTGGTTTAGGTATCGGTATTGATAGATTAGTAATGCTTTTAACTAATTCTCCATCTATTCGTGATGTATTACTATTTCCGCAAATGCGTAATAAGTAAAAAGAAAGAAGAGCATTTCTTAAACGGAAGTGCTCTTTATATATATTCATTAAAACATGCGTATAATATTTAGCTTAGAGGAAAGGTTGTTACAGTATATTTCTCTATCTATAAAACTTCAATATTTATGTTGACACCTTATTTTCTGTGTGCTATATTATAAAACGTTGCTGAAAACGACAAAACAAAACACATTTCACTTTATTAGCAAACAAAACAAAAAAGTTATTGACTTTCTGTTTGTGAGTGTGATATTATAGAAATTGTCGCTTTAACAGGAGCGAGCAAAACAGCGAAACAAAACAAAAAAGTTATTGACATTTTTGATAGATTTTGATAATATTAATAATTGTCGCTAACAAAAATTGATCTTTGAAAACTGAACAAAACAACCAGTATGTTAAGTA
>NZ_WIXM01000027.1 GCF_010993965.1 Gracilibacillus sp. YIM 98692 | reverse complement strand
TCCCGATCTTACAGGCAGGTTGCCCACGTGTTACTCACCCGTCCGCCGCTCGTTCCACTAACGTCACTCCGGAGAGGTCAGTTAGCTTCCCGCGCTCGACTTGCATGTATTAGGCACGCCGCCAGCGTTCGTCCTGAGCCAAGATCAAACTCTCCAAAAAAGTTTGTTTCTTAACTGTTCTTTAACGTTTGCTCGCTTTTGTAAGCTAGCATGTACTTAACATACTGGTTGTTTTGTTCAGTTTTCAAAGATCAATGTCAAGGTTTGTCGTTTTTTGCGACAGGAATGCTATCTTACCATTTCATTTAGAGGATGTCAACATCCTTTTTCGTTTAGATGTTTTATCGATCTATATGATGATGTTGCTTTTTTCTTGTCGCTTTTTTTGGCGACAGGTTCTATATCTTAGCACCTCATCCTGGCGATGTCAACACCCTTTTTCGTTTAGATGTTTTATCGATCTATATGATGATGTTGCTTTTTTCTTGTCGCTTTTTTGGCGACAGGTTCTATATCTTAGCACCTCATCCTGGCGATGTCAACACCTTTTTTGTTTAGATGTTTTATCGATCTATATGATGATGTTGCTTTTTTCTTGTCGCTTTTTTTGGCGACAGGTTCTATATCTTAGCACCTCATTTTGGCGATGTCAAACATCCTTTTTAAATAGATAATCACAATTGATGTGTAATCTGAAATCATTTGGTTATTCCTTTTTCCTCCCTAATCCTAAAAGGATATTATATCAGTAAATATAGCAATAAATAAAAGCCCATAACCAAGATTAGATGGCTATAGGCTTTAAATTTAATTTGCTACTATATTGACTAACTTACCAGGCACCACTATTACTTTTCTAATTGTTTTTCCTTCTATGCGTTCTTTAATGGATTCTTGTTCCAATGCTTTTTCTTCTATTTCTTCTTTAGAAGCATTTTTATCAATCAGCATTTTGGCACGTACCTTGCCCATAATTTGGATAACAATTTCCACTTCATTTTGAACGAGCTTTTCTTCATCAAATTGAGGCCATGGTTCATAAGCAAGTGTCTTGTTATAACCAAGAAGTTGCCAGATTTCTTCTGATAGATGTGGTGCTACAGGTGATAACAGTTTAATTAGTCCTTCTGCATAAGGCTTCGGAAGTTCTTTTGCCTTATAAGCTTCATTCACAAATACCATCATTTGTGAAATCCCTGTATTAAACCGAAGATCTTCAAAGTTCTGTGTCACAATTTTGACTGTCTCATGATAAATTTTCTCTAATTCATCAGAACGATCATTTACAGATATTTTCTCTGATAAGGATCCCTCGTCTGTTACAAATAAACGCCACACTCTATCTAAGAATCTTCTTGCACCATCAAGTCCATTTGTTGACCATGCTACCGAAGCGTCTAACGGTCCCATGAACATCTCATAAAGTCGCAGCGTATCTGCGCCGTGGCTTTTTACAATTTCATCAGGGTTGACAACATTTCCTTTTGATTTACTCATCTTTTCATTGTTTTCCCCAAGGATCATTCCTTGATTAAATAATTTCTGGAACGGTTCTTTTGTTGGTACGACTCCTATATCATATAAGAACTTATGCCAAAAACGTGCATACAACAGGTGTAATACAGCATGCTCGGCTCCGCCAATATACACATCAATCGGGAGCCATTCTTTAAGGTCATCAAATTCTGCCAGCTTCTCACTATTATCTGGGTCCACATAACGCAAGAAGTACCAACAGCTTCCAGCCCATTGCGGCATAGTGTTTGTTTCACGACGCCCTTTCATGCCTGTTTCTGAATCTGTAACATTTACCCACTCATCCATATTTGCTAATGGAGATTCCCCGGTTCCAGATGTTTTAATTTCTGATGTTTTCGGCAACTCTAATGGCAACTCGCTTTCATCCACTGCTGACATAGATCCATCTTCCCAATGAATAATCGGAATTGGCTCTCCCCAGTAACGCTGTCTGCTAAATAACCAATCTCTTAAACGATATGTAACTTTACGCTCACCTTTGCCATTATCCTCTAACCATTGAATGGCCTTATCAATCGCTTCCTCCTTGTTTAATCCATTTAAGAAATCTGAATTAATATGCGGGCCATCTCCGGTAAATGCTTCTTTCTCTACGTTTCCACCTTCCAAAACAGGGATTATTTCTAAGTCAAACTTTTCAGCAAATTCATAATCACGCTCGTCATGTGCCGGAACAGCCATAATAGCCCCAGATCCATATGTCATTAATACATAATCCGCCACCCATATCGGTAACTTTTTCCCATTAATAGGGTTGATAGCGTATGCTCCAGTAAAAACGCCTGATTTACCTTTGGCTAAATCCGTTCGTTCTAAGTCACTTTTGGTTTTTACTTCATCTAAATATTTTTGGACACTATTCTGTTGTTCTGCACTGATGACCTTCTCCACTAATGGATGTTCAGGTGCTAAGACTGCATAAGTAGCTCCAAATAAAGTGTCTGGTCTCGTTGTGAAAACATCAAATGTATCATCAAATCCATCAATACTAAAAGTAACTTCAGCACCTTCCGAACGGCCAATCCAGTTTCTTTGCATATCTTTAATACTTTCAGGCCAATCTAGTTCTTCTAAATCATCTAAAAGTCTATCTGCATAAGCTGTAATCTTAAGCATCCATTGCTTCATAGGTTTTCGTTCTACAGGATGTCCACCGCGTTCACTTTTTCCGTCAATAACTTCTTCATTTGCTAACACTGTACCTAAAGCTGGACACCAGTTTACAGGTACTTCATCTATATAAGCCAGACCTTTTTCGTACAACTTTACAAATATCCATTGTGTCCATTTGTAATAATTCGGATCGGTTGTATTCACCTCTCGATCCCAGTCATAAGAAAAACCAAGCTCTTGAATTTGTCTGCGAAATGTATCGATATTTTGAGATGTAAAGTCTGCAGGGTCATTTCCTGTATCCAGTGCATACTGCTCTGCAGGCAAACCAAACGCATCCCACCCAATTGGATGCAATACTTCATATCCTTGCATACGTTTCATTCGAGATAAAATATCGGTTGCCGTATAACCTTCTGGATGCCCTACATGTAAACCAGAGCCTGAAGGATATGGAAACATATCTAACGCATAAAATTTTTCTTTATCTGATTTCACATCTGTCTTAAAGACTTTATTTTGAATCCAATAATCTCGCCATTTCTTTTCAATTTGATTATGATCAAATGACATTCGTCAATATCCTCCTTATATTCATATATTTTCCCCATTATATTATGTAAAACGCATTAACAAACATATGTTCTAAAATATAAAAAATCTCTCCTGTCCCATAAAATGGGACGAGAGAGATTTCCCGCGGTACCACCCAAAATTAGTGCTTATCCAAACACTCACTTCTATCCTTAACGCGGATCACGTCAAAAGCTAATCTCATTCACTCTTGCAACATCTGAGGTGAGTTCATAAAGTTCAGGGATGACTCACACCAACCGTCACCTCTCTTTACCTGATGGCTTTACTACTGTTCCTCTTCATCGTCTTTTCATATTGTAATCGTATTTTAAAGAAATGTCTGATTTTTGTCAAGAAAAACTAAGGCCCAACTTTTACTGATAAAACCTAAGCTTTTTGTTTATCCTTTTTAATTTGCTTACTTCTCAACTGGCCACATGCAGCATCGATATCTGTACCATGCTCTACTCGAACTCCGCAATTAATGCCATTTTCTAACAGCACTTGATAGAAATCAAGAATAGCTTGTTTTTCACTTCGATCATACTGATTGTGCTCATCAACTGGGTTATAAGGGATTAAGTTGACATAAGATAAATGTTTTTTATCCTTCAATAACTCAACCAATTGAATAGCTTCTTCTTTATGATCATTCACATCTTTCAATAAAATATATTCAAAAGTAATTCGTCTATTAGTTTTTTCTAAATAATAATCAACTGCTGGCATTAATTTTTCTAATGGAAAAGCCTTGTTGATCTTCATAATCTTTGTTCTTAGTTCATTATTCGGCGCGTGTAAAGATAAAGCAAGGTTAACTTGCATATTTTCATCCGCAAAATCATACATGCGGTGTGCTAATCCACTAGTGGAAACAGTGATATGTCGAGCACCTATAGATAGACCTTGTTGATCATTAACAACTTTAAGGAAGTCCATTGTATTATCATAATTATCAAATGGTTCCCCGATACCCATCACTACGATATGGCTGACACGCTCATCATTTCCTCGTTTATCTAAATGCTTTTGTACATTCATGATTTGTTCAACAATTTCACCTGTCGCTAAATCACGATTTTTTGTCAGCAATCCACTTGCACAGAATGAACAACCAATATTACACCCTACTTGAGTGGTAACACAAACAGAAAATCCATAGCTGAATTTCATCAAAACTGTCTCAATTAAGTTACCGTCTTCTAATTTAAATAAAAATTTTATCGTCCCATCCTGTGATTCTTGTTTAATTTCATGCTGAAGTGAATGCATCACGAAGTTTTCCTTCAATACTAATATACAGTCTTTATTTAAATTATACATTTCATCAAAAGAATTTACTCTTTTTTTATATAACCAATTCCACACTTGTTTAGCTCGAAACTTTTTCTGACCATGCTCTACTAACCATTCTTTTAACTGATCGAATGTTAATGAGTAGATCGAACGTTTTTTCACAAAACATACCTCATTTCTTTCAAATAGGTAATATCCCATCATTATATACTAAACCGTTCAGAACATGAATGCAAATACAACTATTTCCTCCTAAGTAAATCTTTATAAAGATGACCAATCAATAGGATAATACCGAAAAACCATGATATAAACGCAGGCACTAAAGATACATTGGATATTATAGATAAAAATTCTAACTCCAAGGCAACAGACAGTTGATACGTAGCAGTTGTATACATTGCGA
Source organism: Gracilibacillus sp. YIM 98692 (assembly GCF_010993965.1). Lineage (GTDB taxonomy): Bacteria > Bacillota > Bacilli > Bacillales > Amphibacillaceae > Gracilibacillus. The sequence continues at coordinate 48,640 of NZ_WIXM01000027.1, read as the reverse complement.
TAGGGAATACCATCCCCCACATTTGTTGGTCGTAATTAATCGGATATCGATGTATGATATAACGCCATATCATTAAAATAGCAAGTAATGGAATCCACCATGTTCCTGTTACCCAGTAAAATAAAGTAAAGCCTTTTATAAAAGAAATAAACTGTGAAAAAGGCTGCCAATATTCTGCATTAATAATCATGGCTGAACCTGCTAATGTCGCAATGGCAACAGCACCCATGTTGACCCAATAGGGTGGAGTTATAGCATCATGCTTTAATCCTAAAAAAGTAAAACGATAAAAGATAAGTGTAATAATACTTAAATAAAGCATGCACCCCAGCAAGTACATGGACAGGTTAAAGAAAAAAATCACTTCTAGCAGATACCGGCTTTCTATAGAAGGTACTAATAGCGTTCCCAATACCGATACAGATTGTGTTGCAACCGCTGCTATTAGCCAAGCACCATTGATCCCCTCTGCTAATGTCGGCTTTTCTTTTTGAATGGTGACAGCAGTAAAAAAAGTATACATAATCATACCCCAAAGAAAGATGGAAACAAACCATAAGATAATAGCAATGGAATATAATTGCTTAATGATAATTAATTGGCTTCCATATACATTCAGCCCTGCAACTAACGTAAAAAAACCTGCTCCTCTCAGATGACTTGTAATATCTTTTATAATCATATCGAAATACTTTATTACCCTGATTAATACCATTGATGATAAGCAAACGATAAAAACAGTGTTAATACCTAGAAGGAGATTCGAAACAGCGGTTAATTGGTGCAAATTTGAAGCAATGGATAAGGCACCTGTAGCCATAATTAAAGCAAAGTAACCAGGAAATAAATTTTTTATTTTACTCATTACAACCGAAAACATAGAACATCACCACACCACTCATAATAAATAACAATCTAATTATAATATTTTCAAATGCATAAATCGAACATCTACTTCAAAATATAAAAAAGAAAATAATTATTAAAACACTTGCAATTCGATCATACAGTTGCTATAATAAATTTAGCTATTTTGTTCGATGACACCTTCAAGTATCGTAACGTAAAGTTTTCGTTTTGAGGCAAGAGCAAGAATAGTAATACAATTGTGTGATCGGATCACACTAGGAGGAAAAGAAATATGGTACAAGGTACAGTAAAATGGTTTAACGCAGACAAAGGTTTTGGATTTATCGAAGTAGAAGGACAAGACGATGTATTCGTTCACTTCTCTGCTATCCAAGGCGAAGGCTTTAAAACACTTGAAGAAGGTCAAAACGTTTCTTTCGATATCGAAGAAGGTAACCGTGGACCGCAAGCTGCTAACGTAGTAAAAGGCTAAGTTAGTAACTTTCTTAAAAAAGAGCGCATTTAGCGCTCTTTTTTTATTTTTAATCTCACATGATTATTTATTGAACTTCTTTTAATAATTTCTCTTTTAATATAACTACATGATTATACGTTAACTCTTTCGTTGCAAAAATAAGTGTAACTTTTCCATTATATTGCTTATAACAATCAAGCAATTCCTCGTAAGCAGCCGCTTTTTCTGGATCATTTTCCAGCTCTTCTAAATATTTTTCTTTAAATGTAGAAAACTTTCGCGGGTCATGATCAAACCATTTTCTTAACGCTGGAGATGGACCTACTTCTTTCAACCAAAGATCCAGATTCGCTTTATCCTTTGGCACTCCTCTTGGCCATACTCTATCCACTAAAATTCTAAAACCATCAGTTGGTTCCGCCTTATTATAAATTCGTTTTAATTGCAATAGCATCACTCCCAGCATTAAAGCATATTATTAGACGTTTATCTTCTATTTAGCGTATCATTTCTTATGCTGTTAGAAAATAATAGCAACAAGACTCGTTTTGAGTCACAGGGAGTGAGTAAAGGTGGAGAACATTTTTCAAAATACTACATTTTCTATATTAGATTTAGCACCGATTTTACATGGACATAACACGTCTACTTCTTTTCAAAATAGTGCTGACTTAGCTCAACATGCTGAAAAGTGGGGTTATCATAGATACTGGCTTGCTGAACACCATAATATGCCTGGTATTGGGAGCTCTGCTACTTCTCTTGTGATTAGTCACATAGCTAGCCAAACAGAACAGATTCGGGTTGGATCTGGAGGTATTATGCTCCCCAACCATGCCCCTATTGTAATTGCAGAACAATTCGGTACACTGGATGCATTATATCCAGGGAGAATTGATTTAGGATTAGGCCGTGCACCAGGAAGCGATCAAGCGACTGCAAGAGCGTTAAGAAGAACTTTAAACAACAGTCCCGATGATTTTCCAGAACAATTAGAAGAGCTGCAATCTTATTTTGCAGGAACAGCTCATGTAAAAGCAATTCCCGGAAAAGGAGCTGATGTTCCAATCTGGTTGTTAGGTTCTAGTGGATTTAGTGCAAGGTTAGCTGCAGAAAAAGGATTACCTTTTGCTTTTGCTAGCCATTTTTCTCCAGACTACACAATACCAGCTTTAAATATGTATCGAGAGAATTTTCAACCATCCGATGTATTAAGCAAACCATATGCCATGGTTGGAGTGAATGTGATTGCGGCTGAAACGAATGAAAAAGCTAAATGGTTAGCAACTTCTCAACAACAACAATTTTTAAGTTTAGTACGTGGTGCCCCATCGGAATTAATGCCTCCGATCGATGACATTGAAAATCAATGGACTTTCTATGAAAAAGCATCTGTTGAAAAATCTGTTAACAGCAAATCGACTATTGTTGGAGATCCCAAAACAGTCCAAGAAAAATTACAGGAATTTATTGAGGAAACAGAAGCAGATGAAGTAATTATCAATAGTCAAATATATGACCATAAAGAAAGATTAAATTCTTATCGGATTGTCTCAACTATTATAACTGGAAAAATGGGCTAACTAGGCCCATTTTTCATTTCAAAGGCAGCCATCCTAATACTTCTTGGATCTTTTTATCCCAATAACCCCATTCATGGTCTCCTGTAGAAAAAGTAGCATGAATCGGAATATCTTGTTCTTTACAGTAGCGATAAAACGTTTGATTTTCTGTCCATAAAAAGTCCTCCGTTCCACAAGCTTGAAATAGACCAGGCAATTTGTTTTCTCTCTGTTGCAATTGCTCTAACAAGTAGAAAAGATCATCTTCTGTTCCCCCTACCCTTTTCTTGCTAAATACATGAAACAAAGCTTCTCCTATTGGATCATTTTTTTCAGCAGCTTTTTCCACATGTGTCACCATGTCTAGGACGCCAGAAAGACTAGCAGCCGCCGCAAACATTTCAGGCTTTCTGAGAGCCCATTTAAACGCACCATAACCACCCATGGATAGCCCTGCTACAAAATTATCTTCTCTTTGGTCAGATAATGGGAAAAATGACCTCGCTACCTTAGGGAGCTCTTCTGAAACAAATGTCCAAAACTTTTTGCCATATTCCATATCTGTGTAAAAACTGTGATCTACTTGTGGCATCACAACCGCAATGCCATATTTTGCAGCGTATCGTTCAATCGATGTCCTTCTTGTCCAAATCGTATGATCATCACTAAAGCCATGCAACAAATACAATGTTGGGACTTTGCCATCATTTCGGTTATTTTTCATTCCAATTTGTCTACTTGTCTCTTCAGGTAAAATAACCGTCATAGAGGTGCTTACTGTTAATACTTCTGAGAAAAAATCACAACGAATGAACGCCAAATCAAACACTCCTTTTATGTAATCGTTTTCTAATCTTACCATATTTCTCTTATTTAAATAAAGTTTTATTTATTCACTCCACCCCTTCATTATTTTTTTGTTACAATAGAATACATAGTTTGCAAAAGGGCGGATAATATGACGGCAAAACACACAAATAGACCACTAGTACTGATTGCACTAGTTATTTCTATGTTTATGGCGGCTATTGAAGGGACGATCGTTGCAACAGCAATGCCTAATATTGTTGCAGATTTAGGTGGCTTTGCATTATATAGTTGGGTTTTTTCTGGCTTTTTATTAATGCAAGCAGTAACAACGATGATTTATGGGAAGTTAGCAGACTTGTTTGGTCGTAAACCGATTTTTTTAATTGGCGTCATTATCTTTTTAATCGGTTCTATATTGTGCGGCCTCGCCCCCACGATGACATTACTTGTTCTATTTCGGTTAATTCAAGGGGTTGGAGCTGGAGCCATTCACCCAATCGTTACAACTATCGTTGGTGATATGTATACGGTCAAAGAAAGGGCTAAAGTTCAAGGGTATCTTGCTAGTGTATGGGGAATTTCTTCTGTTATCGGTCCTTTACTCGGTGGTGTCATTGTACAATTTATTGATTGGGCATGGATCTTTTGGATGAACATTCCACTAGGTATTATAGGGTTAATTGGTGTATATCGCTATTTTCATGAACATATAGACAAAGAAAAAAAATCCATAGATTATCTTGGATCCAGCCTTTTCTTTATTGCTATTTCTGCCTTGGTTATTGTTTTTGTACAAGCAGGAACCAATTGGGCTTGGACATCTACTGAAACCATATCCTTCCTTGTTCTATTTGTTTTTAGCATGATAGGCTTTCTTGTTCAACAGAAAAGAACAAAATCACCAATGATGCCATTATACCTATGGAGAAATAAATTAATCGTCATCGCAAACATAGCTACACTACTTTCAGGTATGATTCTTTTAGGACTATCTAGTTTTTTACCAACTTATGTACAAGGGGTTATGGAACAGCCTGCTATCGTGGCCGGATTCACATTAAGTACTATATCAATTGGATGGCCAATAGCAGCAACTTTAGCAGGGCATCTTGTACTAAAAATTGGTTTTCGTGTTACCGCATTGATCGGGGGGGGCGCCCTATTAGTTGGAACATTCTTATTTTTCTTACTAGATGCTCAAAATGGGCCAGTATATGCTGGTATTAGCTCCTTTATTGTTGGTATTGGGATGGGATTAACAAGCACTACATTTATCGTATCGATTCAAAGTAGTGTAAACTGGAATATGAGGGGAATCGCCACTTCTTTAAATATGTTTATGCGTATTATTGGGAGTGCAGTTGGTGCTTCTCTTTTAGGTGGTATCTTAAATGCTCAAATGAAACAATTCTTCCGAGGGAATGGGGAAGATTTAGAAGTTGCCAATACAGATATGTTACTCAATGAAGGATTGAGACAGCAAATCCCAACAGAAACATTACACATTATACAAGAGGGATTAAACTATGCTTTACATCATGTTTATACAGGGCTTTTCATCATTGGAGTCCTTACATTTGCAATCTTGCTGTTATTCCCTAAAATGGACTAACTTGTCTAACTCAGCATCATAATCCAAAATCCATCTCACAAATCCACTATTAAGAAAGCAGAGGGAAATATTACCTCTACTTTCTTAATAGGTACCATATACATTCGGACACTCTGATTCATCCGGTGCGAAGAAACAATGGCTTTTATAACGTCCGGTGTTCCATTGTCCAAACCACTGTTCCGGACATTCTCCTTGGGGCATAAAAAAGTATAAGGAATAACTTGCTGGATGATATCTGTTACCTTTAATCGTTTTTCTTGCCAAATTAATGTCTTTTTGCCTTGCTCTTTGGTAAAAATAGCCCTTTTGTGTTGCCTCAAAACCTCCTGGACTTTGAAAAACCATTCTTCTAAGCGAATTAATATCTTCAAAATCTAAGCACCTTGCTCTTGTACGGTTTACCCCTACATTGCCTACCATTAACATGCCTAATTGTCCATCTCCTTCAGCCTCCGCACGCATGAGGCGAGCAAGCAGACGGACATCTTCTTCCGTTGCTTTTACTACCGCCATATTTTTCCCTCCTTGCCTACTTCCTTTATATTCATCTACACCAAAATGATGAGTTGTCCTATGAAATCAACTGAACCAATGCATTCCTCAATACAAAACCTTATGTAATCCCTTTCATTTATGTTATAATGCAAGTGTAACCTTTCCTATTGGAGGTATTGCCATGCAATTAAGTAATTTCATTTTGCATAATGACATTTTGCTCATCCATGCAGATATTAAAGGGTTTGATTATATTTTCACCGTGAAATGGGCGACATTTGAAAATAAAAAAGGTGGAGAATGGGAGCTTAAATCATATATCAACAACTCAAATGGTCAAAAAGATTTATCAGAAGAACAAATTCAAGAATTTATCGACTTGATAAATCCAAATTGGGATTTTGAGGCAGATCAGGCCCAAATAAAAAAAGTAATCAGAGACTAGCTAACAGTTAAATGTTGCTAGTCTCTTCAGCCCCTTTGTTAAGAGTTTCTTTTACACGACTTACAAACGCCTCTAATAAGACAGGATGATCATACAGCGGTTCTGTTAAATGCATAGGCTTGCCACTATCCTGTAAGCGAGTAATTTCCTCCCTAATCGACTGCCATAACAATCCATCGAACCATAAATAGGGGATAACAATGGTTGATTTTATTTGTTGCTGTTCATACTTTTGCAACACATCTTCAAAACGCGGTACACATGCAGCCAGATAAGCGATTTCCACATCTACATTTAGTCGATTTTTCAGATGATAAGCAACGGTATATAAATCTTGCTTTTTTCGCTCCACTTTACTTCCTCTTCCTACTAATAAAATTCTCTCAGCATTTACATTTTGTTCGTGTATTCGATCCACAAGCGTTTCGGTTAGGCGCTCTTGTACACCTACAGGTTCACCATATTCTACATCTAGAAATGGATATTCTTTTTGACATTGTTCGATAAGTGAAGGAATGTCTCGAAGAGCATGTCCTGCTTTTAATAATAGTACTGGAATAACCACTATTTTCGTTACACCATTCTCTACTAACTTTTGAACTGCCTCAGGAACGGTTGGTTGACATAATTCCAAAAAGCAAACTTCCTGTTGCTGAACGGAGATCCGTTTTTTTGCTTTTTCCACAAAACGAATCGACTGTTCTTGTCCGTTCTGCCACCTTGTTCCATGACAAATATACAGTACACCTATCATTGGATACTCTCCTTTTTCTCATGAGGTAAGTTAAAATCCTCTGAGTTTACGATTTCTTCAAACCATTTTAATTCTTCTCTGAGACGAACCACTTCTCCAATCACGACCATAGAAGGATTACTAAATTCATTTCTTCGATCTACTATGTGTTGCAATTGATCTACTGTCGTATGTTGGTTAGTATGTGTCCCCCAATGAATCACCGCAACAGGTGTCGTAGGCGATAGACCTGCTTGCTGTAACTGTTCACAAATAATAGGAAACTGTTTTACACCCATATAGAAACATAACGTATCAATGCCATATACGAGATGCTGCCATTCTTCTATTGACTTATCTTTAGAACTAGCCCCATTAATAAAGGCAACCGATCCGCTTATATATCGATGCGTCAAAGGAATACCTGCATATGCTGCAGCACTAATACTGGATGTAATACCAGGGACCACTTCATATGGAATATTTTCTTTTTTTAGTAGCAGAGCTTCTTCTCCACCACGTCCGAAAATAAAAGGATCTCCACCTTTTAGTCTAGTCACAACTTTCCCTTGCTTGGCATATTCGACAAGTTGACGGTTAATATCGTCTTGAATCGTTCCATGTTGATTCGGTTTTTTACCGCAAAAAATTAACAAGGCATCCTGCTTTGCTTCCTCTAACAAGTCGATGTTTATTAGGCGATCATATAGAATAACATCTGCTTCTTGAATAGCACGAAAACCTTTCATCGTAATTAATTCTTTATCTCCTGGTCCTGCCCCTACTAAATAGACCTTCCCCATTATTTACCATTCCTTTCTCTATGGATCCATTATGTTCTTTTTCACTTGTTATCCGTCTGTACTGTACCTCACTTGTAAATAAAAGAGGACCAGTATAAACATTGCTGCCAATAGTATACCAACAATAATGGTAATGTAACATACATGATCTGCTCAGGATATTGCTTTTTCGAGCGTTGACGCGACATGGTTCCGCCCAATAAAAAACTTCTACTTGACCAAGTAGAAGTTCGATACTTCTCTTATCTGTCAAGATTTCACTTGCTGGAATTAGCACAGTGCCATTGCCTGTTGCTGAGATTTCTACGGGCCAGTCCCTCCATCTCTCGTGATAAGAATCTATTTATCAAATTTTAACCACTTCTTTGCGAATATTTTCTTTGACTATACTGAATGAATGAACTGTTGTCAACACCATCAAATATAAGCTTTATGCGTAAAAACTTATAACCCCTTAATTCAAACAAGTTTACTAGGTTTTAAAAATTTTTTAAAAATAACACTTGAAATGTTTTACACATGCGTGTATGCTTGATGTATAGTATTTCCAATTCCATAAAATGTAATCTTTATCCAGAGAGGTGGAGGGACTGGCCCTATGATGCCTCAGCAACCAGCTTATGCATGGTGCTAATTCCAGTAGGTGGCTATACGCCTAAAAGATAAGGAGAAGCTATGTAAATGAGAAACCAGCAGAGCCTTCTACTTATCTTTAAGTGGAAGGTTCTTTTTTTAATTTTTTAAAGGAGAGTGAAGAAAATGAGGTTCATAGAATCGAAATTGGCTCAGATTGGGAATAGATCAGACAAGAAAACCGGAGCAGTAGCACCCCCATTGCACTTATCAACTGCTTATCAACATGAACAATTAGGGAAGTCTACCGGTTATGATTATACACGAACTGCCAATCCTACTCGAGATATTGTAGAAAACGCAATTAAGGATCTAGAAGAAGGTGCTAAAGGGCTCGCTTGTACATCTGGAATGGCTGCGATTCAATTAATTCTAGCTCTTTTTAAGCAAGGAGATGAAATAGTCATAACAGAAGATATATATGGCGGTAGCTACCGATTATTTGATCATTATAAAGAAATGTATCATATAAACCCTATTTATACAGAGCCAGATAAGATTAAAGAAACCATCTCGAATCAGACGAAAGCCATCTTTATCGAAACACCAACTAATCCTTTACTACAGGAGATAAATATTCAAGAAGTTTCCAAATTTGCTAAAGAAGCGGGGATTTTATTAATTGTCGATAACACCTTTTACACGCCTTACTTACAAAAACCTTTATTAGAAGGTGCTGATATTGTCATACACTCTGCGACAAAATATTTAGGAGGACATAATGATGTGTTAGCTGGTCTTGTTGTAGTCAAAGATGAGGAGTTAGGCGAAAAACTAACTTATCTCCATAATGCTATTGGAGCCGTTCTCTCCCCTTTTGATTGTCTGTTGCTAATTCGAGGAATGAAGACATTGAGCCTGCGTATGGATAAACAACAAGAAAATACAAAAGAACTTGCAGACTATTTGAGACAACACCCGCTTGTATCAGATGTTCTTTATCCTAATAGAGGAGCAATGATTAGCTTTCGCATTAAAGATAAGCATATGGTGTCCTCCTTTTTAAAACATTTAAAAATGATATCTTTTGCGGAAAGCTTAGGCGGTGTGGAAAGCTTTATCACATACCCGACCACGCAAACACATGCAGACATCCCAAAAGAAGAAAGAGAAAGAAGAGGAGTTTGTGAACGATTGCTGCGTTTTTCCGTTGGAATTGAACACATTAATGATTTAAAACAGGATATTAATCAAGCTTTATATGCTAGCGAGGAGGAAATCACACATGTCTAAACATTTTGCAACTAATTTAATTCATGGTGGTATAGAGCAAGGATATCGCGAAGAGTATACGGGTGCTGTTAATCCACCTATTTATCTATCATCTACTTATCACCAAAAACAAATCAACCAATTCGGCCCATATGACTATACGAGAAGCGGAAATCCTACTAGGGCAGTACTTGAAAAAACAATCGCAAAGCTGGAAAACGGAACAGATGGTTTTGCATTTGCTTCAGGCATGGCTGCGATTTCTTCTGCTTTTATGATTTTAGAAGCTGGTGATCATGTGGTCATTTCAAAAGACGTATATGGCGGCACCTTCCGCTTTATTCAACAACTAATCAGTCAATTTTCTGTTTCTCATACATTTGTTGATATGACAAATGTTAAAGAAGTAGAAGAAGCGATTCAAGAGAACACAAAAATTGTTTATATAGAAACACCTGCAAATCCATTATTACAAATAACAGATATCAAAAAAATTGTTACAGTAGCAAAACAATATAACTGTTGCACCTTTTTAGACAACACTTTTATGACGCCACTTTATCAAAAGCCCTTAGATCTTGGGGTAGATGTTGTCCTGCACAGTGCAACGAAATTTTTATCTGGGCATAGCGATGTCGTAGCAGGACTTGCGGTAACAAAAGATGAGCAATTAGCTCAAAAATTAGGTTTTATCCAGAACACTTTAGGTTCTATATTAAGTGCTCAAGATTCTTACACATTAATCCAAGGAATGAAAACATTAGAGACACGTCTTGAAAAATCTAGTAAATCCGCCTTGAAAATTGCGAATTTTCTAAATAATCATGCATCGATTGAGCAAGTATATTACCCTGGATTAGAAAATCATCCAGGATATCATATTCATCATAATCAAGCCTCGAATGCAGGAGCTGTTTTATCTTTTGAACTACACCCTTCAGTTTCTATCGATGCCTTTGTTCAAAATATGCAAGTACCTGTTTTTGCCGTTAGTTTGGGTGCCGTAGAATCGATTCTTTCCCATCCTGCAACTATGTCACACGCCGCAATGCCTGCAGATGAAAGAAAGGTTAGAGGAATAAGTGACCGTTTATTCCGCTTATCTGTTGGCATTGAGGATGCGGATGATTTGATAGAAGACCTGCAACAAGCACTGCAACAGAAAACGGGAGTTACTCTTTAACTCCCGTTACCTTACGGTTCATCCCTTCTATCCAATAATTAATCGAAGAGCTCCTAATGCAGCAAATACAAGCACTAATATTTGAAATAAACGTTGCGGCATCATTTTTAACACTTTCACCCCGACTAAAGCTCCGATTAAGATAGTAGGAATCAACCACAAATTGAACGTGATAGACTCTATGTTTATGATACCTAAAACGATATAGAACGGAATCTTAACGAGATTGACAATTAAAAAGAACCAAGCACCTGTTCCAACAAATTCTTTCTTAGGCAATCCTTTTACTAATAAATAAATAGCCATTACACCACCAGCAGCATTGCCAATCATAGTTGTAAAACCGGCTAGGATCCCCATCACAGAAGTGAAAATTTTTGAATTTGGCAACATTTCATTAAAGCGTTCGCCGAGTTTTTCTCTACTAATATGTAATACAATTAATGCTAGCACTAAGATCCCAATCATCGGTTTTAATTGTTCACTAGTTACATAGTTTAATACAAAATAACCTGCAATAATTCCAGCAAAAACCCAAGGCAATAAAGAAAATAAATATTTCCATACGACATTTTTACGATAATAGGTAACAGCAAATAAGTCCCCTACAATTAAAAGCGGTAACAAAATACCTACAGAGTCTCTTGCAGGAAATATAATCATAAAAATGGTCACAACCAAAATCCCCATACTGGCAACACCAGCTTTTGCAAAACCAATGAGCATAGATGAAAAGACAATAATAATCCACTCTAAGACCGATAATTCAAACAACTTTATTCCTCCTCTATTTAATGAACAAACAGATTTACCAACAACCATATAAAGATAAAACTTATCATAATAGTTAAATTCGATGCTGTTCCAACAAGACGCTGGTTATAGCCAAACATGATAGAGTAAGGCAATACAGAAACTGATGTTGGAAGAAGAAACCCTATTAATAACGTGTATTTAAACATGTCACTTACTGGTAATAAATAAAAGCAAGCAAATCCAGCAATTAGTGCGATACTGTATTTTGTTACTAAATATTTGGTCAGCAGCTTTCCATATCCTTTGGCAAAAGTGAAATTTAAATATAACCCTAATAATAATAACGATAACGGCATATTAGCCCCTGCTATAACACTCGATATGTCTACTACTATTGTCGGTAACGACCAATTTATAAGATTCAATATACTCATAATGATATAGGTTTGTAACGGGATAGATTTGGCTAACTTATAAATAATCGTACGTGTTTCTACCATACTACTTTTTTCAGCAAACATACCTGCAATAATATAGCTTAAGCCAAAGACGATAAATGAGTTACCAACATCAAACATTCCAAAGTATTTCAGTCCTTCCACTCCCCAAATACCTTCTACAAGTGGATAAGCAAATAACCCAATGTTTAGACCTGGAACCATCATACTGAACATTCCTTTTACATTTCGGGGATGATGACGGAATATCCACAATGCTGCTACCCCGTTCACAAAGCCAAAGAGAATCGCAATGATCACCAAGTAGAATAGAGATGGAACAAAATGAACTTCACTAAAGGTGACAATAATTAAGCAAGGTAACGTAACATTAAATACTAAACGAGCTATTGCTTCTCCATCTTTTTCTTTTAAAATTTCTGTTCTTTTTAACATATAACCTATTGCAATAATAATAACAGAGATTAGAAATTGTTCATTAAAACTATTCATAGTTGTTACCCCTTGTTTTCAATTTCAAGCCTATAAATCAAGCCAGATAACATCACTATAACACTAAAATGAAACTTTTAGAAAGAATTGAAATTTAACTTTTGACAGACCTTTTTCCTAGCTGTACCATATAATTAGAATTATCTGTTATAATAACTGGTACTTGACTTTTACATAAAGGAGGGGGGCGGCATGATTCTTGAGACACTGAAGAATCTGTCCGCAAATCAACTATGACAGAAACTTGGTATTTTTTAGACTCAAAAGAACAAACACCGGCTTATAATATGGCTGTAGATGAGTGTCTGTTAAACTGGCATAGTAACGGAACGATTCCACCCGTTTTGAGATTTTACCAATGGAAGCCAGCTGGATTATCTGTTGGGTATTTTCAAAAAACGAAAAATAAAATTGATATAGAGGCTGTTTCAAATAGAGGTATTGAAATAGTGCGCCGGCTTACCGGTGGTAGAGCTGTACTACACGATCAAGAATTAACTTATAGTGTGATTGTGTCAGAAAATCACCCCATGATGCCACGTTCTGTAAAGGAAGCGTATTTAGTCATATCAAAGGGGCTATTAGAAGGATTTCGCTTCTTAGATATTAACGCAGAATTTGCAGTGCCTGAAGGGAAATTGGAAACTAGCCAATCAGCTGTTTGTTTTGAAGAGCCTTCTTGGTATGAATTAATCGTCGATGGGAAAAAAGCAGCTGGAAGTTCACAAACAAGAAAAAAAGGTGTTATATTGCAACATGGATCCATTCCTATTACAGTAGATAATGAAACCTTATATGATTTATTTGTCTATCCTAATGAAAAGGTGAAAGCAAGAGCTCGATCTGCTTTCAAGGATAAAGCAGTCTCCATCGAAGAAGTAAGATCCAAGCCCACATCAATTGAAGAAACAAAAAGTGCGTTTAAAAAAGGATTTCAAAAAGGATTAGGGATTGAATTGAAGGAACTGACCTTCACACAAGAACAAGAGCAAGAAATTGAAAAGCTAATGCAGGAAAAATATCAAAGCGATGCATGGAATTTGTCGAGATAATGGATATAATGGACATAGGGTGAGGAATGCTAAATAAGCAGTAATCATTCAATAAAAGGAGTCGATAATAGTGGCAAAAAAACAAGAACATCTTCGGAAACCAGAGTGGTTGAAAATAAAAATTAATACGAATAAATCTTATAATAAGTTAAAACACTTAATGCGTGACAAGCGACTCAATACGGTATGTGAAGAAGCAAGATGCCCCAATATACATGAATGCTGGAGCGAAAGACAAACAGCAACTTTTATGATTTTAGGCGATACCTGTACGCGAGGATGCCGATTCTGTGCAGTAAAAACTGGTTTACCAAATGAATTAGATTGGGGAGAACCAAAACGTGTTGCAGAATCCGTTGAAATTATGGGACTTAAACACGTTGTTGTGACCTCCGTAGCGCGTGATGATTTAAAAGATGGCGGTGCTGCAGTATTTGCTGAAACAGTTCGTCAAATTAGAGAAAGAGTACCTGGATGTACAATCGAAATCCTTCCTTCAGATATGAAAGGTGACTATGAAAGTTTACATACGTTAATGAGCAGCGCTCCTGATATTTTTAACCATAATATCGAAACTGTAAGAAGATTAACAAAAAGAGTACGTGCCATTGCTATGTATGATCGATCCCTAGAATTGCTTCGTCGCGTCAAAGAAATTTCTCCAAATACACCTACTAAATCAAGCATTATGGTCGGGCTGGGAGAAACAAAAGAAGAAATCATTGAAACAATGGACGATCTACGAGCAAATAATGTGGACATCATGACAATTGGACAATATTTACAACCAACGAAGAAACACTTAAACGTTGAGCGCTACTACCATCCAGATGAATTTCAAGAACTAAAAGAAATTGCTTTTTCCAAAGGATTTAAGCACTGTGAAGCTGGACCGCTTGTTCGCTCTTCTTACCACGCAGACGAACAAGTAAATCAAACCTCTGCCCAAAGGCGTATTAAGTACATGAAGGGGTATGAAGAAACTAGTGGAGAACAATTATCAAACCTTAACTTTTAATCAATCAACCTTTTGATAAAGGGAGTAGGGAGAATATCATGCCATCCTATAAAGCTTTATTCTTAGACATTGATGGAACCATATTAAGAGATGACCATAGTATTGAGGATTCTACAAAAGAAGCAGTTCAACTTGCTAAAGAGCAAGAAATAGAAGTTTTTTTGGCCACAGGTCGACCATTGCATGAATTACAAGAAATCGCTGAATATTTGCAAGTGGAATCTTTTATCGGTTATAACGGGGCTTATGCTTTGCAGAACGATGAAGTGCTCGTTGATGAACCAATGGATGCACAAATTATTAACCACTATTTAGATATAGCAAAACATTACGGGCATGATATGGTTCTATATACAAATAAACAAAACCTGTTTACTTCCATAGAAAGTAAACAGGTTCAAGAATTTATTGAGTACTTTGATTTAAAATCAACTAGTGTTTACTCCAAAGAATATCAAGAACAAATATTGGGTATTACTCTTATGAATGTGCCTGTGGATGAAATAGATTTTTATCAAATAGAAAATGTCGATATTTATTTTTCACAGGTCAATGTGAAAGGACTAGAGCATTGCTATGATGTGATTCGAGAAAATGTTAACAAAGGACGTGCAATTAAGCATATTTTAGAAAAATTAAACATTTCACCAAGTAAAGCTATTGCTTTTGGAGATGGGATGAATGACAAGCAAATGCTTCAATTTGTGGGTACAAGCTTTGCAATGGGCAATGCATCGCCTGAATTATTTCAATATGCCAAACACCGAACCACTAGTGTGAATGATTCTGGAATTTATAATGGATTAAAGCAAATAGGTGTTATCAAAGAGTGAAAAGAAAGAAACAAAAAAGCCAACGTATAAACGTTGGCTTTTTTGCATTTCGTAAAAAATAGACATCTTAAATGGATTGGGGAGCAACTCTACCTATACATATAAGCAGAAAAAGTGGACTAATTATTTAGGCTTACATGTATCCATAAGTGATTAGTGTGCTTATAATGTTTCACCAATCAATATGTTATATATAATATAACAGGGTTTTGATCATCAGTCCGCCAAATTGTAAGTTAATCTCACAATCTTTTTCTCCATTATATTTGCCTATTTTTTTATGAAGTAGACATTTACCCTAACTTATTATGATAATTGACATACATTATATAGTGAAAATAAATAAGGAGGTTGATAGCATGTATTACGGCGGATACAACCCTTGTGGTGGATACGGAAGCGGATATTACGGAACTGGATACGGTAGTGGCTTTGCTTTAATCGTTGTACTTTTCATCTTGTTAATCATCGTTGGTGCTTCATTCTATAACTAAAAGAAAGTCCCCAGCTATATGACTGGGGATTTTCTTTTACCTTATCAGAATTTATATCGTTTTACACATGAAGTAAATTCGACGTAGATACCACTATTAGGAAGATAGATAAGCTCAACTACGTCTCTGACTTCACCAAAGGCTCGTCAATCGACGAGTGTTCTTTATCCAAGCTATGCATTTAACATTTGTACCTGGTATACTCCGCCTGCAATTTTTCTTTTATCCGCATAAAATGTTACTTTTACTTTATTTTTATCTTTCACCATCTCATAAGGGATTGGATAATTTACACTAAATAGCTTCCCAGGCTGATTAGATATCAAAGATTGCTCCGCTAACATTTCATCATCTATCCAAATACTAAAATTCCTTTCCATCATTTTCCCTTGTACCTCTATCGTATCATCGCTGCCATAATAAGTAACATGCAAATACATATTTTTTGAAGGATCCACATTCATATTGTAGCTAAAATATCCATCATCTCTGGCATCACGCCATCCACTATGGACAAGATTTGAATATCCTGAAGTTGAATTCTTAACACTCACTCCATGCTCTACTTCTGGCTGCTGCTCGTTTGGTGTAACTATATCTACTGTTATTTGTTGTTCCCATAATTTTTGGTTTTGTTCATGTTCTTGATAATATTGATATTCTTGATGATTCATGACAGACCAATAGATCGTATATCTTTCATGATGAATGTTAAAGAATGGCTTAAGTTTGATAGATTGATTTCCAGGCTGCCCAATCGGCTTTGTTTCAAAAATTAATTGCTGTTTATCAACTATTTCTATCCAGTTCTCGAATGGTTGATCTGTTACAAGTGCAGGTACATCAATTAATGGATAATGATCTAATGCTAAATGGTCACTTAAAATATCTGTTTCCGGGAAGTTTTCTCTCCCTAAGGCTCCAGCAAGTACGATAGGACCATACATGATAGCTTGTTTATTTTCATCATCTTTGGCGATATATCTATCTAATGACAGAGGCAAACTCATCGTTAACTGATCATTTTCTTTCCACTTTTTCACAAGTTTTACATAACCATTTTCTAATTGATAGTTTATTTTCTCACCATTAAGAAACAGTTCAGAATCCACCTTCAACCAATTCGGCTGCCTTAAATATATAGTAAATGGTTGTTCTGGCACTTCATCTATTGTAATAGTTGTCTGGTTTTCAAATGGAAAATCTGTTCTTTGTGTTATGGTCATCATTGGATGTACGCTTTTAAATTGAGCAGAAATAAACAGATTTATATAAAGTGTTTCTTCTTCTTGGTGGAAAATCGATCTGTTATATCTTGCGGGATTTTCCATTCCAGTACCTGTACAACACCAAAAAGACTCCTCACGTGAGTGATAGACTTTAAAATGACCTGGTTCGGATGAAACAAAATAGGTTTTCATGCCTGAATCTGGGTCCTGTGAAGCCAATATATGATTAAATAAAGCCCTTTCATAGAAATCATAGTAACGTGCTTGCTTAGTCCATTGAAATAAATAATCTGTCAACTTTAACATGTTATAGGTATTACAAGTTTCCGTTGTTTGCACTCCTAATTTTTCTTCATTTTTAGGTCCAAAATGTTCCCTGTTACTGTTTCCTCCAATAGCATAAGTTCGATATTGAACGACTTGTTCCCAAAAATAAGAAGCAATCCTTTTATATATTTCTTTTCCAGTAATGTTATAAAGCTTTGCTACACCTATTACTTTAGGAATTTGTGTATTAGCATGCTTTCCCTCCAGATCATCTTCTTCTTTGGCTAAAGGGTTTAAAACATCTTTATGAAAGAATTTCTCTGCAAGTTCTAAGTACCGCTCATCATCTGTTATCAAATACAAATCAGCAAAAGCTTCATTCATCCCCCCATGTTCACAGATTAGCATTTTTTGAAACTGTTCTTCTGATAGCGGTGCAAGTCCATCATAAGCCCAGTCTGCAAGCTTTGTCACAATATCTATCGCCTGCTTTTCTCCAGTAAACTTATAGACATCAATTAAACCAGCGAATATTTTATGTATCGAATACCACGGAACCCAAGATCCCCCAAGTTCAAAGTTGCCTACTTTAAAATCACCCGCAAATACTTGATCAAAACAATCTCGAGGAAAACCGCTAATATACCCATCTTTATCAAACGATTGAATATATGTCATTTCCTCTAAGGCATATCTTATTTTTTCATAAAGCTTTATATCTTTTGTAACATGATACATCGTTGCTGCAGCAGAAAGCCAATGACCAATAGAGTGACCAGCAATTGGCTTTGATTCCCACCCACCATAACGTTTATTTTTAGGTGGTTGAGATACAGCTTCATAGCAAGGTGCTAGTAAGCGGTCTATATTTAAAAATAATAAATATTCTTTCCCTTTTTCTTGAGAGATTTTAAACTTTCCATCTAATAATTTCGTATGTTGCAACTTTGCCACCTCCATTAATTATTGAGCATCTACTATTAGTATGAATGGCAAAAAGAAAAATGTACATTCCATATTGTCACAATCCATATCTTTTTTTTATTTTTATGTTATGATCATAGTAAAAAATAGTAAAGGGATGAAAAAATATGAAGCATCGAATTATAATGGAGGGGCATACCTATCCATTAGTTCAAGAAATTGGTTTCATGTATGATATTAACGGTGTGTTCAAACATCCTAACAGAGTGATGGAGCATCTACATGTTTTTATTTATGTCAAAAAAGGAAAGTTGCAGGTCAAAGAAGATGGTGAAAGCTTTTACTTAACCAAAGGGTCTTACCTATTTCTCAAGAAAGGAACACATCATTGGGGTGAAGATTATTACCTCCCAGGTTCGGAATGGTATTATATTCACTTTTACGATCGGAATAAAGGAAACAAAATGCCTGAATATACACCATATCGTCAAACTAGTTTTATTGGAGTAGAAGCTTATGATTCTATTTTTTCATTGCCTAAAAGTAGTAACGTGGAACAACCAAGTTATATGGAGACAAAATGTCAGAAGCTTTTAGAATTATATGAATCGACACATCCATTAAGGCCGACGATAACCAGTATACAAGTCTTTCAGCTGTTTTTAGATTTATATGTAGAAAGTTTGAATGAATCGTCTTATAAAAAGTCTAATCGTATTGTGACAAAGATGGTGCAGCTGTTTCATAAGCATAAGGAGCAAAAGTTAACAAGCCAACAAATTGCAGATAAGCTTGGCATGAATTATTCTTATTTATCAACCGTTTTCAAAAAGCAAACAGGAAAAAGTGTCACACAGTACCAAAATGAGATGTTAATCGAGCAGGCCATGCAAATGTTTCGAAAAGGGGATTGTAATGTATCTGAAGTAAGTGACGCTTTAGGTTTCTCTAATCCATTCTATTTCAGCCGAGTGTTTAAAAGAACGATAGGTGTCTCCCCCTCCGCCTACCTCGAACAAATATACCGCCATCACTAATTGTACACCGTGGCAAAAAGGTTTATATAAAAAAACAACTTAAATAAAGGCTGATTTCTAAAAGATTGTTACTTTTAAAAATCAACCTTATTGTCCAATAGCTATAAACTACGACGTAACCTTGACTTTCTACCATTCTTTCTTAGGAGAGTGCTAGTCCGGCGCAGCGGAAAGCGAAGTATATTTTCGAAGCGTCATTTAAACTCTCGCACCATAGTATTGCGCAGTTTGGTTCAACTGTGCAGTAAAGTTTTTAATAGATAGAAAACGTCATGTTATTTTCCTTTTGATCCTTTGCTGTGCAAGGAGAATAAGTTGGTATCAATGGAGAATTGAATCGATTGACGTTCTCGTTCGCGTTTTAGTGCTAGTTGAATTAATTCATCTGTTAACTGACGGAAGTCCTTGCCTGATGGCTCCCATAAATAAAAAGATAAAGAACCAGGTATTGTATTAATTTCGTTAACAAATACATCACCTTGATCATTTAATAAAAAGTCTATTCTTGAAACACCACTCGCATTTAACAGCTTAAATGTTTGTTCTGCCAATTCCTTAACTTTAGCTGTCGCTTGATCCGAAATCTCAGCAGGAATGATACGGTTAACACTTTCCATTCCCTTTGTGTCGCCAGACTTTCCTCCACTTTGATATTTATCCGCATAAGAAAGGATTTCATCACTGCTCAATACTTGTTCACACACAGAGCTTTCTACTTGCTCGTAATCCCCAATCACCGAACAATTGACTTCAGTTAGATCGCTAACCATCTTTTCTATTATCACCTTATGGCTATAAGAGATCGCTAATTCGATCGCTTCCTCTAATTCATCTGGATCATCTGCTTTACTAATACCAACACTGGATCCTAAGTTGGCTGGCTTTACGATAACAGGATAGCCAACCTTTTCTGCCAGTTGCTTCATTTGATCATTGTCCTCATGCCAATCTGTTGCATAAAACCACTCATATGGGACAATAGGGACCCTTGCATCACGTAAAATTTGCTTCATCATAACTTTATCCATGCCTGCAGCGGAAGATGCTACATCGCATCCTACATAAGGTAAACCTAATAACTCCAGGTAACCTTGTAAGGAGCCATCTTCTCCATTGGTTCCATGAATAACTGGAAATACGACATCAACACTCGTGATAACGCCTTTTGAAAAAATGCCTTTTTCTTTTTTGCGAAGAACTATATCTCCTTTACTTTCTTGTTCAAACACCACTTTGTCAGCTTCTTTAAACAGAGCTGGCAAATCCTTATAATTTTCAATATCTTTCAAAATCTCACCTGTATACCATTCTCGGTCTTTACTAATATATACAGGAATTGCTTCATATTTATCCTCATCTATCGCTTGAACAGCTTGAAGAGCTGAGATTACCGAAACCTCATGCTCAACAGATACTCCACCAAAAATTACGGCTACTTTCGTTTTCAAACCGATTCCCTCCCATTTTCTTACTCATTATACGTATCTGGTAGATCGTTTTCTAACAGTACAATCGCATCAGATCGACCTAATGATTGCATATGTTGAATAGCGTCATTTAGATCTTTTGCTAAGTAAAGTTGATCTTGCGGATAGGCTTTTTCTTTTAAACCATCTTGTATTGGTTCGGTCTGTTTTTCCCCCACTAAAATGACATAGTCACAGGCATCTGCCGCATACTCACCAAAGTTTTTATTATATTCATATTGTTTGTCGCCTAACTCTACCATCCCCGGTGTTACTAACACTTTATATCCATCCATGGTGGACAATACTTCTAAAGCAAGCTTAGAACCAGTCGGATTAGAGTTAAAGCTATCGTCAATGACCGTTAGTCCGCCAAAACCTTTTTTGATTTCCATCCGATGTTTGACTGATTTAATTTTCTTGACACCTAATTGGATTTTATTTAACGGCACTCCTAATTCCCATGCCACACAAATAGCAGCTAAAATATTGTACACATTATGCTTTCCTAATAATTTTGTATCAAATGTTGCATCCAAGTCGCCTGCTTTATTTTGAACTCGGAAAGTCGTCCCTTTATTATGAAATTGAATATCAGACGCTACATACTCGGCATCTGTTCGATCAATACCAAAATACACTTTTCTACAGTTGGACTTTGGTTTATAATCCATAATATTTTGATCATCTTTATTCAGAAAAGCTACTCCATCATCTGGTAAAGATTCTACAATTTCATATTTCGTCTTCTTGATGTTATCTAATGTTTTAAATGTCTCTAAATGCTGCTCCCCGATCGCTGTAATTATGGCATACTTATGGCCTACTAATTCACAAATTTCTTGAATATTACCAGGTTCTTTCGCCCCCATTTCAGCAATAAACACATCATGATATGGCTTTAATGAGTTTCGAATCGTAATCGTAACCCCAATTTTTGTATTAAAGCTCTCTGGTGTCTTTAATGTATTGTAGTGGGAAGAAAGTATAGTATCTAAAATAAACTTTGTACTTGTTTTTCCAAAGCTTCCTGTTATCCCAATCGTTTTAAGATCAGATGCATTAGAGATAATCGATTTCGCATCCTTGTAATAATATTCTTTCACCGCATTTTCCATTGGGCGATTGATTAGGTTTGCCAATAAAATCACAACGTACGGAGAAACCATACCAATAACAAATAGAATAGAAACCCAAATCAAATTCTGATTCATCCAGATAAAATATAGGTTCACTAATAATAAAATGCCATATAAGATCGATATAGTTGTCATCAGCCGTTTAATGCGAGCTGTTATCGCAAGCTTTTTCTTCTCTTGCTTTTTGTCTCGAAATAAAATGCCAATCACTATTAATAACGCTAACCATATAAAAGCGATCCAATAAAAAGACAAGACAGTAAGTAATATTGCCAAAATGCTTAGCCATTCTTTTTTATGAATGACTTGATTGAAATGTTCTTTCATCCACTTTAATAAGCGATTATTAAAGTAGCTATTTAATTGAAGCATATGTATCGACTTTTTGACACGGAAACCGATATAAATAGCCCATAACACACTAATAATCGTTAAGAACACTGCCATGATCATTCGACTCCTTTATCTTCTTCTAAAAATTTATCCACTATCATCGCCACCTGCCCTTTTTTCTCTAAAAAGACATAATGACCTGCGTTTTCTAAAACCGCAAGGCCTGCGTTTGGAATCAATTTCTCCATGATTTTCGCATCTCCAACAGGTGTTGCTGTATCATTCCGCCCCCATAACAATAGAGTGGGCGCCTGAATGTCTGGCATATGATGCTGAAGGTCTTCATTCACCACTTTACTAAGCGTCTGCTGCATCACTCGTGAAGCACTCTGATAATCGGACGATCCCGCTTTACCTCGGTATTTGTTAAGCATATCTTCTTTATAAGCTCGCAACAAAGGCAAGCTTAAAATATGCTTCAATGTTTTAAATGTATAAACCTTTACATAATATTCGAGTTTCCGCTTCGGCTTTACACCCGCACTTCCGATTAAAATGATTTTATGCACATGTTGGTGTCGAGCTGCATATTTAATCGAAACCCTTCCTCCAAAGGAATGTCCGATTAAAATCGGTTCATGAATCGAGAGCTTATCAATAAAATTCTCTAGCATGACAGTATATTTCTCTACGTCCCATGCTTCTTTTGGTTCATCACTTTGACCAAACCCAGGGAAATCCAGTGCATATACTTGAAAATGCTTAGATAAAGACTTTTGCAAATCTTCAAATAAATCTAAACTAGTTCCCCAACCATGCAAAAGGATAACAGATCTTCCTTTACCCTCTACTTGATAATGTATATGTAAATCATTTAATTCAATAAACACGGTTGAAACGCTCCTTTAACCTTTAACTTTTTCCATTCATCTATTTGAAGTGAAACGAATAGCCCCAACTTATAAATTCGATGATTGATATAACTATATGACGTCTATTCAACATTTAGAAAAAATTTTTCATATCCTTAATCATATCATAAAATTTAATCCATTTAACCAATTAATATTGTATTCATAAAAATTTGTCTATGCAAAAGAAAAATCGCCCCTATATGGAGCGATTAAGGTTTTTATTTTACGATACAAAATTATTCATTAGTAGATGATCTATTGTCCTTTCGATCGCGAACCTTTTGATGATACATTTTCGTATCTGCTTTATGAAGTATAGCATCTATTGTATCACCATCTTCTGGAAAGTAACTTATCCCTATACTAGCTGATAATGTCAACGTCTTCCCTTTCATGAACAACGGTTGATGAATTCTTTTTAAAAGGGATTGGCTAATTTGCTGTACATTTTCCTTTGTTTGTAAGTCAACAATAGCAATAAATTCATCACCCGCTAATCGGTAAATATGAACATATTTATGTTTTTCAACAAATTGCATAAAACGATCGGCGATTTTTTTCAATAATAGATCTCCACCACTGTGCCCCAATGTATCATTTACTTGCTTAAACTGATCTAGATCGATAAACATGATCGCAAAAAGATTTTTATCGTTGCTCTGTTGTATATTTAACCTTCGTTCGATATCTTGATAAAAGGAGTAACGGTTCGGCAAATTAGTAAGGGAGTCGAAATGTGCTAAATGATATAACTCTTGTTCTGATTTCATTAATTTATGTGTTTGTTCAGTTAGGATTTCATTTTGTTTATTGGTAGCAGCGAACATTTCTTGCAGCTGCTTTAAAACATGCTGCATATTTTGACCAACCTTAGAAAATTCCTCAATCTGGGTGTGATATTCGGGTATGCCATATTTTTGCTGAACCTTGTTTGGCAAATCCCCTGTTA
The DNA here is from genome assembly GCF_010993965.1 of Gracilibacillus sp. YIM 98692. Lineage (GTDB taxonomy): Bacteria > Bacillota > Bacilli > Bacillales > Amphibacillaceae > Gracilibacillus. The sequence continues at coordinate 24,464 of NZ_WIXM01000027.1, read as the reverse complement.
AGTCAGTTAACTTTTCTAATGCTCGGGATAAAATACGATTAGCTAACATACCGAATATGGAGGCCATAAAAAGTACGAAAAGAGTAAAAACGTAATATGTGTTTAAACGTGAGGCCAGATCTAATACATTGTCCCTAAGAGGCGCTACAAAATAAATTGGTTTATTTAAAATATTTTCTTTCCCTACATATAAAGCGTTCAGCCAAGCGTTCATATTATCATTATTTGATAGCCAAATGTATTTATTTTTTTCAATTTCTTTTACATAGCCACCCTCCCAATATTCCAACCATAAAGAGTTATCAGGAGAATCCTCTGTTGTTATCCACTGTTCGCCATTTTGATTGAACACAAACACATGATCAACTAGGCGGCCAGTATAGTCATCCAATTTTGATTTCAACTGTGTTTTCGCTATATCACTTTCTTGTGTGTATTCTTGCCTATCAACAGCATCCATATCGGAAACCCAATTATTTATTTGTTCCTTTATCCGCTCATGATTCATTCTCATTTGTGAATATATTTGATTTTCCATCATTTGCGCATGTACGAAAATGATAATGATTAAGGGTGTAATACTTGCAAATATAATAATTTGCGAAATCACATGACCAAAATGTAATTTTTTATTTTTCCGTTCACCCTGTTTCGAACGAATAAATACAGGTACATAATCTACTATCATATCTGCAAGTAGAGCGAAAAATAAAACCTCTAATATGTGTTGAAGCAGGATAAAAGTTAATAATGTTTCTTCAAACAAATGATCATACATGAAAAGAGAAAATAAATAACTGAAGAAGATAAATACCACATAGATTATAGCACTTACAAATAAATTTTTCTGACACCTTTTATAAAGGCTTCCTATAAGAGCAACTTCTAATACACTCCAAAAAATGAACCATTGTTGATGTAATACAAAATCTATAAAACATATGATAAGGGAAGTGATAAAAGCTTTACGCAAACCAAAAAAGCGGATCATGACAAAGAAAAGAAGAAGTGAAAGGCTGACCGAAAAGCCAAACAGGACAGGGATGGTATGAAGCTGTGCATAAAGTACAAATATAACCATGAATATAAAGATAACTAACCGCTTCAATTCAACGTATCGAAATACCATCCTATCGATAGCCTCCATTATTTTTTATCAAAATATAAAGAAAACCTATAATACATATAGGTTCCCCTTAACTTGTGTGATCAGGTAACCCAGCCGTCATCGCTATCGCATTAGACCTGTGGCTTTGCGTCTCTATTTTTCAATAGATTTGCCTTTATCTTTTGTATGTAGTTCAAATATATCACTTATCGTAACATAACATGATCATTTATGGAACTATTTTCCCATTATTATACTACTATATTTTTCCTTGATTATTTCTTCATCTAAAGGACCGTATATAACATCCTGTATGACCCCATCTTGATCAATAAAAAAAGAGGTTGGTATCGGCCTTATGTGATAGGCTTTCGCTACAGAACCTGTCTCATCTAAAGGAATAGGAAACTTAAGCTCCAGTTGATCGATGAAATGAGAAACATCCTTTTTATGAGTTTCCGTATCCAATAAATTTACCGCAATGATTTCTAAGTCTATTTGACCATCTATAAGACTAAAAGCTTTCATTTCTTCTTGGCACGGCTTACACCAAGTCGCCCAAAAATTTAATAGCACTGGCTGCCCTTGATAATCGGTTAATGTCATTATTTCCCCATCTAGTGTCTCTAAACTAAAGTTGGGAGCCTTATCTCCTAACTGTACTCCTGTACCTTCAGCTTCATATTTTTTTTCGTTTTGATTAAAAATCGATGAATACGCCACCCAAGCAGCCATGCTTATTAATATAACAATAAACATCTTCTTCCAATACATGTGCTTCTCTCCTATAAATCTTTTTCTTCATATATACGTAGTTTTTTACAAAAAAAGAAGCAACAGTAAGTAATAGAAGGGAAAAATAATCACCATCAAGCTGGTGATTATTTTCTGGCGATCACGATCCCTAGTGGATGATGATGTTGTTGAGAAGTATTCATTGGCTCAATTAGAGCACCTTTTTGGTAATAAAAATCCTTTTCCTGATAGTTTTCAAACATTTCTATAAACTCTTCTACTGTTACTTGATGCACATGGAATGGCGATCCACTTGGGATCCCTCTTCCTTGTCCAAAAGGTGTCGATAAGAGGAGTGTTCCCCCTGGTTTTAATAGATCATAGACATTTTTTAAAAACTGCTCCTCATTTTCAATATGCTCAATTGTCTCAAAACTTAATATCACATCGAACTGCCCAAGTTTTTCTGGCAATGCGTGATCTGTGACATCCTCTAACTGATAACTGGAAAGTGGATGATAATACTGTTTTTTTGCGTACTCAATGACTTCTGGGTCAATATCTACTCCAATGATTTCTTCCATTTTTCTCTTGCATTTTTTCGCAATAATATGCGTGCCATAACCAGCACCTGTTGCAAAATCTAGTACACGTCCATGAACGTGTGGGACAGAAAAGTGATACCTAGCAAGATGTTCTATCAACAACTCATTGGTTATTTTCATCTTTTCGGGTATAATTCTCTCTCCCGTATCCTCTAACATCTAATCACCGCTTTAACTAATATTTAAGTGCGCTTTCATTATACCATAACTTTTAAGCGATTTATCTATATTAAATACTAAAGGGAGCTAGCGCTAAAAGCAACTAGCTCCCTCTCATTATTTAACAATTAAAACCGGGCATTCTACCCTTTTGGCAATTTTGTGACTAACACTACCTAAAATCATTGTCTGTACTTGATTTAATCCTCTACTGCCAACCACGACGAAATCATAATCATTTTTATTAGCAAATTCGACAATAGTTGGTCCTGGTTCACCGTGCAGGAAATGTTTTTCATAAGGGATATTGTCTTTTTCTATCATTTCAATAATAGGTTTTAATTTTCGCTCTCTATCTTTTTTCACTTCATATTTATCTAGCTTATGCAGCACATCTGCTTTAGAAGCACTACCATCTACAACAAAGATCAAATCAATTTGACCTTGATCCATTTTCGCTACTTTAATAGCATGCTCTGCTGCTCGTATCGAATGATCCGAACCATCTGTCGCTAATAATATTTTCTTATACAAACCCTTCACCTCTTCAACAGATTAATGACCGGATGCTTTAGAAAGTCCTCCGATTTTCCTCTTTAATAATCTACTTTCCGCATTTAAGCCTGTATATTTAACTTTAACATTATTTTGTTCGAATTTCATCTCAATCTTATCCAAGGCCCCAATTGCGGAATCATCCCAAAGGTGTGCAAGGGTTAAGTCAATTTCCACTTCTTCTACATCATCATGGAATTTAAACTTATTAACAAGATCATTGACAGATGCAAAGAAAATTTGACCATCAACTTTATAGATTTTCTTTTTCCCATTAACTGCGACAATCTCTGAAACTTTTACTTTAGAGATTTTGGCCGCAAAGAAAATAGCACTTAATAGTACACCTGCTAATACCCCTTTTGATAAATCATGTGTGACTACTACTGTTACCACTGTTACAACCATAACAACTGCATCTGTTCTTGGAATTTTATGCAAGTTTTTCACTGAAGACCAGTCAAACGTACTAATAGATACCATGATCATAACACCGGCTAATGCAGCCATTGGAATTTGTACAACGACACTACCAAGGGCAATAATTAAAAACATAAGGAAAACACCAGCAACTAGGGAAGATAACCTTCCATTTCCTCCAGACTTTACGTTTATAACAGATTGTCCAATCATGGCACAACCTGCCATTCCTCCGAAAAAGCCTGAAACAATATTAGCTATCCCTTGACCACGGCTCTCTTTGTTTTTATCACTTTCTGTGTCTGTCATATCATCTACGATATTGGCAGTTAATAGAGATTCTAGTAAACCAACAATAGCTAATGCTAGTGAATACGGAAAAATAATTGCTAATGTTTCAAACGAAATAGGAATACTAGGAATTAAGAATACTGGTAATTGAGAATTTAAATTACCTAAGTCTCCTACAGTACGAACATCAAATCCAACATATATAGCAAGAGCTGTTACCACAATAATTGCAACTAAAGTAGACGGTACAGCTTTTGTAATACGAGGGAAAATATAAATAATTGCTAATGTTAAAGCAACTAGGCTATACATAATCCAACTTTCGCCTTCAAAATGCTGAAGCTGCGAAGTAAAGATTAGAATAGCTAGTGCATTCACAAACCCTACCATCACCGAACGTGGTACAAATTTCATAACACTAGCAAGTTTGAATACACCGAATAAAATTTGCAGAATCCCTGCTAATATTGATGCTGCTAATAGATACTGCAAACCATAATCAGCAACTAATGTAATCATTAACAAAGCCATCGCACCTGTTGCAGCTGAAATCATTCCTGGACGTCCACCAACAAATGAAATCACCACCGCAATACAGAATGATGCGTAAAGACCTACCATCGGGTCGACACCTGCAATAATTGAAAAGGCAATCGCCTCTGGGATTAGAGCAAGCGCTACTACCATACCTGCTAATACGTCTCCCTTGACATTACCAAACCACTCTTCTTTTATTTTTCTTATGTCCATGAAGCACCTCTTTCTCCTTTTTTTGTCTCTGATCCCCTCAGAGAAATTTCCGTAGTGAACATACTGAATAATAGCATATTTCACAAATTCGTCAAATATCGATGGAAACGCGAACATTTATCAAATGCTTAATTATTCGCTCTTTTTCTCCAATATAATAGTCTATCTGTATACATGAAAGTTTTTAAGATTTTTTCATAGAGGTAGAATTATAAAAGGCAAGGAGATGCAGGAAAGGAATAGGGGGAAGTTTCTGACACTTCTCCTATGATTGTTTAGTAGGTTTCTTCGCTAATAAGGCGCTGATTATTCCGATGATAGGAAAAATTAATGTTAGTAAAATAATTTCCGTGTAACCCTGAAACAAATCAAAACCAAGTCCAAATGGAAGAGGTCCCAGTGACGAGCCGATAACCCCCATTGTTACACCTACGCCATTTATACTGCCTATATACCGTTTTCCAAAATAGTTGGGCCATATAACACTAAGACCGATACGTTCCAAGCCATGTGCAATTCCCCAAATTACACCAAAAACAATTGCTAAGAAAAACGACTTGGTAACTAACAATAATAAAAGAATAAAAAATTCTATGATAAAAATAACAAGTAATACATAATTAGCCTGTACTTTTTCTGTTATAAAACCTGAAACTAAAGACATAGGTATGCCTACAAATGCCATTAAACTTAATACTAATGCAGCTGCTTCTAATGATAAGCCGTTCGTATCAAATATCGATACAATATGAAAAGTAATGCCAGTGTTGACCATTGCTGGTATACCTACACAAATCAAGATGGCCCAAAATGCTCGAGTACGCATCGCTTCTTTTAATGTCCAATCTTCCTCGGCTTCTAAAATTTGCGTATTCACTCGAATATTATTTTCCTTTGTATCATCGTTAGAAAAGCCATCTGGTTGTAGACCAATCAATTCGGGTCGGTTTTTCACTCCGGAAAATGCAATCGGAACAAAGACGAAAAGTAACATGAATCCCCAAAACTGCCATGCCGTTTGCCAATCCCATGTTTTGATTAACCAAGTATTTATGATAGGAAACAGCATAGCTCCTGCAAAACCGAATAATGCTTTTAAACTAAATGCGCGCCCTCTTTTTTTCACAAACCACTGTGCCACTAACGTATTGGGAATAAGAGACATGCTACCCTGTCCTAAGAGACGTACGAAGAAAAAGCCTATAGCTAACATCCAAATAGATGAAACAAAGCTATTATAAAAACAGGCAAAAGCAAACAGGGTTCCGATCGTTACCATCATTGCTCGTTGACCAAACCGATCTATTAAACGGCCTACTATAATCATCAATAAGCCTGCCACTAATGTTGCGGCAGAATAGACTCCAGATACTTGTGACCTTGACCAACCGAATTCTTGAATATATTCATCAATAAACTGTGAATTTGAGAAAGTCTGTCCGGGACCTGAAAAAAATAATCCAAGCCCGCCTATAATTAAAATAACCCATCCGTAGTAAACATGTTGAAAAATTTTAAATTTATACATATGTATATCACCTTCTATGTAAGTGAATACGTAACAATTATAAACTATATCACTTTATTCACTGTTTGCAAACGTTTCGAATTGAGGGATAACAAAGCATATGGAGCGGTGCTAGCACCGCTCCTTTTTAAGAATTGATTAGAATAGGGATTCCCATGTGTTGGGACCAACAATTCCATCAACAGTTAGACCGTATTTTTTCTGATAGTTTTTCACGGCTTGCTCTGTTTTTGGACCGTATATGCCATCAACGGCTGTTCCAACCTTTCTTTGAATCGTTTTGACCACTTTTCCGCTGCTACCTTTTTGAATGAAATCTCCTGGGTATGCTTTTATCTCGTTCATTCTGCTACTCAACTTTCCTTGTGTCTGTGGGCCAACAATACCATCCACTGTTATACTCTCAGACTTTTGAAAGTCTCGCACTGCCTTTTCCGTTTCTTCTCCAAACTGGCTATCCGCACCATACTGTGGCAAAGAGTATCCTAATTGCAATAGTTTTTGCTGTAATACTTTTACCCTTTCACCTCTTGATCCTTTTTGTAGTGTAGCTGTCGTACTCCCTTTTCTAAAGGTAGATAATTGATTTAAATAAGAAGTCGGCTCAAGTGTTGAGGCCTTTTTATTTCCTCTGTATCCATATGGAGGTCTGTTTTCTGCATGTTTCCTTACTTCAAAATGGAGGTGTGATCCTGTCACTCTTCCCGTACTTCCTTGATATCCTATTAAGTCATCCTTTGCTATCCTTTGACCTTTTTGTACTGACACACGATGTAAATGGGCGTATAATTGTGCGTGATTGTTTTGATCTTGTATTAATACGACATGACCATACCCACCTAAGCCTGTACCATTTTGACCCATCCCTGCATAAATAACTGTTCCTTTACTAAAAGCATGAATCGGAGAGTGATGTCGTTTAACTAAATCAACTCCAGCATGAAATTCTTTCCCTTTACTTATCGGATCTGTTCTAAACCCATAAGGACTAGTCACTCGATAACCTTTAAATGTAGCCATTCAATACCTCCACTTTTATGATCCTTTTCGGAAAATCGTTTGTTTGACCATTTGGTGACCAAACACTGCTATCCCCGCAGCGATAATTCCATCCACAATTGCTTTAATGCTCCATCCAAATAAGCTACATGATGCTAATACTCCAATGCATAATAAAATCCAAATAATCAACCAATCAGGTAAAAACGGTGTTCTTTTACATGCATAACCAATGATCCATAGTGCAGGTATAACAAAGTAAAATTCATCATTAATTAACTCGAGATACTCTGTCATCATTCACGAACACCTCCTTACCATTATGCATTGATCCATGATGATAAACGGATACCCTTGAATGTAAATAACTTCACTTAATTTAGTATATGCAAGAGATCAAGCAATGTTTTTGGTTTTCGTCAAACCTACAGTCATCTTTATAATCATCTTTTTCTTTTTGGTGGTGCCTATCAATTTGAAAAAGTGTTTTTAACCTTAAGCATATTACTTTATAGGTTGATGGGAATTATGTAAAAATAAGATTATTCATCAAGTGAGGTGTTGAATGATGCAAATAGAAATATGGTCTGATTTTGTTTGTCCTTTTTGCTATATAGGGAAAGAACGGTTAGAACAAGCAATTGAAAGATTTCCTAAAAAATTAGACATCCATATAAAATATAGAAGCTTTGAATTAGATCCTAATACTCCAGCATATAATGGAAAAAGTATTCATGAATTAATTGCTAAAAAATATAATATGAGCCTTGAACAGGCAAAGCAAACCAATAAACAATTAGGTGAACAAGCAAGGTCTGTTGGATTAGAATTTGTTTTTGACACCATGAAGCCTACCAACACATTCGATGTCCATAGAATTTCTAAGTATGCAAAAACGGTTGGGAAAGAAAATGAATTCGTAGAAAATACACTGTATCATTACTTTACATTATCAGCTGATTTGAGTGATTTAGAAACCCTTGTTCATATCGGGGAAAAGTCGGGATTAGAGAAGCAACACATCTTAGATGTTCTGCAAAATCAAGATCGTTATGTTAAGGAAGTGCGTAACGATCAACATCAAGCTCAAAAGTTAGGCATTACAGGTGTACCATTTTTCGTATTTAATCAAAAATATGCCGTCTCTGGTGCACAACCAATTGAAACATTTATGCAGGCATTAGAAAAGGTGGAAGAAGAAGAGAGAGGCCAATTCGAAAACCTTTCAAACTCTAAAGGAAGTTACTGTGACGGTGATCAATGTCATTAAAACTGAATATAAAGTGAGACTTCCATCAGTGGGGATTCTTCACTCTCCATCGATGGTTAGCGAAACTTATCAGGGTGCTAGCGTCTGTTATCCCCCACTTATCCTTCTTTCATTATTCTAGTCTTCAAGCGGGGATTTTACGGACAATTGTTCACCGTGATAAACCTGAACCTAAAGCAAATATAGTTCAGGTTCAGGTTTGAATACAGTGAGCTGACTTTTAAAGCAGCTCTTTTTTTATTGCTTTCTACCAAGACATAAGTCCTGTTTTTTCTACAAATATCGTGAGAACCGGAAAATTATGTTATAATTATTTAGAACTATTATAAGTAGTATTAACCTATTCTTTTTTCTTTAATAATGAAACTTTATTACCAAAAGAAGAAAAACATTTTTATTAGGGGGTTCATTATGGCAAAGGGTTTTTTAAAAAAGACAGCCAAAAGCAAAAAGGGAGAAAAGCTGTTACAAAAGCAATGGAAGAAGAAGCTATTTTCTTTAGCAAAACGAATGAAACATAATAAGAATCAAGATGCTAGAAATCATCAATCTTCCGTTTCTAAAAAGCATTCCATTGGGACTAAAATTTTCACAAGTATTTTAGTAACCGTATTCATCTGTGTTGTTTTAGTGGGTATTTCGTCCTATTTTGTTTCTAATCAAATTATTAAATCAAAAGTAACGGAAGCATCGGAGCAAACGATTATACAAGCAGGAGATAAAATGGATTTCATGCTGGAACGTTATAAAGACCGTGTTAGTGAAATATTGATGTCACAGGATTTCACCAGCACTTTGCAGCAAATGGACGAATTTGAAGACACATCAAGTTTTGAATATTTTTCATTGAAAGGTATTATTGATGATGTATTAACACAAGTAGCTTTAATTGATAATAATGTAAACCTTTACTTATTACATACAGATAAGGAAAGAGTCGTCTCTTCTTCCCAGTCTGTCCCTGATTCTAATATTTTTGAATCTGAGTGGTATGAGTCTGCTAAATCCAGTTCAAATGCAACCACATGGATTGGTGGATTGCAACAAGGGATTAGCGGTGATAATGGAATTCCTACCGTTAACTTTGGGCAAAGATTAAGAATTGGAGGCGTTCAATATTTATTAGTAATGGAATTAGATACAAATGTATTTCATAATACGCTAGATGGCGTACAATTTGGTGAAAATGGTTATGTTAGCATCGTTGACGCTAATCGCAATGTTGTTTTTTCATTTAATCATGATGAAATTACGAACACATACCCATATCAAATAGCAACCGATAGTGAGCAAAATATGACAGAGGATAATGGGGAGCTTGTTTTTCAACATAAATCAGAAATATCTGATTGGTACCTTGTCGGATCTGTGTCGGAAGCAGAACTTACGAAAGATACCAAAACCATTTTTCTCATTACTTTAGTCATCATCATCATTTCATTGCTTATTAGCATTTTGATTTCGTCTAGAATTGTAAAAACCATTGCACGGCCATTAGTAAATGTATCCAGTTTGATGGCCGTTGCACAGCAGGGGGATTTAAGAGTCCGATCTGATCAAACCAAACGTAAGGATGAGATTGGGGAACTAGCAAAGAGCTTTAATGTCATGTTAGAAAATATTTCTCAAATGATGCATCAAACGAGAGATTCAGCGAACAAAGTCCTTGATGCTGCAGTGGAATTAACAGATATTTCACAAATGCAGTCACAATCTGCAAAGGAAGTAGCAGCTGCTTCTGAAGAAATTGCAAGTGGCGCTACTGGATTGACGGACGAAGCGGAGAAAGGTAACAACCTTGCTGCTAATATTCATGATGAAGTAGAAAATGTATTTCATAATAATCACGAAATGGAAAATAGTTCTATAGAAGTATTAGAGAAAAGTCATACTGGCTTAGAAAAAATGAATCAGCTTGTTCAACAGACAAAAGACGGTGAATCGATGACATCAGCTCTTGTAGAAAAAACCGACACTTTAAAAAGCAGCACCGAACAAATTAATGACGTAATGGTTATGCTAACCAATATTGTGCAGCAAACGAACCTATTATCATTAAACGCAGCGATTGAAGCAGCTCGTGCAGGAGAAGCAGGAAAAGGGTTTGCCGTAGTAGCTGATGAAATCCGTAAATTATCCACTCAATCTAAAGAGTCTATTGATAAGGTGGAAGACATCACGAATGGAATTGTGAATGAAGTAAACGAAACATTAGAGTTATTAGAAAAAGCGAATCCTCGCTTCCAATCACAAGTAACACAAGCACAAGAAACACAATTCATTTTAAATAATGTAGGAGAAAGCATGGCTGGCTTTACCAGCAAAATTCAGGAAGTTACCAATTCGATTAAACAACTTCGCGAATCACAAGAAGTACTCACTTCTACCGTTCATCAAGTAAGTGCAACAGCAGAAGAATCTTCTGCGATAAGTGAAGAAGTATCTGCAACAACAGAGGAACAATTGAAGGTAAGTGAGTCTCTTGTTTCTACATCGGATGAGTTAAAACAACTATCAGAAGAACTTCAGGAGTCAATGAGAAAATTCCAAGTATAAAGAGAGCCTTCCATTAGTGGGGGTTCTTCATCCCCCACTTCTACTTCTTTCATTATTCTAAGTCGTGAAGGAGGGGACTAACGGACGATTGTTCACCGTGATAAAAATACTGAACCCCAAAGCGACCTAACACTTTGGGGTTATTTCATGTTTACCATATCGCTTAGATGTAGAGCAACGATTCTTGCTATTTGATCCGCACCTGTTTCCGTATAATGAGTGCAATCCTCTCCGTTTACATCCAGCATAAAATATTGTTTCGCTTGCTTATATCCAATCGTTTGTAAATGTGCGTTACTCCAATACATCAAGTCAATAAGCTCGACTGCTTCCTCGTTAGCTACTTCTTTCATCGCATTACAGTAATCTCCAAAATCTTTTAAGAATTCCCCATTAACATAATGCAACCTTGTAACTGGTGTGATAAGAATGGGTATAGCTTTTTTTTCCCTTGCACCTTGAATATATTGTTTTAAATATTTCTTATAATCTTGATAAGGTTCTGTGTACCTCTGCGGCCTTTCTTTGGTAGAATCATTGTGCCCCATCTGAATCACTAAATAATCACCAGAACGAATGTCGTCCAAAATAGCTTGCAGACGGCCTTCCTCTATAAAAGTCTTGGAACTCCTACCGCCAATCGCATGATTACAGATCTCTATTTGGTTTAAATAACCTTGTAAAAACTGCCCCCATCCTGCTTGCGGTGCTTCATTTTTATCATAAGTTTGACAAGTAGAATCACTTGCTAAATATATTCTAGTTTTACTCATGTAGTCATTCCTTCCCTGTTCACAATAGGTTGCTGCAGTAAATCTTCTTTCTCCTGTAACAATGATTGTTTATACTCTATTCGGGCAAAAGTACGATAACTTATCCACATGACAATGAAACTGGTCAGACTAGCTCCAAAAAAGACAATAAATATAGGAAAGGTCACCCATAAATAATATAGCGTAAAACAAGCTGCCAAAAGGTATATCGTTCTAACTGGTTGATAAATAGCAATAAGAAAAGCATTTTTAAAATATTGTTTAAATGTGGTCTGGTAATGAACATATAAAGGAAACAGATAAATAAGCATAATCATATACAGTAAGAAAATAATCATAAATACGGCTTTAAACAAGAAATTCCACGTGTCATTCCCCACTGCAAAAAACTGCAGATTCACGATCAACATCATACCGAAAAGAAACATTAGCCAACTAAGCGTATTTGCTCGCCAAAATTCTTTTCGATAGACAGCCAGAAATATTTTCCCAACAGAGAATCCTTTTTCCCCCATTGACCATTTTCGAAAGATAGTAAACATCGCAACTGTACTCGGTCCTACTCCGAAGAAGAGCAAGCCCATCGTTGTACCAATTACCCACAGTAAATTGACATAGAAAAGAAAAAGAACCCCTTCACCAAACTGATAAAACTTTCCTAAGAATGTATCGCTGTTCAACTTCATCACCTGCCTTATCTAATTCTGTTTCCTATAAGTTAGAGTAATAGGTCCTAATAAACCTGATGGTAATTCTAAATGGTCCATTTGATTCGCCATATTATTCGTTACATTTATTTCTAAAACATTATCTCCTTTTTGGAATACCCTTTTAGGAAGAGACAATTTATATGGGGACCAAAATATCACATCAATCAGTTGTTGATTTAACTTTACTTCTGCAATATCATAGACGGCACCCAAATCAAGCTGTATTTGATCATAATCTTCTGGATTATGATCAAGTTCAAAGACAAATGGATAACTTATTGTACCAGAGTAATGACACAACTCATTTATTTCCGTCCAACTTGTTAAGGTTTCTTTTGACCAAACCTTATGGTCACATTGAACTCGAACATTCGGTTTATATTCAAGCTGTTGTATACAACATGTATATAAATCTTTATTTACATTTCCTTCTAAACTAGTATTAGCAGGATCTACCACTAAAAGAATAGAGGATCTTCGCGGAAGTTCTAATTCTATACTGCTCCCATTAGCATTACCGTTATCGAACTGCCCTTTCCATGGATCCCAAATCTCTATGTTACCTTTATGGGGTAATGTAAGGCTATCGTTATAAGTAGATTCACCTTCATTTACGATCAAATAAAAGTACAAATCAGATTTTTCCACAACAGAAACTCGTATATCTTCTGATTCTTTGGCTAATTGAACAGATTGATAATTTAATAAGAATGATTGATCATTTTGATCCAATTCATCTAGTTTTTTAATATAGTCAGGAATATAATCGGCTTCTGGCAGCAGTTTTTTTTGTTTATTATTACCGTTTACCAATACTTTTCCACCCTGTTCTATCCACAGTTTAAGCTGTTCGATTATCGATGGGTGAATCGATTCAAGAGAAATTTGATCTATAATAAGCAATTGATACTGCTGCTTTTGAATGTTGAGTGTTCCCTGTTCAAACGTGACATCACCATTTATCAAGTGCTTACTATTTAAATAATTAAATTCAATCTGATTTTGATAAAGCATTTTGGCCATTTGCCACGGCAAAAAGCTATCTTCTGCTAAAACTGCTACTTTCGCTTGATTGACACTATCTGTCATAACCCAGCTCAATCGCATCATATATTGACTGAAATATCGATAATACGGCCACCATGTATTATTTTGTCCGACATCAGGTGGACGTTCATGGCTTCTTTGCTTACCCTCAACAGAATAATAGAAGGCATGAGGACAAAATAAGTTTACCCCTCTTACCGCAAGCCAATCAATATACCATTTCATATCACCTGCAGAAAGATTCCAGTTATTATCGATACCGCAAACTCCTAGAAACTCATTGATATTTCTTCTTCTGCCCAAATGCCTTGCCGCATCAGCCCCACATTTTCCTGCTGTGGAATGCTCACCTTCGATTGCTTTCTGATCTTCTGGTGCTACCCACCGCCACACAACATCCTGTCCTGGAATATGAAATGGCTCTAACAGCCCAATGTCATCACTAGCTGCAGGATGACCAGTTAATGCCAATCCGTTTTGTTCACACCATTTACTGATTGGTTGATAATAATTGGCTAACAATCGCTGATGTAATGCAGATTGATAACTTTTTCTAATCGAATATGTTCTATCTCCGACATCATAAAACAGCCCAACAATATCTTCTACATGATTTCCCTTTGCAAAAAACTCATTTTCAAATCCTTTTGTCCAAGGAATCAAACCTTTTCGCGCATTCCTTCCAAGCATATCAGGCTCATCCGTAAACATAGCAAAAATGGTATCGCCAAAATGCTCGCCCACTACTTCTTTGTATCGATCATGTGTGATTTGAATAAACGTATCGACAGCTTCTTTATTCAATAGATCAGCAGACCTAGGTGCATTCTTTTCACCATCATCTTGATTTGTATGAATACCTCGAATAGTGCCTCCAGTTTCTGTTTCATAAACTAATAAGGTAACCCACTCTTCTTCAATTCGTTCATTAGATTGGAAGAAACGTTCTATGATATTTGGATCTATTTGTAACGATTGCTTGTCCTTATCTGTATCTAACTGTTGAACTGTTGCTATATTTAATGGATAGACACAGCTAACATTTTCTGAATCGATTTTCCCACTAGTTTTCTTAGCAAAATAAATAGCCATTAAACGGTCATATTGATGTAAAGTAAAGGGAGATAAGGCCTCTGAGATGGTTAACTCATCTGCTTTTAACCCCCTGCTGGCAAACTGCGGATTCTTTTCCACCACTTTCCCATTTGCAGCACCTGACGGATACATCGCTTCATCGTATAGAATTACGTACATGCCCAGATGCTTTGCTTCTTCTACTGTAAAATTCACATATTCCATAAATTCATCTGATAAATAGGAAATATTCTCTGGTATTCCCATTCTTGGGTGTAACACAAAGCCCATTACTCCTTTTGATTTGAAATCATGCAATTGCTTTTTTAATTCTTCTTTACTTAAGTCATCATTCCAAAACCAGAAGGGCATAGGCGAAAACTCAGAATCAGGAGTTAAAAATTGCTCCTTCAGTAATTTACTCACGTGTGTATCCCCCTTAAGAGCTGTTTGCATTCATCTTTCTAAATTGGCTTGGAGGTAATCCAACCTGTTTTTTAAAGATACGGTTAAAGTAACTATGTCGATACCCGACGCTTTCAGCTATGTCGCTTATTTTCCAATTCGTTTGTAATAGTAATTCTTTCGCATGATCCATTCGAACTTCTGTCAGATAATCTATAAAATTAGTACCGAGAATTCTCTTAAAAGCTTTGCTTAGTGAATATGCTGTCGTTCCGATTTTATCTGCACAACTTTCTAATGATATGTCCTCCATATAGTGTTCATGAATGTAAGCTACAATTTCATCCACTAAACGTTTCATTTCCATATTCACGTTACTTTCTATGATATCTACATATGGTTTGATTACTTGATCAACTAACCATCGAACGATCCATTCTCTTTCTCTAATTTGAGCTAGCTCCTCAAACATATTGCGCCCATTAAATAACTCAGTCGGATCAATTCCGGAATGTAATATCTCGTGCTGAATGGAACTATACAACTGCAGGGTACTTGCTTGAACATTTCCTTCTTTCGCCCCATTTTGGATAAGTTGATTAAAAAAGTGCCTAATAGAAGATTCTGCTTCGTTTGTACGTCCTCTTCGAACACATTGAATAATTTCTTTCTCTAATTCAAATGGATAAATAAGCTTTTGCATATTGTTATCCTCATTTAATTCATTTAAATGGATGATCTGATTTTGATTTTCAAATTCACGATATCTTTTACCTCTACCTATCTCTTCAAACAAAAGGTTAATTTGTTTAATTTTCTCTACTTTTGAGCTTACCGTAATGGTAACGCTTAATTGTAATACATTGCTAACAGCTTCAGACAACTCTTCTGCTAATTGATTAATTTGCAGCTTTTCATCTGTTAATTGATTCGGCACAACTAAAAATACACCAGCAGATAGGTCATAGTAGTTTAGAATCGTATACTGGTTAAAGTATTTTGGCGTGATATCATCTGCCATATTCGCCATTGCAAAAGTAACTAAACTATCATCGTCTTCCTTGTTAGATTTTGAATCATACATTCCTGTTAGTTGTAAATCTAGTAAGATAAAAGAGTGGTCTTCTACTTTCCATCTATAGCTTTCCATTCTTTTTTGCAAGGATCCCTCGCTATAATCAAATAGAAAACCTTTTGTCAATTGAACCAAAAAATTTTGCCTTAATTGTGGCAATTGTGCTGTCAGACGCTTTTCTAACCTTTTGCGCTCATCTGTTAAATCACGAAAATGTTTACTAATTTGCTCGAATTCATCGGATGCATTTAACTCATTTCTATCATTTGCACCAAAAGAAAGAGCTAAACGTCTTACGGGTTGATATAACCTATTGGATGCAAACCATGTCATTCCAAAAGCAACAAACAACAAGGATAAACTCGCTATTAAAATGACCTTAGATATCGTAACGATCGGGGAGGTGATTGCTGAAATTGGTGCGGCAGACACATAAGTCCAAGTCGAACCAATTCGATCAAATTCCCCATACGATACGGAATAGGTTACATCATCTACATCGATTTGAAATGATTGATCTTCCGTTTCTGATCCAGCTAAATGATTTGTTATACGTGTCATAAGTTCCGATTGATTTTCAGCGGGTGTGGACAACATGACCTCGTTTGATTGATTTAATAACACAGTTAACCCATCACTATATGGAGTTAAGGTTTCTAACAGCTGAGCTAAGCTGTTTTGATCAATGGTAACAACTATAGCTCCAAATGGATTATTGCTTACACCAGGTATCTGGTGAGATAAGACAATATTGTTTTTGAAATTTGTCCCTTCTCTAAATTCCTCTGGCTGTTCCCATGTAACATTTTGCGGTCCATCTAATAACGAGGAATACGATTGATACTCTTCCTGGTTACGTAAATAATAAAGGTATGGTGAGAAAACCACGGGATCTTCCCCATCAACGAATAATTCCACATGCTCAATTAATGGATGACTACCTTGTAAAATGATCATCTTTTGTTTAAGATCTCTAGTCTTTTGAAACTGACGAACATAATCCATATTAATTAATTTTGTATTAAAAGTTGGTTCAAAAGCCCAATAAGATAATGATTCCTCTAAATAATTAAATTGCTCATTAATATTTTCTGCTCGCTCATCCAATTCTTCGACATGCATTTTTCTTAGCTCTGTTTCGGTTGAATGTAGACCAAATAAATAGATGCCAATACCTGAAATAATACCTGGAATAGAAGTGATAAATAATATTAACAAGAAACTTTTTCTAAAAAATCTACTATTCCATCGATGAATCATCCATTCCTTTGATCTCGTTAGCAAGTTTTGCATTCCATCACCTCTTCTATACCTATACTACCAAAAACAGAAAACGTTTTCCATACCTTGATAGTCAGGTTATAGAGAGATAGTTTATGTTAACCTTTCACAGAACCTAGTAATATCCCTTTTGCAAAATGCTTCTGTAAAAATGGATAGAAAATAAGAATTGGAACAGTTGCAACAACTACTACTGCCATTTTTAAGGATTCTTCAGGTGGATCTGCAAGCATCGTATCCATTTCCCCAAAATCCATATTTGCGACCATCATTAACTGTTGTAATAATAACTGAACCGGCCATTTAGCACTGTCGCTTATATATAATAGAGCATTAAAGAAATCATTCCAATAAAACACGGCATAGAAAAGTGTAAATGTGGCAATAACTGGTTTTGATAATGGAATAACAATTCGCCAAAAAACACCCATATCTGAACAACCATCTATTTTTGCAGATTCCTCTAGCTCTGACGGTAGATTTTGAAAGAAGCTCTTTACTATTATTAAATAGAAAGGGTTGATGGCTACAGGTAGAATCAATGCCCACAGGGAATCTAGTAATCCAAGACTTTTAACCACCATGTAAGTAGGAATCATCCCACCATTAAACACCATAGTAAAAACAACTAGGTTTAATATTAAATTCCTTCCTAATAATTTTTTGCGAGACAGAGGATAAGCCATAGTCATCGTTAAAAGTAAGCTAACTAATGTCCCCAATACAGTTACTAGAACCGAAACACCAATACTGCGAATGAATGTCGTCGTAGAAAAAATATAATCATATGCAGCTGTCGTAATCGTTTCTGGAATTAAGAAAAACGGCCTTGCTGCAATTTCAGATTCTGTTGCAAAGGAACCCGCAATGACATATACAAATGGGATAAAAGTAGCCAAACCCAGCAGTGCCAAGAATATGTGGTTAAATACGTCAAATACTCTTCCTAATGGTGTATTATGCATCTTATGCATGTGATCTCCCCCTTTAATCTATAATCTGTGATTTAAAATAACCCTGGCTGCTTTAATTTTTTAGCTAGATAGTCAGCACCATAAATTAAAATAATCCCAACTATTGCCTTAAATAAACCGACCGCTGTACTGTAACTAAACGCACCTTGTGTAATCCCGACAAAATAGACATACGTATCAAAGACATCTGCAACACTTCTATTTAAGGAATTAGTCATCAAAAAGATTTGTTGGAAACCTTGATCTAAGAAGTTACCAAGTCTTAAAATAAGTAAAATAACAATAGTACTACGAAGTGCTGGTAAAGTAACGTGCCACATCCTTCTAAATCGGCCTGCTCCATCCATGATCGCCGCTTCGTATTGTTCGGGGCTGACACTTGCCAAAGCCGCTAAGAAAATAACCGTACCCCAACCAGTTTCTTTCCAAATAACTTGTCCAATGATCATAGGTCGGAACCAATCTGGGCTAGATAAGAAATTAATTTTTTCACCAGTAAAATATTCTACAACAGCGTTGACAGCACCTCCGCTAGTAGTTAAAAATACATAGGTAATACTTGCGATAATAACCCATGACATAAAGTGAGGTACATACACTAATGTTTGAATAGTTCGTTTAAAAAATTGCATTCGAAGCTCATTTAACATTAGGGCAATAATAATTGGTGCCGGGAAAAAGAAAATAAGATCGTATAATGCTAAAATTAACGTGTTTCTTAACAACCGAAAAAAGTCAGGGTTTTGGAAAAAATACTGAAAATGATCAAATCCTACCCAGTCGCTTTGCCAAAACCCTTTAAAAGGTGAATAATCTTGGAAGGCCATTAATACCCCCCACATTGGCATGTACTTAAATAAGACAAAATATACAATGCCTGGCAGCAATAGAACATAAAGCCATTTATCCTTTAATAACTGCTGTGTTTTCGTTAATTGATTTGTATCTAACGGTCCATTCGTCTTTACCTTTCTTGATTTCATACTTAATAAAGACATTGCTTTCCCCCCTTAATATGAGGATATCTGAACAACCTCTTGATAAAGTTGTTCAGATATCAATACTCACAAACTTATTGTGCTTCTTGATATAATTGATTAATTTCTTCGATGTATTCTTTTCCGCCAGAGTTCATCCATAGTTCTTCTGCTTCATCTAGTCCACTTTCATCAATTTGACCAACAATGTACTTAATGCGAGCATCCAGAATAATATTATCAAGTTGCTCCCCTTGACGACTATATACTTCAGAAACTAGTGGTTCAGCTGGATTTGGAACAGCTATTTCCTCATTGGCTTTCATTACCTTTTCCTCTTTCTTTTCTATCTCTTGTAAAGGCGCCGTTAAAAATCGCTCTTCCGGAATAAATGTAAGTAGTTGGTTTAAATCTTCATGTTCATAAACCAATCCTTGATCTTCAGTTGGAGTATAAACCCCATCAACGATTTCATAGTGTCTTCCTTCTACCCCATTAAATCCTAAGTTTTGCCCTTCTTCTGTGCTCATTTTATCCATGAACTCTAATACTTTGTGTAATTCTTCCTCTGTTTCTACAGATGTCTTTGAAATAGCAAACATCATACTATAACCAGTAGTTGGTAGGTTATGCAATCCATTCGGTCCTTCTACAGCACCAATTAAATCAACTGCACCTTCTAATGAAGGATCTGCATCAATCATTTTATCTTGGTTTCTACTTGCTGCATCAGCCACATCAACAATGGTACCTGCTTTTCCATTAACAAAAGCATCATGCCATTTTGCTGGGTCCATAACAGCAAAGTCTTCATTAACTAATCCTTCATCGTACATTTTCTTAAAGAAATCTAATGCTTCACGATAAGCTGGGTCCTGGAAATGTGGGTAAAGCTCTCCATTTTCATCAATACCCCATTTATTCGGTACACCGAACCATGTTTGCATAATATCCCATGGACCTTCATATTCTGAAACGATTGTACCTACCGTATCGTCTTGCCCATTTCCATCTGGATCATCATGTGTAAAGGCATACATAACATCATAAAACTCTTCAATTGTTGTAGGCTTTTCCATCCCTAGATTATCTAACCAATCTTGACGAATACTCATCGCCATTCTACCTAGAGGACGGGAACGGTAAAGAGAATAAATTCGCCCATCAATCGAAATGTTGTTTTTCACAATATCATTCATTTGACCTAAATTTTCATATTCATCTACATAATCCGTAAGATCCCAAAACGCTCCATCATCCACGGCATTAATAAAACTTGGTGTTTTACCAGTTAATATAACGTCAGGTAATTCACCTGAAGCTAAAGTAATATTAAAACGCTCATCATAGTTACTATTTGGAACAAACTCAATGTCTAAGTTTGTATTTGTAAATTCCTCAATGGCTTGCCAAGCTGGACTGCTTTCATCAGGTGGCTCAGGAGTAAATGATGCAGTCATAATGGAAATATCTGTTGGTTCTCCATTGCCTTCAGCCTCTGAATCATTTGTATTTTCTTGATTATTATCATTATTTTCATCTGATGTATTCGTTTCTCCATCACTGCATCCAATCAGTAATGCACTAATAATAAAGGTTAATAAGAGCATCCAAATACTTTTCTTTTTTTGTTTCATTGTTCCATTTCTCCCCTTTCATTTTTATGACCATTCGTATAAATCCGAGATGTTTGTTTCTTTTTGTCACCTCCTTGATTTCTATTAACCGAATAACGGCTTAACCAAAATATAAAACGCTTACACTTTTCCTACAATATTCAATTTTTGTCGATCCTCCATTTATTTAGATCATAAGTTGTACAAACAGCCATACAGGCCTTATATTATCACTTTTTTACCGCATTATCACTTTCTTGCATGAAGTTTTTTGGGAGGTAATCTCCAATTAATGCTAAACATGTCATCGCATTTAAACACCACTGTGATACCGCATTAGTTGAAATATTTTCAACCTCGATAATTCGATCCCATTCATTGATTTCGTTAAGCTTTGTATTTAAAGGATAATCTCGTAATAGAATTTCCCATACTTTTTCTGCTAAAGTAGAATCCTTGTAATATCTTGCTGCATATGCTGCTATTCCTGTTGCGAACATTGGCCAGTGAAATAATGCTTTGTGCAGCTTCCCATTTGTTCTTTTTTTCATTTCTTCGTCACTTAATAAGTAAAAGGAACCAAAATCTGCAAGCATTTTTTTCCATACATTATCTTCTAATAGAACATCAAGCTCAAACCAAACTTGGGGTGCGCCAAAAGCGATGACCATGTGATAATCTCCTAATGTTCCGTCCCCCATATGAACAAGCTTTTGTTTTTCTTTTTCGTAATAAAAAACAGGTCCTGACAACAACTGCAATGGAGCTTCTTTTACATTTTGAATACTTTGTTTTATTTTTTCATAATAGGTCGCATCATTTGTTTTCTCCCATTGGTGAATCCAGTTTGATAAAAAGGATGACCAATCCGGTCCAGTACGGATAGGGATTAAATTTTCTTTGACATCATAAAATTCTCTCATTGGTGGTAATTGATTAATTCTTTGGTCTACATCTTTTACTTGTTCCATTACTTCTCCGACTCGTTCATCTCCTGTTAAGAAATAATAATACTTATGAAGGGAAGCCATGCTAATGCGAACTTCTTTACAACCACATCCCCAATGCATCACGTTATGCCTAGAACCAAAGCCTTGATACTTGCCAGTATGGTATTGATCGACTTCACTAGTGTGCCTTGTCATCGCTTCTGCCATAATAAATAATGACTCAGTTGGCTTTCGCATAAAACTATACCAAAACCATAGATTAGGAACTAATTCCGTATTTTGCCAAGCAAATCCACCTAGGTCATAGCACCATTGATGCCTGGTTGAATCATAGGTGTGCATCACATCTCCATAATTCCATAACCCATACCAATTTCGTTGTATAATTTCACGCTGATAGAAATGAATTGCTTCATCTAACTTTTTTTCGATTTCAGTTAACCAAGGATTGCTTGTATTTGGTAAAGGTGAGGAAATGAAGCCACACGCTTTTGTATCTGCATAGTAGGACGATGTACAATGAAGCTGTACCGGTCGATTATGAAGCTCTAAATAAAAATTCAAATCCTCTTGACTAGGCGATTTTTGAAATAAAGTAATAGCACCTTCATTCGTGTTCGCAATACCTGCGGGAGTAGCACGTAATTCATCAAAACCTTCATAAGCACTCTCCACATGTGTTTGAGTAGAGTAATGTTCCAAGTTCATAGCCTCTACTTCTTTCGGCCAGAACCAGGCTGTAACAGTTGGGTGTTGATCAGCTAAATGATTAACTTCTATGGAAGAAGGGTATTTTTGCCAAAAGTCTTTCAAAGTTGTGAGTATCCCTCCTATTTCGCTGCCCACATATAATCCACCTTTTGCCTTTTCCCTATGAATACTGTCTATATATTGATTGGTAAGTCCTGTACTCTTAGTCACTTTATAGTGATTAACGTTGTCTTGCATTAATTTGAAATGTTGCCAAATAGCATTTTTCTCTCCTTGATGGAAGATATCACTTGTACTATCTTTTGGATAAATCATATCTCCCGCTATTTGCTTTTTATACTCATCATTGTGTCTGTATCGTCTGGATAGCATTAATTGACTTGCTTCATTATACCATCCATTTTCCGTTGCTATTTGAATGTGTCGGTTATAGGGCTTACCTGAAGCAATTGTTTTAAAAGTAATGCCGATCGCTTTTATTTTTTCGATTTGATCTTGAATAGCTGGCTCTCCATCCACGATAAATGTATGTACATAACGAATAGAAGGTTGGTCCTTATAGAAATAAAATCTGAGTTTAAATGGCAATTTATGCTCATTTTCAGCTAGTTGATGAGTACCCTTTAGGCAAACAACAGATCGAATCAGACCATTTTGCTCTACGGTGACGTTAGTGACCTTAGATCTTCCTTTCCGTTGCCTTAACCAGATCTCTCCTTCTAGAGAATGCTGCTCTTCTATTTCTAAAATGAGACTGCCATTTTTGACAAGCTTTTGTCCATTTAATGAAATGCTTTCAATGATATTTTGACCACTTTTTGGAATTTCACAGCTCAATTGGTTGGTATGAATGAACCATTTATCAGCTGATTCTTTTACCTGTAATGGCGCGTTAAACTCGTTTGAGGGCGTGTGTTTTTCTAAACACATATCATTTGCATCCAACCTATTGATAATGGCAGAATGTGCCGTCCATTTCACTGATCCATCTGGCCAATAAGCCTGTACCCATGATTGAACCGGATTAGATTCTCCCATTTTATTTTCTAATGCGAAGTGATCTGTTTTCTTTACTTCGCCTTTTTTCCACGGTACCCCCCATGTAACCGGAATGTTTTTCGATAATTTTGGTAACCTGTCTAAGAATAAATGATGAATATCCATGTATCTCTCCCCTTTATAAGATATCTATCCCTATCCTATATAGCAGAAAATTTACAGGCAACCATACTTTTTTGCCATATGTAAGAAAGGAGCAATATTGGTCCTTTACTTACATATAAAAAAAACTGTTACTATTAAAAATATCCTCATATAACACAATATCCATAAACTGTGCAGTAACTTTGGGAAAGTTTTCCTCCACTTGTCTCGATGAGTGCGTAATCGGCGCTGCGGAAAAACACTCGCTTTCCGGGGTAGAGTAGAAAACAGGAATTAAATAGTGCCTTCTTGTCTTCGGGTTTCAGGGTGTTTCACCTTACTAAGCCAGACGGAGGGCAGTTTCTCTTCCTGCTTCCCCTCATCAAACCGTACGTGAGGTTTTCCCTCATACGGCTTTCCGATGTTCTTCTTTCTTTGGCATTACAGTACTCTAACTAGCTAATTTCACCAAAATATGTTTTACTTCGTCCTTTGCTTCTATAAAATACCTATGTTTCTTTCGTCTATTTCTTTTCTTGTTATTAAATATGGTTAGACGCTTTAACACGTACCAGTCAATACGGGTTAGCCATTTCTTCGCTATAGGAGAAATGAGATAGTAATTCTTAAATCCTTGTAAACGACGATTTAATCCTTTTACTAATTCGCGTATATCTACGTACAGCTTGCTTCGAGGTTCCGTGTACGCTTTGATTTTGGCACGCATTTTCTTCATGGCATTCCGTTTTGGG
>NZ_WIXM01000026.1 GCF_010993965.1 Gracilibacillus sp. YIM 98692 | reverse complement strand
GACAAGAAGGCACTATTTAATTCCTGTTTTCTACTCTACCCCGGAAAGGGAGCGTTTTTCCGCAGCGCTGGACTAGCACTCAGCTTCGGAAGGATGGGAGAAAAACACGCTTAGTTACGACGTAGTTTATGGATATGACGATCAAATTTTATACATTGTCTAACGTATAAACAAGAGAGCTGTCTCACCAGTTTTGTAAACTGACTAATGAGACAGCTCTTTTCTAATTTTCAGGGCAACTTCTAACTTTTTATTTCCAATGATCTTCGATAAATTCATCTCTTCCTGACTTTTCTCTATCTAATTTATACTCATTTTCATTTTTTCGATAGAAGTCTTGATGATAACTTTCCGCTGGATAAAAAGTGTAAGCTGGTAGAATCTTTGTTACAATTTCATCCTGAAACCGATTAGAAGCTTTTAAAGCTTTTTTAGATTCTTCCGCTAAATTTCTTTGCTTTTCATTATGATAAAAAATAGCCGTACGGTATTGAGGGCCACGATCATGAAATTGTCCGCCATCGTCCGTTGGATCAATCTGCGGCCAATATAAATCCAAAATTTGTTGATAAGAGATAATGGAAGGATCGTAACTTATTTGAACAGCTTCGTAATGTCCAGTAGTGCCTGTTTTCACTTGTTCATACGTGGGGTTTTCTACAGTACCTCCTGTGTATCCAGATACAATACTTTCAACACCTTCCCACTGATCAAAAGGTTTCACCATACACCAAAAGCATCCCCCGGCAAAAGTAGCCTTTTCGTTTTTTTCCATTTTCTACACCTTCTTTTCTGAAAATAGATTATATACAAAAATGCCATTTCATTGTACACTAATCATTATAGTATGAAAAAGGATTGATACAATGGAAAACAAAGGTCATGTTTTATTAGTAGATGGGATGGCATTATTGTTTCGCGGTTTTTTTGCAACTGCATTTCGTGGAAACTTTATGACAAATAGTAAAGGAGTGCCGCGTAACGGACTTTTTGGATTTTTAAACTATTTTGTCAATGCTATGGAAACATTTCAACCATCTCATGTTATATGTTGTTGGGATATGGGGAGTAAAACGTTTAGAAATGAAATATTTCGGGAATATAAGGCTAACAGAGATGAACCGCCACTAGAATTAGTACCTCAATTTGACTTAGCCAAACAATTAATTGAAGCATTTGATATTCCGAACATTGGTGTCGAAGGTTATGAAGCTGATGATTGTATTGGAACGTTAGCGAAGCAATTACATCAACAAAACCATATAACCATTTTGAGTGGAGACCAAGACTTGCTGCAGCTGGTTGATCAACAAATAGATGTTGCTATTATGAGAAAGGGCCAAGGAAATTATGAATTGTTTACGCACGATAACTTTTATGAGAAAAAAGGATTAACACCTCAACAAATTATAGACTTAAAAGGTTTAATGGGGGATTCTTCAGACAATTACCCTGGTGTAAAAGGAATTGGCGAAAAAACAGCTATGAAACTACTTAAGGAACATCATAGTATAGATCAATTATTAGAAAGTAAAGCTTCATTAACAAAAGGGGTACAGAAAAAATTGGATCTATATTATGAAGATCTAACAATCTCAAAAAAATTAGCTCAAATTTGTATAGACGTTCCGATTCAATTATCCATAGAGGAAGCTATATTTCAAAGCAGGGTAAAGCCTATTGCAACATTTTTAACAAAGGAATTGGAATTCCATAATCCGAATAGATGGTTAGATAGACTTGCATTGCAAGCTTAAATCTCCCGTGAAATAAAAATTCACGGGAGTATGGAAGCTAGTCATTAATAATTCTTTGATTAAAAAAATCCAGTATAAATTGATAGAAAACATTTTCAGAAGGGGCTAGTTGGCGATTTTTAGGTATGATAACACCTACCGTTCGTTTTAATTCTGCTTCTGGTATGGCAACTTTCACGCAATAATCTGGATTGACATCTGTTAAAGCACTTTTAGGCAGTAATGTAATCCCAATTCCAGCAGATACTAGACCTTTTATGGCATCTAAATCTTCTCCTTGAGAAGAAATGTTAGGAGTAAAGCCAGCATTTTTACAACCATCAATAACTAGTTTATGCAGGATATAACCTTCTGGGAACAACACGAAAGTATCGTTACGTAAATCGTATAATCTAATCACTTCAGCCTTTGCTAACGGATGTGATTTTGGAAGCAACGCATAAAACTCTTCCATAAACAAGACATTACTAATTATTCTTGTGTGCTCAGTTGGAACTGGTCCTAGAAAAGCAACATCTAATTCCCTGTTATTTACCGAATCGATTAAAAAGTTATAAGAACCTTGTCGAAGTTGGTAATTGATTTTAGGATGAATTTTTTTAAATTCTGAAATAATGGTAGGTAACATATTGCTTGCTAAGCTTGTTGGAAAACCAATTTTTATAGAACCTCTTTCTGGATCAATATATTCACTTATTTGTTTTTGGGCATGATCAATAGCCTTTAATGCTGCTTTTGCATTAGACAAAAATATTTTACCTATTTGTGTTAATCGAACATTTCTACCTTCACGTTCAAACAAATCCACACCTAATTCCGATTCTAAATTTGAAATTTGTCTACTAACGGCGGATTGAGCAACGTGTAAAGCAGCAGCAGCATGGGAAATATGTTCTCTTTCCGCCACTTCTACAAAATATCGAAGCTGTCTTAATTCCATCTAAATTTCACCTCATCCACTTAATATATATCAATTTGAGATCATTATCATATATATTATATATTGTTTAGAACAAAAAATAAACTTACAATGGAAATAGACGTCTTAAAAGGAAAACGAAATGGGGGGCGACAATATGACGTATAATGATATGCCTAGTGCCCAAGGTTTATACCATCCTGATTTTGAACATGATGCTTGTGGTATAGGCTTGTATGCTCATATTAAAGGAAAGCAAACACATGAAATCGTACAAAAAGGTTTGCAAATGTTATGTAAGCTAGAACACCGTGGTGGACAGGGAAGTGATCCACTTACTGGTGATGGATCTGGATTAATGGTACAGATCCCTGATCAATACTTCAGAAAAGTATGTGAAAATTTCCAATTACCAGATGTAGGTCGTTATGGTGTTGGAATGTTATTTCAATCAAAAGATAAAAAAGAACAGGATTTAGTAGAAGAATTTATTAACAAAATCATTGAAGAAGAAGGGCAATCTTTAATCGGCTGGCGTGACGTTCCAGTAGATGAAACAAAAATTGGGGAAACAGCGAAAGAAACGGTTCCTGCTGTGCGCCAAGTTTTTATTGCTGCTTCAGACGAATTAGAGGATGACTTAGCATTCGAACGAAAATTATATGTCATCCGTAAGCGAGCAGAAAATTGGGCAAAAGAACAAGAGATCCGTTTTTATTTCCCAAGTTTATCGAACAAAACTATTGTATATAAAGGGTTGTTAACACCTGATCAAGTAGACGAATTTTATCTTGATTTACAAGATGATTCTTTTGTGTCTGCTTTTTCACTTGTGCACTCAAGGTTCAGTACGAACACATTCCCAACTTGGGAAAGAGCACACCCTAACAGATACCTTATTCATAATGGTGAGATTAATACAATGCGCGGTAATGTAAACTGGATGCGTGCACGTGAGAAACAATTCGTTTCAGAAGCATTTGGAGACGATTTAGAAAAAGTATTACCAATTGTAAACTCAGAAGGCAGTGACTCAGCTACTCTTGATAATGCGTTAGAATTTTTCACGCTTGCAGGTAGAAAACCAGCACATGCAGCTATGATGCTTATCCCAGAGCCTTGGGAGAAAAACCCTCACATGGATGAGAAAAAACGTGCTTTCTATCAGTACCATAGCACGATGATGGAGCCGTGGGACGGTCCTACTTCCATTACATTTACGAATGGTAAGCAAATTGGTGCCATTTTAGACAGGAATGGGCTTCGTCCAGCACGTTATTATGTAACCAAAGACGACTATATCATTTACTCCTCGGAAGTAGGGGTTATTGATTATGAAGAAGAAAATGTTCTATTAAAGGAACGCCTAAGCCCAGGTAAAATGTTACTTGTTGATTTAGAAGAAGGAAGAATCATTTCTGATAAAGAAATTAAAGAAGAAATAGCAAGTGCTCATCCATATAGTGATTGGTTAGACGATCAAGTTGTTGCATTAGATGTGGAAGGCGATGTTGATGAAGACGACTATATTGATCCACAATTGCTGCAAAAACAAAGAGCATTTGGTTATACAACAGAAGATATTGAGAAATATCTAATTCCTTTAGTTACAGGTGGTAAAGATCCAATTGGTGCGATGGGTAATGATATGCCAGTAGCTGTTTTATCTGAAAGACCACAATCATTATTTAACTATTTCAAGCAGTTATTTGCACAAGTAACGAACCCACCTATTGATGCATACCGTGAACAGCTTGTAACTTCAACACTTACTTGGTTAGGTACAGAAGGTGACTTATTACATCCGAAAAATACAACTACGAAACGTATTCGTTTAGATTCACCTATACTATCAAATAATCAATTAGATTCCATAGTAGAAAACAAGGTAGATGGCTTTAGTGCGAAAGTATTAGATACCACTTTTACTGGTAACATGGAAGAAGCACTGCATCAACTGTTTGAAAATGCTAAACAAGCAATTGAAGATGGCTATAATTTACTTATCCTTTCTGACAAAGGAATGGACTTGAATAAAGTGGCTATTCCAACGTTACTAGCTGTTAGTGGTGTTCACCAATACCTTGTTCGAGAAGGTATTCGTACCAAAGCAAGTATTATTGCTCAAACAGGTGAAGCAAGAGAAGTGCACCACTTTGCTACAATGCTTGGGTATGGTGTAGATGCTATTCACCCGTATCTTGTGTATCAAACACTTCATGCTTCAGTTTTAGCGAATGAATTAGATATGCCATTTAAAGAAGCACAGTATAAATTTATCTCTGTAGCAACAGAAGGTATTATTAAAGTAATGTCGAAAATGGGTATTTCTACGGTTCAAAGTTACCGAGGTGCTCAAATATTTGAAGCTATCGGGATCAGCAAAAAAGTTGTTGGAGAACACTTTACAGGTACCGCTTCACAAATTGATGGCATTGATTTAGCAGTTTTACAAGATGAAACACAAAAACGCCATAAAGAAGGATATAAGGCAGCTATTGAGCAATCATTAGAATCAGGTAGTGATTTCCAATGGCGTAAATCAGGAGAACACCATGCCTTTAATCCAACGACGATCCATACTTTACAGTGGGCTTGCCGTCGTGGAGATTATGACTTGTTCAAGAAGTTTTCCAAAGCAGCAAACGAAGAACAAGTTGGCTTCTTAAGAAATTTATTTAGCTTTAAAAATACAAATGCTATTCCAATTGAAGAGGTAGAGTCTGTAGAATCCATTGTGAAACGATTCAAAACAGGTGCGATGTCCTTTGGTTCGATTAGTAAAGAAGCACACGAAACCCTTGCTATTGCCATGAATCGACTTGGTGGTAAAAGTAATAGTGGAGAAGGCGGGGAAGACCCTGATCGCTTTACAAAAGATGAGAATGGCGATTTACGTTCTAGTGCGATTAAGCAGGTTGCCTCTGGACGTTTTGGTGCTAAAAGTCATTATCTTGTTAATTCAAAAGAGTTACAAATTAAAATGGCTCAAGGGGCTAAGCCGGGTGAAGGTGGTCAATTACCAGGTATGAAAGTTTACCCATGGGTTGCAGATGTACGTGGTTCTACACCAGGTGTTGACTTAATTTCACCACCACCACACCATGATATCTATTCGATTGAAGACTTGTCACAATTAATTCACGATTTAAAAAATGCCAACCGTGATGCTCGTGTAAGTGTAAAGCTTGTTGCGAAATCTGGTGTTGGTACGATTGCTGCAGGTGTTGCTAAAGGGAATGCAGATGTTATTTCTGTTGTTGGATATGACGGTGGAACAGGTGCATCTCCGAAGACAAGTATTAAGCATGCAGGTTTACCATGGGAGTTAGGTCTTGCAGAAGCGCATCAAACATTAATGCTTAATGGATTAAGAGATCGAGTTATCCTTGAAACAGATGGTAAATTAATGACTGGTAAAGATGTGGCAATGGCTACATTGTTAGGTGCAGAAGAATATGGATTTGCAACAGCTCCATTAGTAGTAACTGGTTGTGTAATGATGCGAGTTTGTCATATGGACACTTGCCCAGTTGGTGTGGCAACACAAAACCCTGAATTACGAAAGAAATTCACCGGTGATCCTGACCATGTCGTAAACTATATGAAGTTTGTTGCAGAAGAAGTACGTGAGATCATGGCACAGCTTGGTTTCCGTTCTCTAGATGAAATGGTTGGAAGAACAGATGTGTTAGAAGTATCTGAACGAGCTAAAGCACATTGGAAAGCAAAACATTTAGATTTATCAACATTGTTGTATCAACCTGAAGGAACACGTCATAACACAGTTACGCAAGATCATAAAATTGATCAGTCACTTGATATGACACAAATCCTTCCTAAGGTACAAAAAGCAATTGATAATCAAGAAATAGTAGATGAGTCCTTCTTCATTAAGAATACGGATCGTGTAACTGGTACGATTGTTGGAAGTGAAATATCTAAGAAGTATGGCGAACAAGGTCTGCCTGAAGATACCGTCACATTACGCTTTGAAGGATCTGCAGGTCAAAGCTTTGGTGCCTTTATTCCAAATGGTATGCAGATGATTGTTACAGGAGATGCCAATGATTATGTTGGTAAAGGCTT
Source organism: Gracilibacillus sp. YIM 98692 (assembly GCF_010993965.1). Lineage (GTDB taxonomy): Bacteria > Bacillota > Bacilli > Bacillales > Amphibacillaceae > Gracilibacillus. The sequence goes on along the minus strand of NZ_WIXM01000026.1, from coordinate 48,125 downwards.
ATCAGGTGGTAAAATTGTTGTTCGAGCATCTGGGAAGACAACTATTGATCCTGGAAACAATGTGATAGCAGGTAACGTATGTTTCTACGGTGCTACCAGCGGGGAAGCTTATATCAATGGTTATGCAGGTGAGCGTTTTGCTGTACGTAATAGTGGAGCAAAAATTGTTGTAGAAGGTGTCGGTGACCATGGTTGTGAATATATGACAGGTGGTCGAGTAGTCATCTTAGGTAATGTAGGTAAAAACTTCGCAGCTGGTATGTCTGGCGGTGTCGCTTATGTTAAACCTGATGATATCCCAGCATTTAAAAAGCTGTGTAATGATGAGCTAGTTCAGTTTGAATCCATTACTGATCTAGAAGAAATCAACGAAGTAAAAGCAATGCTAGAAAATCATTATCAATATACAAATAGTGATAAAGCTGCCGTAGCGCTTCATAATTGGGAAGAAGAAGTAAATAACTTTGTGAAAGTTATTCCAACAGACTATAAATTAATGTTGAAACAGATTGACTGGTTTGAACAAGAAGGTCATACGTTAGATGATGCGAGATATGAAGCCTTCATGTCTAAAAAAGAAGGTAGAATGACAGTAAAACTAAATAATGAAGAAGCACTAATCAAATAGAAAGGAGACAGAAGAATGGGAAAACCAACAGGATTTATGGAAATTGAACGTGAAGAGTCGTTTGAACGTGACCCAATTGAAAGGATAAATGATTGGAACGAATATTCTGCTCCTTTCACTGATGATGAAATGAAAAGACAAGGAGCACGCTGTATGGATTGTGGTACACCATTCTGCCATATTGGAATGGATATAGATGGGGCGACATCAGGTTGCCCTGTTTATAACCTGATTCCAGAGTGGAATGATTTGGTGTACAAAGGGAAATGGAAAGAGGCACTTGATCGTTTGTTAAAAACAAATAATTTTCCTGAGTTTACTGGTCGTGTTTGTCCGGCACCTTGTGAAGGCTCTTGTACAGTTGCGATTAATGATCCAGCGGTTGCGATTAAAAACATTGAACAAGCTATCATTGATAAAGGGTTTGAAAATGGTTGGATTACGCCACGTATTCCTGATCATCGAACTGGTAAAAAGATTGCCATTGTTGGATCTGGCCCAGCAGGGTTGGCGGCAGCCGATCAATTAAATCAAGCAGGTCATAAAGTAACCGTCTATGAAAGAGCTGATCGTGCTGGCGGGTTATTAACTTATGGTATTCCAAACATGAAACTTGATAAAGACGTAGTTGAGCGTCGTGTACAATTACTTCGTGATGAAGGAGTAGAATTTATCTTAAACACAGAGGTTGGAAAAGATATATCTGCTGACGAAATCAAATCATCCTATGATTCTGTTATTTTATGTACTGGTGCTCAAAAACACCGTGATCTGCCAATTGAAGGCAGAGATGGAAAAGGAATTCGCTTTGCAATGGATTACCTTACAAGAGCCACAGAATCATTATTGGATGATAAAGTACAAGCAGAAGAAGAGTTAGATGCAAAAGGAAAAGATGTTATTGTCATCGGTGGTGGTGATACTGGTGCTGACTGTATCGCTACAGCTCTTCGTCAAGGCGCTAACAGCATTGTACAGTTTGGTAAACACCCACAATTGCCAATTAAACGAACCGAAGATAATATGTGGCCTGCATACCCACAAGTATTTAGCTTAGAGTATGCTCACAAAGAAGCTAAATATAAGTTTGGAGAAGATATTAGACAATATTCTATCCAAACAAAGAAATTTGTTACGGATGAGAATGGAAAATTAAAAGAACTTCACACTGTTGAAATGAAGAAAACACGTGATGAAAATGGAATGTTTGTATTTGAAGAAATTCCAGGTACAGAAAAGGTTTGGCCTGCACAGCTAGTACTTATTGCTATTGGTTTCGAAGGTGCAGAACAACCTGTATTGAAGGCATTTGATGTTCATGTAGAACGTAATAGAGTGGATGCCAAATATGGTGACTTCCAGACAAATATTGATCATGTATTTGCTGCAGGTGATGCTAGACGCGGACAAAGCTTGATTGTTTGGGCTATTAATGAAGGACGGGAAGTAGCACACCAAGTAGATCAGTATTTAATGGGAGAAACTGCTTTACCAACAGTTGCAAATATGTAATACGAAAGAAAACCTACCATTCGGTGGGTTTTCTTTATGTATGACGAATAAGAGTAAAATTATCGTTCGGTACTTTAAGTAAATCCCAAGCCGATACAATTCCGATAGGTAACTGATTTTGTGAGCCATCTTCTGTTATAATAATAGCTTCCAATTTTTTATTTTGTTGGTGATAAATATGAAATATTGCCTCTAAATCAAATAGATTAGAATCTTGTTTCATAAATGCAATACTGTTTTCTTTTTCATATGAAAGAAGCTCTTCCACTTGAATTTTCTTTGTATTCATAGTGGAAATTTGATCAACGTAGTGTGCTAGAAATCGCGCGATTCCACCTTCAGTTAATAGTCCTATATAAGTTTGTTGGTCATATATAGGATATTGTGTAAATCCATCCTGATGAAAAGCAGTTAATACATCTTCTAAAGTGTCTATTTGTTTAAAATATTGAACTGGCTGTGATGCAATAGATAAAACTTGAGGAGGTTTACTTAATATTTCTTTAAGTTTCTCTAATTCTAAAACTACCTCTTCATGAGGTTCCGCTATGTAAAATTCCTCCTTTATTTTTCGGTGTACCATCGCATTTCTTAATTTACTGCATTGTTTTAATAATTCGTAGTGTGATTTAACGATATGGTGCGTCTTTGCTTTTGACAAAACTTCATGAAATGAAGCATTGGTATTCGTTTCTTTTGCATATTTGCATAATAAATCGTGTATTTGATTAAAGGCTACTTCAAATCGAGTGGAAAGTTGATGTTTGTTTGAATTCATTTCTAGGCAACTCCCTTACTGTTAGAATTCCTTAAGAACTATAATTGTCGAAAAATTTTACAATTATAACTTGTTTTTTAGTACATTTTAGTAATAAAATAAAGGTTAAAGGTTATTTAATCGAAAATTGAAATTTTATATGAATAAGGAGTCTTTTTTTATGTCACAATATACCATTACCGTTATGAAAAACGAAAAACCTAAACCAAAACCGGAATCAGATCAGTTAGCGTTTGGTAAGCACTTTACTGATCATATGTTTATACAGGATTATAGTCGTGAAAAAGGATGGCATAATCCACGTATTGTCCCATATCAACCGTTAGTGTTAGATCCAGCAGCAATTGTCTTTCACTATGGTCAAACGGTTTTTGAAGGTCTAAAAGCATACAAGACTAAAGATGGTCATATTCAATTATTCCGTCCAAATAAAAATATGGAAAGACTAAACAAATCAAATGATAGAATGTGCATTCCGCCAGTTGATGAAGAATTCGCGATTGATGCGATTAAGCATCTGGTACATATTGACCATGAATGGGTGCCTGATGCTCCGGGAACTTCTTTATATATTAGACCATATATCATCTCAACAGAGCCTTATCTTGGTGTTTCTCCTTCCAGTACTTATCAGTTTATTATTATTTTATCCCCAGTTGGTGCTTATTATGAGGAAGGAATAAACCCCGTCAAAATAGCAGTGGAAAATAAATATGTACGTGCTGTCAAAGGTGGAACTGGTGAAGCTAAGACAGCGGGGAATTACGCTTCAAGTCTTAAAGCACAAGAAGATGTTGCGGATGAAGGATATGCTCAAGTTTTATGGCTTGATGGAGTAGAAAAAAGATATGTTGAGGAAGTAGGAAGCATGAATGTTTTCTTCAAGATTAATGGGGAAATTGTTACTCCTGCTTTAAATGGAAGTATTTTAGAAGGGGTAACTCGAAATTCTGTTATTGAACTGTTAAAATATTGGGATATTCCAGTTAATGAACGCCGTATCACAATGGAAGATATATATCAAAGCTACCTTAATGGAGAGTTGGAAGAAGCGTTTGGTTCTGGAACAGCAGCAGTTATTTCCCCAATTGGTGAATTAGCTTGGGAAGATAAAAAAATGGAAATTAATAATGGTAAGACTGGTGAAATTTCTAAAAAATTATACGATACGATGACTGGTATTCAGTATGGAACAGAAAAAGATCCTTTTAATTGGGTTGTTAAAGTAAAATAGATGTCCGTTTGTAACGGTGGACAATCGTTCGTTCCCCACTTCAGACTTAGAATTATTAAAGAAGTATAGGTGGGGGATGAAGAGCCCCCCAACTGATAAAAGTCTCTCTTTATAAAATCATACAATGACTTGAGAAGTATCTCATTTTTTCATATAATAACAGATAGATAAACATATTATAGGTGAAAACAAGCTAATAAAAGGTACTGATTAGAACTAGTAATTAGATATATGGTAAAAAGAGATTGGAATTCTTAGGCTGAAAAGTTCCATTACCCGCTAATCTAATGAACCTATTCTATGAACCGTTAAGCATATAACTTAACCGTATCTCTGCGTTAAAGAGAAAAGCGGACAATAGTTTATATTGTCAATAAAGGTGGTACCGCGGAAAGACTCTTTTCGTCCTTGCATGGTCAAGGATAAAGAGTCTTTTTATACGTTAGGACATAAATTTCGGTAGGGAAGTTACTAGACGTAGTGAAAATTTTAAGGTTCGCAGTACGACGAACAGGACGTTCTAATATCGGCGTTTTGGTCACAGGACGCACTTGTACGGGGGGGGGGGACTGACATCTGTGTTGCCTACAGGAGGTAGACGAATTTAATAGATGTTCAATTTTCACCCCCGATGCAAGGGTAACTAGGCGACCGTACTGCGCCATAAGGCTTGGCTAAGCCCAAGTTTTCTTTATGGTTAAAAGAGAGATTTTAGATGAAGGCGTGAAATAAATGGCAAAACAGCGAGTTGTGGTAAAAATTGGCAGTAGTTCACTTACAAATAAAAATGGTGGTTTGAGTGTAGAAATGTTGGAGGAACATGTTTCCGCGATAGCAAAATTGATTCAACATAACTACGAAGTTATTCTTATATCGTCTGGTGCTGTCTCTGCTGGTTTCAATGATCTAGGATATCCTATTCGACCAATCACTGTTGCTGGTAAGCAAGCAGCAGCTGCTGTTGGCCAAGGACAACTGGCTCAAGCTTATAATGATGCATTTAAAACCTATGGTATTGTGACAGCACAATTATTGCTAACGAAAGACGTGTTCAGTAATGAAACACAATATAGCAACGTTTATTCAACATTAACGGAGCTATTAAAAAGAGATGTTTTACCAATCATTAATGAGAATGATACAGTAGCGATAGATGAATTAACATTTGGAGATAATGATATGCTATCCGCTTTAGTTAGTGGGTTAGTCCATGCAGATTTTTTAATTATGTTAACAGATATTAATGGTCTTTATAATAAAAATCCAAAAACAGACCCAAATGCAATAAGGTATGACTGTCTTCCTACGATCTCTCAGGAAATTTTAGATCAAACAAAACATGAATCAGGTTCTAAATTTGGAACAGGCGGGATGAAATCGAAAATATTAGCGGCAAAAACTGCTCTCTCATTAGGAGTCCGAGTGTTCGTTGGATCTGGGAAAGGCGCTGATAAATTAATGGATATTGTCGGCGACGAAGGAGACGGCACCTATATTGGAGAAATGCTTACGAACAATTACCGAAAACAAAAACAATGGATTGCATTCCATTCAAAAGTTTCAGGTAAAATCTATGTAGACACGGGAGCAGCAAAAGCAATCATTCACCAAGGAAGAAGCTTATTACCTGCTGGTGTAAAGTGGATTGAAGGAGATTTTGAAGAAGGGGCTGTTGTAGAAGTCGTTTCTGAGGACGATATCATTGCTAAAGGTCAAGTGAACTACTCGTCACGTGATTTAATCAAGTCTAAGGGAGAATCAAGTACTATAGCCATGGAGTTAACAATGGGAACTAAACCAGAAGTGATCCATCGAGATCGACTGGTTTTATCAATGAAGGAGGCATATAACTATGAGTGATCTTTTGCAAAAAGCACAATTAGTAAAAGAAGCAACAACAAATCTTGCAACAAAATCCACTGATGAAAAAAATCAAGCATTACGCTTAATATCAGAAGAATTAAGAGAACAAAAAGTATTCATTATGGAAGAAAACCAAAAAGATATTCAATCAGGACGTGAAAATGGTCTGCATGAGTCACTAATTGATCGTCTCGTTCTAAATGATCAAAGAATTCAAGATATGTCGGATGCACTTCTTCAATTAACGGAACTACAGGATCCAATTGGAGAAGTAATGGAGAATTGGGAGCGGCCAAATGGTTTACAAATCGAAAAAGTACGCGTGCCAATCGGTGTTGTCGGTATGATTTATGAAGCAAGACCAAATGTAACGATTGATGCAGCAAGTCTTTGTTTAAAAACAGGAAATGCTGTATTGCTACGTGGCAGCTCATCTGCTATTTATTCTAATAAAGCACTGGTTAGCGTTATACATGATGCATTAAAAAAATCTGCATTGCCTGATCAGGCCGTTCAATTAGTAGAGGATACCAGCCGTGAAACGGCATCTCAGATGTTTAAGCTGAATGATTACTTAGATGTTTTAATCCCACGCGGCGGTAAAAAACTAATCGATACAGTTGTAGCACAATCCTCTGTACCCGTACTGGAAACTGGAGCAGGGAACTGTCACTTATTTATTGACCAAACAGCAAATAAAGACATGGCTGTAGAGATTGCTATTAATGCTAAAACGCAGAGGCCATCTGTATGTAACGCAATCGAAACAATCCTAGTGGAAAAGTCATGGGCAGGCAGCTATTTAACTGAACTTATTAAATCTTTACAAGAAGCAAATGTGGAGATTCACGGTGATGAATTTACTTTATCAAAAGGTGATCATATAATAGCTGCGACAGAAGAAGATTATCAAAATGAATATTTAGATAAAATAGTTGCCATTAAAGTAGTAGATTCAGTGCAAGACGCTATTAACCACATCAATAAATACGGTACAAATCACTCTGAATCTATTATTTCGGAAACTGATGAAAGTGTTGTACAATTTATGAATGAAGTTGATGCAGCAGCTGTTTATCATAATGCATCTACAAGATTTACAGACGGCTTTGAATTTGGTTTCGGAGCAGAGATTGGAATAAGTACACAAAAACTTCATGCTAGAGGGCCAATGGGATTAGAGGCACTTACGTCTACTAAGTATTTATTAAAGGGCCAAGGACAAACCAAGTAAAATGCTGTTATCTAATACCCATTCATGTATAATGGGTTTGGATATAAAATTTGGAAGTGAGGAGTTTGAATTATGGCAAAAACACTTATTTTTGGACACAAAAATCCTGATACGGACACGATATGTTCTGCTATTGCATATGCGGAGTTAAAACAAGCTTTAGGTGAAGAAGTAGAAGCTGTAAGACTAGGGGAAGTAGGTAATGAAACACAATATGCCCTAGACCAGTTTAATCAGTCTGCCCCTCGAATGGTAGAACATGTTGCAGACGAAGTTGATCAAGTTATTTTAGTAGACCATAATGAGCGCCAACAAAGTGCTGAAGATATTGAACGCGTTCAAATACTAGAAGTAATTGATCACCATCGTATTGCAAACTTTGAAACAAAAGATCCACTATATTATCGTGCGGAACCTGTTGGTTGTACAGCAACCATCCTAAATAAACTGTACAAAGAAAATAATGTAGAAATGAAGAAAGAGATCGCTGGCTTAATGCTTTCAGCTATCATTTCAGACTCTTTATTATTTAAATCACCTACTTGTACAGATCAAGACGTTCAAGCAGCTGAAGAATTGGCTGAAATTGCAGGTGTAGATGTTCAAAGCTATGGTTTAGAAATGCTAAAAGCAGGGGCAGATATCAGTGATAAATCTGCGCAGGAATTAATCTCTATGGATGCAAAAGAGTTTGATATGAACGGAAATAAGGTTGAAATTGCACAGGTGAACACTGTGGAGGTAGATGATGTATTAGCTCTTCGCAGTGAAATCGAACCTGCAATTGAAAAGACGGTATCAGATAAAGGTCTTAAGCTATTCGTCTTTGTTATTACCGATATTTTAAATAACGATTCTGTTGTATTAGCAGTCGGAGAAGAAGAACAAAAAGTAGCAGAAGCATTTAATGTAACCTTAAATAACAAAACAGCCACTTTAAAAGGGGTTGTGTCTCGTAAAAAACAAGTAGTTCCAAATCTGCAAAACGCATTTTAGTATATGATTGTCAGGGTAGTAGTAATTTTACTGCTACCTTCTTTATATATAAACTCTGTTAAAGGTAGGATGATCATCCATATGATTATAACAACAGCGGGTCGTTCAACGAATAGGTTAATAACACATTCTAAAAGGTTATCAGCTACCTATCAATTACCTTTTATCGAAAGAAAAGGACAATCGATTGAGAATTTAAAAAAACTATATAAAGATGATATTTTAGTTGTTGGAAAGGACCAGTTGTTTATCTCATGTTTAGATGGTGATCAGAAACTGTTTTTTCACCCTAACTTAGCGATGGTAAGATCAAAACGTGTCGTAAATGGCGAAGAAGAACCTTTTCTTTCTACAACGAAGCTAATAAAAGGAATGTCTATACTCGATTGCACGTTAGGTTTAGCATCCGATAGTATAATAGCAAGTTTGGCAGTGGGGGCAGGTGGATCTGTCATTGGGATTGAAGGAAGTAAATCATTATACATACTAGCTAAAGAAGGGCTTTCTTCCTTAAATAGCAGACATGAATGGTTTGATCAAGCGATGAGGAGAATTTCTGTTATACATGATGACCATTATTCCTATTTAAAAAAAGCAGAAACCAATGCAGTTGATATTGTGTATTTCGACCCTATGTTTCATAAAAGCATTCACACTTCCAACGGGATTAATCCATTGAGAAAACAAGCAATTTCATCTGATCTCACCATGGATGTCATTAAAGAAGCAAAGCGGGTAGCAAGGCAACGTGTTGTAATAAAAGATCACTGGCAAAGCGAACGATTTAATCAGTTTGGTTTTATTCAATTTAAAAGAAAAACCTCACCATTTCATTATGGATCAATCGAGCTCTATTAACGCAAACTACCACTAATCGCAGTCATGTTTGAACCAGACTTTACCAATCACCTTAATATCGTGTTGAATATCCAAATCAACGGGAGTATTGTGGGGTATTTCCTAATGCCGAAATAACTGTCCCAATTGCTTGTATCCATCCACCAAATTTGTTGTTGATATTTTCTTGCTTAGCCAAAGAAATCCCCTTTATAGTTCCGCCATTAATATTGATTGACTCATTATATTGTATGAGGAAAAGCCCATTTTGTTTTATTACAAATATCATAATAGTGTTAACTTATCTATAATACTTGCGTTTTGATAACGCGTTCATATAAGATGTACGTATGAGTTTAATTATAAAAGAAATGATTTTGGATTGGGGAATGGAGTGAACAACATGGTGAAAAGTATACAAGAAGTAGTTCCTCGCATTGCATTTGGTGGGGATTATAACCCAGAGCAATGGGATGAGAAAGTATGGTTAGAAGATGCAAAATTAATGCAAGAAGCTGGTGTTAACTTAGTTTCAGTTGCTATTTTTAGTTGGTCTGTGATAGAAAGAGAAGAAGGCAAGTTTGATTTTAGTTGGTTAGACAAAGTGTTAGATATATTACATCAACATGGCATTGGTGTTTGCTTAGCAACAGCTACAGCATCTCCTCCTGCGTGGTTATCTAAAAAGTACCCTGAAGTGTTGGCTGTTCAAGAAAATGGGGTGCCTTATCAACCAGGTTCGAGACAACATTATTCCCCGAATAGTAAGCGTTTTCGAGATGCAGTTCGACTTATCGTTTCTAAAATAGCAGCACGTTACCAAGACCATCCAGCACTTAAAATGTGGCACATTAATAATGAGTATGGCTGTCATCTATCAGAATGTTATAGCGAGGAAAGTTTACAAGCATTTCGAAAATGGCTCCATGATCGTTATCAAACGATAGATACCTTAAATGAAAAATGGGGAACTAATTTTTGGAGTCAGAGATACAATGAGTGGGATGAAATTCAATTCCCAGTTAATTTACCAACCTTTTATAATCCAAGTCAAAAATTAGATTATAAGCGATTTATGAATGACGCTATTTTTGAACTTTATAAAATAGAAAAAGATATATTACGTGAAATAACCCCTAATGTGCCTGTTTTTACAAATTTTATGTATGAATTTAAACCCCTTAACTATTTTGAATGGTCGAAAGAGATGGATTTAGTTACTTGGGACTCTTATCCAGATCCAAGAGAAGGGAAGCCTTATCGTCACGCCATGCATCATGATTTAATGAGAAGTTTAAAAAATGGACAACCTTTTTATTTAATGGAACAGGTAACTTCTCACGTGAATTGGCGAGATATTAATTTAACGAAAAAGCCTGGCGAAATGAGGTTATGGAGTTATTCCACTGTAGCTCGCGGCGGAGATGGTGTAATGTACTTCCAGTGGAGACAGGGAAAAGCAGGGGCTGAAAAATTCCATGGAGCAATGGTACCACATTCGAATGATCCAAAATCCCGTACATTTCAAGAGGTAAAACAATTAGGTAATGAATTAAATAAACTGGATCATTTAGCAGGCTCTAAAACAAATGCAAAAGCAGCGATTATTTTTGATTGGGAAAATTGGTGGGCTGTGGAATTAGAAGGAAAGCCACATAATAAATTATCTTATTTAAATCAAGTGTATAAATATTACAAGGTATTTTATGAACACAATATAGCTGTGGACTTTGTTCGGCCTACTAGCGATTTAACGAACTATCAGCTAGTTGTTGCTCCGCTGTTATATATGATAAAAAATGGAGAGGAAACGCATTTAGAGCAGTTTGTTTCTCAAGGAGGAACATTACTTGTTAGCTTTTTCAGCGGTATTGTCAATGAGCAAGACCATATTCATTTAGGTGGATATCCTGCACCATTACGATCTTTGTTAGGTATAACGGTAGAGGAATTTGCTCCAATGTCAGATGATGAAAAAAATATTATCGTAGCTAATGGAGAATTATTTGAAACAAAGACTTGGTCAGATGTTATTCATTTAGAAGGTGCAAGGCCCATAGCAACTTTTAAAGAAGATTGGTATAAAGAAAAGCCAGCTGTTACGTTTCACCGCTATGGACAAGGAAATTCCATTTATATTGGTACAGACCCTTCGGAATCTTATGTAAATAAACTTTTGGAAGGTCTATTCCAACAATTGGAAATTACGGCACCAGTTGAATCCCCTGCAAATGTGGAGGTCTTGGAGAGAGTGAAGGGAGATAACATATATCTTTTTATTTTAAACCATAATGAAGACTCTGTTACGATAAGTTTAGATAACGAATTAACATATGTGGATTGCTTACATGAAAAGCCAATAAGTAATGAGGTGACAGTAGGCGGTACGGATGTTGCGATTTTATCATATTCCTGATTTATAGGATAAATTTATTTTCTATTTTTATCGTTTATGTTAGTATAAGTCTAACAATTGAAGTAGGAAGGGTTCGTATTATGAGTACAAAAGTAAATCCAATTCAAGTTAGAGACATCATTATTGCTAATCAAGTACTAAAAGATGTTGTAGTGAAAACACCTTTACAACGTGATCCTATTTTATCTGACAGATATCAATGTAATGTATACTTAAAACGTGAAGATTTACAAGTCGTTCGTTCTTTTAAAATTCGTGGTGCTTATAATTTAATGCAAGGGTTATCGAAAGAAGAACTAGAAAATGGCGTCGTATGTGCTAGTGCAGGAAACCATGCGCAGGGTGTGGCGTATTCTTGTAAAGCACTTGGTGTAAAAGGTGTTATTTTTATGCCTAGTACTACACCGCGCCAAAAAGTAAATCGAGTGGAGTTTTTTGGTGGAGAATTTACTGAAATCCGTTTAACTGGTGATACATTTGATGATTCGTTTGAGCAAGCGATGGAATATTGCGAAGAACATAATGCTTCGTTTATTCATCCTTTTAATGATACTAGAACAATTACTGGACAAGGAACGATCGGTCTAGAAGTATTAGATAGCATTGAAGAACCTATTTCTCATATCTTCATGGCTGTTGGAGGTGGAGGGCTTATTTCAGGTGTTGGCTCCTATATCAATAGTATAAGTCCAGATACAAAAATTGTAGGAGTGGAGCCTGAGGGTGCTGCCTCAATGAAAGCAGCTATTGCAAATAACCATGTTACAAAGCTCGATAAAATTGACAAATTTGTCGATGGTGCAAGTGTCAAACAAGTCGGGGATATCTCTTTTGATATAGCAAAAGAGATTATTGATGACATTGCCGTTGTGCCTGAAGGAAAGCTTTGCACCACATTATTGGATCTTTATAATGAAAATGCGATTGTAGCAGAGCCAGCTGGTGCTCTTCCTGTATCGGCATTAGATTTTTACAAAGATGAAATTAAAGGTAAAAATATCGTTTGTGTTGTAAGTGGTGGTAATAATGATATCGATAGAATGCAGGAGTTTAAAGAACGCTCACTGATCTATGAAGGGTATAAACACTACTTTATTGTAAATTTCCCACAAAGAGCAGGTGCACTTCGTGAATTTATGTATAAAGTGCTTGGAGAGAATGATGATATTACCCGATTTGAATATACGAAGAAGAATAACCGCGATAAAGGACCTGTTTTAGTCGGGATTGAATTACAAGATTCTAAAGATTATCATGCCTTAATTTCGAGAATGGAGCAAAATGGATTTTCTTATAAAGAAATAAATAAAGATGAACACTTATTCCATTTATTAATTTAATAAAATCCATTTTCAGAAGAAGCAGGGATATCATTTACCTGCTTCTTTTTTAAATGGCAGTATCCTTTATCTATGATAGTTTGCATTCGGAATCTATGATAAAATATGTGTAAAATAGTTTTGCATGTATAAAGTGAGGGTGTGTTATATGGGGCAGTCCATACTTAAGGAGTTAATGAAAGAGTCAGAAGAAGAAAAGGCTATTTTATCTGAAGATTTATCCATTAATAAAGAATTATATACAGATGTCACGTCCTCCTTTATCGTTCAAGGGGAGAAATTTCTAAAAGACAAATTAATTATGATCCGCAAACATCCAAGATATATTGATTTCCCGAAGCATTCTCATGATTATATTGAAATGAATTATGTCTATCATGGCTCATTGAAACAAAAAATCGGTGATCAGACATTCCATTTAAAAAAAGGGGATATCATTATCCTAAACCAATATATTGAACATGAGTTATATGCTTGTGAAAGCGAAGATATTGTGATCAATTTTATTATCCACCCCGCTTTTTTTGATTATATTGTGGCTAATTTATCAGAGGGCTTTATCCAAAATCAGATGATGCAGTTCTTAATGAATAGTATGTTTGATTATTCGCAAAAGGGGGAATTTCTTTATTATCCAGTTGCTAATGCCAGCCGGATCCAAGAATTAATGACCCAATTGTTGCAAGAAATGATGTATGGATCTTTTCTGTCCCATTCCAAATCAAAATTTTTAATGGGGTTATTAGTTATTGAATTAATAGACCAGCAGAATAAGATTTATCCTAATCATTCACATTCGGAGGAACATCAATTTTTACAAGAAGTTTTTCAATATATTGAAGAAAATTACCGGAATGCTAATTTGCAAGAACTAGCGGAACTTTTCCATCAATCAGTGTACTGGGTGAGCAAACAAGTAAAGGCATTAACAAATCAAAACTTTAAAGATTTAGTACAAGAAAAAAGGTTATTAGTTTCCAAAAACTTAATTATGTATACCGATTTGTCGATGCAAGCTATTGCAGAGTCGGTTGGATATGAAAACATAAGTTATTTTTACAGGATATTTAAAAGTAAATTCGGCATGACACCTAAAGCGTTTCAAAAGCAGTTAATCAAAGAAGATTAACTGCTTTTTTATTTACACGTTAAGTAAATAAATACCTAGCAGCACCGAAGAAAGTCGACGTAGAAGTCAGGTTCAGGACTGAAGTACGACGAATAGGACGTTCTAGTATCGGCGTTGGTCACAGGACGCACTTGTACAGGAGGTACTGCAATTACGGCTCTGCTGACGCCTAAAGGCTAGTTTTCTTTATGAAAATTCAAATATTTTTATACATGACTTTGCAAAAAAGGACAATAAAAAAATAATTTTCGTTATATATTATCTATTATGTATCCTATATAATAACGTTATAAACGCTTTCAAATGTGAGGTGAGTGAATGCAAAAATGTAATTTAGCTGTAGATATTGGTGCTTCGAGTGGCCGTGTATTGGCAGGTTTTCTGAAAGATGGTCAGCTTCAATTGGATGAAATCCATCGATTTGAAAATAAGATGGAAAACCAAAACGGTCATCTTTGTTGGAATATCGATAAACTTTATGAAGAAGTTAAATTAGGAATTAAGCAAAGCGTAGAAAAGGGATTTAATCCGATTTCTATAGGTGTTGACACTTGGGCGGTGGATTTTGTTTTATTAGATGAACAAAAAAATCGATTAACAGACGCTGTTGCCTATCGAGACCATCGTACGGATGGAATCATGGAGGAAATTTTCTCATTTATTGATCAAAAAGAAATATATAAGCAGACGGGAATACAGTTTCAACCATTTAACACAATTTACCAATTATATGCATTAAAAAAAGAAGATCCTATGATTTTTGATCAAGCACATTATTTTCTTATGATACCGGATTATTTGCATTTTTTATTGACTGGTAAACTATCCAATGAATATACCAACGCTACAACCACTCAATTATTAAATGCCGAATCAGAAGATTGGAATAGTGAATTTTTAGAGAATCTTGGTATCCCTAAACATTTATTTCAACCACCAATGAAACCGTTACAGACCCTAGGCCCCATTCGTGAAGAGTTGAAAGAAGAGTTAGGAGTTGACTTACAAGTCATTTTACCTGGTACACATGATACCGCATCAGCTGTTATGTCGGTACCAGCTACAGAGACCATTTATATTAGCTCTGGAACTTGGTCGTTGATGGGAGTAGAACATGAAAAACCAATTAGTTCAGAGGAAGCCTTTTCTTACAACTTTACAAATGAAGGAGGGGTTCATCATAATATTCGCTTCCTTAAAAATATTATGGGATTGTGGATGATTCAAGAAGTGAAAAGGGAATATCAAGACAAATATAGTTTTCAAGATTTTGTAGACTTAGCTTATAAAGAAACACAGTTTGATTCAACCGTTGATGTAAATGATGCAAGATTTCTAAGCCCTAAAAGTATGATAGAGGCGATTCAATCTTATTGTAAGGAAACAAATCAACTAGAGCCGAAAACACCTGGAGAATTAGCTGTATGTATTTTTAATAGCTTAGTCGAAAGTTATCATGCTGCTGCGAAACAAATTGAAGAGCTTACTAATAAATCGTATCCTTCCATACACATTATTGGCGGTGGAAGTAAAAATAATTTTATGAATGAAAAATTAGCAGCAAAATCAGGAAAAGAAGTTTATACAGGACCGACAGAAGCCACTGGTATTGGAAACTTAATTGCTCAGCTGATTGCAACAAATGAAGTGGAATCTGTAGAGCAATCGAAAGAGATCATTCGTGAATCTTTTACTATTTCTAAATTTTAATTTGAGGTGATGTTAATGAGTATTAAAGAAAACTACCAAGTAGCAAAAAAGCAATTTGAAAAATGGGGAGTTTCTGTTGAAGATGCCTTTCAACAACTCAAAAAAATCCCCATTTCTATCCATTGCTGGCAAGGAGACGATGTTAGCGGGTTTGAAGTAGAACAGCAGGAACTATCTGGTGGAATTGATGTAACAGGTAATTATCCTGGAAAAGCGACAACTCCAGAAGAATTACGTAGTGACTTAGAAAAAGCATTATCCTTAATCCCAGGAACCCATCGAATTAACTTACACGCTATTTATGCAGAAACAGATAGAAAAGTAGTAGATCGTGATCAATTAGAACCTGAACATTTTAAAAATTGGGTGGAATGGGCGAAAAAACATCATTTAGGCTTGGATTTTAATCCGACACTGTTTTCTCATCCAAAAGCTGATGATGGCTTAACCTTAGCACATCCTGATAAAGAAATAAGAGATTTCTGGATAGATCACTGTATTCAATCACGTAAAATTGGAGCCTATTTTGGAAAAGAATTAGGAACTCCTGCATTGACAAATATTTGGATTCCTGATGGCTATAAAGATATTCCTAGTGATCGATTGACACCAAGAGAAAGGTTAAAAGAATCATTGGATCAAATTTTTGATTATGAAATTGATGAATCATTAAACATGGACGCAGTAGAAAGTAAACTTTTTGGTATCGGATCAGAAGCTTATGTGGTAGGATCACACGAATTTTACATGGGCTACGCCTTAAAAAATAATAAGTTATGTCTACTGGATACAGGGCATTATCACCCGACAGAAATGGTATCCAATAAAATTTCAGCTATGCTGCTGTATAGTGATCAGTTAGCATTACACGTATCTCGACCAGTGAGATGGGATAGCGATCATGTCATCGTATTAGATGATGAATTAAAAGAAATAGGTTTAGAATTAGTAAGAAATAATGCATTGGACAAAGTCTCCATCGGATTAGACTTCTTTGATGCAAGTATAAATCGAGTAGCTGCTTGGACGATCGGAACAAGAAATATGATTAAGTCATTGTTATACGCGCTTCTTCTACCTCATAATCACTTGAAGCAGTTACAGGAAGAAGGTAATTTTACCGATCGCTTAGCTTTAATGGAAGAATTTAAAACTTATCCATTTGGAGCTATTTGGGATTATTATTGCGAACAAATGGGTGTTCCAACCCAAGAATCTTGGTTAGAAGAAGTTAAGCAATATGAGAAAGAAGTTTTATCCAAACGTAACTCATAGAAAACCAAGTAAATAAACTGAAATAAATTTTGTTTTATGTTGATTTATTTTTGTTTTGTAGTATAATAAAAATAGAAACAGCTTTCATATAAAAAACAATAGAATAACAGATTTGCTTGAGGAGGAATTAAAAATGGTACAAAACAAATGGGATGATAATCAAGTATCACAAAATAATGGTCTAGAATCATTAGTGTATCGCTCAAACTTATTAGGTTCGGACCGTTCTGTCGTTAATATTGGTGGGGGAAACACTTCTTCTAAAACGGTAGAAAAAGATTTTAAAGGGGACGATATTGAAGTAATGTGGGTAAAGGGAAGCGGATCCGATTTAGCTTCAATGAAATCCCACAACTTTACAGGATTAAAGCTTGAGGATATTAGACCATTATTAGAACGTGATGATATGTCTGATGAAGAGATGGTGGAATACCTATCTCATTGTATGATCGATGCTAAACATCCTCGTTCATCTATCGAAACATTATTGCATGCATTTTTACCATTTAAACAAGTCGACCACACACATCCAGATGCTATCATTAGTATTGCATGTGCTGATAACGGTAAAGAAATTGCAGAAGAGATTTACGGAAATCGTTTTGTATGGGTTCCATATATTCGACCAGGATTTAAGCTTTCTAAAATGATTGCAGAAGGCGTCCAAAACAATCCCAATGCTGAACTAGTCATTATGGAAAAACATGGTCTAGTAACATGGGGCGAAACATCAAAAGAAAGTTACAACAAAACCATCGATATCATCAATGAAGCGGAAGACTATATTAACAACAAATCAGAAGGCCAATCATTATTCGGTGGCGAAAAATACAAGTCTCTATCCAAAGAAGAAAGAGAAAATCTTTTTGCAGAAGTAATGCCAATCATTCGCGGTCAAGTTAGCGATGACAAGAAAATGCTTACTACTTACAATGATGATGATAGTGTACTAGAGTTTGTTAACAGCCATGAAGCAGAACAACTTTCACAAGTTGGCGCAGCATGTCCAGATCATCTTGTACACACAAAACGAGTACCATTATTTATTGACTGGGATCCACAGTCAGGAGATCGTGACGTATTAAAAGAAAAAATTAAAGAAGGGATCGCTTCTTACAAAGAGGAATATGTTGCTTACTTTGAGCGTAACAAGAATGAAGGAGACCAAATTGTTGAAACAGCGCCTCGAATCATATTAATTCCAGGACTTGGTATGGTGAATACAGGAAAGGATTGGAAAGCGGCAAATATCAGTGAACAACTTTATCATCGCGCAATAGCTGTTATGAGTGGTGCAACCGTTCTTGGTAACTTCGTATCTCTAAATGAAGAAGAATCCTACTTAATTGAATATTGGCCACTAGAGCTTTACAAATTAAGTCTAGCTCCGCCAGAAGCAGAATTTTCTCGCCAAATCGCTTTTGTAACAGGTGGTGCTGGTGGTATCGGTACAGCAACAACATATCGTCTGATTGAAGAAGGGGCACATGTTGTCATTGCGGATATTAACTTAGAAGGTGCCGAAAACCTTGCAAATGAAATTAATGAAAAGTATGGCTGGAATAGAGCTTATGCAGTGAAAATGGACGTTACAAAAGAGGAAGAAGTACAAGCAGCGATTGCAGCTTCGGTTCGAGAATATGGTGGTATCGATATTCTTGTTAATAATGCCGGTTTGGCAAGCTCTAGTCCATTTGAAGAGACATCAATGGATCAATGGAACTTAAATATTAATGTATTGGTAACAGGTTATTTCCTTGTTGCAAGAGAGATATTTAAGCTGATGAAAGAGCAAGAAATTGGCGGTAATATGGTATTTATCGGTTCGAAAAACTCAATCTATGCTGGTAAAAATGCTGCAGCATACAGTACAGCGAAAGCAGCAGAAGTTCACTTAGCTCGTACGATCGCAGCTGATGGCGGATCTTTAGGTATACGTGTAAACTCTGTATTACCTGATGCTGTTATCCGAGGATCTAAAATCTGGGATTCTTCATGGAAAAAGGAACGTGCGGCTTCTTATGGAATTGGTACTGATGACTTAGAAGCACATTACCGTAAACGTACGATTTTAAATGTTAATATTTTACCAGAAGATATTGCAGAATCTATTGCATTCTTAGCTTCCTCTAAGTCTGCCAAAACAACTGGTTGTATGGTAACCGTTGATGGCGGTGTAGCAGCAGCGTTTACTAGATAAGATTGTTTTCATGGATAAACTCTGAAAATAGAGTTTATCCATTCTTCTTTTTAAAAAAGCATGATAGAATATAAGAAAGCGTTTTACAATATTTAAGGGGCGGATGATGGTGAAGGTATCACTTTTTATTACATGTTTGGGAGATGTTTTTTATGTAAATGCAGGAAAGTCTGCAGTTGAACTTTTAGAGCATTTGGGCTGTGAAGTAGATTTTCCCGAAACACAAACATGTTGCGGGCAGCCAGCTTATAATAGCGGTTATCATCGGGAGACAAAAGAAGTGGCCAAACATATGATTGAGGTGATGGAAGACGCGGATTATGTAGTAGGTATTTCCGGTTCATGTGTGTATATGATTCACGAATATATGCATTTATTTGAAGAAGATAGTAAGTGGCGTGATCGTGCTATTGCTTTAAAAGAAAAATCATACGAGTTGACCCAGTTTATTGTAGATGTGTTAAACATTGAAGATGTTGGTGCTTCCTATCAGGCAATTGCCACTTATCATACATCGTGTCATATGACAAGATTACTAGGGGTGCAGGAAGCACCTTTTAAACTTTTGGAAAAGGTAAAAGGCCTTGAATTAGTAGATTTACCAAATCGTCAAGATTGCTGCGGATTTGGAGGAACATTTGCAGTAAAAATGTCGAACATATCAGAACAAATGGTGGATGAAAAGGTAGATCATATTGAGGAAACCAAAGCGAATCTGTTACTAGGTGCAGACGGAAGCTGTCTTATGAATATTGGCGGTCGTATTTCTAGAAGAGACAAGCAAGTGGAAGTAAAGCATATTGCTGAAATTTTAAATAGCAGAGGTGATCGATAATGCCCATGCAAATTGGAGAAAAAGAATTTAAGCAAAGGGTCACAAAAGGGTTAGATGATAATTTTATGCGTGGTGCAGTTCGATCTGCACAAGGAAGGCTGCAAAACAACCGTGCATCTGCAGCAGATGAGTTAGGTGACTGGGAAGATTGGCGCACTTTAGGGAAAGAAATTAGACAGCATACTATCGAACATTTAGATTATTATCTTCACCAATTAAGTGAAAAGGTAGCTGAATTAGGAGGAAATGTATTTTTTGCGGAAACTGCAGAAGAGGCTAATGAATATGTGAAAAATGTTGTGAAATCTAAAAATGCCAAAAAAATTGCCAAATCTAAATCAATGGTCACAGAAGAAATCTCCATGAATGAAGCATTAGAGGAATTAGGGTGCGATGTCGTTGAAACAGATTTAGGAGAATACATTTTACAGATGGACGATCATGATCCGCCATCTCATATAGTTGCCCCAGCTTTACACAAAAATAAAGAGCAGATTCGTGATGTATTTCGTGATAAATTAGGTTATGAAAAAACAGAAAAGCCAGAAGAACTAGCATTATTTGCGCGCGAAAAATTAAGAGAAGAGTTTTTATCAGCTGAAGTCGGTATTACTGGATGTAATTTCGCTGTAGCTGAATCCGGTTCGTTTGCCTTAGTGACGAATGAAGGAAATGCAAGAATGGTGACCACTTTACCAGAGACGCAAATTACTGTTATGGGAATGGAACGCATTGTCCCTGGATGGGAAGAGTTAGACATTGTTGTTAGCTTATTAACGCGTGCAGCAGTAGGCCAAAAATTAACAAGTTATATTACAGCTTTAACAGGTCCAAAGCAATCGGAAGAAGGTGATGGGCCGGAGGAGTTTCACCTTGTTATTGTGGATAACGGCCGCTCCAAAATTTTAGGAACTGAATTTCAAGAAGCATTACATTGTATTCGCTGTGCGGCATGTATTAATGTCTGTCCTGTGTACCGTCATGTGGGAGGGCATGCTTATGGATCGATCTATCCAGGTCCTATTGGTGCTGTGTTATCCCCACTTCTAAGTGACTATGATGAA
The DNA here is from genome assembly GCF_010993965.1 of Gracilibacillus sp. YIM 98692. Taxonomy (GTDB): domain Bacteria; phylum Bacillota; class Bacilli; order Bacillales; family Amphibacillaceae; genus Gracilibacillus. The sequence goes on along the minus strand of NZ_WIXM01000026.1, from coordinate 27,074 downwards.
TATAAAGATTTGCCTTATGCTTCTTCTTTATGTGGGGCTTGTACTGAGGTCTGTCCTGTTAAAATTCCGTTACACGAACAATTAATCGCTCATCGTCGAAATATTATTGAAGAAGATAAAAAAGGAAGTTTAGCAGAAAAGGTTGCAATGAAAGGATTTGGGCAAATGGCTGGATCTGCAAATTTATATCAAATGGCAACTAAAATGGCTCCAATTCTTTCTACACCATTTAGTAGTAAGAATCAAATTCGAAAAGGACTTGGTCCATTAAAACATTGGACCGAATCCAGAGACTTTCCAAAACCTGCTAATGAAAGCTTTCGCAGTTGGTTTAAACAACGGAATAAAAGAGGTGTCCAACATGACGTTAGGAAACATTGAAAATAGAGAGCGTTTTTTAAGCAATATTCGGGATAAAATTGGCGGCTTAAGTGCCGATAAGCCTGTTCAAAAACCGAATTGGTCCACTCAACCACAATATCGGGTTTTAAAAGATCAAAATCAGGATCAATTAATCAAAGTATTAAAAGATCAGTGCAAGCATATTCATACTGATTTTTATCATACGGATGAGCAACATTTAGATGAAACCTTAAATGAAATCTTTGAAGAATACGGCGTCCGATCTATTGTATACACTTGTGATTCACGATTTCAAGATCACAAAGTGGATACCTCCTTAAAACAGTCAGGTCTAGATACATGGGAGTGGGATGACAATGAAAAAGAAGCTTCGATCCAGTTTTCTGAAAAGGCTGACGTTGGTATTACTTTTAGTGACATCACCTTAGCAGAGTCAGGTACCGTAGTGTTATTTAATGGACAAGGGAAAGGTAGATCTGTTAGTCTGCTGCCTCAAAATTATATTGCTATCATCCCTAAGTCAACCATTGTGAAGAGGATGACACAAGCAACAGAAAAAATACACAAGCAAGTAGAAAATGGAGAGGACATTTCATCTTGTATTAATTTTATTACAGGACCTAGCAACAGTGCTGATATTGAAATGAACCTCATTGTTGGTGTACATGGTCCGATTCGAGCTGCATATGTGGTAGTCGACGATATATAACGTGCAAATGCTTAAGTAGAATGGACTACTTAAGCATTTTCTTTATAAAGAGAAACTTCTTGAAGTAGGGGGCTTACGGACGATTGTTCATCGTGATAAAGAACAGGAGACAAGCAAAGGTTTTACATAGTACAAGTAACATGGTTGGAATTGTGAAGTAATCCTTGTTAAGATGTATCTATGATTGTATTGAAAGAGGGGTACAAAAAATGAAAGTCTATAACAACATGACAGAATTAATTGGTAATACACCTATGGTTAAATTAAATCAGATCGTACCTGATGATGCTGCGGAAATATACGTAAAATTAGAGATGTTTAATCCATCTAAAAGTGTAAAAGATCGTGCTGCTTTTAATATGATTCAAGAGGCGGAAAAAGCTGGTCAAATTAATGAAAACACCACTATTATTGAACCAACAAGCGGCAATACAGGAATTGGACTGGCAATGACTGCAGCAGCAAAAGGATACCAAGCTATCTTAGTGATGCCTGACAATATGACAAAGGAAAGAATTAATATTTTAAAAGCATACGGGGCTAAAGTCGTATTAACTCCCAGTAGTGAAAAAATGCCTGGAGCTATTAGAAAAGCGAAAGACTTATTAAATGAAATCCCTAATAGCTTTATGCCTCAACAATTTGAGAATAATGCAAATCCTAATATCCACCGTCAAACAACAGCATTGGAAATTCTAGAACAAATGGATGGGCAATTGGATGGTTTTGTTGCTACTGCTGGAACAGGTGGTACTATTACAGGAACAGGAGAAACTCTAAAAGAAAAGTTACCTGACCTGCATGTTTCAGTAGTGGAGCCCCAAGGATCGCCTGTTTTATCTGGCGGGAAACCCGGTAAGCATAAGTTGGTTGGTACAAGTCCAGGATTTGTACCGGATATATTAAACACTTCTATATATGATGAAATTATTCAAATTAGTGACGAAGATGCGATTAATACTTTTAAACAGCTTGCAGCTAAAGAAGGGATTTTTGTAGGACCGTCTGCAGGGGCGGCTGTTTATGCTGCTATCCAAGTAGCTAAAAAGTTAGGAAGCAGCAAAAAGGTTGTATGTATTGCTCCAGATACTGGAGAAAGATATTTAAGTATGCAATTATTTCATTAAGTTCAGGGAGGAGTAATAATAAGAGTATTAATTGCAGGAGCTAACGGTTAAAAGGTTTAGTTAAGGGGATCAATATAGAGCAGGCAATAAAACGATGTAAATAAAAAAGGCTTGGTGTATTCCAAGCCTTTTTCCGTCTAACTAATAGGGTCCATAAAATGGGCCTGGGCCATATGGCGGTGAAGGGAATGGTGGTCCATATGGGCCGGGGTATCCTTGATAAGGAGGATAAGGGTATGGTGGATAAGGAGGATACGGTCCATGGTCAAGAATTTCTCCTCCTAAAAAACCTAAGCCAAAACCTAACAATCCAGCTCCCAGTGGCCCAATCGGTCCAAAAAATCTTTGATCGTGGGGATGGAAAGCTCTAGGGTCGTGTTGTATATGATATGGATGCATGTTTAGTGCTCCTTTCATTATCATCAAAAATTTGTTTACCGATAACAGCCTATGCAAGAAAATAGATTACGCTAGGGTATTCACCTAATTTTTGATATAATTTTTATAAAGAATAAGGAAGGTAGTGGATCTAATGAATATTATAAGTAAAGAGGAACTGTACAACCATGATGACCTTCACCAAGATTGTCCTAGTATTACTCCATTTTTACTACATAACAAACATGCACCAATGGTTATCGTCATCCCAGGTGGCGGTTATAGTCATAGAGCGTATCATGAAGGAGAACCTATTGCTCAATGGTTAAATGATAACGGCTACCATGCTTGTGTTTTAAGATATCGAGTGGCGCCAATAGAAAAGCAAGAACCCATATACAATGGAAAAGAGGCTATTCGATATGTTAGATATCATGCTGAGAATTGGAATATTCCTACAAATAAAATAGGTGTACTCGGTTTTTCGGCTGGTGGACACTTAGCAGCAACGATTAGCAATAAATTTGATGAAGGGGACAAGGATGCCAACGATCCTGTTCGAAGATGTTCAAGTCGTCCTGATTTCCATATTCTTTGTTATCCAGTCATCACGATGGGGGAACATACACATAACGGAAGCAAGCAATTATTGATTGGAGAAAATCCAGATGAGGCATTAATGAATCAATTTTCGTGTGAAAAATTAGTAACGTCTAATACTCCTCCTGCTTTTATTTGGACAACAGCAAACGACCAATCGGTACCCGTATGGAATAGTTTACTGTATGCACAAGCTCTGCAATACCACAACATTCCATATGATTTGCATGTTTTCCAAGATGGCAGACATGGTTTAGGTTTAGCAGATGAGCATAGGCATACTAAAAAGTGGAAAGATGCTTGTCTCAGTTGGTTACAACATCATATAACTTAAGCAATGGAAGGAGACGTGAACATGGCAAAAAAAGTAAAAATGCTTGTACAAACCACTTATAATAAACAGTTATTACGTGAAGGGAAAGTATATGAAATTAATGATGAGACGGCTAGAAGGTGGGAAGTAAGTAAAATTGCTGCCATCATATCGTCCAATCAACAGTCAGACTCATAAGTTAAATGGAGAGAAGCTTTCGTAATTGCAGACGAAAGCTTTCTTTTTGTTTATCTGTCAGTTTTTTTGGTCCTTTTGTTCGAAATCCAGCTTTTCGTGCTTTTGCTTTCACATGTCGCTCTTGCAGCATTCGATCTATTTTTTGTTCTGTATATAAAAATCCAGCATGATGAAGGACATTACATCCTTTTTCTAGAGCTAATGCTGCCAATCCATAGTCTTGTGTGACAACAATGTCATTCCTTTGTGCTTGTCCCATAATATGATAATCGACTGCATCTGCGCCATTGTCCACGTATGATATGCTTACATGTGATGGATAATCCTGATGAGAATAGTGACTATAACTTCGCACAAGCTTTACTTGAATGGTGTATTTTTTCGCTTCATCCACAATAATATCTACAACAGGACATGCATCCGCATCCACAAATATGTACATGATAAAAATCCTTTCTAAATTATTTGAATTACGTTTATACCTCATGACGGAAGTCAATCTAAAAGCTTGTTGCATTGATTATAATAAGCCTATGACGCAATAACTATAAACTGCGCAATAAAAATAAGAGAAAGTTTTGCTCTTTTAAAATGAGTGCTATGATACCGCTTCAGAAATACACTTCGCTTTCCGCGGGCTTGCACTGAGCCTCCTCATGAGCAAAAAGCGCTCATTGCGGGGTCTCAGCGTCTTCGCTTTCCCGCAGGAGTCTGCGTGTATTTCTTTCGCTTGATTGTGTATCAAACAAGCTATATAAAATGGTTCGTTTAAAGTAAATGTATGAAAGTTGGATCATTTTCTCACTGGATGAAGAGAACAAATCCAAGCTGCGGAAAAATGCGAGACTCCAGTGGGAAAGGAACAGTCTGAAGACCCCACAGGAAGCGTCCTTTGCTTCCGAGGAGGCTGAAGCGTTCCCCACGGAAAGCGAGTGTTTTTTTCGCAGCGAGGTTTAGCACTCACTCTGAAACATATTGTTAGTATCCCCCAAATAGTTTATGTCGCAGTTTTGTTAAACTGTGTAGTGAAACAGTAAAGAATATGAAAAGAGACTATCGCTGTCTTTACGGTAGTTTGACACGATAGTCTCTTCGTCATTCGTTTTATCCGGCATAGTAATTTTTTTGTATAAAATGTAAGTCTTGCTCGAGACGGTTTAATTCCTCTGCATTTAATGGTACTAAAGGTAATCGAACAGATCCAACATCCATACCCATTAATGAAAGTGCAGCCTTAACTGGAGCAGGGCTTGGTGCTTGGAAAAGTGATTTCATAATTGGTACAAGTGATTGATGTAATTCCGCAGCTTGCTCAACTTGACCAGTTTGGTATTGGGTAATCATATCATTCATTTCATTACCAATGATGTGAGATGAAACAGATATAATACCATTTCCGCCAACTGCAAGAGTAGGCAATGTTAAACTGTCATCCCCGCTATATAAACTGAAATCAAGTGGTGTTTCTCTGATAATCTTAGTGATCGCGTCTAAATCACCGCTTGCTTCTTTAACCGAAACAATATTCTCTAATTGAGCTAAATCTATAATGGTTTCCGGTTGTAAATTAACACTACTACGGCCTGGAATATTATATAACATAACTGGTAATGTAGTAGATTCTGCAATTGTTTTAAAATGTTGATACATTCCTTCCTGAGAAGGCTTGTTATAATATGGGGTTACTAACATAATACCATCGACACCAATGGTTTCTGCTTGCTTTGTTAATTCAATAGATGCTTGTGTGTTGTTAGACCCCGTTCCAGCTATAACAGGAACACGATTATTTACTATTTTTACAACAAATTTAAGTAAAGATAACTTTTCTTCTTTTGTAAGAGTAGGGGACTCACCTGTAGTACCTGCTACCACTAATCCTTCTGTTCCATTTGTTAATAAAAATTGAATTAATCTTTCTGTTTTACCGTAATCAATTTGTCCATTTTGATCAAATGGAGTTACCATTGCTGTTAATACTCGACCGAAATTCATGATTCGTCACCTCTATTCATAGTTTTAAACCAATTTCTTGCGTGGTATGAATAGAGGGTATCTCATCACCATTACTAAATTAAAAAAATGCAACAATGAGGGTATCATTGTTGCATCATTTTTCATGGTATATGATGCGTGAGATAGCCCTCCATATAGCATGACCATACTATATGACAGCCCAGCATCTATTAAATGCAAGACCAGTGATAAAGAATGATGTTATTCTTCTCACTTCGGCAATTTCCCCTTTCTGTAATCGTCAAAGGCAACATCAGCCTCAGATTACATACTCATGGTCATTGCACCTCTATTCTCACTTCAATATAGATTGAAGTAATACTAGTTCATTGATTTAATTGTTAGTTATAACTATATCAGAAAAAAAAAGAAGTTGCAATTACTATTCAACAATTTTCTGCGTAAATTAAAAAACTTTTTTATAAAAATGAAAAAAGTAAAGGTTGACATATTAGAAAAGTTTGATAGGATAAGTTTGTAAATGAAAATATAATACACATCCACTAGGGGTGTCTTGAAAAGACTGAGATTAAAGTATTAACTTTAAGACCCTTAGAACCTGATCTGGTTTATACCAGCGTAGGGAAGTGGCGAGAAGAATAAAAGGACGACATATATATTCCGACGTTTAAAACCACTACCCTGCGTATACATACGGGTAGTGGTTTTTGTGTTGATAAGGAGGATAAAGTGATGAAATTTTCACAACAGTTAAGAAATGAAGTGGACCCTATTTGGGAAGCAAGCTTCCGCCACCCTTTTATAAAAGGAATTGGCGAAGGTAGTCTGCCAGTTGAAAAGTTCAAATACTATGTCATGCAAGATGCTTATTATTTATCTCATTTTGCTCGTGTGCAATCACTCGGAGCTGCTAAAGCTGATACTTTCGAAACAACCAATCGAATGGCAGTACATGCACAAGGTACCTATGAGGCAGAATCAGCATTACATCGCTCTTTTTCTGAAATATTAGGAATTAGTGAAGAAGAGCAAGCGGAATTCAAACCATCGCCAACAGCGTATGCTTATACCTCTCACATTTATCGAGCAGCATATGAGGGGCACTTGGGAGATGTGATAGCAGCTATTTTGCCGTGTTACTGGTTGTACTATGAAGTGGGAGAAAAACTGAAAGATTGTACGCCGGATCATCCTGTCTATCAAAAATGGATAGAAGCATATGGTGGAGATTGGTTTAAATCATTGGTTGATGAACAGATTAATAGATTAGATGACATCGCTGAAAAAGTAACAACAAAGGATCAAGAAAGAATGAGAGAACACTTCGTTATTAGCAGTCATTATGAATTAAAGTTTTGGGAAATGGCTTATCAATTAGAATCATGGGATATTTTATAAAGGGGATGATAAAATGAAAAACAAATTAACTCTAACAGATATTTTAGTAACTATTATTATTGCACTGATATTTAGTGTTATTTACAAATTGTGGGGGCCTTTATATAGTACGGTTGCCGTTTTTGGATTGCATATTGACCAATTGATCTATGGTATGTGGTTTATGGCAGCAACGGTCGCATTTTTAATTATTCGTAAACCTGGGATTGCTCTGTTAGCTGAACTAGCCGCAGCGCAAGGAGAATTTATGTTTGGTGGACAATGGGGCGTAACCTTGCTCGTATATGGTTTCTTTCAAGGGCTAGGCTGTGAAATAATCTTCGCCTTATTCCGTTACAAAAATTATCGTTTATTTGTCACATGCTTAGCTGGTATTGCAGCAGGGATTGGGTCTTTATTTATAGATGCATTTTACAGCTATATACCAGATTTAGCATTGTGGAATCTTACTTTATTAATTGTTGCACGTCTTGTCGGCGCCATTTTAATAACTGGTGTATTTGCCTATTATTTAGTGGAAGCCCTAGAGAAGACAGGTGTAACGAAATTAGTACGCCCCGTATCCTCTCAGGACTATCAAGCACTAGAGGACGAGGCTAAGTAATATGGAACAGGACCATATGATCTCTATTCAAAATTTACGAGTAAAGTTTCCGAATGAGAAATCCTTCCTTTTTAAGGATTTCTCATTATCCATTAATCCAGGGGAGAAAGTGTTACTAGTAGGACCGTCTGGTTCTGGTAAATCAACATTATTACAAATCCTTTCAGGCCTTATACCAAATGCTGTGGAGGTTCCCGTTAAATATGACAGTAGATCAACGAACGACTCATGGGGGTATGTTTTTCAAGATCCTGATGTACAATTTTGTATGCCTTATGTGGATGAAGAAATTGCTTTCGTCTTAGAGAATCTAGCTATCCCAAGAAATGAAATGAATCATTATATAGAAAAATACTTAACGCAAGTGGGTTTACATTTAGATGATAGGCATACGAAAATACAAGAACTATCTGGAGGAATGAAACAAAGACTTGCGATTGCTTCCGTACTGGCATTAGAGCCCGAATTATTGTATTTAGATGAACCAACCGCCATGTTGGATCCTTCTGGAACACAACAGGTATGGGACACGATCAAAAACGTATCAGAAGATAAAACAGTTATTATTGTTGAGCACAAAATTGAACAAGTGTTGGATTTTGTTGATCGGGTTGTTATGATCGATCAGCATGGTCAATTACAAGCAGATGGAACACCAGACGAAGTTTTTACTGCACATAAGCAATTATTCCAACAATATGGTATTTGGTATCCGAATGTATGGGAAGATTACTTAAACAAAAACTTAAACATGCAAAATCAAGTGACTGCCAACAATAGCAGAAGATTAATAAGCTTTGATCATTTTATTGGATATCGAAATAAACAAGCTAAAATTAGAATAGATGAAAAAAATATTCATAGTGGAGAATGGATTTGTGTGACAGGAGAAAACGGAGCAGGGAAAAGCACATTGCTGCTAAGTATTATGCAACTGATTTCAACCAATGAGCAAATACACTATGAAAACTCTCTTTTCGAAAACGATACGACCATTTATGATCAGATTGGTTTCGTCTTTCAAAATCCAGAATTACAATTTGTTACAAATAAGGTTTACGATGAATTAGCGTATTCTTTAAAGAATCAGCATTTAAGTAACACGGAAATGAAAGAGCGAATAATAGAAACATTGCGTGCCTATGATTTACTGTCCGTAAAGGAGAAACATCCTTTTCAGCTTTCGACTGGTCAGAAAAAAAGGTTAAGTGTTGCGACAGCGTCTATTACAAATCCTAAGTTACTTTTATTAGATGAACCTACATTTGGGCAAGATGCGAAAAATACTTTTCGTATTATAGAAATATTAAAGCAACTACAAGCAAGTGGAACAGCCATTGTGATGGTCACACATGACACTTACATTAAGAAGTATCTATCCACTTTTGAATGGATGGTGGAGAATGGAGAGATAATCGAAAAACAGTTGGATGTATCCTCATCTCATCAATCTGTCAAGATGTCATAGAAGGGAGGCAAAAAGGTGCAATTAGATTTTTCATTCCAACAAACATGGCTGCATAAAACAAATCCCGCCTTTAAGTTTTTATTGATGCTGATCTTGTTTATCGGCATGTTATTTATTCATAACCCCAACTTTTTGATCATATTTATGGTCGGTGCTTGGATCATGTATTTAGGATATACAGGCCATTCGTTTTTTAATTTATTACTGTTTGCATCTCCTTTTTTACTTATATTCATCACCTCTTCTATCTCTATGATTTTATTTGGGGAAGGACAGACAACTTGGTTTCAGTTCGGGCTGATACATGTAACAGAAGAAAGCTTCTATCGAGGGTTACACCTTGGTATGCGTAGCATGATATTCGGGTTGCTTGGATTGTTATTCGCCTTAACAACGAGACCAGTCTTGTTGTTTTATTCACTCATGCAACAATTCAAATTAAAGCCAAAATTTGCTTACAGTTTTATGGCGGCTGTTCGTATACTACCTATTATGTTAGAAGAGTTCCAATCATTAAGACATGCACTTAAAGTTCGAGGTGTAACCTATCAAAAAGGAGTAAAAGGCTTTTATCAAAAATTGCAACAATATGTTATACCCTTGTTAGCGCAAAGTATCCGTCGTGCCCATCGAATAGCAGTAGCAATGGAAGCAAAAAAATTTTCAGGAGATCAGCAAAGGACTTATTATTATAAACTTCAAATTGGAAAGTATGATCTATATTTTACATTGTTGTTAATTTCATGGGTATCCATTACTTTTTACCTAACAAACTTCATATCCATTATACCAATTGATCATGTAAGATCAACGAACTAGCTCTATACATTAAGTATGGGGCTTTTTTTATGTTTTTAGCTTATTTATCATCAAAATTTATGAAAAGGTTGTAATTAATCAAATCATATTGTATTCTTTTAAATATAATAAATACATAACTATATTATAATTAAATAAAAATTAAAAAAACAATATAATTAATTAAGTGTATATTTTTTATTTGTTAATGACATAAAATAAATATATTTATTAATTACATCCTGCAATGTAAGCGTTTAATAATTTGGAGGGGGTGATAAATAAAGAATACAAAACGTAAGCCAAAAAATAATAGAAGAGAGGAGAGAGTAGCTTGAAAGAACATCTTTGGAAAATATGTTTTGGTGTGATGACTATTTTTGTTACTATCCCATTTTTATTAGGAGCTGCTAAGGAGGATGTTTCTATGAATAGCAATAAACCCGGACAAATAAATCAAGGGGAAGCTCCTAATTTTGGGGAGGTTTCTGTTCATGACCCTTCTATTATTAAAGAAGGAGATACGTACTATGCGTTTGGAACACATATTGAAGCAGCGAAATCTAAAGATTTGATCAATTGGGAAAGGTTCACCAATGGATATGAAACTCCAGGTAACGCTTTGTATGGAGATTTATCCCAAAACTTAGCAGAATCATTTCAATGGGCTGGAGAAGATGATGCAGATAGTTTAGGTGGTTACGCTGTATGGGCTCCAGAAATTTTTTATAATGAACATTATGTTCATGAAGACGGTACAAAAGGCGCTTATATGATATATTACAGTGCATCTTCTACTTATATTCGCTCTGCTATCGGGTATGCTGTAGCAAAAGATATAGAAGGTCCGTATGAATATGTTGATACGTTAGTTTACTCCGGTTTTACAGAAGAAGAGGCTTATGATAACAATAGTACGGTTAACAAACAATGGGAAAATACAAATATAAAAGACCTTATTGAAAACGAGGTCGTATCAAGTGAAAATGATGAATGGTTTTATGATAATGGCGGTTATAACAACACGATGTATCCTAACGCTATTGACGCGAACCTTTTTTATGATGAAGAAGGAAAGCTATGGATGACATATGGCTCTTGGTCTGGCGGTATTTTTATGCTTGAGCTTGATAAAGAAACTGGACAAGCTATTTACCCGGGTGAAGACGGCGCTACAGAAGATGGACGTATGATCGACCGTTACTTTGGTACAAAGATTGCTGGCGGCTATGCTAAATCAGGAGAAGGTCCTTATGTCGTCTATGATGAGAAAACGGGTTACTATTACTTATACATGACATATGGTTGGTTAGGAGCTGATGGTGGCTATAACATGCGCGTGTTCCGATCAAAAAATCCTAAAGGACCATATCTAGACGCACAAGGTCAAGATGCTGTATTACCAGGTAATGTAAGCAACCATACGTATGGCAATAAAATCATGGGGAATTTCCTTTTTGATCGAAAAGTTGGAGATCCTGGAGAAGGTTTAGGATATGGTTATAAATCTCCAGGTCATAATTCCGTATACTTAGATCAAGAAACAGATGAACATTTCCTAGTGTTTCATACAAAATTCCCTGAAAAAGGGGAAGTACACCAAATGCGGGTGCATTCTATCTATATGAATGAAGATGATTGGCCAGTTGTTGCTCCATATCGTTACAGTGGAGAAACATTAGAAAAAGTCAATAGACAGGATATAACAGGAGTTTACAAGTACATTAATCATGGAAAAGAATACTCGGGGGATATTATAACTTCAGAATACATTACATTGCATAAAAATAATAAAGTTTCCGGTGCTGCAAATGGTACTTGGAAAAAAACAAGCCACAATCAAGCAGAGCTAACCATAAATGGAGAAACCTACAAAGGTGTGTTTACAACGCAATGGAACCCAGATGCTAAACAACATGTGATGACATTTACAGCAATGTCTGATCAAGGTGTTGCCATTTGGGGAAGTAAACAAAAAATTGGCTCTGATGAAGAAGTGGTAAATGCCGTTTATGAGGACCTAGACTTAGGGGACACAAACGAAATAAACAATGATTTAGATTTACCAACAGAAGGTACAGCCAATGCAGAAATTAATTGGACAACATCTGATAATAACGTTATCACTAACTCTGGAGAAATCACAAGGCCTGAAGCCGGAGAAGAAGCTAATACTGCTACGTTAACGGCATCCATTAGAAAAGGCGAAGAAGTGAGAACAAAGACATTTGACATTACGGTCTTACCTGTTCAAAACGCTGACCTTGTCGCTCACTTCCCTTTAAACAAAAACTTGGAAGATGTGTATGGGTCATTTGGTACAGGAACACCAACAGGTGATCGTTTGACAAATAGTGGAGGAACGATTTCTTTTCAAGAGGGTATAGACGGGAATGCGGCCTATTTTGATGGATCTTCTGGTGTGCTATTACCAAACAATTTGATTACAAATCATGAATATTCGGTGTCTTTTTGGTTAAAACCCAACGAATTAACACCATATACGACAACATTCTTCGGCGGCTCCGTTCACAGTTGGATTAGCTTGGTACCAAATGGACCTGCTGGTGATCGAACAATGCTTTGGTCAGGGGAAAACTGGTATGATGCTGATGCAAGCTATCAAATCAATACCAATGAATGGACACATGTTGCCTTTTCTGTTCATACTGGAACCGTTAAGCTTTATTTAAATGGCGAAGAAGAGTTTGTTGGTTCTAATTTCCCAGATGTATTTAGTAATGTGAATGCCTCATTTGGTCTTGGTGTAAACCATTGGGATACACCTTACCAAGGATTAATCGATGACTTAAGAATTTACGATGGAGAGTTAACATCAACTCAAATTGACCAATTAGCTAATCAAAACTAACAATAAAGCGTCCTAGTTTGTATCTTTCAAAGATATTACTAGGGCGCTTTTTATTAGCTCGAAACTAGTATGGGCATGGTTCCCTAAGAAAAGATCCTATTTGAAGTTAAAGTATTGGAACAATTCAAATCAACAAAGTGAAAATCGTCATGTTTCAAGCTCCATTATTCTATGCTAAGATGAATATAGGAATGAATAAAGGGGATTAAGAATGAAAGAATTTTTAACAATGGATGATATACAAGCTAAATGTGAAAAATTAAATGAGATATACCAAATAGATGATCAAAAGTTTTTCCGTATTATAGAAAAGTGGGCAGATACTGAAATGTCAGCTGAGACAAAGCTAATAAATAGCTATCAAGAATTGCTTCAACTCGTTAGTGATGAAATAGAAGAAATGGAGCAAGCTGTATCTCTTCATCCTACATGTCAAATGGGATGTGCCTTTTGCTGTTATTTTCCGATCGTTATTAATGAAATGGAAGCTAAGTTAATGCAACAATCCTTACACTATTTTTCCGACGAAAGAAAACAAAAACTAGCTCACCATCTGCAGGCATATTACAGAAAATATCAACAAGACATGGATGAAATCAGTTCTTTTGATCAAGTCGAAAATCCTAATGAATTTAAACTAGCGTTTAAAAGTAAGCAGATTCCATGTGTTATGTTAGATACAGAAACAAATCAATGTATGGCTTACGAAATTCGTCCAACGCCATGCAGAACGTATATGAATTATACGGACCCCAAAGTATGTGAAGAAAATGTAATGCCTAAAGAAACCGTTAGTTTTGAGTTTCTATATGCTGAATACATGGGAGCATTAAATGAATTTTTACAGTATCTATATGAAGAAGGGGATACGGGATTCATTGATTATCCAAATGATATTTACAGAGAAGATTTATTAATTAACTGGATGAAAGATTTTGACAAAGAATTGTTAAAAAATAGCTGAATGGAAAATAGGGACTTATGAATAGGTCCTTATTTTTAATCTTACAAAATCAACCTAATCTTTGAAAAAATTGTGAAGTAACATCACATAAGTCTGGTTTTCTTGTCTTCATTTAAATAGACTATTCATTATAAAATCATTTATATTCTTGAATCAAGAATGAAAGCTATTTTGCGAGCATAACATGTGACTTATACAGTTAAATCGTAAAAAGCTAAGGGAGGAATTGATTTGAAATTAAGCAATTTAAAAAACCTTCAATTCTTTAGTCAATTTACATTAAAGGATGTAGAAGACCGGCTGATTATTACAGCGGATTTTCCCAAAGAATACCTTAAATATCATCAATTAGAAGACCCATTTCTATATGTCGTTTTATACTTACGCGGAAGTGTATTTATAAAAATTATTGATGAAGGATCTGCACAAATCTATGTACCAACAAGAAAGGAAATAGAACAGGAAACCTTTAATCAAATTATACAATTTGCCATAAAAAACGCGCCGCAGTTTAAGAAATACAACTAATGGAAATAGTATCAAAAATCATATAGGAATACTGCCTATATTGGTCTACTTGAATTCATACAAATTTTTATAGATTAACGATTATGATATAATGTTTTTGATTTATGAACTTATAAAATTATGAAGGACTGCTGATTATCCAGCACATCTCCTGCTCTTGCAGTCCTTTAGTGTGATTCCCACTAGTGATTTGCCCACCTACATTTTCCCATCAGAACTTATATTGTGAATATGTAACCTCTTGTAACCTTTATGTATATGTATACTACCTCCCTTTTTCACTAATACTATGTATAAAAGAAGGTTAGTGATCTAAGTGAGACGCCAAATAGTAAGAAATCAACCTGATGTAATATCTTTAGATATAACGGAAAATCAAAAGCAAATAGATAAACAGTTTACGAATTGTTCTGACCTAAAACTTTTTCCTTGGCAATACGGCCCTAAACTTAAACATAAAGCTTTTTCTGTATTTTTTCATACAATGGTACAGCAAAAAGAGCTCAATTATATGAAAGAATCGATGCAGGATCTGGTAACACATGAAGTGGGACCAGCAGAAGAAGTGAATTTGGAAGACGTGATTCGTTTCTTTAGCAAAAATGGTATCTCTTCACAGAACGCAAAAATAGTAAAAAGTTTTGATGAAGCGATAAGTAATGTATTAAGCGGAAACGTTGTTATTTTTTTTCATGGTTGGGATCAAGCGTTATCTTATTCCCAAGCAAAACAAGTTAATGTAAGAGAAGTAACAGAGCCTACTGGAGAATCGGTGGTAAAAGGACCTCATGAGGGAACAGTTGAACAATTAGATCGAAATATTGGTCTCTTGAGAACTCGTTTACAAAATTCTCATTTTAAAATGGAACAATTTAAAGCTGGAGGAACTACGCAAACAGACATTGCTTATGGATACTTGGATGGAGTCGTAGACGAGGGCACATTAGCTGAATTTAAACAAAGAATAAAACGTGCTAAAAAAGGGGATATTTTAGAAACTAATTATATTGAGGAAGTGATTGAAGATAATAATTATTCCCCATTACCACAACATCGATATACAGAACGGCCAGACACTGCAATCGCAGCTCTTTTAGAAGGGAAAATTGTCGTATTGGTACAAGGAACAGGGACTATTTTAATATGCCCCGGACTTCTCACCGAATTTTTTCAAGTGAGTGAGGATTACTACCATAGAGTAATATTTTCTTCGTTTATTCGGCTTATTAGAATCGTTGCATTTTTTTTAGCATTGACGCTGCCTAGTATTTTCATTGCTTTAACGACTTTTCATCCAGAATTAATTCCAACCAACCTGTTAATGGCCATACTTGATACACGTGAAGGTATACCCTTCCCAGCTTTTGTAGAAATTGCCATTATGATTTTTTTCTTTGAATTGCTTCGCGAAGCGGGGATTCGATTACCGAAAACAATTGGATCTGCAGTCAGTATCGTTGGAGCATTAATCATTGGTGAAGCTGCTATTAATGCAAACATTGCTTCTCCTGCTGTAGTTATTTTGGTTGCATTAACAGGTATTGCTTCATTTGCAATCCCGCAATACAGTATTGCTATCAGTATTCGGTTAATGCAAATTCCTTTGATGATATTATCTGCTATATTGGGTGGTTTTGGAATTATGATCGGTTACATACTTATTATGATACACATTACGAGTTTAAGGTCGTTAGGACAGCCATATTTTAGTCCATTAACTCCATTTAGACCGAGACAAATATTAGATGTTTTTATTCGCGCTCCTTTGAAAATATTACAAGATTCACCACGAAAACGGGACAAGCGAAATATTTAAGTCCACCTCACAAGGATGATAAGTCAATGAAACGATGGTTAACGATAGCAATATTACTTTTCTTAACTGGATGTTGGAGTAGCAAAGAATTAGTGGAGTACGGCTTCGTCATGGGAATCAGCATTGATCAAACCGAAAATGAAGAAATTGAATTTCATGCACAAATATATTCTCCAGCAGAAACAATAGGGGGGACAAGCGGTGGGGAAACACCCTTTTACACTAATATTAACTCAAAAGGGAAAAGTGTTTTTGATTCTGCTCGAAATATCCCGGTATATTTAGGAAGAAAAGCTCAATGGAGTCATATGCGAGTTGTCTTAATTGGAGAAGATTTTGCTAAGAAGCATAACATTGGAGATGTTCTTGAATTTTTTTACCGTGATCACGAAACACGTCTCATGTCTTATGTCCTGATTACAAACAGAAAAGCTGCTGATTATTGGGAAATGAAACCATTTATTGAACGTACTATCTCACAAGAGCTACGAACGATTTTGGATAGTTCTGCTAATTTTACAGGAAAGTCCAAAAAAAGCATGCTGTTAAATGTAGCTATGGATTTAAAAAGTAAATCCAAAACAACATTGATTCCATATATTAAAAAAACGGACAATGATTCACTAGCACCAGTTGCAAATGGCGCAGCTGTTGTGCAAGAAGGGAAAATGGTGGATTATCTAGATGCAGCAGATTTCGAAAAAATAATCATGTTAAAGAATGAATACAAAGGAGGTATTATCAACTTTCCTTGTATGGATAAAGAAAATGACAAGCTTCAAGAAACAATTGAAGTGGCTGCTCTTGAAACCAATTTATCTCCTCAATTTAATCAGGAGTCCTTGTCTATTGATATCACTACTAAAATTGATGGTTTTTTGGGAGAATTACAATGCTCTACTGTAACAACAGCAGATGAAGTAGAGAAGTTGGAAAAACATATCGCCAAAAATATTCAAGACGATATGAATCAAGTCATTCACTACTTGCAAGAAAATGAGTTAGATGTTTTAGGTATTGCAGACAAACTTTATCAACAAAAACCTCAACTATGGAAAAAACACGAGGCAGAATGGGGTAAAATGTTGGCTGAAAGTGAAGTTGATCTCGAAGTTGAAGTAAAAGTCGAGAGTACAGGTATGGCTGGCGGAGAAAAAGTAGTGGAGGAGTAAACATTGTTTGAAAATATTCTTTTTTTAACTATCGTAATTATGGCCATGTGGTTAGCTGATTTACGTAGAATTAAACATAGCAGCTTTCGAGAACGAATCATCTATATGATGATGATGATTCCTGTTCTTTATTTAAGTTTAATTTTTGTGATGGATTTAAAATGGCCGAATCTTGATGATCTATTTCACTCCATTTTTGCCAATCCAGCAAAACAGATTGTAGAAACATTAAAGATGGTAAAGTAATGTATGATGTAAGGGGAGTAAAAGCATGAAAAAAATAGAACCAATCACATCTGGACAAATGGCAAGTTTGTTTTTTGCTTTCTTACTAGGTTCCGCTATTATTAATATTCCGCAACCTTTAATAGAAGCTGCTAAAAATGGAGCTTGGATATCTGTTATCCTGGCAAATGGATGTGGTTTGGTTCTATTAACATGCATCTTTTATGTATATCACAAGAATCCTGAGTTAAATTTCATCGGTCATATTCAGCAAAAATTCGGAAAATGGTTAATGATTATCATTGGTGTCCCTATCGTTCTGCAGCTGTTTTTAATGCTATCGTATATTATTATCGATATTGGTGGTTTTTTCACCAACTCTATGATGAGGCAAACACCCTCTTATATGTTTCACTTTTTTATTTTACTCGTTTCTGCTTTAACCGTGAGGTCTGGTTTTGAAGTAATGGCGAGAATGTTTGTATTGCTTTTATGTTACTTGCTATTTTTTTCAATCATAGTGATTATATTGACTGTCCCTTTTTTTCACGTAGACTTTCTTTTACCAGTCTTGCCAGATGGGATTAAACCAGTATTGCATGGTGCTTACCGTAACTTTGGATTTCCCTATATTGAAATTACTCTATTTTCATTATTATTACCATTTGTTCATAAAAATGAGGGGAAAACACTGCAGAAAAAGATGTTTAGTGTACTAATTATACATGGTTTATTATTAATTATTGCTGTCGTTTGTACTATTATGGCTTTTGGTCCTCTTGCAAGTCATTTAAAATATTCATTATTTCAATTGGCTAGATTGATCAATATAAGAGAAATTGTTACAAGAGTTGAATCATTTATTGGTATAGCTTTAGTAGTTGGTTCTTATATGAAAGCAACAATTTCACTTTTTATCCTTAAAGAATTACTTGGGAGTGTCTTTCAATTAAAGAATAAAGACATTCTTATATTTCCCATTACATTAATTTCTCTTCTTTTATCATTGACAATGTTTACAAATGAGCTGGAGTTTGTAGAAGCTGTTCAAGTAGTTTATCCGCTTTATACTACAGTTATTGTAGTACTCCCTTTATTGTTTATAACAATTGTGACACTTATAAAAGGAAGGGAATAATAGGTCAGCGTATGATTAAGCCAAACCTATTTTTCTTAGGTAATCTATACTCATTTGGACACTTTTTAATGGATGTGACGTTACATCCTGTTCTACAAAGTAATATTTAACTCCAATGTCCTTAGCAGCTGAGAATATCAGTGGCCAAATAAGAATCCCTTGCCCAACTTCTTTAAATTCACCTTCCTTGTTGATATCTTTAATATGAAGAAGAGGGACATGCCCATTATATTTATATAGTGTTTCCACAGGATCTAATCCAACTTTCTTTATCCAATATGTGTCTAGTTCCAGTTGTAAATTCGGATCTACACTTTTTATTAATCGGTCGAGCCAATACGTCTCATTAACTTTTTTGAACTCTGCAGTATGAGGATGGTAAACAAGCTGTATATTGTGTTTTTCCAAAACTGTTTGAGCATGTTTTAAAAGGGAGACAAGATCTTGGAACTTTTCTTCATCCTGAAAAAATACTTCTGGAGCATCTGTTACGATAAACTCTGCACCAATATGTTTTGCATATTGCAGGTGTTTCCTTAAATTTTCTTCTAAATCAGCATTTCGGACGAAGAGGGAAATGGCTCTTAACCCAAGTTGATTTAACGCTTTTTTCATATCCTTTGCTGGAATATCGTCATAGTCATATAACTCTAATACTTTATAACCCATTTCCGCAACATTTTGTAACGTTTCTAAATAATCTTTAGAAAATGGTTCCCGTACTGTGAAGATCGTTAACCCAGGAGGGTATTTACTTGTTTCTTGATTGGATACCATTTGCATTTGGTTACCAATACGCCTAAACTTCATCTTTCATCCTCCTATTATTTAAATTGATCTACAATATAATCGACAGTGCGAATGGCTAAAGCCACTGTAGTAAGAGTAGGATTTGCGGTTCCGCTTGTAGGAATGACACTGTTATCAGCGACATATAAACCATTTATACCGTGAATTTGCCCAACATAATTCGTAGCAGAAGTATTAGGATCATCGCCCATCCTACAGGTTCCCATTTCATGAAATTCTTTTCCAAAAGGCCATAAATAAATGTAGGGCTGATCTGTCTCCTCAATAAGTTGTGTTTTCATGGCTGAGGAGGCAGCTCGAACTGCTTTCTTCATCTGGTCGATTACGGCTCGGTCTCTTTCGCTGTAGGTGAATCGTATATCAACTTTAGGTATTCCCAAATGATCTTTTTCATTAGGGTCAATGATGATTTGATTCTCATAATAAGATTCCACCTCACCTGAAGCGTGAAAGTAAATATCCATATCCTCTTGTAAAGGCTTTTGTTCTTCATTTGGGTACCAAAAGTAACCCTCTGGTCCAATAATTTGAATTTGATATGGTCTATCCTTCTGTCCAGGTACTAAAATACCGAGCGTACCTAATAATTCAGGGAATTCCTCACGAGTCACCCTGCCAGTTGCGTATATTCTCGAATGATGAGTTAAATAATGTCCAATTGCCGGTCCTTTAATATCTGAATTTAGCAAGATCCTTGTTGTTTGAAATGTACCAGCAGACAATATGATCGTTTTAGCTTTAAGAAAATGGCGCTTTTTCTCAGAAGACATTACTTCTATTCCTTTTACCTTCCCATGTTCAGCAAATACTTTCACTACTTGTGCATTAACAGCCAAGTCAAAGGATCGCATGTTCAAAGCACGCCCTAATGCAGAAAGAGAGCTATAGAATACATTTGAATGGACTTCTCCGTATTTAGTTGATTGGAGATCAGTTGCAATCGGTTGATCTATGGCATCTGGAAAATAGCTAGCCTGTAGCCGTTGCAGAAGTACTTCAGTAATCGAAGAGCCTTGGGTATAATCTTTCGTAACATTCATTAATTTTTCAGCAATATTGTAGTATTTTTCCATCTGTTTGTTTTTAATGGGCCAATGCTCAAAAGTTGAAGGGCTCATACGGGGGGTAGCACCTAACCAAAATAAAGTTCTGCCTCCTAAAGCAATAACTTCTCGTGAGGAAATATCAGAGACCTCTCTTGAATGATGAAGGAAATAATCTTCAGCACGTTCTGGGTTCATTGTTGGGAGGTTATTTACATGTGTTTGTAAGAGAAGATCTCCTGCCTCTACAACTCCTATTTTCTTTCCAGTGCCCTGCCATTGTTGACATAACCTCCATAGAGCCGCTCCTCCACCGCCACCACTTCCAACAATCAGTACGTCATAGTCTGTCTTTTCCATTTCATCTAGTGAAGTAAGCGGGATCCAATGCAGATTTAAATTGGAATCATCCAGCTTGGGAGAAGAGTTTAATTTACTGTTATCAGACTTAGGCTGACAAGCAAGTTTAATTACTTTCCCTGAAATATTCAAGTTGGGATTATCAATATTAGGGTTAAGGGACATCAGTTCATCGATATTTACATGAAACTTTTTTGAAATGGTTTGTAAGGAGTCATTATGATTAGCAATATAAATTCTCATAATATGTCACACCTCTCGTTATACTCAGGTAAAAAGTGTCTTAATGAATTTTATTAAATAGATGCAATTATATGCTGAGAAGAAGAGGGTTGAAAAATAACAGTAGTAATAAATAAAAGAAGGGGAGAGGCTCCAACTGATCCCGGTGAATATCTCCAAACCATAGGTTCATATTTATGAGATGAAACCCCTATATTAATCTTGTTTCTTAAATTATCGAAATAGTTTATGGTTAAGGTTAATAGAGTTTTTTGCTATCATTTTATGTCTCCTTTCAACATATAAATAGATATACCTTTTAATGCTATTAGAAGAAAATGGCAAATAAAATAGATTCCATAAATATTTACATATATGGAAAGGAGTCATACCAATGATCAAGAAAATAGTACTTCTTTTAACAATATGTTTTATCATATTAGGTAAAAACAATGTTTATGCGGACACTGACAATCAACAAATTAAAACCCTTTCCGAAAATATCTACCATAAAATTCATGCGAAGTCATGGGTAGTGTTAGATCAAAAAACAGGTCAAGTTTTACTACAGAAAGATATGAATAAAAGACAATATCCTGCAAGTATAACCAAAATCGCAACAACTATTTATGCGATTGAACAAGGAAATATAAAT
The DNA here is from genome assembly GCF_010993965.1 of Gracilibacillus sp. YIM 98692. Taxonomy (GTDB): domain Bacteria; phylum Bacillota; class Bacilli; order Bacillales; family Amphibacillaceae; genus Gracilibacillus. The sequence continues at coordinate 5,336 of NZ_WIXM01000026.1, read as the reverse complement.
GACAGTATAAATGTTTCTGAATCAGCAGTTAAAACAATAGGAAGTAGTTTGTATTTGCATGAAGGAGATAAGTTTAAACTTAAAGATCTTTTATATGGCATTATGCTTCATTCAGGGAACGATGGGGCGGTAGCAATTGCTGAGCATATTGCTGAAAGTGAACGATTATTTGCTGAAAAAGTAACTAGTTTTGCCCAATCAATTGGTGCTAAAAACACGAACTTCACAAATGCCAGTGGGTTACACAATGAAAACCATTACACTTCAGCTTATGATATGGCAACCATTGCTAGATACGCAATGAAGAACCCATTATTTAGGGAAATCGCTTCGAGCAAAACCTATCAATGGAACGAGAGATATTGGACAGATGAGTTAAAAATACATGTGAAGGATGATGCCAATCGAGTCGGTTACCAATGGGATGATCAAAACGTATTAGTAAATCATAATCACCTTCTTTTTAATTATGAAGGAGCAACAGGTATTAAAAATGGTTTTACTAATGAAAGTCTATATACGTTAGTTGGATCAGCAAAAAGAGGAAATAGAGAATTGATTGTAGCAGTTCTACGCTCAATCGATCGCTATTCTGCATATCAGGATGCTACAATACTATTAGACGAGGGCTTTCACACATACAGATTGTTTGCAAATGATGAGAAAGGGTTGGACAAAAAGGATTCAAAAACGGCCAAGCAATCAGTTACTGATAGAGAAAACTTTACCTTTAACCGAGTTGAAAAGAATTTCAAATCTTTAAAAACGTTGAAGCATATGAAAAAGATTGAAAAAGAAAAAACAGTATCTTTCAAATGGCAGTGGATGATAAATGGGATGTTAACCATCCTAATTTTAATATTATATAAATTCGTAGTTCTGAGAAAGAGATAACTCAGCTGGGACTTTTTAATCAAACTACTTAGGTCGTTACAGCAATCCTTTTTATGAGCATATTACATGTAATCGCTTCCGTCTTTTTGTAAAATTATATTGAAATCAAATAGGCGTTGAATAAATAAAGAAGGTGAGGATAAGAAAATATTGGAGAATGATAGGTCTAGAATCAATGCAGTGATTGAATTTTGCGATAATGTTTTAGAAAATGGACGAGATCGTTATAGAAAGAATCCATCTCCGTTGTTTTGTGATGGTATCAATATCGATACCTTAGAACAAATGAAGTGGAACTTCTCTGATATAGGAGAGGTTGTTATTTCTAATTTGGCAACTCAGCAAAATCTATTTCGAACCTTAACATCCTTAAGTATTTTAATAGATGAGCCTAAGTATAAAAATGCAGCCAAGGATGCTATTAGATATCATTTTGATCATTTGCTTGATAAGAGCGGGTTAATTCAATGGGGAGGTCATAAGTTTATAGATCTTAAGACTTTAAAACCGGTAGGTCCAAAAGAAAAAGAATACGTACATGAATTGAAGAATTGTTTACCCTATTATGATCTAATGTACGAAGTGAATTCAGACGTTACATCAAAATTTATTAAAGCTTTTTGGAATGCCCATGTTTATAATTGGGATGATCTTGATGTTGGGAGACATGGAAAGTATGGGCTTGAATTAGGATCTGTTTGGAATCACGAATTAGTCCAGCGTCCTCCATTTCGTGAATCTTCAGGTCTTTCTTTTATCAATACAGGGAATGATCTGATATATGCAGCGTCAAGCCTTTATAGATTGAATGGGGATAAAGATGCTTTTAAATGGGCGAAACATCTTGCTTATCAATATGTATTGGCTAGAGACGAAAAAACAGGTCTTGGTGCCTATCAATTTACTCAACCAAAGAAAACCGAAGAGACAGATGACGATACTAATACATTAAGTAAATACGGGGATAGAGCAAAGAGACAATTTGGGCCTGAATTTGGGGAGGTAGCCTTAGAAGCTAAAATTCTTCGTTCCGGTGGGGCTAATTCCATCTATGGGAAAAATGCTCTAATGCAGCTGCAAATGGCTAAAGAGATCGGTGAAGATGCAAAAGATATCTTAGAATGGACTTATAAAGGGTTATTAAGTTTTGCAACATATGCTTACATTCCGGAAACCAATTCTTTTAGAACCATGTTTACAGATGGAACCGACCTTACAGGATATGTATTGAAAAGAAATGGGTACTATGGGAAAGCTGGCAGTGAATTTAAAAGCCATTCTGCCAATTGTGGTTTTTTATTGTCTTACTCTAGAGCCTTCTTAGATACTGGAGATATTGAACTTTGGAAAATGTCACGAAATATCGCAAAAGGAAATGGGTTCGGTGAGTTAGGGTATGAGCCAGGGAAGGGAGTAGATATTAATGTTGATACCAAATGTTCAGATCCAATTGCCCTATTTGCCATTATAGACCTTTTTAAAGCTACTAGATGTAAGGAGTATTTGAAATTAGGGAGAGTTATTGGTGATAATATTGTTATACGAAGCTTCCATAAAGGTTACTTTATAAATGATTCAACAAGAATGAATGCAAAATTTGATAATTTAGAACCTTTTGCTTTGGTTTCCTTACAAGCAGCTATTGAAGGTAAGATGGAGGATATTCCAGGTTTTATAAATGGGGCAGGATTTATTTCTGGCAGTTATATGTTCCCGGATGGTACTGTTGAGACTATCTTTGATGGAGAATTATATAATTTAAGAAGAGGAGAGGATATATCAACTTTGATTAAAGGTAACCGGGTTCAATGATGCGAATTAAAATCAAAAAGTAATACATATTCCATTATGAAAGCGTTTCGTTAATAAAAGTAAAAAAGAGGAGAGAGTAATATTTTATGAGTCAAATACAGTCAAAGGAACCAAAATTGTTAGGAGAAGTTAATATCAAAGAAGCAGGCTTCAGATGTAAAATGCTTGTAGGTGATTTAAATCAGGATGATCAAATGGAAATACTTATGGTTCAAGCTGACGGAGGAATTGATGACCGTTATGTTCCCCATCAGGTAACCTGTTTAACTGCTTACGATTTACAGGGAAATAGACTGTGGCAGGTTGGAAAGCCTGATGAAAACGCAGGTGGTCCCGGCTCTGATTATCCAGCACAGATCTATGATATTGATGGGGATGGCTGTAATGAAGTACTTTGTGTAATGGATAAAACCTTTTACATATTAGATGGGAAAACAGGAGAAGTAAAAAAATCACATCCTCTTCCTGACCCAGAAGCACATGATTGCATTGTAATTGCGAATCTATCAGGAGGTCCCTTTCCGCAGGACATCATCTTAAAAAATCGCTACCATAAGTTATGGGCCTTAAACTCTAATTTTGAATTGCTATGGACACATGAAGGGAATATAGGTCATTTCCCATGGGTACATGATTTTGATTTAGATGGACATGATGAGGTAATGGCAGGCTATGACTGCCTAGATCATGATGGGAAGGTGCTATGGTCCTGTCATAATTTAGATGACCATGCAGATTGTATCTGGGTAGGGAAGGTAGATCCAACATTACCTGATGATGTAAGTATTGTTATTGGCGGAAGTGTAACCGTAATGTATGCTCCAGATGGCAAGGAAATTTGGCGCTATGACGGTTCCATCGAATCACAGCATATTGCATTAGGGAAATTTCGTTCCGATCTCCCAGGCCTTCAGGTAGCAGGTTTAGATCGCATTATTCGAGGTAATGAGAATGGAAAGGATGGTCTGTTTCTTTTAGATGCAAATGGAAAAGAGGTTTGTAAAGAGGACCGTCAGTCAAAAGGCTGGTTAACCATCATCGAAACGATTCGCGGCTGGGATCAGGAAGAATTAGATTATATTTTAGCCTATCGACGAGGCGGGGGGATTAACCCAACTTTATATGATGGCTATTTAAATCCGGTTGTTACTTTTCCTGTAGATGGCTATGTTGTGCATGCGGATCTTTTTGACAAAGGGACTGAGCAAGTAATTATATACAATGAAGAAACAGCATCCATTTTTTCGTATGAGTATAAGGATTTACACTTGGAAAAGCAGAACACAGGAAATGGGATTAAGCAGCCTAAACGACTATACAGTTCAACCCTTTATCCTGGTGGAGAATATTAAAAAATGCTAATTTTTTGCAATACTTCAGAATAGTCTGAATAATGAAATGAAAGGAATTCTTAAGGAAGGTGTTGTTTAGAATGGTTAATAGTTTAAAAGATAAAACTAGACTACATAACGGTGTAGAAATGCCTTGGTTTGGACTTGGTGTTTGGCAGGTGGAAGATGGTGATCAGGTAATTAATGCGGTCAAGACAGCGCTTAATACGGGTTATATAAGTATCGATACAGCTTCCGCCTATCGAAATGAAGAAGGTGTTGGAAAAGGAATAAAAGAATCTGGAGTAAAAAGGGAAGAAGTTTTTGTCACATCAAAAGTAGGGAATAAACAGCAAGGCTATGAATCTACTTTACATGCAGTTGATGAAAGTTTGGCCAAACTTGGATTGGAATATTTAGATTTATATCTCATCCATTGGCCGGTGCCAGGCAAATACAAAGAAACGTGGAAGGCACTTGAAAAAATTTATAATGATGGAAAAGCACGTGCTATAGGAGTAAGCAATTTTCATGTACATCATCTAGAAGAGTTGATGAAAGATGCAGAAATTAAACCAATGGTAAATCAAATTGAGTTTCACCCGTGCCTTACACAGACGAAAGTACGTAACTATTGTCAGGAAAACAACATTCAAATGGAAGCTTGGTCACCATTAATGCAAGGCCAGCTTCTCAATAACGAGGTTTTAGTAGAAATCGGGGAGAAATATAATAAAACACCAGCACAAGTCATTCTTCGTTGGGACATACAAAGTGGGGTTGTTACGATACCAAAGTCAGTAAAACCGCACAGAATCATCGATAATGCCTCAATATTTGATTTTAAATTAACAAAGGATGAAATGGGGAAAATTGATGCGCTAAATCAGAACAAACGTGCAAATCCAAAGTTAGATCCGGATAATTTTGATTTTTATTAAATGAAAATAGAAAATTCATATTTTGGGTAAGTTTTAAAGAAAAACTTGGCTTATCGCCAAGTCCTAATGGTGAAAGCCTTAGTTTTACTTCATCGGGGTAAAAATGGAACATCTGTTAAGTTCATCTGCTTTTTGCAGGCAACACAGATGTCAGTATCTCCTGTGACCAACGTCGATACTACCCGTCCTGGTCGTGGTACTTTGTACTTAAAAATTTTTGCTGCGTCGAGTAGCCTCCCTGCTAAAATTTTATGCTCTCCTAACGTGTAAAAAAAGGACTATTCAGTCTTCTAAAGTGTACCCTTTGTAAAGGACATTTTAAAAAAAAGACTATGCTACATTGAGAAGATGATTCCTA